>JBQCGP010000078.1:0-13505 GCA_051955535.1 Gaiellaceae bacterium | reverse complement strand
CGCCTATGCCGTTCGTTCGCTCGAGCGGACAACCGCGGAGATGGAAGCCGCCGGTCATCCGGTGATCGCGCGCATCCACTCCTTTGGAGCCGACGGAGACGGGGCCGCCGCGTACTACGACACGGCCGACACGCTGGGCTTCTTGGTCGAAGCGGTCGAGCCGCCCGCTCGGATGCCGCAGCCGGACTTCACCATGTAACCGTCTCCTTCCAGGTGACATTCGCGAACACCGGCTGTAGGTCAGTCATCGGTCATCGCGCTAACGTCGAGGCGTGTACGACATCCCCGCCGCCGCAAGCGGCGACGCCGGCCTCGAAGGGTTCTCGGGCGCTGTCGGAGAGCGTCGTGCCGGACGGGTCGCGGCCGTCAACCGGGCACCGGAGGGCCTCGTGCGCCGTGATCGTCTGGCGCACGATCGGCTCCGGCGAAGGCCGCAAGCTGACGGCGCGCGAGAAAGCCGGCGACGTTGTGACGTTCTTGCTGGGGATCAGCCCGCAGACGCGCAGGCGCGGCTAGCTCGTGGACAAGAGCCTTTTCGCGTAACGGACGAGCTCGACGTTGTCGCGCGCGCGCGTGCCGTCAGGGAGGACAGTCACGTCCTCGAGGCCGGTGCGGACGCCGTGGCCTCTGCGAGCGCCCCGCTCCGAGACCGCCCAGCTCGCGATCATCTCGCCGTGGTGGACCTGCTCGAGCTCGATGCCGGCGCCTGCGAGCACTTCCTCCATCGCCTCTGCGTGGTCGACGGCGGCCGCAGGGTCCACTTCGAGCGGCTCGATCAGGACGCGGGTGCAACGGCGACTGATTCCGGACTCCACGAACGCCTCGGCGTCGCCAACGACGAGCAGACCCGCCTCGATGCCGACGCTCCGGCCGAGCAGGTGCTCGCAGAGCTCGACGATCCCCTCTTCGCCCTGATTCGCGGTGACGAGCTCGGGTAGCTCCGTCCAGCCCGCGACCAGCGCGAGCCGGCGCTCGGGGTCGTCGCCGGCGATGTAGAGCGCCGTCGTCTGCGAGATCGGGACGCCTGGACAGGCCGCCCGGATCGCGCGCACCATCGCGGCGCAAGGCTCGGGCGCGAGCGTCTCCTGCCCATCGTCGTAGGCGTGGACGTGCACCACGTCGGCACCGGCGTCCACCGAGGCACGCGACTCGCGCGCCAGCTCGTGCGGTGCCCGCGGGATCGCAGGATGTTCGTCGGGGCTTCGATGGCCGTTGAGCGCAACCTGGAGCAGCGGACTACGAGGCCGCGAGCGCGGCCGGCCGCTCCGCGCGCCGGTATTCGACCGTGTAGCCCAGCCGGCGCGGGATCCCCAACAGGCCCTCGAGGTCGAGGTCGATCCGCGCCCCCGCCTTCTGCGTGACCTCGTCCTCGATCGGCAGGTCGAAGTCGTCGGCGCCGTAGTCGAGTGCCCGGAACGCCTCTTCGTTCTGCGTCAGCACCGAGGTGCGGATGTGCTTCACGTTGTCCAGGAAGATCCGGGAGAGCGCGATCCAGCGCCGGTACTCCTGCGGCGAGATCTCGCGGCCGCCGAACGCGGTTCCGTACGGCTTGTACGTCCAGCAGAGGAACGAGAAGAGGCCGCCGGTCTCGTCCTGGAAATCGCGCGTGCGCTGGAGGTGCTCGAGGCGCTCGTCGAGCGTCTCGTCGAAGCCGATCACCATCGTCGCGGTCGTGCGCATGCCGCTCTCGACGACCGCGCGCTGCGCCTCGAAGTAGTCCGCGACGGTGTACTTCCACTTGGCGTGCCGCGAGCGGAAGTCCTCGGTGAGGATCTCGCTGCCGCCGCCCGTGACCCAGTGGACACCGGCGTCGCGCAGGCGCGCGGCCGCCTCGGCATACGACAGCCGCGCCCGGTCGGCGAGGAAGACGAACTCGGCAATCGTCAGCGCGTAGAACTCGACCCGGTCGCCGTAGCGCTCGCGCACGGAGGCGAACAGGTCGCAGTAGTAGTCGAGCGGCAGGCGCGGATTGAAGCCGCCGTTGACGCCGACGAGGTCGCCGCCGACCTCGACGAGCTCGTCGATCTTCGCGAACACATCGTCACGAGAGAGGACATAACCGCCCTGCTGATTCGGGAGGACGTAGAAGGCGCAGTAGTCGCACTGGGCGACGCAGACGTTCGTGTAGTTGATGATCCGCATGACCATGTAGGTCGCCCGCTTCGGGTCGTGGAAGCGGTCGCGAACCTCGTTCGCGCGGCGAATCAGCTCCTCATCGGGCGCTTCCCAAAGGTCCCGTGCTTCATCGACGCCGATCCTCATGCGGTCGCCGCCGTGGTGTCCAGACCGCAGCGATTTTGCCGCTGGGGTTTAGCGGCCGCGCCGCACATGTCGGCGCGGCCTCTTAGACGGCATCGCAAGCGATGCCTCATACGAGCACCGGCTCCAGCGTGTCCATGAACGAACTGACCGAGAAGACTGCGTTCCCGGGACCGGGAGGTCCGTAGCCGGGTGGGGCGCCGAGCCCATGCCGGTCCAAGGCCCCGCGGTAGGCCTCGAGCAGCCGGACGTGGTACTCGAGTGGCGCACCGTCCGGGTTGTCGCGGCCGAGCGGCGTCGTCGGCTCTGGGCACCAGGTCGTGAACCGCGGCGTGATCCCGCGCGACATGAAGTAGTCCAACCCCTCCGTCGTCGAAGCGATGGCTTCGCCGACGGAATCAAACCCGAACGGCTTCGCCATCTCGATGCCGGCGACGAAGTTCGGGATCACGTAGCGCGGCCCGAATACCTCGGCGGCCTCGAAGATCCTCCGGTGCCACTCCTCGCGGCCGACGTAGCGCTCCTTCCCCGGCGAGATCAGCGAGAAGAGACGCTTGTCCCAGACCTCGTAGTTGGGGTGGTAGATCGTGATCCCGTAGTCCTTGTAGCGCTGGACGTCCTCCTTCGGCAGCGCCTGGGCGACAACCTTGCCGATCCAGCGGCCGGGGAAGCGCTCCTCGATCGCCCGCGCGTAGCGGCCGTAGAAGTCGGCCTCGGCCAGCCCGTCCACGGTCGACGTGACCGAGCCGCCGGTGAGCGTGTAGGCCTTCGAGCCGCCGTCGTCGTATCGGGCGATCAGATCCAGCGCCTCGAGCACGTCCTCTACCGGCTTGATCCCGGTGTACGGCCGGCCCTCCTTCTTGTGCTGGCGCCAGTTGTGGTTGATGTCGCAGAAACCGCACTCCTCGTGCGCTCCGAAGTACTGGCAGAGGCGAAGCACGGTGAGGTAGATCAGGTAGCCCCACTGGATCGTCGGCGCGGTCTCCATGACCGTCTTGCCGTTGGCGAGCGTGTGGCGGTAGTACTCGGGCATCGGCGGCAGCGCGACCTTCGCGATCTCGCGTCCCTCGAGCGAGAGCCGCAACTCATCCTCCTCGCGGGCCACCCGATACGGCGAGGCTGGGTTGACGCGGACGGAGACGATCGTCCGGCGAAGGTCGTACGGGCCTCCGGTGAGCGCAACCTCCTCCGGAGGCCGGCGCTTCGCGGCCTCGCCGAGCTCCGCCAGCGGCTTTTGGTCGAACGAGAAGATGAAGTACGACTTCGGCTTGACCTCGCCGTCGAGGTTGTCGGTCAGGGCCGACTCGTCGAAGGCGAAACCGGTTCGCAGCAGGTCCTCCTTGAGTACCGCCTCGGGCGGTATGTGCGGGAACCCCGCCACCAGGTCCTCGACGAGGGCCGTGCGTGCGCTCACAGCCGCAACCCTATCCGCCGAGCTTCGCGGCCAGCCCCGAGACGCCGTCCGAGCGGGAGACGCGGATACGCGGCAGCGTGAAGAAGCCGTCACGCGGCGAGGCGCTTCCTGCGCCTTCGATGGTCGCGCCCAGGAAGCCGGCGCTGCGCACCGCCGAGATCACGCGCGCGTTGTAGCGTCCGGACGGGTAACAGAAGAAGTCGACCGGGACGTGGAAGCGGCGGCGGATCCAGGTCCGAGAGCCGGCCACTTCGTGATGCAGCGCGGACGGGCCGAGCGTCGTCAGGTCGATGTGGTTGATCGTGTGCGCGTCGACCTCCCAGCCCTGCCGGATCATCAGGCGGATCTGACGGACGGTCAGCTTTCCGTCGAGCAGGTTCCTGACCGCCAGGTTGAGGACGCCGGGCCAGTGACGTTGAGCGAGCAGTGGGCGGACGCGGGTGAAGTCCTGCGGGTAGCCGTCGTCGAAGGTGAGCACGATCGGCCGCGGCGGTAGCGCGTCGCCACGCCTCCAGTAGTCGTAGACGCGGCGAAGCGAGATGGCGTGGTAGCCGTGGGCGTGGAGCCACGCGAGCTGGAGCGCGAAGTCCTCGCGGCCCACGTAGAGGTCAGGAAACGGCGTGCCGGGGGGCGGAGTTCCGATCACGTGGTACATCAGGATCGGCACCGGACGGTTGTGCGGGCGAACGGTGCCCGGGCTCGCCGCGCCCGAGCCGACGAGCCAGACCCCGAGGGCCGCCAGGGCGACCGCGAGCTTCGTCACGAGTGAATCGTGGCCGAAATTCCGCTAATTTGGCGCGGGGTCAGTTTGCGGAGCCGGGTTCTCATCGTCGCGCTGCTTGCGTTCGCGTTCGCGCCGCCCGCCGGCGCGGCTCCGCAGACCCTTCTTCCGGGGCTGACCTACACGCGCCAGCTGCTCTTCACACCGCACGGGCCGGTCGTCGAGCACGTGCTCGTCGCGCCGCGACCGGGCGGCCTCTGGAGTCTCGATCCCACGCTTTCCGACGGCGCGATCTCCGGGCGGCAGCGGCTGACGGGAATCGAGCGCGGGGCCTCGACGGCCGCGACCGTCGCAGGCGTCAACGGCGACTACTTCAACGCCGCCGACGGACGTCCGGACGGGATCGTGATGCAGAACCGGGTCCTTCAGTCGGTCCCGAACTCTGGACGCTCGAGCATCGGGATCGAGCCGAACGGCTCGCTCGACATCCGCCACGCCGCCTGGAACGCGTTCTGGCAGGGCCGTGGCCAGCGCCGGCCGCTCACCGGACTGAACGAGCCGGCGAATCAGGGCGGCATCACGCTCTACACGCCCGCCTGGGGCGCGGCGACGCCGGCGGCCGCGGGAGCGACGGAGGCGGTCGTGTACCCGTTCCCGGCGCTCACGCCCGGCGCCGATCTGAGCGGCAACGTCGTGCAGTTCACACAGGGCGGGAACACGCCGATCCCGGCGGGCGGCGCCGTCCTCTCCGCGACGGGCGGTTCGGCGCAGAAGCTCGACGCCGAGGCGCCGCCGGGTGCGCGGGTGACGATCCGCTACCTGCTCAGCTCCGGCTGGGCGACCGACATCGATGCAATCGGCGGCGGCCCCTTGCTCGTTCGCAACGGGAAGGCCGTCTTCCGCGCCTTCGAAGACTTTTCCTCGACGATCCTCGCGCCGCGCATCGCGCGGACGGCGATCGGACAGCGCCGCGACGGGTCGATCGTGATGGTCGTAGCCGACGGCGGACAGGTCGGCTACAGCGTGGGCCTGACGAACTACGAGCTCGCCCAGCAGCTCGTGCGCCTCGGCTGCGTCACCGGCGCCGGGCTCGAGCCCGGCAGCTCCTCGACGATGGCGTTCGACGGGCAGCTCCTGAACCGGCCCTCGGATCCGACCGGCGAGCGGGCCGTCTCCGAAGGGCTGCTCGTCTCGTACGGCGGGGTCTACGCGCCCGTTCCCTCCGACCCGGTGCTCTCGCCGAACGGCGACGGCGTCGGCGACAAGGAGCAGCTCAGCTACAAGGTCGTGCGCCCGTCGACGGTGACGGCGAAGATCGTCGGCCCTGACGGCGTCGCCCGCTTCACGCAGAGCGGGCCGCAGGCGCCTGGGACCTACAAGTTCACCTTCGCCGGGACGAAGCCGAACGGCGGGGTGGACACCGAGGGACGCTGGCACTGGAACGTCACGGCGGTGGACGACCTCAGCCGCCCGTCGAGCGTCGACCAGCCGTTCTGGCTGAACAACACGATCGGCAATCTGCGGGTGCCGCGCGTCGTGCGCGTAAGTGCTGGACGGCGGGCCGTGATCGCGACCTTCACGCTCACCCGCCCCGCGAAGGTGACGACGACGGTCGAGAGCACGAACGGCGTCGTCGTGCGGAAGGTCGGCACCGCAAGTGTCGGAGCCGGCACCGCAAGCGTGCGGTGGGACGGCCGCGACCGCCGCGGCAATCTCGTCTACGGCGGACGCTACGTTCTCCGTGTGCGCGCACAGAACCAGCTCGGGCCGAGCTCGCTGACGCAGTCCTTCCAGGCGCACCGATAGCGTCTCTCTTGGTGCTCGCCTCCGTCACGAGCTCGGTGACGTCGTTCATCGGCAATTACGGGCTCTACGCGATCTTCCTGCTGATGGTCGTCGACGCGGTCTTCCCAGCCGCGAGCGAGCTGGTGATGCTGTATGGCGGCGCTCTCGCGGCGGGCGCTTTTTCCGGCCAGCACGTGGTCCTGTTCGGACACCAAATCGACTCGCACTTTTGGGCGTACGTGGCCGTGTCGCTGGCGGGCGTGCTCGGGAACACGGTGGGCTCGTTGATCGGCTGGGCGATCGGCGCCTACGGCGGGCGCCCGCTGCTCGAGGAGCGCGGCCGCTGGTTTCACCTGGACCGGCAGAAGCTTGCGCGGGTCGACCGCTGGTTCGACCGTTGGGGCGACTGGACGGTCTTCCTCGGCCGGATGACGCCTGTAGTGCGCTCGTTCGTCTCGATTCCCGCCGGGGTTGTGCGAATGCCGATCGTGCGCTTCACGGTCCTGACCTTCCTGGGCTGCATTCCCTGGTGCTTCGGGATCGCGGCCGCGGGCTGGGCGCTCGGCTCCAGCTACGAAAACTTCCACCACGACTTCTCTTACGTCGAGTACATCGTCGTCGCGCTAGTGATCCTGGGGCTCGCCTGGCTGGTTTTGAAGAGGCGCTCATCTACACTGGCCCGCGGTGCCGGTCCCTCTAGTTGACGTTCGGGCGCAGTACGAGCGCCTGATCCCGCAGATCCTGGAACGGTTCCAGGGCGTCCTCGATTCGGGGAAGCTGATTCTCGGCCCGAACGTGAAAGCGTTCGAAGAGGAGGCCGCGTCGTACCTCGGCGTGCCGCAGACGATCGGCGTCGCCAACGGCACCGATGCGCTCGTGCTGGTGCTCGAGGGGATGGAGATCGGTGCCGGCGACGAGGTGATCTGCCCCTCGTTCACCTTCTACGCCACGGCGGAGGCGATCATCCGCACGGGCGCGACCCCGGTCTTCGCTGACATCGATCTCGCCACGCTCAATGTCGACGCCGAAGACGTCGCGGCGAAGGTGACCGAGCGAACGCGGGCGATCATGCCGGTGCACCTGTTCGGCCGGCCGGCCGATCTCGAGGGCCTGGCGGCACTGGGGGTGCCGATCATCGAGGACGCGGCACAGGCGTTCGGCGCGCGCGGGGTCGCCACAACCGGCGTTGCCTCGACGTTCAGCTTCTTCCCGACGAAGAACCTCGTCGGGCTCGGCGACGGCGGGCTCGTCGCCGCGACCGACGAGGAGCTCGCGGATCGTGTTCGACTGCTCCGCTTCCACGGGTCGCGCGACAAGAAGACGTTCACGTACGTGGGAACGAACTCGCGGCTGGATGAGCTGCAGGCGGCGGCGCTGCGCCTCTTTCTCGGCGAGCTCGAAGGCTGGAACGGCGCGCGCCGCGAGGCGGCGGCCCGCTACGCGGAGCTCGGGCTCGGCGAGTTCTGCGAGCTGCCCGAGGACGAGCCCGGCCACGTCTACCACATGTACGTCGTGCGCAGCCCCGAGCGCGACCGCCTCGCCGAGGCGCTTGCAGCGGCAGAGATCGGGCATGCGTCTTACTACGTGACCCCGACCCATCTCCAGCCCGCACTCCGGCGCCTCGGCTACGACGACGCGGTGCTGCCCGAGACCGGTCGCGCCTCGCGGGAGAACCTCGCGCTGCCCATGTGGGCCGGCATCCCGGCGGATGTCCAGGAGCGCGTCGTCTCCGTGGTGAGAGAATCTTCAGCCCTACGGGCCCTAGGATCAACGTGATCCCGATCAATCGCCACCGGATCTGGCAGGTCGTCGCCGACGGCGGGTTGATCGCGCTGGCGTGGTGGCTCGCCTTCGAGCTCCGCTTCGACCAGGGCGTGCCGCGCTACTACCACACGCTGTTCACGAAGACGGTGCTGATTGTCGTCGGGATCAAGCTCCTGGTCTTCATCCTCTTCGGCTTCTACGACCGCTGGTGGCGGTACGTGTCGACGCGCGATATGTGGAGCGCGGCCCGGGGCGTCACTGTCGCATCGCTCGTCGCGTCCGTGACCGTCTACTTCGCCAACCCGGTTGCCGAGGTGCGCCTACCGCGCTCCGTCGCGGTGATGGACTGGCTCCTGCTGCTGGCCTTCATCGCGGGGTCGCGGTTGATCGCCCGCTCGGTGTTCGAGCGGCCCACGCCCGGCCGCCTGGTGGCGCGGGGCAAGGAGGTGCTCGTGATCGGCGCCGGCGAGGCTGCGCGCGACACGATCCGCGAGATGCACCGCAACCCGCAGCTCGGCTACACGCCGATCGGCCTCGTCGACGACGACCCGCGCAAGAAGAACATCCGCATCCACGGCGTGCGCGTGCTCGGCCCGACAGCCGATCTCCCGCACCTGTTGCGCGACAACCGGCCGGACGAGTTGCTGATCGCAGTCCCGTCCGCATCGGGTGAGTTCCGCCGCGCGGTAGTTGCGACCGCGCGCGAGCACGGCGTCCCCGTCAAGACGTTGCCGGGCCTTCACGAGCTCATCGCCGGCGAGATCGACCTCGCCGCGCAGATCCGCCCGGTGCAGGTCGAGGACGTCCTCGGACGCCAGCCCGTCCAGGTCGAGCTCGACTCGGCGCCGTACGTGGAGGGAAAGACCGTGCTCGTGACCGGCGCGGGTGGCTCGATCGGTTCCGAGCTCTGCCGCCAGCTCACGCAGCTCGGCCCGCAGCGGCTGATCCTGGTGGAACTGGGCGAGAGCGCCCTGTTCGAGATCGAGCGCGAGCTCGTCGGCGAGCGGGGCTTCTCGGCCGCCGTGCCGGTGCTGGCCGACATCGGCAACGCGACGAAGATGCGGCAGGTCTTCGAACGCTACGAGCCCGACGTCGTCTTCCACGCCGCTGCGTACAAGCACGTCCCGCTGATGGAGGCGAACCCGCTCGAGTCCGTCCGCAACAACGCGCTCGCTACGAAGGTCGTCGCCGACGCGGCCGTCGCGCACGGCGCCGCGCGCTTCGTGCTCGTTTCCACCGACAAGGCGGTCAATCCAAAGACGGTGATGGGGCAGTCGAAGGCGGTTTGCGAGTGGGTTGTCGAGGCCTACGGCGCCCGCACCGACATCTCGACGCGGTTCGTCGTGGTTCGCTTCGGCAACGTGCTCGGCTCATCCGGCAGTGTGATCCCGATCTTCCGCCGCCAGATCGAGCGTGGCGGGCCCGTCACGGTCACGCACCCGGAGATGACGCGCTTCTTCATGACGATCCCCGAGGCGGCCTCCCTCGTCATCCAGGCCGGCGCGATCGGCGGCGAGGGGCACGTGTTCGTGCTCGACATGGGCGAGCCCGTCAAGATCGTCGACCTCGCCGAGCAGATGATCCGCCTGTCAGGCAAGGACGCCGGCGAGATCGGCATCGACTTCGTCGGCACCCGCCCCGGCGAGAAGCTGCACGAGGAGCTCTGGGGCGAGGGCGAGCAGGTCTTTGCGACCGCGCATCCGAAGATCCGCCGGGTCAGCGGCCCGGTCGTCGACGCGGCGTGGCTCGAGGAGGAGCTGGCCGAGCTCGAGCGCTTGGTCGAGCACGGCGAGACCCTGCAGACCGTCTCGCGGCTGGCCACGATGTCGCGCGCGCCGCGCTTCGCCGACGTAACCGACACGGTTCTCGAGGACACGCTCCACTAGCGACAAACGCTCAATGGGACAGTCCCCGTTCGGGGACAGTCCCTCCTCCGACTTTAGGCGGAGTCGCAGATCCTCCTCGAGTCGCGCAGTTTCGGTCTCACGCCCGATGTCCTGCGCCTTTACCGGGCGTTACCGTCGGGGCATGACGACTTCACCGAACAACCTAGTTGTCGAGACCGAAGGGCTGACCAAGCGCTTCGGCCATCGAACCGTCGTCGACGCCGTCCGCCTGGCCGTGCCACGCGGCGTCGCCTTCGGCTATCTCGGCCCCAACGGGGCCGGGAAGACGACGCTGATCCGGATGCTGCTCGGGCTCACGTCCGCGAGCGCCGGAGAGATGCGTCTCCTCGGCCTGCCCGTCCCGGCGCGGCGCGCGGAAGCGCTCGCCCGGGTCGGCGCGATCGTCGAAGAGCCCCGTTTTCACGGCCACTTGACCGGCCGCGAGAACCTCGAGATCGTCGCCGCGGCCCGCGGCCGCGCGGCGTACGAGCTGATCGACTCCGCGCTCGAAGAGGTGGGCCTCACCGCGCGGGCGGACGACCGCGTCAAGACGTACTCGCTTGGGATGCGTCAGCGCCTCGGAATCGCGCGCTGCCTGATCGCCGACCCCGAGCTGCTGATCCTGGACGAGCCGATGAACGGGCTCGACCCTGCCGGCATCCTGGAGTTCCGCGGCTTCGTCCGCTCGTTCGTCGGCCGCGGGCGCACGATCGTCCTCTCCTCCCATCTTCTCGACGAGGTCGAGAAGACGTGCGACTACGTGGCGATCGTCGACCAAGGGAAGGTCGTTGTCCAGGGCGCCATCGCCGACCTGCGGGACAACGGGCGGCCGAGCGTCCTGATCGAGACCGACGAGACGGCGCGCACTCGGATGCTCGTCGCCGGGCATCCCGCGGTCGAGCTCGTCAGCGACAACGGCACGGGTCTTCGCGTCACGCTTGGTGACGCCGCGGCGCTGCCGGACCTCAACCGCCGCCTCGTCGAGGCGGGACTCGACGTTTACCGCCTCGAGCCGCTCAAGCCCTCGCTCGAGCAGCGCTTCCTCGAAATCACGACCAGATTGGAGAACGCGGCATGAGCACCTTTGCATTGGAACTCCCTAACCGTCGGCTTGTTTCGGCGGACCTGCTGAAGCTGACCAAGCGGCGCGGCCTCGTCCTCGTCACCGCGCTACTGACGATCGGCGTCGTGGTGATCGCGAACGCGGTCAGCGAGACGTTGCATCTGATCGACCCGACGAAGCACGGCCCGGCCGGCGGCGTGACGATGCTCGGCCACATCGGCTGGGCGATCGCCGCGCTTGCAGCCGTCGCCGCGGCCATCGTCGGCGCGCTCGCCGGATCCGGCGACTCCGATGCGGGCGTCTACCGCGAGCTCGTCGTCACCGGCCGCTCGCGCCTGTCGCTGTTCCTCTCGCGGATCCCGGCCGCGCTGGCGTTCGTGCTTCCGTTCGTCGCGGTTGCGTACGCGCTCGAAGCCGGGGCAAGCGTCGTCTTCGCGGGCTTCCATCCGCAGCCGTCGACCTACCTGCTGACTGTAACCGGCCTCTGGGCGATGCTGAGCGCCGTCTTCTACTTCCTGCTCGCGTACGGCCTGGCCTCCGTGACAGGCTCGCGCGCTTACTCGATCGGGATCGTGCTCGCGTTCCGGCTGGCCGTGACGCCGCTCGTCGCGGCGATCGCGTCGCTCGGCGTCGTGCGCGAGCTCCTCCCGGGCGTTGCGCTCGACAACTTGACCCCGACGGCCCTCGGTACTGCCGCGCGGCAGGGGCCGACGATCGGAATGTCGGTAGCTGCGACGGCAGCGGTGCTGGTCGTCTGGGCGGCCGCGGCGCTCGTCGTCGGGGCCTGGCGCGACACGTCACGAGACGCGTAGCGTTGCCACGCGATGGTCGTCGATTGGTTGCAGCGGCATCCCCGAATCGTCGACTGGGCGCTGGCCGTCGTCGCTCTCGCGACGACGGTTGGCGCCGCCTCGCGGCACAACCAAACGGCGCTCGGTGTCCCGCTCGCGCTCGTTGCCTGCTTGCCGCTGCTCAAACGGCGGAGCCACCCGCTGGGAGTGCTCGCGATCACAACGGCCGCCACGGTCGCGATCTCCCTCGGCTGGGGCTACGAGAGCCCCTTCCCGGCTGCGGTTGCGCTGTTCACGGTCGCGGACCAGTGTGAGCGGCGGCTCTCGCTTGAAGCAGGCGCGGCCGCAGTCGCCGTCCTTTCCGTGCCGTGGAACCATCCGGCGCATGGCTGGCGCGACGTGGTCGGGCGGGTGATCGGCTTCTCGCTGGCGTGGGTGATCGGCGACAGCCTCCGTGTGCGGCGCCGGTATGTCGGCGCTCTCGAGGAGCGCGCCGAGCGGCTCGAGCGCGAACGGGAGGCCGAGGCGGCGCGCGCCGTTGCCGAGGAGCAGGCGCGGATCGCGCGGGAGCTCCACGACGTACTCGCCCACAACGTCAGCGTGATGGTCGTCCAGGCAGCGGCCGCGAACGACGTCTTCGACTCGCAGCCCGAACGGGCCCGCGAGGCCCTGACGAGCATCGAGGCCACCGGGCGCGATGCGCTCGCCGAGCTCCGTCGCCTGCTCGGTGTCGTCCGCGGTGACGGAGCGGGCTACGCGCCGCAGCCGAGCCTCGACCGGCTCGACGAGCTCGTCGACCAGGTTCGCTCGGCCGGCCTCGATGTCGCGGTCACGATCGAAGGCCAACCGCTGGAGCTACCCGCCGGCATCGATCTCTCTGCCTACCGGGTCGTCCAGGAGGCGCTCACGAACACGCTCAAGCACGCTCGAGCGAGCCACGCGGAGGTCTCACTGCGCTTCCGGCCGGACGGGCTCGACGTCGACGTCCGGGACAACGGGGTCGGGGCCGGCAACAGCGGCGGCGGAGGCAACGGGCTGGTCGGCATGCGGGAGCGAGTTGCGGTCTACGGCGGCTCGTTCACCGCCGGGTCGGATCCGGGCGGCGGCTTCGCGGTCTCGGCCAGGTTCCCGCTCGAGGGTGGGGCATGAGCATCCGCATCCTCGTCGCCGACGACCAGCCGCTCGTGCGCAGTGGCTTCCGCATGGTGCTCGACGGCCGGCCCGACCTCGAGCTGGTCGGTGAGGCGGCCGACGGCCTCGAGGCGCTGCGGCTCTCGCGGGAGCTCGACCCCGACGTGATCCTGATGGACGTCCGGATGCCCAACATGGACGGGGTCGAGGCAACGCGCCGGCTGGTCGAGAGCGGGGCGCGGGCACGCGTGCTGGTGCTGACGACGTTCGACCTCGACGAGTACGTCTACGCTGCGATCCGCGCCGGAGCGAGCGGCTTCCTGCTCAAGGACGTCGAGCCCGCGGCGCTGGTCGACGCGATCCGCGTCGTGGCCGCCGGCAACTCGCTGTTCGGGCCCGAGGCGACCCAGCGGTTGCTCGAACGCTTCTCGGAGCCGGCGTCCGCGTCGCATGCCGCCGAGCTAGAGGAGCTGACCGACCGCGAGCGCGAGATCCTCGGCCTGATGGCGCACGGCCTCTCGAACGCCGAGCTGGCCGAGCGCCTCTACCTGACCGAGGCGACGGTCAAGTCGCACGTCTCGAGCATTCTCCGCAAGCTCAGAGTTCGCGACCGCGTCCAGGCCGTGATCGCCGCGTACGAGGCCGGGCTCGTGCGGCCGGGCGTATAAACAGGAGGGACTGTCCCCGAAGG
>JBQCGP010000077.1:0-47669 GCA_051955535.1 Gaiellaceae bacterium | reverse complement strand
CAAGCGAGCGGCCTAGGACTCGGTAGCCATCGGGGGCCAGTGCACCATCCACACGTTCGGCTCGACGTAGACGCCTTCGTCTCGCTCGCGGTCGATCTCGATCGGCACCAACGCACCTGACACGACGTAGGGGCCGCTCTCGGGAAACGTTATCTCCGTCCATTCCTCCCACTCCGCCACGGTGCCTGTGACTACCACCGATTCCGAGGCGACCTTGACGATGTCGGCGCCGAGCCGCTCGTGCGTTCTCAGCCAGGGGTCGAGATGGGTGCCGTCCGGCCGCCGCCACGAGAGATAGCGCTCGAGCGGAGTCAGCGGATAGCGGTGCTTCAGGGTCGGCCGCACAGGTGCGATCAGCGTTTCCAGACCGTGGTCGCGCCCGATCTCGGCCATCCGCTCGATCATGCGGCGGCTGAGGCCCCGCCCGCGACACTCGGGAGCGATCGTGATTCCCAGCGGGAGCGATCGTGATTCCCAGCGCGCAGAGGACGGTTGGCGTCGGCGGTTCCGGGGCGAATCGCGCTTCGATTACGGCGTCGAATCCCCCGTCGGGAAGACTCGCTGTGTCTCCGTCCCACGCTGCGGGAATCGCGTGCCCGACGCCGATGACCTCCTCGCGCTCGTCGTCCCAGGCGTAGAAAAGGAACTCCGCGTACTCGGCGACCACGCGCCCGAACAGTCGCTTCAAGACAGACCCCTGGTTCGTGAACGCGGGGCCCAGAGCCGCAAGGCTCTCCGCGTGAGGGAGTTTGCCGGGCCGCTCGGCACGCGTCGGGAAGTGGAGACCCACGTCAGGCGAAGCGTCGCACGCCCGACTGGCCCTCGCCGCCGGCGGAGTCGTGCTCGGGATGCTCGGGTGACATTCCCGAACACTGGCCCAGATCAGTCTGCTCTACGTCGACGACCTCAGAGATCGAGGGGTGTGATCCAGTGGTGCCCTGGGTGCACGATTCGGAGCGCCTCCGCCAACCACCGCCGTCGGTCCGCCTCGAGCATCGGAAGCGCCCGAGCGAAATCGGCGGCATCCTTTTCGCGCTCGGCGTGCTTGGCCTTGAAGAGCAACACGATCTCTGGCGCCAGGTACGGAATCCCGCCCAAGTCGCGGTCGATCGCGTCGGCGACCGGCCGTCGAATCGACAGGTCGCGCCGGCAGACCCATGTCGGTCCATCCCACGGCTCGCGAAAGACATCCAGCCGCCAGCACTCGTTCTTGGGATCCCAGCCCCACGTCTGATGTAGCCCGGCGGGTGCACTATCGAGCGGCCAGACACGGCCGGCTTCCCCTTCCAAGCCGCCAGCGCCGAACCAAATGAGCTCGGGCAGCGCCGCGCGCACGGCGCCGAAGCTGGCCCGATCGACGACGATCTCAAGGTCATCGTGAGCCCTTGGCTCGCCGCCGAGAAACAGATCGATTGCCCAGCCCGCGGCCACTGCCCAGGGCACCTCGAGGGCTTGCAGGCGTGAGGCCAGCTGATCCGGACGCCACGCATCCCACGTGTCGATGTCGGGCAGAAATCCCGCCGCAAGCACTGAGCTGCAGTATCGATGGGATCCGTCGGTCTGTGTGGACGATCCTCCAGGTCGTCTAGGGACATTCTCTAACGCTGGCCCAGGCGACTCCGCCAGGTTTCCGGGGCGCGCGCCGTAGACTCGCGGCGAATCCGACGGTTGGAGGCGCTAATGGAGGGCAGGGTCTTTTACGTGGAGTTCCCATCGCTGGATGTTGAGCGTGCGGCGCGGTTTTGGAACGGCGTCATGGGATGGAACTTCGGAAGTCCCGTGTTCGAAAAGTACGACTACCGGATGGCGCAGATCGCGCCGGACGCGGCAGTCGCTGTCCAGCCAGCCGTGGAACAGGGACCGAATGTCTACATGGAGACGCCCGACCTGGAATCGGCACTTGAACGCGTGAAGGAAATGGGCGGCACAGCCGGTGAGATACGAGACATTCCACCTCTACTCACGGCAGAACTGCCATCGGTTGCGCTGCATGGTCGCTTTGCTGGATGCAAGGACAGTGAAGGGAACATGTTCCATCTGTGGCAGCGAAACCCGGAGAACTGATCGTCCAGGAGACCCCGGACCGTGTGGGTAGGACGCTCACAACGGAGCAGGCGAGCGAACTCATCAGTGAGGCTCTCAGCGTCGAGACACTGCTCGGCTGCTGATAGAGGTCGTCCACCGACTACGGATTCAGCACCGACAGCGTCCGCGGGCTGGTAACACTGCTCCGACGAGCCTATAGATGGGGGCTTTTCTGTCAGGGGGCTGAGCGAGCCGCCAACCCTCGCGTTTGGCGGCGGAGAGTGGGACGGGAAGGCCCGGCGATGGGCCGAGCCTCCCCACTCTTGCTACCGCGTCTTTAAGGCAGCGGTTGCCAGTTCGGTGCAATGTCCGTCCACCAGGACGGGCACGAGAAGGTGCCGCTGTTGACGCGGAAGTTGTCGTAGGCGACCTTCACGTCCGGATGGCTGAACTGCGGCGCGTTCGAGAACACGTCGAGGCTCACGCCAACCTCGTTCGCAGCCTCGCTCGTGCTCTGCAGGGCGCTCCAACCCCCCGGCGTCAGCCGATAGGCGGTCAGCGTCGTGCCGACGCGGACGAAGCGGAGCGTCCCCGAGCTTTCCGGTGCCGGTACGAACGTGTTGACGGGGCCGGGGAAGTTGGTCGAGACGCCGGTTCCGCCGCCTGGGTCGAAGACGAACAGTCCAAAGCCTTGGTCGAAGCTTCCATTGACGAGGGTGAAGGTATTGAAGTCGACGTTGACGCCGCTCTGCGGCGGCCACTGCAGCAGCTGGTAATCGGTTTGCATGTCGAAATCGCCCAGCAAATGACACTGGCTTTGGAGGGCGATGTCTGTGAACCCTGCGGCAGGGTCATTCAGCGTGTCCGACGGAACGGAGACCTCGAGGCGACCGTTCGCCTCGGCCATCGAGGGTCCGCTTCCGGTGAGGAACGGTCCTCCTCCCCAGAACGGGTCGATCCGGTCGTCGCTGAAGCTGTCGACGTACGGTGCCCGTGGCGTCGAAATCTCCGTGACGCCGCTGCCGTCCGCGTTCATCGTGTACACGGCGCCGTGAGCGTCGGGGGTGCCAACCCCGGTGAAGCCGAGGAAGCTGATCTTCGTCCCGTCGGGCGACCAGGCCGGCTGCAGCTCGAGCCGATCGGGCGTGTTCGTCAGTCGCCGCAGCCCCGTACCGTCGGCGCGGACGACGTAGAGCTCGGTGGTCACAGGCCCGCCGAAGATGAAGCGCTCGAAGAGGAGCTCGTTTCCTCGCGGTGACCAGTCCGCCTCGACGTCTGCCGTTTCCGGTCCAGGCGGCGAGGGCAGCACGAGCTTCGCGGCACTGCCGTCCGCATTCGCCGTGTAGAGGCGCTGCGTTCCATCTCCCCTCGTGCTGCTGAAGGCGATCCGGCCTCCCCGCGGCGCCGCTGCCACCGTCGCGTTGTCCGACGAGACCGGCGTCAGTTGCTGGAGGCGGTTGCCGTCCGCGCCGATCCGGAAGATCGCCCGGTTCGGAAAGCTCCCGTTCTGGAAGAGGATGTGTCCGTCGGCGGTCCAGGTGGGCCGGCGGTCGTCGTTTGCGTCGTGCGTCACACGGGTGACGCCGCTGCCGTCCGCGTTCATCGTGTAGATCTGGAAGTTGCCGGGCCGGTTGCTGGCGAAGACGATCCGGCCGCCGTCCGAAGACCAGCGCGGGTCGGTGTCGTCGGCAGGGTTGCGGGTGAGGTCGACCCGGTTCGTCCCCTCGGCATTCATCGTGTAGATCTCTTCGTTGCCGTCGCGGTTCGTCTCGAAGACGAACTTGCCGTTCGCCCCCGGAAATGCCGCGTGGGCCTGGCCGGCCGCAATCGCCGCGATCGCCAGCGCGACGACGAGCGCCGACGACGCCACGCCCGTTTGCAACAGGTGCCTTTCGCGCGAGCCTCTGTTCATAACTGCCTCCTGACGCCTGCCTACTTGCTTGCTCGTCAATCGAAGGCTCGCCGCAGCCTCTAACGCGGGGCTAACGTGGCTTGGTGCAGGCATAGCCAGCGCCACCACGGCCGACGGCGGCGTTCGCTGGTACCGGCCAGCCGTCGACGGGAGTGGCCGCCAACTCACCGCCGGCGACGTCGTCCAGCGCGATCAACTGGCCGAGCAGGAGCGGCAAACGGCGAGGGCCGCAGCCGAACGCGAGAAGGCGGAGCGGCGCAAGTCACCGCCCGAGCACGCGCTCTGGCCGGGTAACACAGTTGGTAACACAGGCAGCGCGCGACTCAGCGCCGAGTTCGCGAACTTCCTTGTTTGCAGGGCTTCATGAAATGGGCCCGCCTGGATTCGAACCAGGGACCAACGGATTATGAGCTTGCCTCGGCGCCGAGAGCCACCGAGACCCGACGAGACTTTCCCCTGCTCAGGTGCCGGTTTCCGCGGCAGCGCCTTCGATCGGTCTAGTCGTGTCTCGGCCCTTCTCTTTGCCACTGGCTTGCCACGCCTGTCGGCTCTAGCGTCGAGGAACTCAATCGCGAGCTCGCGCCCATCGCGGGCGAGGTGGCCGTAGCGGCGGCCGATCATGGTCGCGGCGAGGCCATTCAGTCACGAGGAGATCAGGGTGGCCCCTGATTTGCGTGGCGCCATCGGCGTGGGACGATCTGAGTGTGCGCCGTGCACCCGTCGTTCTGGCCGTCGCGGGCCTTGCCATCGCTGCGGGAGCGGTCTCTCTGATCGTCGCGCGGCACGATCCGGCGTATTCGTTTGCCGGCACGTCCGTCGTCGGGCGTACCGCTTTGCTCGGCGGCGGGTTCGCGCTGGTCGGCGCCGGCCTCACCTTCTGGTTTCGTAGGCCGGCGACCCAATTCGGACTGCTGCTTGTCGTGGGCGGGTTAGCTTGGTTCCTGCTCGAGTGGAACAGCCCCGGAGCGCAGGCGTCGCTTGTGTTCACAGCCGGGCTCGTGTTCTACGCCTTCTGCCCGGCAGTGATCGGGCATACGGTGCTCGCCTTTCCCGTCGGCCGCCTGTCCTCGCGACTGGAGCGGACCGTGGTCGCGACTGCATACGTCGGAGCTTTCCTTGTGCTTGGTCTGTTGCCGACGCTCCTTTTCGACCCCTCGCGCTCGCCGTGCGGCGACGGGTGCGCTCGCAACCTGCTCTTGATCACAGCTCGCAACGCGACAGCCGCTCACCTCGTCCGTATCGGCGTGTGGCTCGGGGTGGTCTGGGCTTTCGCGCTCGCGCTGGTTGTCGTGCTCAGGTTCGTGCGGATTTCGGCGACGGCCCGTCGCTCCGGGTGGCTCGTCTTCTCGGCCGGTGCGGTTTACCTGAGCCTTGTAGGAGCGATGTACGCCGGATCGCTTCGCCGCGGCTTTCTCTGGAACGGCGAGCTCGAGCGACGCCTATGGTTCGGCCAGGCAGTCGCACTTGCCGGCATCGCGCTCGGAGTCGCCTGGAGCAGGGCCCGCGCATGGCGCGACCGATCGGCGGTGACCCAGCTGATGGTGGACCTGGCACAGTCGCCGCCTCCGGGCGGGCTGCGTGACGCGCTCGCGACGATCGTCGGCGATCCCACGCTCGAGCTCGCCTACCCGCTCGAGGGTTCTGATCGGTTCGTCGACATCCATGGCCGCCCAGTGGTGCTCTCAGCGGGCAAGCAGAAGACGACCCTCGTCGGTGACGGACGACCGCTCGCCGTGGCGGCGCATGCACCGGCTCTGCTTGACGACGACCAGCTCGTGAGCGAGATCGCAGCTGCCGCACGTCTCGCCCTTGAGAACGAGCGTCTGCGCGCTGAGGAGGCCGCCAGACAGGAGGAGTTGCGCCGCTCGCGCGCGCGGATCGTCGAGGCGGCGGACACCGAGCGGCGAGGGCTCGAGCGCGACCTCCACGACGGCGCCCAGCAGCATCTCGCCGGCCTCTCTGTCTCGCTGCGGCTGCTGCGCTCGCGGCTCGTTGCGGGAGCCGACCCGCAACTCGTTGCCAAGCTGGCAGCCGCCGAGGCCGACTTGCAAGGCGCGATGGCGGGTTTGCGCGAACTCGCGCATGGGATCTTCCCGGGGGTGCTGACCGACGGCGGCCTCGGCGCGGCGGTCGCGGCCCTCGCCGAGGACACGAACGTTCCGATCTGCATCGAGCACATGCCCCCGGATCGATTCGCTCCCATGGTCGAGGCAGCCGCGTATCTGCTCGTCGCCGAAACAGCGGCGGCAACCGCTGGCGACCTCGCCGTCCGCGCTGGGCGCCACGACACCACGCTCGTCCTGGAGATCCGGGCGCGCGATGTCCGACCGCAGCTCGATCGCGCCGAGTTCGAAGATCGGGTCGGCGCAGCAGAGGGGCAGCTCACGCTCGAACGTTCGAACCACTGCGTCAAGATCCACGCCGAGTTCCCGTGCGCGTCGTAATCGCAGACGACGAGCCACTCTTCCGCGACGGCCTCGCGAGCCTGCTCGCCAACGCCGGAGTCGACGTCGTCGCGAAGGTGGGCACCGCCCCGGACCTTCTCCGGAAGGTCGAGCTGACCCGTCCGGACGCCGCCATCGTTGACATCCGGATGCCGCCCGGCCACACCGACGAGGGGCTGCTCGCGGCGCAGGAGATCCGTCGTGAACACTCGCAGGTTGGCGTGCTCGTCCTCTCGCACTACCTCGAGTCGCACTGGGCGATGCGCCTGCTCGAAGAGCATCCGGATCGGTCGGGCTACCTACTCAAGGAGCGAGTCTCCGACGTGGCTGTGCTCGTTGACGCGCTCCAGCGGATCGGCGAAGGCGAGTGCGTCCTCGACCCGACGATCGTCGCGCGCCTCGTGCACCGGCCGCGCGTGGAGAGCCCGCTCGACGAGCTCACCGAGCGGGAGCTCGAGGTGCTCGCCCTCGTCGCCGAAGGCCATTCGAACGAGGGCATCGCCAGGAAGCTCTTCCTCAGCACGAAGACGGTGGAGACGCACGTGCGGCACATCCTGCTCAAGCTCGGGATCGGCGAGGCCGCCGACTCGCACCGCCGCGTGCTCGCTGTCCTTGCGTACCTGCGCGGCTGAAGGGTGGAAGCCGTCGACTTGACGGCCTCCACCCTTCTCGCGGGTCTCAGTTCGCGCTCAACAGCCGAAGCATTGGTCAGGGCGGTTTCCCCGGATCACCGTCTTGGACAAGGTGAGCGGATATGGTCCGCCCCCGCCGAGGATGGCACCGTTGAAGATGCCGCCACCTTGCGGCTGACCCGCGCTCCCACTCAGACGGTTGGCGGTGACGACGCTGTTGGTGACCGTCATCTGTGGCTGCGGTCCGCCGAGCGACGTCTCGAGGATCCCGCCGCCGAGTGCGAGCGTGAAAATGTCGGAACTGGCTTTGGCGGTATTGCCGGTGACCAGGGCTCCCTCGAGCGTCAACTGGCCGCCGAAGTCACCGATACCGCCTCCGTTGACGAAGGCGATGCCGGTCGCGCTGACCGCGCTGAGGTTGTTGCCGCCGACGTTGCTGGAGCGTACTGTCGTGCTGTTGGTCAGGCCGAGGCCGCCGCTGTTGGCGTCGGCCACCAACCCGGAGTCGTCCGGCACCCGCGCGCTGACGCTGTTGTGATCGACGTTACTGCCCGTGAGCAGGAGCGTGCCGCCGCCGAACGTATTGTCGACGCCGCCGCTGAGTGCCTCAGCGTCGCCGCCCGAGTCGAAGTCGGAGACGGTGTTGTCGCTGATCCTCGAGCCGCTGATCGTCGCCGATCCGCCCGACTGGAGGTCGACGCCGCCGCCGTCCGCCTGCTGCTTCCCGCCGCCAGCCAGGAGCGAGTTGGGAACCAAGGAGACGACGACCGAGCTGTTGCCGGTGATCCGGCTGTCCTCGATCGTCATCGTGCCGAAGTCCTCGATGCCCCCGCCCTCCGCGAAGCGGCCGGGCGGCGGGGACACCGCAGCCTGGTTGCCGCTCACGACGCTGTCGAGCACACTCAGCGTTCCCTGAGAGCTGTTGCTGATGCCGCCGCCGAATGCGTAGTCGGTGATCGCGGGCGTGCCGGCGACGTTGGCACTCACCAACGAGTTGGTCAGGCTCAGGGTGCCCGAGTTCGAGATCCCGCCGCCGCTGCCAATCGCGCACTCGTCCTGCGGCACGTCGCATGGCCCCGGGTTCGAGTCGGAGAAGGTCGCTTTTGGGGCGGCCCGGTTGGCGCTGATGACGCTTGAGTCGATGGTGACTGTGGCGCCCGTCGCCTCGCCGGCGCTCAGGGGGACCCAGACGCCGCCCCCGTCAGCAAAGCCTTGCGTGTCGTTGAGGCCGCCGGTGATCGTGAGCCCATTGAGCGAGACCGACAGGCCGCCGTTGGCCCCCTCGAACTGGCCGATCGTGACAACCGGCCCGCCGCCCGAGATGACCGTCGCCGCTGCGGAGACGCCGACGAGGTGAACGCTCTTCGTGATTGTGATCCCGCCCTGGAATGTGCCGACGCCGATGTCGATTGTGTCGCCATCGTGGGCGGCGTCGACCGCCGCCTGGATGGACGCGAAGCAGCCCGGCTTCGCGCCGACGCATAGGGTCAGTGGCGTGGCGGAACGCGCCGCAGAGCTCGTTCCTGCGAAGACAGCCGCCGCCCCCACTGCCGCGGCCGCCGCGATCCGTCTCGTCGGGCTCGGACGACTCTTGCTCATCGGAGACCTCCCGTGATTGACGCCTCGAAGCTACGAGGGCGGCCGAGTTGAGGCATCGGTGCGGGCACTGGAGTTGCCGCGCAGGTGGTCGGTGCTCGCCCTGATGCGCCCGAACGATCGCGGGTGCACCATTGCTGCATGACGTACCGGAGAGGACTACGGTCTGCGGCGGCCCTGCTCGCGACGGTCGCCCTTGGCGCCGGTCCCGCCGGCTGCAGCGGCTCGCACGTCGACAAGGCCGGCGGTTCGGCGCCGGCGAAGCAACTCGTGCTTACGCTCGCCGCACACGACGACGACTACGCATATGGCGCGTTCGCTGCGGCCGTGAGACGACTCTCGCACGGCTCCATTCGAATCAGGATCCTCGGCGCCTGGGGAGCCACCGGCGACCGCCGCGAGTTGAACTTCGAGCGCGGGATCGTCCGCGCCGTCCATGCAGGCAGAGTTCAGCTCGGGATCGTCGGCGTACGCGTCTGGGACACGTTCGGCGTCGACAGCTTCCAAGCGCTTCTTGCTCCCTTCTTGATTGACAGTCTCGAGCTCGAGCGGCGAGCGATCGAGAGCCCGTCCGCGGGGCCTGCGATGGCGACCGTCCTGAGAACCGGAGTCGTCGCGATTGCCCTGCTCCCGGGCCGGCTCCGCAGTCCGCTCGGGATCACGCGTCCGCTCATTCGCGCACAGGACTACCGGGGGGCGAAGTTCGCGGCGAGGTCCGGCGCTGTCGACTGGGCGTCCTTGCGCGCGCTCGGGGCGAGGCCGGAGAGCTACATCCCCGGCGTGCTCGCGGGCTTCGACGCTGCCGAGCTAGACCCGCTCACGATCACGCAGAACGGCTACGACGCCGGCGCCCGCACGATCGCTGCGAACGTCGTCCTTTGGCCGAAGCCGCAAACACTCGTCATGAACCGCACGGCGTTCGATCGGCTTACCCCTGACCAGATGCAGATCCTCCGCAGGGCCGGCCGCGACGCGGTCGCTCCCGAGCTGGTCCGGATCGTCCACGACGAGCGGCTCGGACTCTCGGCACTCTGCGCCGCGAGAACGGTCGCGCTTGTCACCGCGTCCCGGGCCGACCTGGCCGCGCTGCGCAAGGCTGTCCAGCCCGTGTACGACCGACTTCGGCGCGATCCGCTCACGCGAGCGTGGATCTCGCAGATCCTGCATCTGAAGGCGACGCGAGCCTTCCCCACGGATGTCATGCGCTGCCGCGAATGACGCGAGAGGAGGAGCGATGAAACGATCCATGCGCGTGCTGATTCTCGCCTCCCTAGTCGCCGCGGCGACCGGTGGAGCCGCCGGTGCCAACAGCGCTGGCACCTCGCCGCTCGACGGCACCTGGACGTGGACGTGGACGCGAGTCGAACTCCTCCACTCCGGCGCCACCTCGGTCCGGGGTGCGAACATGCTTGCAGGACGCCATCTGGACAGGTTCGCGGACGGACACTTGACGGATCGCAATCTGACCACCGGCCACGTAGGAACCGGCACCCGATTCTTCGTCCACGGGCACGTCGTCGGCTTCATCTTCCGGGCGCGTGGCCCCGGCATCGTCCCGGGCCGAACGTACGAGCTGAAGTGGAGCATCTACCACGATCGGCTCAAGTTCACCGAGTTGCCTGGACGCGCTGTTCTGACCGCCTTGCCGATCAAGCCATGGACTCGGGTCCGCTGAAGAGCGAGACGGGAAGCGTCGCGATCACACGCGTGCCGGCGCCCGGCGAGCTTTCGACCTCGAGCCAGCCCCCGAGCGCCTCTACCCGGTCCGCCAGGCCGCGCAGACCGCTCCCCGCTTCGACGCTCGCGCCGCCACGGCCATCATCAGACACGGCGACGACCGCAGTGCCATTTGCCTGATGCACGTCGATGGCGATGCGCGATGCCTGCGCGTGCTTGATCGCGTTGGCGAGCCCCTCCGAGCAGACGAAGTACATAGTCGCCTCGACAGACTCTGGCAACCTAGCGACCGCGCCATGAAGCTCGATCGGTAGCGGCGCGTGCTGCGCGAGAACTGTTAGTGCCGGCATCAGCCCACCTTCGCTCAATGCCGACGGCCGGATCCCTTGCGCAAAGGCGCGCAGCTCCTCGCGGGCATCGCCAAGCCCTGTCTCGAGCGCCGAGATGGCCGGGGCGTCGTTTTCGTCCGCCGCGCTCGCGGCGTCGCCGAGGCTTACGAGAGCGCTCTCGAGCAAGCGCTCAGGCCCTTCTCGCAGCTGCCGCTGGAGCCGCTGCCGCGGCCTATCGGCGGTCGCGATAATCCGGCGGCGCGACGACTCGAGCTCTGCCGCCTGGGCGCGCAAAGCGGCCTGTAGGCGGACATTCGCCAACGCGAGCTGGGCGGCAGCGGCCACGGAGTGGATCAACGCCGGGTCGTCGAGCAGCGCATCGTCGTGCACGAGCACGCCGATCTGTTCCCCGCGTTCCTCGAGCCTGGTCACGCTGCGTCCGGAGCCCTGCGCGGGCAGCGCGAGCGGCCGCGCCGCGTCGTCGACGAAACCGCCCGTCTCGGCTAACCGGTAGCCGAGCTGGAGGGACGGGTCGCCGAGGGCTCGGGCAAGCCGGCCTCGAAGACCCACCGTGTCGGAGATCGCGCCGAGGTCGACGACCAGGCCGCTCACGGCCCGCTCCACCCAGTGGCCGCGCAGGAGATCCACGAGCAGGACGAGCGTGATTGAGACAATCACGATGTCGTAGGTCAAGAGAACGGCGTCGCGATGCCCCCAAACCTCGAGGCGACTGACGGCGGCCAGCGCCAGCACGGCCCCGAGCCCGAGCGCCGAGCAGAGAGCCGGCGCACCCGCTCGACGCGCAGGTCCCGAGCTGGTGAGAAAGGTCCGTAACGCGGCGAACACAACCGCGGCCGCGAGCACGAGCGTCAGCGTGTCGTTGCTTGCAAGCGGCTGGACCAGTGCGTCGACGTACGCCGCCACGACGACGACCCGGGCGACATTCCCCCGCAGCCGCCCGCTCGGATACGAGAGCACGAGGTGCACCAGCGGGCCGCGGTGAAAGTAGACGGCAGCCCCGCCGACGTTCCCGAGAAACCAGCTGAACCCGGCGAGAGTCATCAGCGCGCCGACCCGGCTCTCGCCGCGACGGTCCCAGGCAACCGAGCCCGCCACGATGAGCAAGAAGCCGGCGGCGAAATCGGCCACGGCGAGGGCAAGCCCGAGCGTCGAGTCGTAGAACGCCCATTCGACGGCGAGCCCAAACGCGATACCCAGGGGCGCCAGGGCGAGCCTGAGCACTCGCATCGGCGTCAGGCGAGAGTGGTCGCTAGCGCGTCGCCCGAGAGGTCGCTCTTCGCGATGAATCGCCAGCCTGGGTTTGCGGCCAGCCGCCAGCGAAACGCACTCACCCTGCGACTCGAGATGAACACAATTAGAGGCATTGTCTCCTCGTCCGCCGCAAGCTGCTCGGCAACGTCGAACCCGTTGAGGTCGGGCAACTGAACGTCGAGCAGTACCACGTCTGGTCGCAACTCCCTCGCGGCCTCAAGCGCCGAGGCTCCGTCGGCGGCCTCGCCAACGACCCTGAAACCCTCGGCCTCCAGTAGCGCACCAGCCGCCGACCGGAATGCGGCGTGATCGTCCACAATGAGAACCGAACGCCGCACAGGCAGACTCTTGCAGAGCTGCTGAGTCGTGACGTCAGGGCTAGCACCGACGAGCCGCTGTGTCCGACGGATCGGCCGTGAGCGGCTCTTCGCGATGGGCCCGCCTGGATTCGAACCAGGGACCAACGGATTATGAGTCCGCTGCTCTGACCAGCTGAGCTACGGGCCCGGCCACGGCACAGCGTAACCGGGCTCGGCGCGGGATCAGCCCACGCCGGCGGCCGCCAGCAACACGAGCACGAGCGTCGTTGCGGCCAGCAGTCCGTGCGCCACCACGATGGGCACCGGGAAGTGCTGCTCGGGCGGTTGTCCTGCGACCGCGGTCTCGACGGCGCCGACGGCCCCCTGGCGCTGGCGCAGCCAGATGCCGAGCATCGTGAAGCCGAGCAACGCGACGACAAGCAGGAGTGCGAAGGCGATCCAGGCGACCGTGCCGCTGTCGCTCGCGAGGTAGATGATCCAGAGGACGAGCCCCGTCGCCGCAAGCAAGAAGTGGCTCAAGATCAGCGGCGGGCGTATCCTCGACCCACCTTCCGCGGCCTGCCGCATCCCGCCGCGGGCCAGCCAGATCGAGAGCAAGACGAAGCCGCCGCCCGCCGTGATGACCCAAGTGATCAGCGCAGCCCACCGCATCCCTTTCGTCTTCCTCCCCGCAGCGGCGGATCCGATAAACAAAACCGCCGCCGCCGAGATCGCGTAGTCGGGGACATGAGGACGCACCGATACTCCCTGCTTGGTGCTGTCGTCGTCGTCGTGGCCGCCCTCACGGGCGGCTGCGGCGGCTACGGCGGCGGATCCAAGAAGGCATCGTCCACTGCTGCACCGGCCTCCTCAGGAGGCCCAGTCGTGAAGACGGTCACGGTGCACGAGACGGAGTACAAGCTGACGCCAGACACGATTTCGCTGGCGAAGACCGGGACCTACATCTTCAAGGGCCTCAACGACGGCACCACCACGCACTCGCTCGCGGTCGACGGGAACGGGGTGAACGCGAAGGGCTCTGACATCTCGCCCGGTCACAGCGGCACCCTCAAGGTGACCTTGTCGAAGAAGGGCACCTACGAGATCTTCTGTCCGATCGACGGCCACAAAGCCCTCGGCATGAAGGGCACGATCACGGTCGGCGGCGCCGGCGCTGCCGGCGGCACCTCGACCGGGAACATGAACACGGGCACCTCCGGCACGACCACCTACAGCACCGGTTACTGAGCCCGCGCCACGGCGATGGAGTAAGGTCGCCACTCAGTCGGCAGGCTGATCCAGGGAGGTTTGAATGCAGTACCTGATCGTCGCCGAACATCCTCCGCAGCTGTGCCCAGGGGCCAACGAGAAGGTCCGAACGCTGGCGCTCGAGGGCGCGAACGAGCTTCCCGCCCTTGCGGAGAAGCTCGGAGTGCAGCTGCTGGCCACCTACGTGCCGATGACGAGCCACCACATCTACGCCGCCGTCGAGGCGGAAGACGCGAACAGCGTGCGCGAGTTCGCCTGGCAGGGCCGGCTTGCGCAGTGGAACAAGGTCGAGATCTTTCAGACCTCGACGCTGGAGGAAGCTCTGACCCGGGTACAGGAGATGCCGACGGTCTACTGAGCTTGGCGACAGATTTCCCGCACCCTGGCTTTCTCAGGGATGCCTAAACGTTGCGGTTTGTGGCCAAACCCTCAAAATACGCCTGCCCGCGCTTCCGCGGCCGCCGACAACGGAGGAGGGTGAGCGAACGGTGAAGGTCTTCCAGCAAGAGACGCAGCTTCGAACCGCCGGTGGTCTGTCGGTCCGCGACATCACGGAGGAGGTCGTCGAGTGCGTCCGCGAGAGCGGCGTCGTCGACGGAATCGCCTGCGTCTACTCACCGCACACGACCTGCTGCGTGCGGGTCAACGAGTTCGAGAGCGGCTTCCTGGAGGACTTCGCGAACATGCTCAAGCGGCTGATCCCGAGTGACGCGTACTACGCACACGACGACTGGGACCGCCGCACCGAGAACATCTGCCCGGAGGACATGGACTTCGGGAACGGACACTCACACTGCATGGCGATGCTGCTCGGCACCGCCGGCGAGTCGATCCCGGTCCGCGAGGGCGAGCTCTGCCTGGGAACCTGGCAGCGGGTGCTCTTCCTCGAGCTCGACCGCGAGCGCGACCGCCGCTGGATCGTCCAGGTCGTCGGCAACTAACCGCGTCGCGCACCCGGTATCCTGCCGGGGCTGCGCGATGAGGCTCGCGCTCTAACCGCCCTTCGGGGCTGATGGCCTCTACCGATCGTCGTCATCGACGCCCAGGAGGCCGCCGTGAGCGCAGTCCAACTTGCAGCTGTTCTCGCCGCCGTCGTGCTCGTCGCGAGCATGATCTCGGTCGAGATCGGCGTCACCGTGGCGCTGCTCGAGCTCACGCTCGGCGTCGTCGCGGGGAACGCATTCCACCTACCGACGCAGGATTGGCTGGACTTCATCGCCAAGTTCGCGTCGATCGTCCTGACCTTTCTGGCCGGGATGGAGGTCGACCCCGCCTACATGCGCCGCAGGCTCGGCGCGTCGACCGGAATCGGCATCGTCTCCTTCGTCGGGCCGTTCGCCGTCGCCTCGCTCGCCGCTCACTTCCTGCTCGACTGGGGGGTCCGGGCTTCGCTGATTGCCGGAACCGCCCTCTCGACGACCTCGCTCGCCGTCGTCTACGCGGTGCTCGTCGAGCGAGAGTTGACCGCCACCGGGGTCGGGAAGCTGGTGATGAGCGCGACGTTCGTGACGGACCTCTGCACCGCGCTCGCGCTCTCGGCGATCTTCATCAAGCCGAACGTCTGGTTCCCCGTTTTCCTGGTGGTCTCGGTGGCGCTGATCCTCGCGCTGCCGCGAGTCGCGCCTTGGTTCTTCGGGCGCTATGGTGACCGTGTCATCGAGCCGGAGATCAAGCTCGTCTTCGCCTGCCTGCTGGTGCTGATGGTGCTCGCGGACGCGTCGAACGGGCACGCCGTGCTGCCGGCCTTCGTGCTCGGGCTCGTCATGAGCCGCCATTACTCCGAGCACCGCGAGGAGCAGAAGCGTCTGCGCGTGGTCGCCTTTGCATTCCTGACCCCGTTCTTCTTCCTGAAGGGCGGCCTGAACGTCTCACTCGGGGCGGTGGTGGCCAACCTCGGCCTACTGGCGGTTCTGCTCGCGTCAAAGATGCTTCCGAAGCTCGCATTCATCTATCCCCTCGCCCACCGCGCCGACCGCCGCCACGGGACCTTCATCACCTTGCTGATGAGCACCGGCCTCACATTCGGCACGATCGCGTCCCTCTACGGGCTCAGCGCCGGAATCATCGACACAACCCAGTTCTCCCTGCTCGTCACCGTGGTCGTGCTCTCGGCTGTCGTCCCGACTGGGATCGCGGAGCGATGGTTCCTGCCGGACGCCGAGCGGGAGCGGCGGATCGACCGCCGGCTGGCCTACGCCGAGAGCGAGGAGTTCGTGTAGAGCTCGCGCAGGCCGTTCTCGCCGAGCTCGAAGACGAAGAAGTCGCGCTGCATGACCTCGAGGGCGACGTTGTAGACCGGCACCTCGCCGATTCGGCCCTCGAAGGTGCCTCGATGGGCATGGCCGTGCAGGACGATGTCGGGCCTGCGCTCGCCGATTGGCGGCGCCAACCGGTCGGTGCCGAGGAACGCCCAGATCACGCGCGGCTCGCCCTCGAGCGTCGTTGTCGTGGGCGCGTAGTGGAGCAGGACGATCCGGTGATCGCACGCTGCAATCTCTTCGAGACCGGCGTCGATCGCGTCGACCTCGGCGGTCGTGTCGCGATACACCTGGCGCAGGATCGGCTCGCCGAAGTCCGGTAGCTGAGAGTCGGGGAAACCCCCGACGAAGCCCTTCGTGCCCGTGATGCCAACGCTCGCGCCGTCGATGTCGCAGGTCGTCGTCCCGGGGTTCAGCATGGTGACGCCTGCGCCCTCGAGCGCGGCGACGATCTCGTCGACGCGGTTCGCGTGCCAGTCGTGGTTGCCGAGCACCGCGACGACGCGGGACTCGAGGCCGGCGCAGATCTCCGCGAGCGCGTCCGCCTGCTCGGGCTCGCCGAGTGTGGTCAGGTCGCCGGCCAGGAGAAAGATGTCGACGTCGGGCTCGACACGCTCGAACGCAGCCGCGAGCCGGTCACGTGTCTCGGGGCTGCAGTGGATGTCGCCTGCGGCGGCGACGCGGATCGGCCTGGCCATCGCCTGAATTCAAGCGCAGGGATTCTCGTCCCGCCCGGTGGGGTACGGCGTAGGCGTGCCGCCTGAGGAAACGCCCTTTGACGAGCTGCTCGCGACGCTGAAGACGGTCGCGGGCCTGCTTCGCGACGCCGAGGTCCCGTTTCTGCTCGGCGGCGGACTTGCAGTCTGGGCGCGCGGCGGCCCGGAGACCGCCCACGACATCGACCTGATGCTGAGGCAGCCCGACGCGGAGCGCGGGCTCGAGGTCCTGGCCGGCGCCGGCCTGCGCACGGAGCGGCCGCCGGAGGGCTGGCTCTACAAGGCCTTCGACGGGGACGTGCTCGTCGACCTGATCTTCGAGCCCTCGGGCCAGCCGATCGAGGACGCCGCCTTCGAGCGGGCGGAGGAGTTGAACGTGTACGCGGTGCCGATGCGGGTGATGGCCCTCGAGGACGTGTTCGTGGCGAAGCTGATCGCGATGCGCGAGCACGAGATGGACTACGAGAGCGTCGTCCAGATGGCAAGACCGGTTCGCGAGCAGGTCGACTGGGCGGACGTGCGCGAGCGGACGAACGGCTCGCCGTACGCCGCGGCGTTCTTCACGCTCGGCGAGGAGCTCGGGATCGTGGAAGCGGCGTGACGACGGCGCGCTCATGGGTTCTGTGGTGGCTCGTGCTCTTCGGGCTCTGGATCGTCATCGAGGGGACGAACGAGGCGATGGAGCTCGCCGCCGGCGCCGGCGCGGCGGCGGTCGCGGCAACCCTCGCCGAAGCATTGAGACGCCAGGGCCTGCTCGCGTTCGCGCCGGGACCGCGCTGGCTTCTGGGCTCGTACCGTCTTCCCCACCGGCTGCTCTACGAGTTCGCGCTCGTAACCTGGGCGGTCGTCCCGCGCCTCCGGGGTCGGCCCTCGCGCGGCCGCTGGTCGGCGTCGCCGTTCCCGGAGGTGGGCGCGGACGCGCGTTCGGCCGGTGACCGCGCGGCGGCGCTCGTGCTCGAAAACGTAACGCCGAACACGATGGCGGCCGAGATCGACCGCGAGCGCGCGGCCGCGCTCGAGCACGACCTCCTCCCCGGCCACGGCAACACCGTTCTGCCCGAATGAACGTCTGGCTGATCGGCGCGACGGTGCTGCTCGGTGCACTCGTCCCGTGCGGGATCGTAATGCTCCGCGCCGGGCTCCTCGACGCGCTCGTGGCGCTTGCGCTCGCCGGCACGGTCTCGGCCCTCGCGTTGCTTCTGATCGCCGAAGGCTTCCACCGCAACTCGTACTTCACGCTGCCCCTCGTTCTCGCGTTCACGAACTTCGTCGGCGTGATGATCTTCGTCCGCTACGTCGCCGAACGCCTATGACGACGCGTGTCGTGATCGACCTGCTCGTCGCGTTGGGGGTCGCAGCGACAGTGATCTCGTGCGTCGGCCTACTTGCGATGCGAAGCGCGATCGACCGGCTCCACTACGCGAGCGCAGGCACGGCGCTCGGACCGGCGCTGCTCGCCGCGGCCGTCTGCGTACGCGAGGGCGTCGTCTCGGCGCAGGGCCTCGCGTCGATGCTGATCGCCGTCGTGCTCGCCTTCGCCGGCTCGGCTCTCGGCGTCGGCCTAGCAAAAACGATTCGGCTCGAAACTGCTGGAGCGGCCGAGTCCACCGCTGCCGAGCGGGATAGGGGCGGGGCCACGTGAACGTCATCTTCGTCTTCTCGATCGTGCTCGCCGGGGCCGCGGCGCTTGCCGTCGTCCTGACGACCGATCTCTTCAGGCTGGCGATGCTCGCGAGCTTCTACACGCTCACGCTCGTCATCTTCTTCCTCTTGCTTCAGGCCCCTGACGTGGCGCTCTCGGAGCTCGTCGTCGGCACGATCGCCTACCCGGTCGTTCTAATCGTCGCGATCCTGATCGACCGCGCCGAATGACCCGCCGCGTCCGGCTCTCCGTCTTCGGGGTGGCCGCCGCGGGGTTCGCGGCGCTCCTGATCTGGGGCACGCTCGGGATCCCCGACTTCGGGCACTACCGGGGCCGCTACGGGCAGATCCTCAACCACGCGGCCGTCAAGGAGCGTCAGGCAACGAACACGGTCACCGCGATCGTCTTCGACTACCGGGGCCTCGACACGATGGGCGAGGAGTTCATCCTCTTCGCCTCGGTGACCGGCGTCGCGCTGCTCCTGCGAGAGCGGCGGGAGAAGGTGCCGCCGATCGACGACGAGGTGCGCAACGACGCCGTGCGGGCGATCGGCATCTGCCTCGTGCCGGCGGTTCTGACGCTCGGGCTGTGGCTCGTCGCGCACGGCGCGATCACCCCCGGTGGCGGCTTCCAGGGAGGCGTCGTCCTCTCCGCGGCGTTCCTGCTCGTGTGGCTCGCAGGATCGCTACGGGCTTACACGCGGCTGACGCCGGCGCCGTTCATCGACCTGACCGAGGGCACCGGCGTCGGCGGCTTCGTCGTCACCGGTCTGATCGCGCTCCTGATCGGATTGCCGTTCCTGCACAACCTGCTCCCGTACGGGCTCGCGGGCAAGCTCTCGTCCGGCGGGAGCATCCCGATCGTCAACTGGGCGACCGGCCTCGCGGTCACTGCCGCCTTCCTGCTCCTCTACAACGAGTTCCTCGAGGAGCGCAGCTTCGCGATCGCGGGGCGAAGCAAGTGAGCTACCTGCCCTTCCTGCTCGCGGTCTGGATCTTCCTCGTCGGCCTGTTCGGGATCGTCCGAAGCCGCAACTTCATCCACCTCGTCGTGTGCCTCTCGGTGACCCAGTCGGCGACGTACGTCCTGCTGCTCTCGATCGGTTATGTCAAGGGTGGGACGGCGCCGATCTTCAAGGACGTCAAGCCGGGCACGAAGGCCGTCGATCCGGTCGTCCAGTCGCTGGCGCTGACGGACATCGTCGTCAGCGTCACCGTCGCCGCCCTGCTGCTCTCGCTCGCGATCCTCGGCAAGCGCCACGCCGGAACGATGGATCCCGAGGAGCTCCACCCCATGCGGGGCTGATGGACGTCCTGGTCCCGCTGCCGGTCGCGATCCCGCTGCTCGCGGCGGCATTCTTGACCGCGTTCGGCCACTTCATGCCGCGGCGACTCGACGACCTGATCGGAATCGCCGTTGCGGCGGCAACCGCCACCATCTCCCTGCTCCTGCTCTTCCACGCGTCCGGCCACGACCTCGTCTACTGGTTCGGCGGCTGGCATCCGCGCGGCGGCGTCGCGATCGGGATCGCGTTCACGATCGATTCGTTCGGCGCCGGTGTCGCGTCGCTGGTGGGCGTGCTGGTGACGGCGGCGCTCGCGTTCTCGTGGCGCTACTTCGACGAGGTCGGGACGCTCTTCCACGTCCTGATGCTCGTCTTCCTCGCCGCGATGACCGGCTTCGCGCTCTCGGGCGACCTCTTCAACATGTTCGTCTGGTTCGAGCTGATGAGCGTCTCGGCATACGCCCTCACCGGGTATCGGGTCGAGGAGGCGAGCCCGCTCGAAGGGGCGATCAACTTCGCGGTCACGAACAGCGTCGGCTCGTTCTGCATCCTCTTCGGGACCGGGCTGCTGTACGCGCGCACCGGTGCGCTCAACCTCGCCCAGATCGGTCACGCGCTCTCGGGGCACAGGGCGGACGGGCTCGTGGTGGCGGCGTTCGCGCTCCTGATCGGCGGGCTGCTCGTCAAGGCCGCGGTCGTCCCGTTCCACTTCTGGCTGGCGGACGCGCACGCGGTGGCGCCGACGCCGGTCTGCGTCCTCTTCTCCGGGATCATGGTCGAGCTCGGCATCTACGGCGTCGCCCGGGTCTACTGGACGGTCTTCGCCGGCGTTCCCGATACCCATGGACCGGGCTTCCGCGCCGTCCTGCTCGGCTTCGGCACAGCGGGCGCGCTGGTCGGCGGGACGATGTGCTTCCTGCAGCGGCACCTGAAGCGGCTGCTGGCCTACTCTACGATCAGCCACGCCGGGATCTTCCTCATCGGGGTCGCCCTGCTGTCCGCAAAGGGCTTGGCGGGTTCGGCCGCCTACGTCCTTGCGCACGGGCTGCTGAAGGGGGCGCTCTTCCTCTGCGTCGGCATCCTCCTCAACAAGCTCAGCAGCGTCGACGAACTCGTCCTGCAAGGCCGCGGCCGCGACTTACCCATGACCGGCGTGGTGTTCGCGCTCTCCGCGCTCGCGATCGCTGGTCCGCCTCCGTTCGGGACCTTCCTCGGGAAGTCGTTGATCGACGAGGGAGCGACCGCCCTCGACTACCACTGGATTCCCCTCGTCGTCACGGTGGCGTCGATCTTGACCTCGGGCGCGATGCTCCGCGCCGCCGGGCGCATCTTCCTCGGCCTCGGCGCGAGCTCGGAGCCGTACCTCTCCGAGGAACCGGACGAGCAGCACGAGGTCGAACACGAGCCCGGCCGGAGCCAGTACCTGATGCTCGTCGTTCCGACGGCGCTCGCGGTCGCCGGGATCGGGATCAGCCTCGTGCCCGGGCTCGAGCACCACACGGAGGCGGCGGCCTCCCGGTTCCGCGACAGGCACGCCTACGTCAACGGCGTCCTGAACGGACATGCCGCGCACCACGCCGTCCTGAACTCCGACCTGCTGACGCTGACGCCGCCGAGCGTCCTCTGGGGGATCGCCTCCGCACTGGGCGCCGTGCTGCTCGCGGCCGTCGCCCTGCACCGGGAGCGGTTGCGGCCGCGCTTCGTCAAGGAGTCGCTGCACATGCTCAACCGCGGGCTCGATCCGCTTCGCGCCCTCCATAGCGGCGCCGTCGGCGACTACGTGACCTGGCTCGTGGTCGGAATGACAGTGCTCGGCGGGCTGTTCGCGGTGGTGGTCCGTTGACCGAGCGTGTCTCGCCGGGCCCGTCTGGGGTCAGACCCCGGACGTGGCCTCGGGGGACGGAGCCGTGACCAGTCGGCGCCTCTTGCGCCGAACGTGCAACGGAGCCGCTGTCCGTTTCGGCGACCTTTGGGGTCAGACCCCGGACGAGTCCGACACGGGCTACGCGAGGCGCCCAGCGTCCGGGCCTGTGGAGGGGCTGTCCCCGAACGGGGATTGTCCCAACAGTCGTTTGATGGGACAGTCCCCTCCGGGGACAGTCCCTGCTCTTACTAGGCCGCGTCGCTGAGGGCGTCGAGCTCGCGGTTGAGCGAAAGGCGGTCGAGCGCCGAGGCTTCGATCTGGCGGACTCGCTCGCGCGTTAGGCCGAGCTCGCGGCCGATCGCGTCCAGCGACTTCGGGTCGCTGTCGCCGTTCAGCCCGTAGCGCATCTTGACGACCTCCTGCTCGCGCTCGGGCAGCTCGGAGACCGCGCGGCGGAGCGCCTTCTCCTGGAGGCTGTAGGTGACCTCATCCTCCGGCGTCTTCTGCTCGGTCGCTACCAGCTCTCCGAACGTCCCCTCGTTCTCGGCGCCGATCGGCTTGTCGAGGCTCGTCACCGCCCGCGCCGCCTGGCGGACCTCCCGCACCTGCTTCAGCGGCAGCTTCGACCGCTCGGCGAGCTCCTCCTCGGTCGGCCCGCGCCCCAACTCCGTCAGAAGCTCCCGCTCGGCGCGCGCCAGCTTCTGCTCGCGCTCGACGATGTGGACCGGGATTCGGATCGTCCGCGACTTGTTGGCCACGCCGCGCTGGACGGCCTGGCGGATCCACCACGTCGCGTAGGTCGAGAACTTGAAGCCGCGGCGCCAGTCGAACTTCTCGACCGCACGGATCAGCCCGATGATGCCCTCCTGGATCAGGTCGAGCAGGTGCAGGTCGTGGCCCTGGTAGCGCTTCGCGATCGAGACGACGAGGCGGAGGTTCGAGTTGATCATCCGCTCCTTCGCCTGGTGGTCGCCGCGCTCGATGAGCTTCGCGAGCTCGACCTCCTCCTCGGCCGTCAACAACGGCCACTTTGCGGCCTCGTTCAGGAAGAGCTGCAGCGCGTCGGTCGTCGCCACGGCGAGGTCGCCGTTGATGAAGGTCGGCTCCTCCTCCGTCTCGGTGCGGGCGCAGTCGTCCGTCAGGTCGATGTGTCGTTCCTCGAGTTCCTCATAGAGGTGGCTCAGCTGGCCCTCGTCGAGCTCGTGCTCCTGCACGAACTCGCTGAACTCCGAGAGGTTCAGGCACCCCTGCTCCTCGCCTTTTTCAATCATCGCTCTCGTGTCGTCAGTCGCCATCCCGGGGAGTATTTTCCCCGAAACCGGTCAGATCAACCCGCACATCCGTGCGGTGCTCGGCCATGGGTAGAAGCCGCGGCCGGCACGGTAGGCGCGTTCGGCGACCCACATCTGCTCGAGCGGAGTCCAGCGGTCGGCGTAACCACGCCGAAGCAGGTACCCGGGCGCGTAGCGAGCCATGAAGCCGCGGTCCATCTGCAGGCCGCCCCAGTACGGGTCTCCCGAGTCGCGCCACGAACCTTCGTAACGATGGAGGCAAGCCCAGGCGCGCTGGTGCGGCGGATGGACCGCAGTCGTGTAGGCGCGGCCGGCCGCACGGACCCAGTAGCGCAGCACCCCGCGCGTGCTCGGCCGCAGCCCACCTTGCGTTTTCGCCTGTCCGGTCAATGCCTGCCAGCGCCACGTCTCGGCGCGGTAGCGGCGGATCAGATGCGGGTTCACGGGCCGCTTCAACCTGTCGATCGCGACGTGCTTCGCGGTGCGGCCCAGTGCTTTCTTGGCGGAGAGCGAGCCGGCAGCGTGCGCCGCGCCGGCTCCGAGCGCGAGAGCGCTCATTAACAGCAGCAACCAGCGTCGTTTTGCAGGCATGCGTCCGTACCCCCGGTGTCTGTTGGTCGGTGGTGGCGGGCACGGCCTGCGGCTGCGGCACAAGGGGCGCGCCCCGGTCTTGTTGACCTTTCCGAGAACGCTTAGACGAAACCCGGGGGCCGGGGTTAGCCGGTCGTACGAAACGTCACGACGACGTTACGAAAGCTTTACGCCTGCTAATCGCGCAATTCGACGCGCTCGATCTTCGCGTCGGCGAGCGGCTTGTCCCTCGAATCGGTCTCCGCCGCCTCGATCGAATCGACCGAATCCATGCCGCTTGTGACGCGCCCGAAGACCGTGTGCTTGCCGTCGAGCCAGGGCGCCTCGCCGGTCGTCACGATGAAGAACTGGCTGCCGTTCGTGTTCGGCCCCGCGTTGGCCATCGCCAGCGCGCCGCGTTCGACCTTGTGGTCGTTGAACTCGTCCTCGAACGTGTAGCCGGGGCCGCCCGTGCCCGTGCCGGTCGGGTCGCCGCCCTGGATCATGAAGTCCTTGATGACGCGGTGGAAGATGACGCCGTCGTAAAAGCCGTCGTCAGCGAGCTTCCGGAAGTTCTCGACGGTCTTGGGAGCATCCTCGTCGTAGAGCTCGACCTCGACCGGGCCGTGGTTCGTATGCAGGACGGCGTCGCTCACGGGCGGGACGGTAGCGCAACGGCGCATTGATAGCGTCGCCTCATGCGCCGCCTCGTCCTGCTCGTGAGCGTGGTCGTCGCGGTGGACACGCTCTTCTTCACCGCGCTGACGCCTTTGATCCCGCACTTCGCGGACAAGTACGGCCTGTCCAAGGCAGGTGCGGGAGTCCTCGTCTCGGCGTACGCGGCGGGAACGCTGATCGGCGCCGTCCCAGGCGGGCTTGCCACGATTCGACTTGGCCCGAAGCGCGCGGTCTTGATTGGGCTTACGCTGATGACGGCGGCAAGCCTCGGTTTCGCGCTCGCCGGAGACGTCTGGACCCTGGAGCTGTCGCGCTTCTTCCAGGGCGTGGGCAGCTCGTGTTCGTGGGCGGGCGGGCTCGCGTGGGTGATCGGCTCGACGCCGCGGGAGCGCCGCGGCGAGCTGATCGGGACCACGATGGGCGCCGCAGTCTTCGGCGCCCTGCTCGGGCCCGTGCTCGGCGCGCTTGCGGGCATCGTCGGCACGCGTTCGGCGTTCCTCGGCGTCACCGCGGCGGGCGCCGCGCTCGTCGTCTGGGCCGCAACCACGCCCGGCGTCCCGCCCGAGCGGCAGCCTCTCAGCGCAGCCATGGCCGGCTTGCGCGAGCGGTCACTCGTCGCCGGCCTGTGGCTGATCGCGCTGCCTGCTCTGCTCTTCGGCGTTCTCGTCGTGCTGGTCCCGCTCGAGCTCAACCGGCACGGTTGGGGGTCGCTCGCGATCGGTGCGCTCTTCGTCGCGACCACTGCGATCGAGACGGCGCTGAATCCGCTGCTCGGCCGGCTGACGGACCGGCGCGGATTGATGGCGCCAATTCGCGCCGCGCTGCTGGGCTCGATCGCGGTGTCGCTCGCACTGGCGGTCGCAAGAGACCCCGCCTTGATCGCGACGCTGGTTCTCGCGGCCGGGGTCGCCTACGGCGCCTTCTACACGCCGGGCATGGGGCTGATCTCGCGCGGCGCCGAACAGGCGGGGGTCGCACAGGGGCTCGCGTTCGGCCTCATGAACGCGTGTTGGGGCGTCGGCGCGCTGGTCGGCCCGGCCGTCGGCGGCGCGCTCGCGGGCGCGGCCGGCGATTCGGCGCCGTACCTGATTCTCGCCGGACTCTGCCTGGCGACCTACCTCGCCACACGAGCGGGTCGGGCCCAGCCGGTCGGCCAGTTGCCGTAACCGCACCAACTGTCGTACCGTTGTGGGCGGGAGAGGAAGGGGAGTCCCGTGGTATGCAGGGCAGTCGCAACGGCGGCTTGCATCGCTGTCGGCTCGTTGGTCGCCGCACCGGCGCCGGCGTCGCCGTGGGCGGGCCTCCGTCCATGCACCTCCGGCTACAGCTACTCGGGCTACGCCGGCCGCGAGGGATCAGACGACGTGTCGGCAGCGATCTCGGCGCCGAGCCTCCCGTCGGTCTCGACCGGCCACGCGGCGGCGTGGGTCGGCGTCGGCGGCGTCCACGCCGGCCTCGGTCACGCGAGCGAGTGGCTGCAGGCCGGGCTCGCCGCCTTCCCACGCCTCGGATTGCGCCTCTACGTCGAGGATGTCACGCGCGGCCAGGCGCGGCGGTTCGTCGATCTCGGTCCCGCCGTCGTCGGCCGCCGCTATCGGTTCCGCGTCCGCGAGACCGGCGCCAACGTCTGGACCGCCTTCGTCGACGGGCGTGCGGTCGGCCGTCCGGCGTTCCTCCCGACCGGCGGCGGCTCCTGGCGCCCGATCGTCACGGCCGAGAGCTGGGCCGCCGGCAGCGCGGCCTGCAACCGGTACGCCTACCGCTTCGAGGACGTGTCGGTCGGCCTGGGCGGCGCCGAGCGCATCGGCGCGCCCACCATGCGCGACCGCTCAGGCTTCTCCGTGAGTTAGCTGCGCGGATCGAGATCGCGGACAACCTGCGCGGCGTCCGGGTCCCGCTTCCGGACGACGTGGTACCCGTCGTGCTCCTCGACGACCTCCTCGAGGTCCGCGTGCTCGTGGCCCGGTTTGATCAGGAAGAGGGTCGGCGTGCCGCGCACCCGCTCGTAGTCGGCCATAGGCACGTCGAGCTGCTCGAGGCAGGTCGGGACACCGCATTCGCAGAGGATCTTCAGCCTCTCGTCGCTGACCTCGAGCGTCGCGCTGATGCGCTCGATGTTCTCGTTCACCTCGCGGAAGAGCGCCTCGTTCCGCCCGATCCGCTCCGCGCGGCCCTCCATTGCGACGATCCTACAGAGCGGGAGCCCGTTTAGGCCTATGCGCGTCGGGGAGGAGGGCAGACATGAACGCGGCGGGCCTTCAACTTCTGCGCTCAGCCCGAGCGCTGGTCGCCGAGGCCTGGTGCCGGGGTGCCGAGGCGCGCGATGCCGCCGGCTCGCAGGTCAGTCCCTGGGACGACCGAGCAGAGAGCTGGTCGGTGCTCGGCGCGATCGTCGCAGTGCTCGAGCGTGAGGCTTCCCACGACCGCGAGGTACCCGTCCCCGAGCTCGCGACCGCCCTCTACGCACTCGCCAAGCTGGTCGACTCCGATTCGCTGGTCGAGTGGAACGACCGCCCGCGCCAGACGCAGGGCAACGTGGTGGCCGTCCTCGATTGCGCCGCCGCGGAGTGCGAGGACACGGACACGGTCTTCTTCTCGCTGAATTAGGGTGGCACGGCGGTGGCCCCGCCGATTCGCGTCGCGTTGCTCGGCTACGGCCTGGCCGGAGCCGTCTTCCATGCGCCGCTGATCGCCGCCGTCGACGGCCTCGAGCTCTCGGCGATCGTCACCAGGAGCGAGGAGCGGCGGACGCGGGCCCGGCGCGAGCATCCGGAGGCTGTCCTGCTCGGCTCGGCAGACGATGTGTGGGAGCGTGCCGGCGAGCTCGACCTTGCGGTCGTCGCGTCGCCGAACCGCTTCCACGTCCCGCTCGCTCGGGGCGCCGTCGCTGCCGGCCTCGCAGTCGTCGTCGACAAGCCGCTCGCCGCGAGCGCGGACGAGGCCGGTGCCCTCGTGCGCGAGGCGCATGAGCGCGGCGTGCAGCTGACCGTCTTTCAGAACCGGCGCTGGGACGGCGACTTCCTGACGGTCCAGCGGCTCCTCGAGACCGCTCAGCTCGGGACGGTTGCGCGCTTCGAGTCGCGTTTCGAGCGCTGGCGGCCCGAGCTCTCGGGCGGGTGGCGCGAGTCCGAGGATCCGGCGGAAGCGGGCGGGCTTCTGTACGACCTCGGCAGCCACCTCGTCGACCAGGCGCTCCAGCTCTTCGGCCCGGCCGCCAAGGTCTACGCCGAGCTGGACGCGCGGCGCATCGGTGCTCGCACCGACGACGACACCTTTGTCGCGCTGACGCACGAGTCCGGTGTCCGTTCGCACCTGTGGATGAGCGCGGTCGCGGCGGAGCAGGGGCCGCGCTTCCGCGTCCTCGGCAGCGAGGCGGCCTTCACGAAGTACGGCCTCGACGTCCAGGAGGACGCGCTGCGCGACGGCGGCGACCCACGCGAGCCGGACTGGGGCCGCGAGCCCGAGGAGCACTGGGGAGAGCTCGCGACCGGTGACGAGACTCGGCGCATCGAGACCGTCCCCGGCGCGTATCAGCGCTTCTACGAGGGCGTCGTGCCCGCGCTCCGCGAGGAAGCGCCGCCGCCTGTCGATCCCGACCAGGTGGTGGCCGCGCTCGGCGTGCTCGACGCCGCGAGGCTGGCCGCCCGCGAGCGGCGCGTCGTCTCGCTCCTAGACTGAGCTCGCCGGGGCGGGCAGCGGGACCACCGACGACTGCCGGTGTATGACCCGGCGCGCATACAGCCGCTCGTCGGCGGCCCGGTAGAGCGAGAGCGCGTTCTCCCCGTCCTGCGGGTAGGCGGCCCAGCCGAACGTGACCGAGAACCCCTCGTCCGCGAGAACCCGCTGCAGGTGCGCCGCGGTCTTGCCGGCATCGGTCGCGCTGCTCGCATAGGTCAGTACCGCGAAGGAATCTTCGCCGATCCGAGCCACCTCGTCGCCCGGGGGAAGCGAGTGGAGGAGCCGCACGGCGATCTCCCGCAGCCCATCGTCCGCATCGGCGGTGCCGGCGCCGTTCCGGCGTGGGAGCCCGTCGACGCCGCCCACGATCAGTGCGAACGGCTGCGCCTGCGCGAGCCGCACTCCGATCACCTGCTCGAAGGCGCGCGTGTTGGGGAGCCCGGTCAGGTCGTCGCGCTCGGCCAGGAGGCGCAGTTCTTCCATCAGGATGCGGTTCCGCTTCGCGAAGTAGCCGGTGACGATCCCAACCGTCATGTAGGTCACGAACCTGATCGCGGTGCTGGTCGTCAGGACCTGACTGGACGCGATGTGAGGGTTGATGAGGACGCCGGCCGCGAACATCGCCGTCGCGACGACGGCGGCGGCCGCGCCGACCGCCGGCCCGGTCGCCAGAGCCACGAGAATGATCGAGACGTACAAGAAGTGGCCGAGCCCCAGCCCGGGCCGCTCGTAGAAGATGAATATGACGAAGACCGCGATGCCGCTCGCGATTCCCGCGGTCATCAGGGCGTGGCGAAGCCGGTCCCGCATTGCCCAACAAAGATCGCCAGCCGAAACCGGCGGATCGTCACCCGTTCGGGGGTTTCAAGCGCCCGACGAACCGCTTCTGCACGAGTGCGACGGCCGCGAGCGAGATGACGGTCACACCGAGCAGCGGCCGCGCCGCCAGGAGGAAGACGGCGACCGAGAAATCGACCGCGATCAGACCGACGCCGAGGCGCCTGATCAGCCGCTTCGCAACCTCTTCCGAGCCGACCGCCCACCAAACGAGGCCGACGACCAGCTTGTGCCCGTCGAGCGGGTGGAACGGCAGCAGGCTCAGCGCTCCGATCGCGACGTTCAGCAGCGCCAGCCCGAGCAGGGCGACCTTCAGGAGGAAGGGCGCCGGCAGGAACACCGGAGCGGCGAACGCCGCCGCGAGCGCAAAGGATGCCTCCGGCCCGCCGAGCGCCATGCGCACCTGCTCGCGGCCGTTGCAGTAGTTGCCGTCGAAATGCGCCGCGGCGCCGAGCGACATCACGGCCACCTTCTCGGTGCGCACGCCCGAGAGCTTGTGCGCAACGCTGACGTGGCCGAGCTCGTGAACGATCAGCGAGAGGACGCCGCCGAGGCCGCCCGCGACCGCGACCGTCGCCAGGGCGCCCGCCCCGGACACGCCGCTCAGCCCCACGAAGATGAGCGCGAAGACAGCGACGGGGACGAGCGCCCCGCGCGAGACGACAATCGGGACTGGCCACTGGGCGAACACGAAACTTCGGTTTGTGGATACCTGGGCTGGGGCGACCTGAAACACCGGAACTGCATCGACACCGGACCGAGTTTCCTTGAAATTCCAGCCCGATTCCGTACGGTGACAGGGCTATGGACCGGCACCTTCCGCAGCTCGAGGGCACGCTGGCCGCAGCCATCCGCCGCAGATTTCCGGCGTTCGGCCCTGCGCTCTACCCGGTCGCCGCCGCCGCTGTTGCCGGTCTCTACATCGGCACGGCGAAAATCGGCATCGAGCTGTCCGTCGCGCACGGCGTCGTCACACCTGTGTGGGCGCCGAGCGGGATCGCCCTCGCAGCGCTCGTCCTCCTCGGGCCGCAGCTCTGGCCGGCGGTTGCGATCGGCGCGCTCGTCGCCAACGCGACGACCGGCGCGTCTCTGCCCGTCGCCGCCTTCATCGCCGTCGGCAACACCCTGGAACCGGTGGTCGGCGCGGCGCTGCTCCGCGCCGCTTCGTTCAATCCGAGGCTCGGGCGTCTCCGCGACGTGCTCGCGCTCGTCCTGCTCGCCGCAGCGCTGAGCACGACGATCGCGGCGACGAACGGGGTCACGACCCTGTGGGTCTCCGGGAACCTGTCGGGCTCCTACGGCTCAGAGTGGTTCCTGTGGTGGAGCGGCGATGCGATGGGCATTCTGATCGTGGCCCCGCTGCTGCTCTTCTGGCTCTCCACACCTTTCTGGAAGCCTTCTCGCGCCGAGCTGGTCGAGGCGCTCGCCCTGCTCGGTCTCGTCACGACCGTGAGCTGGTTCGTGTTCCTGCACGGCTACTGGCGGTATCCGCACCTGCTCTTCCCACTGCTCGTCTGGGCGTCGCTCCGGTTTGCTCAGCGAGGTGCCGTGACCGGCGGCTTCATCGTCTCCGTGCTCGCGATCAAGGGCGCAATCGACGGGACAACGCCGCTCGGGGGCGATACCGCGACCCAGGTCGTCCAGGTTGCCGAAGGCCTGCTCGCGGCGATGATGCTCAGCCTGCTCATCCTCGGCGCTGCCCTCTCGGAGCGGAAGAGGGCTCTCGAAGGTCTCGATCACGAGCGTGCGAACCTCGCGGAAGCACAGGAGCTGGCCCACATCGGCAGCTGGGAATGGACGGTCGCCGAGGACCGGATCCGCTGGTCGAACGAGCTCTTCCATATCTACGGCCTGGATCCCGTCGCCGGGGTGAGGATCGACACCTACCTCGAGCATGTCCACCCGGACGATCGTGAGCTCGTGCGCGAAACGGTGGCCCGTGCCCTTGGCGACTCAAAGCCCTTCACCTTCGAGCACAGGGTCGTCCGGGCGGACGGCACGGTTCGCTGGGTTCACGCGCGCGGGCGTGTGATTGTCGATTCAGCGGGTATGCCCGAGCGCATGGTCGGCACGTCCCAGGACATCACCGAGGCCAAGGGCCTCGAGCAGGTTCGGGAGAACATCCTGGCAACCGTCTCGCACGAGCTGCGGACGCCGTTGACCTCGATCCTCGGGTTCGCACTGACCCTCCAGGAGCGCGGCGCGGAGATGGTCGAGGAAACACGCGCCGAGATCGTCCGCCATCTCGTCGAGCAAGCGGAGAAGCTCGACCGCCTGCTTTCCGACCTGCTCGACCTCGACCGGCTCAGGCACGGTTCGGCCGGCTCCCGGTTCCGTGCCACGGACGTCGCCGCACTCGTCCACCAGGTCGTCGAGGGCTACGAGCAGGACGGCCGCCGGGTCGAGGTCGATGCGGAACCGGTTGTGGCCGAGGTCGACGCCGCCAGGCTCGAACGGATGATCGAGAACCTGTTCGCAAACGCGATCAAGCACACCCCTCCCGGCACCGACGTCCGTGTCCGGGTGGCCGCGGCAGGCGACGACATGTTCTTACTGACCGTCGACGATCGAGGCGACGGCGTCGGGGACGACGAGCGCGAGACGGTGTTCGAGCTGTTCAACCGTGGGGGCGCGCACGAGTCCGTGCCCGGCGCCGGCATCGGGCTCGCCCTCGTCGCACAGTTCGCTGCGGTTCATCATGGCCGGGCGTGGGTCGAGGACAACCCCGGCGGCGGCGCTTCGTTCCGGGTCGAGCTGCCGGTTCGACAGCCCTAGGAGGGTTTGACGAAATAACGTCTGTGCCGCCAGCGCACGCTGCTCGCCCCCTGGCACCGTCCTCAGTCGCGCCCATATCTACGGATATGGACGCTCCCTGCGTCCTCCCCAGGGAACGACCAGCGCACACCGGCGACGAGCGCCATTCCGCCAAACCCTCCCGGCTCAGAACAGGAATCGCCCGTGCGCGGCGAGCCAGAAGATCGTCAGCAGCACGCCGGCCAGGACGAGGCTGAAGATGAGCCCGAAGCGGCGCACCGAGCGGGGTTGGTAGAGCTTGCGGTACCCGTGCGCGGCCCAGTTCGCCCACTCCTTCTGGGCCTCGGTCCGCGGATCGTCGTCGTCCACGTCTATGGCGCCCCGGGCGGGCTCACCCAGACCTGCGTCCTGAAGCCGTAGTAGTCGACCTCCCGCTCGATGTTCATTCCCAGCTTGCGGGCGACGTTGGCGGACGCCTCGTTCTCGACCCTGATCATCGAGACGATCCGTCCGGGGACGAGCGGCCGCAGGGCGCGGGCTGCTTCGGTCGCGTAGCCGTGGCCCCAGTGGGCGCGCCGGATCAACCAGCCGAGCTCGATCTCGTCTCCCCAATCGAGATCGCGTTTGGCGAAACCGACGAAGCCCACGGTCTCGCCGCTCTCGCGCTCGACGAGCGCGTACATCCCGACGGGGCCTTCGGTCATCCCGACCCAGCGGCGGAGGGCGGCGAGAACGCGCTCGGGTTCGCGCACCGGCTCGGGCGTATGCAACAACCGCGTCGCCTCCGCGTCGCCGAGAAAGTCCGACCACGCCTCGAGGTCGTCTTCCGAGAGCAGGCGGAGCTCGAGGCGCTCGGTCTCCACGAGCGCAGCCTAGTCTCGCCCGCCGCCGCCGAAGATCGAGAGGAAGAGCAGGAAGACGTTCAGGATGTCGAGGAAGATCGACGCGGCGAGGAGCGGAGCACTCCTGATGTCCTTGGTTCGCCGTAGGCGCTGGAAGTCGAATGCCGTCAGGGCCGCGAAGATGACGAGCCCGAGGATCGCGTAGATCAGCGAGCCGTTCGGAATCCGCACAAAGATCAGGACGATCCCGAAGACGATCAGCCCGATCAGCGCCCAGAACGCGATGCGTGCGATCGCGGATAAGTCACGCCGCGTCACGTAGCCGACGGCCCCGAAGCCAGCGATGAAGAGGGCCGTGGCGCCCCCTGCCTGCCAGACAGCCTGAGGGTTGGTGCTCGCGTAGTAGCTGATCGTCGGCGCAGTGGCCAGGCCGATCAGGACGCCGAATCCGAACAGGAGGCCGATGGCGGTCCCTTCCGAGCGCTGCGCCGCGAAGTTCATGGCCAGCAGGCAGCCGAAGGCCGCGATGAAGAAGAGCCAACCCCACTGGTACGCGATGTCGCGGCCGAGGTAGGCGCCGAGCGCGAACAGTCCGGCGGTTACGGCGACGAGGCCCATCGTCTGGCCGACCAGGGTCCCTTCCTGGTCACGGGTCAGCGGCGCTTGGCCGACGGCAGTGCCCGCTTCCATCGCGGCTCCTTTCAGCCCTCTTCGGTCTGGCCGAGGATCTCGGTGGCCGCCTGCCGGTCCTTCTCGTCGACGAGCACGTACGCGCTGCCGGAGAACACGTTGTAGACCCCGCCGGCATCGTCGGCCTCGATCGACGCTTCGATCCCCGAGGCCTCGAGCTTGCCCTGGACGATCTCCGCCTCCACGCGGGTCGAGTAGCTGCCTACCGGGACGAGGGCCATTGCCCCCGATCATCTCAGACTCAGAGCCGTCTTTCGACTCGCCCACGAACGAAGCGAAGGCCCAGCCAGCCGACGACGATCGCTACCGCGATCGCGATTCCGGCGTACAGGCCGTAGCGCGCAATCGTGTCGGCGACCGCCTTGCCGCCGTAGTAGGCGATCAGGCCGACCGCCGTCGCCCAGACGATCCCGCCTGCCGCATTCCAGAACAGGAACCGCCACCAGGGCATGCCGGTGAGGCCGGCGACCCACGCGACCGTGTAGCGGAGGATCGCGACAAACCGGCCGAAGAACACCGTCGGGCCGCCGTAGCGCGCCATGAGCCTCTCCGCGCGGGGGAGGACGCGGTCGCTGTACTGGTGCAGCCAGCCCCAGCGCCTGAACAGCGCCCGGCCGCCGACGCGGCCGATCAGCCAGTAGCCGAGGTTGTCGCCGATGATCGCGCCGGCCGCCGCCACAGCGATCACAGAGGCGATCGAGTAATGGCCCTGGGAGGCAAGCACTCCGAACGCGATCAGCGCCGTCTCCCCCGGGACCGGTATCCCGAACGACTCGATCATGACGGCCAGGAAGAGAAGCGGCAGCCCGTGGTCGGTGACGAAGTGCGTCATGCCTCCGCCACCGAGGGATGCTCGGTCGCTTCGTCGACGGCCGGACTACGTTCGGGACGGGCGAGCAGCACGGCACCGCCCGTGACTGCCCCGAACGCGAGCACACGGAGAACGCCGAACACCCCCGAGGGAACCGGTTCCCCGAGGACGATCGTCCCCGCGGCGATCGGCAGCGCGTTGGTCAGCAGCGTCGCGATTCCGGCGACGGTGAGCGCGGCGCCTCGCTGATAACCGAGCTGCAGCAACGCGGTGCCGAGCGTGTAACCGCCGATCACGCTCAGCGCGAAGCCGTAGCGCGCGCCACCGTGCGTGGCAACCTTGACCGAGATGTCGCCGATCGAGAAGAAGAGCCCTCCTGCGATGCCCTCGGCGACCGCGAGTGCACCGAACCGCCGCCCGCATCCGAGCGCGATGAGTGCCGCTGCGGCGGTGGCGGCAAGCCAGAGCAGGATCGCGGCCGTCGAGCCACCGTGTCCCTCGCTCGTGCCGCCTCCCGCCAGCGACACGGCGAGCGCGAGCAGGCCCACCATCGAGACGAGCACGCCCCACAGCTCGTTCCGACCGAGCCGCCGCCGGCTGAGTCGGGCGGACGCGAGCGCGAGGATTCCGATCCCTCCGGCGGCGACGCTCTGAACCAGCGCAAGCGGCGCGAGCGCCAGGGCGGCGACGTAGAGGGCGAAGCCAGCGCCCTCGAGGGCGAAGCCGGTCAGCCAGCTGCGGTCGGTGAGCAGCGCGTGCGCCGAGTGAAGTGGTCGACGCAACGAAAGCGCCGGCAGCGCGGCCGCTGCATCGTGCTCGCGGAGATACGCGATGTTCGTCAACGTCGTGGAGGCGAGCGCCAGGAGGAGGGCTATCGATGTCTGGGCCGACATGACCTCGAGAGCCGCACTCGCATCGACCGATCATGCACGGCGCCGGTCGACCCGGCCCCGATGTCTTGCCGTCAGTGCCGGGTGAGGATGCTCGACGACCCGTCGGGCGCGACTCGGTAGAGCCAGCCGGACACGCTGGTATCGACGACGTAGAGCGAACCGTCGGCCGCGGCCTTCACGTCATAAGGGTCGCGGAACACCCGTGCGACCGACCCCAGGCGCCTTCCGTCGATCATCAACTGCAGCACGCGACCAGTGCTCCCATCGACGAGATAAACCGTTCCGTCGGGCGCAATGACCAGGCCACGCGGCGAGCCCACTTGCGCCCAGGTCTCGATCAGCCCGGTCCGCAGGTCGATCCGCCGGACCCGCCCGTTTCCGGTGTCGGACACGAGCAGGCCGCCGTCCGAGGTTACGGCCAGCCCGTGAGGGCCGGAAATCTGAGCGGCCGTCGCGGGGCCTCCGTCGCCCCCGTACCCCGCGACGCCCGTGCCCGCGATCGGCATGGGCGGCCCGGCGCCTCCGGCCAACCGGAAGATTCGCGTCTCCGTGGTGAAGTAGAGGTCGCCGTTCGGTGCGACCGCGATCGGACCGATGTCTGCGTCGGCCTCGGCCACGGTCGTCTGGTCGCCCGCGGCGTCGACTCGAAGCAACGACTTTCCGGCGGCGAGGTAGAAGGATCCCGAGCCGGCGAGCGCCACCGAATAGGGGCGGCTTATCGACGGGATGACCGCGGTGGTCTTCCCGGTCACCGGGTCGACGCGGACCACCCGGCCGGCGCCGTTCTCCACGACGAGTAATGACCGGGGCGACTCGACGGCGACCGAGGTGGGCCAGACGAAGGTCAGCGCGACTGGCCGGCGCCGAACTATCACGGGGCCGAACGGCACCCGGATCCGGCCGACTCGTGCACCGAACGACCAGCGACCCGCGGACGGGAAGACGACGCTCGCCCGATATCCATTTCCCGGCTGAGGGCGGGCGGCGAATGAGCGCCGAGCCTGCCCCTTCGCGATCCAAACGACGACGCTCACGCGGCGCAGGGGCCGCCCGTCTCGGGTCGCCCGGACGACGATCGAGACCGTGCGCCCGGCCATGGGGTTGACGCGGGGCCCGACGAGCGACAGGCGCAGGCCAGAGCCCGCGTTGGCCGAAGCTGTCATGAGTACCGCCGCGAGCCCTACAACGAAGGCGCTCCTCTTTCGCCGGCTCATATTCCTTGCGACGTGAACTTGAGATGATGAGTTGCAAAGATTTTTTGCAATGGCGAGGCGCGACCCGACACGTGTCCAGATGTGGGCGATGGCCCATCCGCTCCGGCTCGAGATCCTCGGGGTCCTCGTCGAGGGCCCGTCGACGGCCTCGAGAATCGCACGGAGGCTGGGCGAGTCGAGCGGCTCGATGAGCTACCACCTGCGCATGCTTGCGCGCGCGGGTGCGGTCGTGGAGGATCCCGACCTCGGGACCCGCCGCGAGCGTTGGTGGCGTCGGCCCGACCCGTTCGTCCTGATTCCGACCGACGACGACCTCGAAGGCCGTGCGATCAGCGCGCGGATGCTGGGTCTCTTCTGGGCGCGCGACGAGGAGGCCCGCCGCCGCCTCGTCGCCAGAGAACTCGGCGCCGCGTGGCGGGCGGGCGCGTTCGTCGGCAACTGGTTCCTCGAGCTAACCCCTGAAGAGGCCGACGAGTTGGCGGAACGCTTGGTCGAGATCGTCCAGGAGCTCCGGACCCGCCCCGCACCAACGCCGGATGCCGATCGCGCGCTGGTGTCCGTGAGCGTCCTGCCTTGGTTCGAGCCTGACGCGAGATACTGAACGCCATGGCCGCACCCCCCAGCGGCACGGTCACGCTCCTCTTCACCGACATCGAGCAGTCGACTCGCCTGCTAGCTCGGACCGGCGGAGACGTCTACGCCGCGCTGCTCGCGCAGCACAGGCGCCTCCTCGGGGACGCCTTCGACCGGCACAACGGGTTCGACGCAGGGAGCGAGGGCGACGCGTCCTTCGCCGTCTTCGCCTCGGCAGACGAAGCTGCGGCGGCGGCGGGCGAGGCCCAGCGCACGCTCGCCGAGCACGACTGGCCGGACAGGAACGAGATTCGCGTGCGGATCGGTCTACACACGGGCGAGCCTCGCCTGACGGAGAGCGGCTACGTCGGCCTCGACGTGCACGAGGCGGCCCGCGTGATGGACGCCGGCCACGGCGGGCAGGTTCTGCTCACCGAATCCACCCGCGCGCTGCTGGACGAGCGCTTCCAGGTGCGCGACCTCGGCGTCCATCTGCTCAAGGATCTCCCGGGCCCGCTTCGCCTCTACCAGCTGCTCGACGACGGGCTGCGCGTCGACTTCCCGCCGCTCAGGACGCTCGACAACCGGCCGACGAACCTGCCGGCGCCGACGACGACATTCATCGGCCGTGCGGCGGAGCTCGGCGAGATCGGAGAGCTGCTCGCGCGCGACGACGTGCGTCTGCTGACGCTGACCGGGCCGGGCGGTGCAGGCAAGACCCGGCTTGCGCTCCACGCCGCGGCGTCCATGGTCGACAAGTTCGACAACGGAGTCTTCGTCGTACAGCTGGCTCCGCTGCGTGACTGGGAGCTCGTCGCGCCGACGATCGCTCAGACCCTCGGGCTGCGCGAGCAGTCCCACGAGGCGGTGGTCGAGGCCCTGGCGGACTACCTCCGGGAACGGCGAATGCTGCTGGTGCTCGACAACCTCGAGCAGGTGATTGCCGTCGCGCCCGTCCTCGCCGGGCTGCTCGCGGATGCTCCGGGCCTCAAGGTGATCGCGACGAGCAGGGCGCCGCTGCGCCTCTCCGGCGAGCATGTCTACGCCGTCCGCCCTCTGGCGCTCGAGGAGGCGGTGCAGCTCTTCACCGAGCGCGCGCAGGCCGCCGTGCCCGAGTTCGCGGTGACCGACGCGAACGAGGGCACGGTGACGGAGATCTGCCGCCGCCTGGAAGGCCTGCCGCTCGCGATCGAGCTGGCGGCGCCGCGCGTGCGGACGCTCACGCCGCAGGCGCTCATGCGTCGCCTCGAGGAACGGCTGACGCTGCTCACCGGAGGGCCGCAGGACTTCGACGAGCGCCAGCGGACCCTGCGCGGCACGATCGAGTGGAGCTACGACCTGCTGCTCGCGGAGGAGCAGACACTCTTCGGCCGCCTCGGGGCGTTTGTCGGCGGGTGCCGCCTCGACGCGGCGGAGGCCGTCTGCGACCCCGACTGCGCGCTGTACGAGACGTTGCTCGACGGCCTCGACTCGCTGGCCGAGAAGAGCCTCCTGCGGCTGCGCGCCGACTCGGACGGCGAGCCGCGCTTCTGGATGCTCGAGACCATTCGCGAGTTCGCGCTCGAGAAACTGGACTCGACCGGCGAGCTTCAGGCGACTCGCCGGCGGCACACGCACTGGTTCGCGGAACTGGCCGACCGCCTCGACGCCGAGTGGCGCACCGGCGAACAGGCGGCCTCGATCGCCGGCTTCGACGACGACTACCCCAACGTGCGCGCCACACTCAACCGTGCTCGGAATGACTCGGACGGAGAGCTCCTGCTCCGTCTTGCCACTGCCCTTTGGCCGTTCTGGGCGACACGCGGCTACGTGGCAGAAGGGCTCCGGGCGCTCGAGGACGCACTGGAGCTCTCCGGCCGGCGGCCGGCGCGGGCGCTCGTTGCACTCAACTCGCTCCGTCTCTTGGGCGGGAGTGGCGAACGGCTCCTCGACGATGTCCATGAGGCCCTGCGCGCCGCCGAGGAAGTCGGTGACCCGCTCACGCTCGCTCAGGCGTGGAACCTGCTCGGACGCGTCGAGGGCACGCTGATCGGATCGATGGGTCGGGCGGAAGAAGCGTGGCTACAGGCGCTTGCCTACGCCGCGCACGCCGATCTTCAGGCCGAGCGCGCGGAGAGCATCGGCTGGCTGATGATGAGCGCGAACTTCGGCCCGCTTCCGGTCGAGGAGGGAATCACTCGTTGCAAGAGGTTCTACGACCTGGCGGCCGACGACCCGGTCATTCAGGCGAACTCGTGCGTCGAGCAGGCCGCACTCGAGGCGATGCGCGGCGAATTCACGGTCGCCCGCGAGCTGCTCGCCAAGGGGAGGGGCTCTCTGGCGGAGCTCGGCTTCACATTGCTGGTGTCGATGAGCGCGCAGGAAGCCCACTACGTCGAGCTGCTCGCCGGCGACGCGGCCGCGGCTACGAGCGTCCTACGCGAGAGCTACGACAACCTCGAGGAGATGGGAGAGCGGGCGTATCTCTCCACGGCGGCGGCACTGCTCGCGCACACGCTCCACGCGGAGGGCGAGCTGGACGAGGCCGAGTCGTTCAGCCGCGTCGCCGAGGACGCAACCGCTCCGAACGACGTCTTCTCACAGGTGCTCTGGCGCTCTGCCCGGGCGAAGATCCGTGCCAGCCAAGGCGAGCTCGCCGAGGCAGAGGCCCTCGCGCGCGAGGCGGCGGCGCTCGTCGAGAAGACCGACCTGCTGAACACCCAGGGCGACACGCTCGCGACGTTGGGCGAGATCCTGTCGCTCTCAGACCAGCCCGCGGAGGCCGCCTCGGTCCTGGAGAAGGCGGCAAGTCGTTTCGAACGGAAGGGCAACACCGTCTCGCTCGATCGTGTGCGAGCGCTGGCGGGCCAGCTGGCGTAGGTGAGGAAGCGTAGGCTGTCGCCGCTCGATGGCTCTTGGATACGTCCCGGAGCATCAGCTCGACTGGGACGAAGCCGAGTAGCCGGCCTCAAGACGAGGCGAGCATCGAGCGCGACTCCGCGCGGGCCTCTCGCCACCACACGAGTTCATATGCGTGCAACCCGATCCAGACGGCGGTGACGAGCGCGAGCGCGGCGAGCGCCGGCACCGCCGTCGCGAGCGGAAGGACGAGCAAGAACACGAGCGCGGCAACGGAACGGCCGCGGCTCAACGCGAGCCGCCGTTCCACCCGCGACCTGATGGCCGAGAACGTGAGCAGGTAGAGCGCGCTGCCGCCGCAGAGCGCGAAGGCCGCCACCCAGTCGAGCTCGTGGTTCACATGTCCGACGATGGTCTTCATCGCGAACGCGAAAAGCACGATGCCTGCGATCAAGGGGAGATGGGCGTACGCGTACAGGTCGCGTGCGAGAGCCACGCGATCAGGACCGCGCCGGTCGGCGAGCATCCGTTCGCCGCGGATCGAGAAGAAGTCGAAGTACGCAAGCCAGAACGAGGTCGCGATCAGCAGCCCGAGGATCGCTGCCGCGACCTCGCCGAGGCCGATCGCGTTGACGGCGATTCCGATCGCGACGAACGCCTCGCCGAGCGCGATGATCAGCACAAGGCCGTAGCGCTCCGCGAGGTGCGACGGGAAAACCCGCCACCCCGTCGTCCCGCTGAGCCCTGCGCCGACGTAGGTGCAGATGAGCGCGGCAACCCAGAGCCAGGTGCGCGCGCCGTCCGCGAAGCCAAAGCCGGCGACGAGGATGAGCGTCGCGCCGAGCAATGTCCACGGCGCCAGCCGGAGCACGGCGGCGAGCAGATCCGGGTTTCCGCGGCCCGCGAGCGCATAGAGAGCCAGGTGCATGGCGACGACGACTAGGAATGCCGCACCGAAGAGGACGCCCTCGTCGCCGAACACCTTTGGCACCGCGAGTGCTGCGAGGAACATCGCGATCAGCGCGACGAGAAGTGCGGCGCCGACGAAGCCCTCCTCGGGATCGACCGTGTTCGTCAGCCATGCGTAGGCCGTCCATGGCCACCAGAGCGCGCCGAGCACGAGCACGGCGCGACCGATCCCCGCGAAAGTCGGGTCGTGCGTGAGCAGGGTCGTGACCTGGGTGAACGCAAACACGAAGACGAGGTCGAAGAAGAGCTCTCGCGGCGTGACTTGGTGCTCTTGCTCAACTGCTGTTGCGGGCATTAGCTCTTGCTGCCAGCCAGGCGACTGCCGAGGCGGAGAACAGCCGGCGCATGACGGGCGATTTGAACGAGCGCGCGATCGCCGGCGCGCATGTGCTCGCGGGGGCCGCTGAGCTGGGCTCCCGACGAGGGGGCGTCGTCGACCGCGAAGAGCTGCCAGGGCTCGTCGATACCACGCAGACGATGCGTCCCGCGGTCGGTGAACTTCAGGCCCGAGCCGGCCACGAGGTCTCGCACGGTTCTCGAGGCGAGAACTTCGCCGCCATTCGCTGTCGCTGCGATCCGTGCGCCAACATGAACCGCGAGACCGCCCAGCTTTTCGCCGATCCGCTCGCACTCTCCCGTGTGTACTCCGGCTCGAATCTCGAGACCGAGCTCACGCAACGACCGGACGATCGCGCACGCGCACCGGACGGCCACTCCCGGCCCCTCGAAACTGGCAAAGAACCCGTCGCCTGCAGTGTCGAGCTCGTGTCCGCCGAACCGCGCGAGCAGCTCGCGGACGCGTGCGTTGTGCTCCTCGAGTAGCTCGTGCCAGCCGCGGTCTCCGAGCTCGCCGGCGCGTTGCGTCGAACCGACGATGTCGGTGAAGAGAATCGTCGCAAGGAGACGGTCCTGCGGCTCCGGGGTGCGCATGCCGGTCAAGAACTCCTCGAGCTCGGCGAGCACAGGCTCGACGTCCCCAACCCAGAACGCGTGGTCTTCACCGTCCAGCTCGACTAGCCGGGCGCCGGGAATCAACTGTGCGAGCTGGCGTCCGGCAGCGATCGGGAAGATTTCCCTACTCCGGTGCAAGACGAGCGTGGGTGCTTGAATCGTGGGCAGGATCGAGGTGACGTCGGCCCGCATGCCGGCTTCGATCAGCGCCTGCGCCATTGCCGGACTGGCGCCCGCCCGCTCGAAGACACCCCAGAAGCGACGTTGTACCTCGCCCTGGGCGCTTGGGGCGATCAGTTGGCCGAGCCTTCCTTCGCCCCAGTGGTCGACCACGTCGGCGAAGCCGGAAGCAACCCGTTCATACTCCTCGGGGGTCGAGCCCGCCGCGAAGAGCTCCTCCTGCGAGGGTCGGCCGTGGGAGTAAGTGCCGTAGAGGATCAGGGCGCTCGTCCGGTTGGGCCAGGTAGTGGCGAAGAGGGCGCACACCGGCCCGCCCTCCGAGAAGCCGAGCAGAGCAGCCCGCTCCACCCCGACCGCGTCCAGCACGGCCTTGATGTCCGCGATCCGCTCTTCGAGCGTCGGCACGTGTCGGATCGGATCGGAAAGGCCGGTGCCCGGCTTGTCGTACAGGATCAAGCGTGTAAAGGAGGAGAGCCGTTCGAGGAAACGGCTGTACCCGGGGTCCATCCACTGCAGATCGAGATGCGAGATGAAGCCCGGGACGATGATCAGGGCCGGCCCGCCCTCGCCGACGACCTGATACGCGATGTTGACCTCGCCTCGTTGGACGTAGCGCGTTTCGGGTGACTGCACGGACAGAGCTTAGAAGCGGGCTTCAGGCCGCATTGACCGACGCGTGACGCAGGTGCATGCTCGAACGACCAGTCGTCACGGGAGAGAGGAGCAAGAGTGAGCAGGAAGACCCTCGTCGGCGCCGGTGCAATCGCGGTCGCAGGCATCACGCTTGGATTCGGACTAGGCGGAGCGTACGCGTCGGGGAAAGGCGCAAAACCCCATCCGCAGAAGGGAACGATCTGGGCAGTCGTCAACTCGGACGGCAGCCTCGCGCGTCACAGCAAGGACATCACGGGAGCCGTCCGCATCGCCCCGGGCCAATATCGCGTTTTCGCTCGGGGCAACGTGCGGAACTGCGCGTACGAAGCGACCGCAGGAGCTGCAGGGCTCAGCGCTCCGCCTCGCACATACGCCGACGTGGCACAAGGGTTCTTCGACACCCGAAGTGCCTTCGTCGAGACGTACGACTCGACGGGCACCGGCACCCGCGTGGACAGCGACTTCTACCTAGCGATTCTCTGCTGAGAAGTGAGGGGGGCGGACACCGGCTGGTGTCCGAAGGCCGCCGCATCTGACTCAAGTTCCGAGCAGCGTGACGGTGAAGTCCAACGTCCCTCCTCCGAAGTTGCTGACCGAGGTGCCGTTCACCGTCCTCCCATCGAGCGTGACGGTGTGGCTGCCGGCCGTCACCGGAATGACTCCGGCGAAGCTGAGCGTGTGGGTACGTGTCGAGTTAGCCGGCACGAGAACGTGGTGTCCGCTCGCGGGAACCCCGACCTGGTCTACGAACACTCCATAGACGAAGTCGCAGTCGGCCGGGCCGCAGCCTGAGAACCCATCCGACCACTGGGCGAGGACGAGCAGCTTGCCGTCGGCCGGGACGTCGAACGTCGCGTGTCCGACCTGACCGTTGTTAATGAAATCAGCCGGGTTCGTCCCGGAGGACGCACCCCACGTCGGCCCTGTCAGGCCGATGTCGCCCTGGATGCCGGGTGAGCCTTGCTGACCTGGTGTTCCCGCGGGGCCTTGAGCCCCGGTCGCCCCGGGTTGCCCGGCCGGCCCTGCAGGACCCGCGAGCCCGGTCAGCCCGCGGAGGCCTCGCGGGAGCTGTCCGGACTTGAAGTCCTTCTTCAGTAGCGAGCCGTTGATGACCTGAGCAGTGCCGACGCTGTTCCTCGGCAGCAACTTGGTCGACGCGGCGTAACCGCTGCTCGAAAGCGCGACCAGCAGCGCGAGATAGGCGACGAGGTTTCGCCGCAGGTGTTGGAGCGTGCGACTGAGCATGTGAGGCCCCCTCCCTCGATCGAGCCTGACGACGCGACAAAGGTAACTCTTGTTACGAACTACATCAAGACTCGATTGAACCCGGAAAACCGAGGCTCGACACGGCATGAATGTCTCAACGCGGGTCGGGCGACTTCCGCGTGTGCCCGCCGTGCGGGTCACCTTCTTGCGCTTTCAGATCCTTGGCCGAGACCCCCACTGCGACGGCCGCAGCTTCACCTTTTCCGTGACGCTGACGACAGACGAAGTAGTTCAAGGCTCCGGCCGTATATGCACCTGCGGCCTCTTCGTCAACTCGGCGTTAGCGACGCGTTAGAGACGCTCGTGAACCTTCGCTCCGCACGCTGGGGTCAGAGAGAGGAAAGGAGATGGAAATGAAAAGGATGATCTTTGGGGCGGCCGCAGCCGCAGTTCCGTTCGTGCTCGCGGGCGTCTTCCTGGTATCGGTTCCGACTGCTCTCGGCGCCCAACCCGTCATCGAGCGGACGACCGAGGGCTCGGTCTTCCTCGATGCCAGCCGCAGCAGCTGCGGTTTCCCAGTCCTATTCACGCCGACGCACCACGATCTCTTCCAGATTTTCGATTTCGGCAACGGCCGGCTTCTCTTCACCGGCGCTACGCCCATGACGGCCACGAATCTCGACAGCCGGAAGTCGGTGGCGCTCACTCTGGCGGGTAGCAACGCGTTCACGTTGAACAGCGATGGCTCCGGCTCCCTCTCCTTCAACGGGGGCACCGTTTTCATACCTCCCGCCCCCGGGGGCGTTTTTGACACGCTGACGCTGCTGCAGGGGCGCTTCTCCGTGTCGTTCGACTCGCAGGGCAACGTCCTGAGCACGCTGCTTGCGGGCACGACGACGGATCTGTGCGCCGTTCTCGGTCCTTGACCCGATGCAAAGAGCGACCGAGTGGAGCAACGGGGAGGGCGGCTGACTTTGTCGCCCTCCCTTTCGGCGACCGGCCTTGGATCCAGCTCGCCGCGCTAGACGCCGATTAGGCCGCGTTCGATTCGGACCCGACCGCCTCGACGATCAGCGTCGGATCCTCGCCGGCCACGAGTCCGACGACACGGAGCGTCTCGCCCCGGCGGAGCGGGATCGTGTCGCCGACCCGCATGTTCGGGACGGCGAGCGTGATCGACGGCGGATCGGCAAACGTCCCGTCTGGGTGCCGCAGCTTGTAGGTAGACATCCGGCCTCCTCTCCGGGGCCGGACGGCGATTCCACTTTACTGCGCGCGCCAACCCCTCAAAAGTTGAGGCAAAGCCAGACCTGCGAGGGTCGTCCGCGACTGCGGTAATTCGGAGGATTGAGCCGAGCCGGGGCTGTGCGCCTTTGAAGCCGTGTCAGGAGCGGCCGCAGACGCTTTTCGGCTGGGAGAGGAGGAGCCGATGCCCCGGCTCGGTTCGCCGCAGGTCTGCATTGTTGGCAGGCAGACGCCGAAGATCAAGCGGCATGAGGCTGTGCGGCGCCGTTCGCGCAGAGCGATAAACCGTTCCCCATGGCTCCGGCGGGCGACTTCACTCGGTTGAGGGATGGCGAACCGGGCAGGTCGGAGGAAACACTCTCGCGGGCGAGCGTTGCCGGCGTTGAAAATAAAATCCCGGCAGGCCGTTGGATTATGGAGGCGGCGGGAATCGAACCCGCGTCCGCGGACGCACCAGCAGAGCGTCTACAAGCTTAGGCCGCCATTGGAATTCGCCCGCCGGCCGGTTGGCAGCCGACCAACCGCCGGGCTAGCCATCCTTTGGTGTCGCGCTTCGGGCGATTGGCTCTCCCTAGGCGCCGAGCCCGTTCGTTGATGCCGCTACCCGGATCACGGGCCGAATCCGGAGCGACACGCCTCACTACTGTTTAGGCAGCGAGAGCGAGTGCGTGATCGTTATCCGCACTTACGTTGTTTCCCGGTTGTTTTACGAGGCCGACCGGGGACCTCGGCTTGCGACTCTGCCGGAGAATCGACCACGTCGAAGCCAGGTCGCCCCCGTATGTCAGACAAATTGTAGCCTCGGTTCGTGGCGCCGATTCGAACTCAGCGGCTCGAGCTGGTCTCTATCTCACCGGATTTCATCGATGCACTGCTCGATGAACGCCGAAGCGATGCTGAGGCCGAGGCGACCTTGAAGCTGCCAGAGGACTGGCCGGACGCCCACGACCAGGGCTTTCTCAACTTCCGCCTGCGACAGATGCGCGAGCGGCCCGAGATCCAGGAGTGGTTCGTCTACGCGGTGGTGCTGCCCGAGGGCGACCGGCCGATGATCGGCCATGCCGGCTTCCACGGACCGCCGGGAGTCAACGCCGTCAAGGCCCCTGATGCCGTCGAGGTCGGCTACTCGGTCTTCGAGCCTTACCGCCGCCGCGGCTATGCGACCGAAGTCGTCCGCGCCCTGATCGACTGGGCGTCGAAGGAGCACGGCATCCAGCGCTTCATCGCCTCGATCTCGCCCAGGAACGAGCCGTCGCTTGCACTCGTCAACCGTCTCGGTTTCAAGCACATCGGCCAACACTGGGACGAGGAGGACGGCGAGGAACTCGAGTTCGAGCTTCGGCTTCAAGCGCCGGCTAGCGACGGCGTCTGAGGGCGCGCTCGATGTCCCGCTGGGCGTCGCGCTTGGCGATGTCGCGGCGCTTGTCGCGCTGCTCCTTGCCCCGTGCGAGTGCGACCTCGAGCTTCGCGCGGCCGTTCTTGAAATAGAGGCGGGTCGGCACCAGCGTCAGCCCCTTCTGGTTGACGGCGCCGACCAAGGAGTCGATCTCGCGACGGTGCAGGAGCAGCTTCCGGTCGCGGTCGGGGTCGTGGTTCGCGACGTTCCCCTGCGCGTATTCGTCGATGTGCGCGCCGACGAGCCAGATCTCGCCGTCGCGGACGTCGGCATACGACTGCGCGAGCGTGACGCGCCCGTTTCGGAGGGATTTGACCTCGGTGCCGGTCAGCTGGAGGCCGGCCTCGTAGCGCTCGAGCAGGTGGTAGTCGTGCCGGGCCCGCCGATTCTCGGCTACCGGCTTGATGCCGTTGCTTGCCACGCCGCCAGTCTACGAGGGCAACAACGCCACCTTGCCCTGCGGCTTGTCGATCGACTCGACCTTCACCGAGATCGGATCGCCGAGCCGAAACGTGCCGCCGCCCCGGCGGCCGACGAGCGCGGTGCCGAGGTCGTTGAGCTCGAAGTAGTCGCCGGCGAGAAGCCTTGCCGGCAGAAAACCCTCGAAGACATCGCCGAACCGGGCGAAGAGGCCGGAGCCGATCACGCCGATGATCTCGCCTTCGAACGGCTCCTCCCAGCCGCGGCCGTACAGCTCGGAGTCGAGCAGCCAGGCGAGGCAGATCGCGTCGGCCCGGTACTCGATGTCCGCGGCCTCGCGCTCCCGCGTCGCCGTGTGCTCGGCTAGCTCCCCGCGGTCCTCGGGAGCCGGCTCGTCGGAGGCGCCGAGCTCGCGGAGGAGCGCGCGGTGAACGACAAGGTCGGGGTAGCGGCGAATCGGCGAGGTGAAATGGCAATACGCCGGGCTGGCGAGGCCTGAGTGGCCGAGGTTGCGCGGGTCGTAGCGCGCCTGCTTGAGCGCGCGCAGGACCAACGAGGGGAAGGCTTCTCTCCCCCGTCCGGACTTCTTCGTGTACTCGGAGATCAGATCGCTCGCTTCGGATGCGACGCGTGCGGCGTCCGCAGGCGAGAGATCCTCGGGCGCCGGCGGCGTCGGAACGGCAAGGTCGGCGAGCTTCGCAAGCAGGAGCTCGACCGCCTGCGGCTCGGGCCGCTCGTGGACGCGGAAGAGCGCCTCGCGCCGGCGCCCGGCTAGCAGCCCGGCGACGGCCTCGTTGGCGCGGATCATCAGCTCCTCGACGAGCATGTGCGAGTGCGCCTCCTCGGCGCGCCGCGCCCGCTCGACGCGGCCGTCGTCGCTGAACTCGAACTCGAGCTCGGTCGACTCGACTCGAAGCGCGCCACGCGCGAAGCGCTGGTCGCGAAGCTCCGTCGACACGCGCTCGGCGCGCCGGAGCCCCTCCACGAGCTCGGCCTCCTCGCTCTCGCGGCCGGCGAGGATCGCCTCCGCTCCGCCGTAACTGAACCTCGCGCGACTGCGGATCACCGAGCGGTAGAAGCTCGGCTCGCCGCCGCCGAGCGGCAGCTCCACGGTCACGCAGAACCGGTCCTCGTACGGGCGTAGGGAGCAGAGGTTCTCGGACAGCTCAGGCGGCAGCATCGGCGCCACACGCCCTGGCACGTAAGTCGAGAACGCGCGCCCCGCCGCGCCGCGGTCGAGCGGCGTGCCGGTGCGAACGAACCACGAGACGTCCGCGATGTGCACGTAGGCCCGGTCGTCGGCCAGCGTCAGCGCATCGTCGAAGTCCTTCGCCGTGTCGGGATCGATCGTGAACGAGACCTCGCCACGCAGATCGACCCGGCCCTCCAGCGAGGGCGAGGGGGCATCGAACGGCTCAAAGGACTGGCGCGCACCTCGCTCCACGAGCAGCGCCTCGAGCACGTTCTCGATCCGCTTCGCCGAGCCGAGCACGCGCTGCACGCGCGCCCGCCCGCGCCGTCCGGATACCAGCGCCAGATCGCCCGGCCGCGCATCGCCGGCCCCCTTCCGGTCGACCACGATCGGCACGCCCGGCGTGAAGTACGGCTCCCCGACCATGAGCTTGCCGCGCCGGGCAAGCTCGACGACGACTGCTTCTAGACCCTCAGGAATCGCCGAATCGTCAGACCCGAACCGGCGGCGCCGACGAGGAGCCCCATCGCGAGGATGACGAGCGCGGTCAGCTCGAACGGCCAGGC
>JBQCGP010000076.1:0-97255 GCA_051955535.1 Gaiellaceae bacterium | reverse complement strand
GGTCGGCCCATGCGGTCGCGGTAGCCGCTCGGCGTCCAACGGAGAAGCTGATCGCCGAGGACGAGCCAGGGCTCGCCGCTCTCGAGCACGAACGTCCCGTCGGAAAGCTCGTCGAACGGGGCGGTGTGGAGAATGCGCTCTCCCGATCCCGGCGTAATGCGCTCCCGATGGAGCTGTGCGTCGATGGCGTCGGCTCCACCCCGTCCCTCGTGGAGCGAGGCCCAGACGTCGAGCAGGAAGTCGTAGTCCGCGCGGCGGCAGAGCGCGCAGGGCCTGTGCCCGGCGGCGAGGGCCGTCGCCTCGTCCAGGAAGAAGAGCTCCGTGAAGCGACCCGGCTGCATGAGGGGCGCGCGGTGCCAGCCGCGGAACTCGAGCCGACAGGCGATCCAGCGCTTGACCTGATAGCGCCGACGGATGCGTCCGTGGTCGTCGTGGAGGCACCCGCGGTTGCCGTACACAAGCCCACGCGCGGGATCCGCGATCAGCTCTCCCAGGGGCGTGACTCGATTCTGGAGCGACACTGCACACCCAGCATTGCGGACGGTTTCGCGGCCGCATAGAAAAAGCCCCGTTTCCGGGGCTTTTTCCGTAGCAGGCCTGTAAGCCGGATTCTGTCGAGGGTGACCATCCTTCTGTGCGGCTGACCCGGCTCCTCGGCGGGCCGCGTCGGCGGAGCCTGTTCGCCTTGCACCGGACGGGGTTTGGCTAGCCGCCGTGTCGCCACGACGCTGGTGGGCTCTTACCCCACCGTTTCACCCTTACCTTCGGCATCTCTAGAGATATGCCGCCGGCGGTCTCCTTTCTGTGCCACTTTCCGTCGGCTTTCGCCGCCTGGGTCGCCCCAGCGCCCTGCCCTACGGTGTCCGGACTTTCCTCGAGCGCCTCTCGGCGCCCGCGGTCACCCGGCCTGCACCCTGGATTGTAGCTTCACTTCGGCGCCGTCCTGGAACGCCGCCCCGCACTCCGGACAGGCGATCACGCCCAACCGGTGCTGGACGAACTCGCCGCAGACCAAGCACTCGAGGCTCGCGCCGCGAAGCAGCGCGAGCACTTCCTGGTCGAGCGTCCGGATCAGCGGCGTCGCGTGGGTCACAGCGCGCGGAACACCCCCGTGACCTTGCCGATGATCTGCACGTGGTCGGCGTAGATCGGCTCCATCGCCGCGTTCTCCGGCTGCAGCCGGATCCGGCCGCTCTCTCGGAAGAAGCGCTTGACCGTCGCCTCGTCGGCGGCCTCGTCAGTGCCCGCGAGGGCGACGACGATGTCGCCGTTCTCGGCAGTCTGCTCGCGCTTCACGACGACGATGTCTCCGTCGAGGATGCCGGCCTCGACCATCGAGTCGCCCTTCACGCGTAACAGGAAGTCCGCGCCACGCCGCTCGATCAGCTCGGGCACGGCGAGGTACTCCTCGACATTGTCCTCGGCGAGCAGCGGCCCTCCCGCGGCGATCTCGCCGACGAGCGGCAGCGTTCGCCGCGCTTCCTCGCGCCGCGGTGTCTCCCTGGGGCCCCGGCCCAAGAGCTCGAGCGCGCGCGGCTTCGTCGGGTCGCGCTTCAGCAAGCCGGCCCGTTCGAGATTCGCGAGGTGCGCGTGGACCGTCGAAGGAGAGGCGAGCCCGACCGCGTCTCCGATCTCCCGCACGGTCGGCGGGTAGCCGTGCCGGTCGACATAGTCGACCAGGAAGTCCCAGATCTCCTGCTGTCGTCCGGTGAGCACTTCGCCTCCTTCGTCGCTGGTGCGAACGTATGTTCGACAGCGAGGGTAGCGCTCCTCCCGGACGGCGTCAAACGCGGGATGCGCTACGGACGAATGTTCTGGTTGACCCGGAACGTGTTGTCGGGGTCGTACTTGCGCTTGATCTCGACCAGGCGGTCGTAGTTGCCCTTGTAGTTCGCCCGGATCCGGTCCTGGTCGTCTCCCGCCATGAAGTTGATGTAGCCGCCTTCCTCCGAAAGCGGCGCCGTCGCTTCGTAGAAACCGCGTACCCAGGCGATGTTCGCGTCGTTGTCCGCAGCGTCGGGCCACATGCCGGCGATCACCGTGGCGAAGTTCGCGTCGCGATACGCGAATGCCGTTGCGTCGGGAGCGACGTCGTGGACGGCGCCGTTGATCGGGTAGATGTGCACCGTCGAGCTGACGGCCGGGACCTTGGGCCCGTGCTCGAGGTGCGCGGCGATCGCCTCGTCCGTGAGCTCTTTGACGAAATTCGCCTTCCAGTAGTGCTGAAGCCCCGCGGGATAAAGCGCGTCGAAGGCGCTGCTGAGCGCCGGGTACGGCAGCGGGCCGACGTGCTCGGCAACCACCGGCGCGACTTCGCGCAACGGTGCGAGCGCCGCCTCGCCCTGGTCGATCGGGCCGGCCCAGCACGCAACAAAGATGAGGAAGGTGTCGCCGTGCCGCTCCTCCGGGATGAACGGGAGCGGCGGCGCGATCTGCCAGCCGGGGAAGCCGCCGAACTCGCGCGGCGCGTCCTTGATGTAGTCGCGGTAGAACTTGAGAACGGTCGGGGCGTCGTCGAGCTCGTAGAGGAGCGGACCGCCGTACACCTCCTGGACTGGGTGGAGCCGGTACTCGAACGCCGTGACGACGCCGAAATTCCCTCCGCCGCCCTGCAGCGCCCAGAACAGGTCCTCGTTTTCGCTGTCGCTTGCAGTCACGCGGCGCCCGTCGGCGGTGACGACCTCGGCGGAGACGAGGTTGTCGCACGTAAGGCCGAGGCCTCGGGCCAGGTAGCCCATTCCGCCGCCGAGCGTGAGCCCGCCGATGCCCGTGGTCGAGACGACCCCGGCGGTCGTCGCGAGCCCGTGCTCGTGGGTCGCGTCGTTGAACGTGCCCAAGGTCACACCGCCCTCGGCACGCGCGATCCGGCCGTGGGGATCCACGTCGACTTCCTGCATTTCGGACAGATCGACCACCACCGCGTCATCGGCCGTGCCGAAGCCGGGGACGCTGTGACCGCCGCCGCGGATCGCGACCGGAAGGTCGTTCGCGTGGGCGTACTCGACCGCAGCGACGACGTCGTCCGCGCCGAGCGGGCGCACGACAACGCGTGGCCTCCGGTCGATCATCGCGTTGTAGACCTGCCGCGCATCGTCGTACTCGAGATCGTCCGGCGTGATCGTCTCGCCGCGCACGCGGTCGCGCAGCTCCGCAGGTGTTGCCGCAGTCATCTCGGCCTCCTCAGCCGTGGGGTCAGAGGGGTTTCTACTACGACCGCGCGCTGAAAGCCTTCCCAACGACGCTGTTGAGAAAGATTTATGAACAAGAAAGTGCGCTGCTACGTCGTCGCTTGCGACGACGTCTAAGAGCTCGCGCCGACATGTGCGGCGCGAGCGCTAAACCCCGCAGAAGGTGAGCAGCCGTCCCGACCCAAGCTGCCGATGCGCTGGAGAGGACTTGAACCTCCACGGGGTTTTAACCCCACAAGGCCCTCAACCTTGCGCGTCTACCAATTCCGCCACCAGCGCGCGCGGGGCGATTGTAGCCATCGGTCTCGACGGCTCGCAGTAGGCTTCCCCGCGGTGCGGGCGCTTTGCGAAGAGGCAGTCGCCGCGGCGCTCGCGGGCGGGGCGTCGTACGCTGACGCGCGCGCGATCAGCCGGCGCTCGCAGCTAGTCGCGACGAAGAATCGCCGAGTCGACCAGCTCGACGACGTCGAGACCGAGGGGATCGGCGTCCGCGTGCTCGTCGGCGGAGCCTGGGGGTTTGCGTGCGCCCCTCGGCTCGATACCGAGGCGGCGAGAGATGCAGCGGGGCGTGCGACGATGTTCGCCAAGGCCGCACCGGGGAGGCACGAGCGTGCGCTCGCGCCGCTCGAAGGGCTGCAAGGCGAGTACCGGACGCCGCACGAGCACGATCCGATCGAGGTCCCGCTGGAAGAGAAAACGGCGCTCTGCCTCGAGGCCGAGGAGGCGATGCAGCATGCCGAGGTCAACGTCACGTCCGCGTCCGTCCGGGCGAGCCGAGAGCACCGCGCCCTCGTGACCTCGGACGGCACGGCAGTCGAGCAGGACCTCGTCGAATGCGGAGCCGGCATCGACGCCTACGCCGCCGACGGCGAGGTCGCGCAGATCCGCAGCTATCCGAGCGCTCACGGAGGGTCGAGCGCCGGGGCAGGTTGGGAGTACGTGCTCGGGCTCGGCCTCGTGCGCGAGGCCCCGCGTGTCGGCGAGCAGGCGGCCGAGCTCCTGCGTGCGCCGCTCTGCCCGCCCGGGGTGACAACCGTCGTGATCGACTCCGAGCAGATGGCGCTCCAGGTGCACGAGTCGGTCGGCCACCCGACCGAGCTCGACCGGGTCTACGGGACGGAGGCCGCGTATGCGGGCACCAGTTTCCTCCATCCCGACGACCTCGGCTCGCTGCGCTACGGCTCAGAAGCGATGAACATCACCGGCGATCCGACCACGCCGGGCGGTCTCGGCACCTTCGCCTACGACGACGAAGGGGTCCCGGCCGAGCGGACTCCGGTCGTCGAGAGCGGTGTCCTGCGCAATTTCCTGAGCTCGCGCGAGACCGCGGCGAAGCTCGGGGGAGGCAGCGGCGGTTCGATGCGCGCCGACGGCTGGAGCCGGATGCCGCTCGTCCGCATGACCAATCTCCACCTCGAGCCCGGCGAGGGAGCCTTGGACGATCTCCTCGCCGACGTCGACCACGGCGTGTACTTCGAGACGAACAAGTCCTGGTCGATCGACGACAAGCGCCTCAACTTCCAGTTCGGCACACAGGTCGCCCGGGAGATCAAGAACGGGAAGCTTGGCCGGCTGCTGCGCGACGCCACCTACACAGGCGTGACGCCGGTCTTCTGGGCCTCGCTCGACGCGGTCGCCGGGCCGGCGAGCTGGGTGCTGTACGGACTAACGAACTGCGGCAAAGGGCAGCCGGGTCAGGTAGCGCACGTCAGCCACGGGGCGGCTCCCGCCCGGTTCCGCAACGTTCAGGTCGGCGTGGCGCCGTCGTGACCGACGCCCTCGACTTGGCCGGGCAGGCCGTCGCCGCCGCCGAGGCCGACGCTGCAGAGGCGGTGGTTCAGACCGAGCGCTCGGGCTTCGCGCGTTTTGCCGGCTCGGAGGTCCACCAGCCGACCCTGATCGAGAACGTCACCATCTCCCTGCGCGTCATCCGCGGCCGCCGGGCCGGAACGGCTGTGGGGAGCCGGTTCGACGCAGAAGGGCTTCGCGATCTCGCGCGGCGCGCCGGCGAAGCGGCCGATGCCTCCGCGGAGGATCCTGATCTGGTCGATCCTGCCGGCGTCTCCGTTCTTCCGGAGGTCGACGGGAACGACGAGGAGACCGCCGCTCTCGGCGCGGCCGACCAGGCCCTGCTCGCCGCGGCGGCGATCGACGCCGCGGGCGACACGCCGGTGTACGGCTTCTTCACGAGCGGCGTCTCGACCGTCGCCGTCGCCACCTCGGCCGGGTTCGCCGGTGAGCAGAGGTCGACGGATGCGATGGCGCTTGCGCTCGCCGCGACGGAGAACGCGTCCGGATATGCCGAGCAGACCTCCTGGGCGGTTCGCGACGTCGATCCCCGGCAGGTCGCGCGCGATGCCGTCGAACTGGCGGCGCGGACGGTCGGGGCGGACGAGCTTCAGCCGGGCTCCTATCGCGCAGTCCTCGGCCCCTACGCGCTCGGCGAGCTTCTTCAGTACTTCGGCGAGGACACGTTCAGCGGGCTCGCCCTGCTCGAGGAGCGGAGCTACCTCGCGGGGAGGCTCGGTGAGCGCTGCTTCGATGAGAAGGTGTCGATCGCGGACGATGCGCTCGACCCGCGCGGCCTGCCGAAGTCGTTCGACTTCGAGGGTGTCCCGAAGCAGCGGGTGCCACTCGTCGAGAACGGCGTCCTGAACGGTGCAGTCTGGGACCGGGCCAGCGCGGCACGCGCCGGGGACTCCATCCGCACCACCGGCAACGCGCCGCCGCCGGGGGTGCGGCGCTGGGGGCCGGCTCCGTTCGCCCTATCGGTCGCGGGTGGCGAAGCTGAGTCGGTCGACGAGTTGATCGAGCTCGTCGGCGACGGCATCTACATCACCCGCCTCCACTACCTCGGCGTGGTCGAGCAGCGGCAGGGAATCCTGACCGGGATGACGCGCGACGGAACCTTTCGCATCCGCGGCGGCAAGCTGGCCGAGCCGCTCGCCAACCTGCGCTTCACCGTCGCGGTCCCCGACGTGCTGGCGGACGTCCCGGGGCTGACGCGCGAGACGACGCTCGCCAACCAATCGGCCTTCTACGGCGAACGGTTCCCGTACGGGGCGCTGGTGCCCGCGCTCGCGACCGCGCGCTTCGACGTCACGGGGATCGGCGGGCCGCCGGGGATCTAGCTCTTCTTACTTGAGCAGGTGGAAGAGCCAGATCGTGTTCGCGAAGAACAGGATCCCGACCACCACGGTCAGCCGCGTCAGGTTCCGCTCGACGATGTGAGTCCCGCCCTGCGAGGCGGGCGTGAAGCCCATGCCGCCGAAGCCCGTGTCCCGCCCCGAATGCAGAAGAATCAGGACGACCAGGGCCACAGAAAGGAACACATGGACAACGGCGGAAACCGCGAGCATCGCTCGGCCAGGATAGCCAAGGCCTCGCAGAGTTAGCGGCCCGCTGCCTCGACGATCGCGTCGACGAGCTCGGACGCGATCCGGTCCTTCGTCACGTAGCCGGCCGCGCCGGCGTCGCGGGAACGGTCCACGTCGGCGGTCGTGGTCGAGCCGGTCAGCATCAGCACGCACGCGTCGGGCCGCGCCTCGCGTATTCGCCGGGTCGCCTCGACGCCGTCCATGACCGGCATGCTGATGTCCATCAGGACGACGTCAGGCGCGAGGTCGAGCGTCATCTCGAGTGCCTCGGCGCCGTTGCGGGCGCGGCCGACGACCTCGATCGTGCTCTCGGCCGTGAGGATCGCCTCGAGCGCCTCGGCGAAGAGCCGATGGTCGTCGGCGATCAGGACTCGGATCGGCTGCTCGAGCGAGGCGGCGGCGTCCATCTATGAATTAAACGAAACTCCGCGTCGTTAGGCTTCCTCGGTGCCCGCGGAGGACGCCCGGAAGCGGATCCAGAAGCTGCTCGTGACGGGCGACAACCGGCTCAAGCAGGGAGTCGACGCAGCGAAGGCGCGCCAGAGCTACGAGCAGGCGCTTGAGGTCGCGCGCGAGGCGGGGCTAGAGGACTCGGTCAGGCCGCTGGTCGAGCTTCGGCTCGAGGAGCTTGCAAGGCTCCGAGGAGGATCGCCTCCACCCGGCGCGCCTGCTCATTGACGTCGTGCTGCTCGGCCGCGGAGCGGGAGGCGGAGTTCGGGCTCGGTAGCTCGGCCGCGGCGCGCAGGGCTTTCCCGAGCGCGTCCTCGTCGAGCGGGTCGACCAGGACTCCCGCCTCGGGCGGCACGAACTCCGGCGGGCCGCCGACCGTCGTCGCGACCACCGAGCGTCCGCACGCCATCCCCTCGAGGAGCGCCTGGCCGAACGGCTCGACGAGGCTCGGCTGGCAGACGACGTGCGACGCGGCGATCAGATCCGGGATGCGCTCGTAAGGGACGGCGCCGAGCAGGCGCACGTTGTTGCGGCCCTCGAGCTGCGCGCGAAGCGGGCCGCCGCCGGCGAAGGTGAGCGTGCCTTCGCCGAGCCGCTCGAATGCCTGGGCCAGCCGGACGACGTTCTTGCGCTCGGTCAGCGAGCCCAGGCAGAGATAGCCAGGTGGTCCTTCCGGCGTCGCCGTCGGCCGGAACCGGAGCAGGTCGACGCCGCAGTCGACCACCTGGGTCTTGCCTCGCGCGGCCGGGATCTTCCGCTCGAGCTCGCGGCGCAGGTAGTCGGAGACGGCGATCACGGCGCTTGCGCGGCGGACGACGGCGGAGGTCGCGGCCCGGACGCCCGGTCGCTCCCCGATGTTCGCAACGTCCTGCCCGTGCGCCGTGACGACGAGCGGGGCGCGCGAGGAGAGCGCTGCGATCAGCCCGGTCGGGACGAGGAAATGCGCGTAGACGACGTCGGGTTTGAAGCGGCGCGCCGCGGCGAGCGACAAGCGGGCTAGGCGAGCGTACTTCTGAGCCCCGCCGCTGCGACTCGTCAGGACCGCGCGCTCGATCTCGTTCCCACGCTCGGCAAGCGACAGCTCGAGCTGCCTGACGAAGACGCCGTAGTCGGGCTCGGCGTCGCCCGGATACATCTGCGAGACGAGCAGGATCCGCACGCGCGCATTCTCGCGATTTGCGTTCACCGCTTCGCCACAGACTTGGAACCAGCCCTCAACCCATCGCCGGCCGGGCCAAGTTCCGCTCCTAACCGGAAGGCCCCGTCGTTCCCTGGAGACGACGGGGCCTTCGTTTCCTACGCCGGGACACGCTGAGGGACCTGACGCCGCACCCGGTGCCAGATCGACCGCATCTGCACGACGACTGGATCACGCCGCTCGTCGCGAGGCGGCCGCTGGACGCGGCGGTACTCGTCACTGATCCGTTCGACGCGTTCGCGGCAGCACTGTCGCCGATATTCGGAATCGTAGTCCATGCTCTCCTCCTCTCGTTCGATTCGGCGCTTCGCCGCATCGAACGAGATAGGAAGAGGGATTAGGGGCGTCTGACGAAAAATTGCATCGCTAAAGCAGGAGCAACACTTGCACCAAGTTTTTCCGTGGACGCGGTTTGATCTCTCTGCACCATTCCGATTCGGTGCGGCCTTACCAGTTGCCTGATGGGTCCACTACGAAGAACCTCCTTTCATTCGCAGCGTTGCCGAAATCTCTGCCGGAACGACGAAAGCGACCTCTCGGTCGCCCTCGGCTCGTAGCTCGCTATGCGGCTAAGCCGTTAGCCAGAGCCGGTCCGAGCGAGGGATCCCGGAAACGCATGCCATACATACGCTGCAAGCAAATTCATGTTCCGTCCTCCCTTCGTCGACTCGGATTCGACCAGACATTACACCTGACAAACGCTGATCGCAAGTTTATATCGCCGCGGATTTCACGCGCCCTAATTTCGCGGCCCGATCGCAACCATCAGCAGAGGGGCCTCGCGCGTCCCGAGCAGCTTCGAGACCTCATCGTCGAAGAAGGTGGAGGCGGCCGCTCCCCATCCATACATAAACGCCCCGATCTGAAGGCGCCCTGCGCGGATGCCCGCCTCGAGCTGCGCCCAGCGGTAGCCGCGAGGGCCGAGGCGCTCGACGATCGCATCGATGTCGCCGACCTCGAAGACGTTGACCGCGGCGTCGCGCGGGTGCTCCTGCTCCATCGCGGCGAAGCCGACGGCGGTTCGGAGCTCCTGCTTGTCCCGGGCGGCGACAAGGTTCAACTCGACGTCGTAGATGCCCGGCTCCAGGCCTTCGACGGCGGCGACCGTCAGCGCCTGCCGGACGACGGCGGGCGCATCGGCCGGAATCGGCGCCTCCGACCAGCTCAGCAGCTCGCGAAGCTCCCCGCCGGCGAGAGGCGCCTGCGCGTACCGCCGGACCGACCGGCGCCGGCGAATCGCATCCATGAGCGCGTCCCGGTCGAGCTTCGGCTCGCTCGCGGACTCAGGCTTCCGCCATTCGCGTACCTCGTCGGCGTCGGCGAAGGAAGAAGCCTCGTGCGCCGCTTGGGCGAGCGGATAAGGAGGGACTGTCCCCGAACGGGGACTGTCCCACTGACCGGACCGGCCCAAGGACGCTTTCGGGGACAGTCCCCTCGCGGGCACAGTCCCTCCTAGCGCCAGCAGCGCCAGCGCGTACTCGTGCTCGCCGTCCGCGCCGAGGAGATCGTTGACTTCACGGTCGACGAAGCCGGTGTAGAGCCGCGGCTCGAGCCCGTCGGCCGTCGCGAGCGCCAGCAGGTTCGCGAGCATCGTCCCCGCGTCCCACCAAACGTGCCGGTAGCCGCGCTCCAGGTACTTCCAGCCGGTCCGCCCATGGATGCCGGTGACCACGACGACTGCGGCGGCATCGGCGAGCTCCGGCTCCGCCGCGGCGTCGGCGATGACCGGCCTCACATCGCCGCGGCGCAACGCGACCAACCCCGGCGTCAGCACGTCGAACGCGAAGAGGCCGTCCGCGGCGGCAACGTACGCCTCGATGGGATAGAGCGCGCCCGCGCTCGAGTACGCGCGCCAGTGAATCGTGCCGCCTCCGTAGTCGCGCCGCGGCTGCGACCGGACGATCCCCGCGGCCTCCCGGAGCAGCGGGCCCGCGAGCGACGTCTCCAGCGGCAACCGCGTCGCGTCGCCGTAGTCCTTGAACGGGCTTGGACGCGTATCGACCATGCGCTCCTCGTCCTCGTCGGTGCCGAAGGCCGCGACGTTCGTCGCGCGGTGGTAGTCGAGAACTGCGCTCACTTACGCCCGCTGGGCGTCGTACATGCCGAACTCGTCGCGTAGCACGTTGCAGATCTCGCCGATCGTGCAACGGGCGCGGAGGGCCTCGCGCATCGGCGGGAGCAGATTCGCCTCGCCCCGCGCCGTGTCGCGGACGCGCTCGAGAGCGGCTGCGGCGTCATCGGCGTTCCGCTCGGCCCGGACGCGGGCGGTCCGCTCCAGCTGCCGCCGCTCCGCCTCCGGGTCGAGGCGGTGCAGCTCGATGCTCTCGGACTCCGTCTCGGCGTAGCGGTTGACGCCGACGATCACCCGCTCGCCGGCCTCTACCTGCTGCGTGTACGCGAAGGCAGCCTGCTCGATCTCCTGCTGGACGAATCCCTGCTCGATCGCCGCCACCGCGCCGCCGAGCTCGTCGACGCGGTCGATCAGCTCTCGCGCGTGCTGCTCGAGCTCGTTCGTCAGCTCCTCGATGAAGTAGGAGCCGCCGAGCGGATCGGCGGTGTCGGTGCCGCCGGCCTCGTGGGCGAGGATCTGCTGCGTCCGCAACGCGATGCGTGCCGAGCGTTCCGTCGGCAGCGCCAACGCCTCGTCGAAGGCGTTCGTGTGGATCGACTGAGCACCCCCGCAGACCGCGGACAGCGCCTGGACGGTCACGCGCGCGACGTTGTTCTCGGGCTGTTGCGCGGTCAGCGTCGAGCCGCCGGTCTGTGCGTGGAACCGGAGCGCCTGCGCCTTCGGGTTCTCGACGCCGAAGCGCTCACGCATGATCCGCGCCCAGAGCCGCCGCGCCGCGCGGAACTTCGCCACCTCCTGGAAGAAATGGTTGTGGGCGTTGAAGAAGAAGGAGAGCCGCTCGCCGAACCGGTCGGGAGACAGGCCCGCGTCGACCGCCGCCTGGCAATAGGCGATGCCGTTGGCAAGCGTGAAAGCGAGCTCCTGCACCGCGGTCGAACCGGCCTCGCGGATGTGGTAGCCCGAGATCGAGATCGTGTTCCAGCTCGTCAGCCGCTCGGCGCAGTAGGCGAAGAGATCGGTGGTCAGCCGCATCGACGGGCGCGGCGGGAAGATGTAGTTCCCGCGCGCGATGTACTCCTTGAGGATGTCGTTCTGAACGGTGCCGCGCAGGCGCTCGCCCGTCACCCCTTGCTGCTCGGCGACGAGCTCGTACAGGAGGAGCAGCAGCGAAGCGGGCGCGTTGATCGTCATCGAGGTCGAGACCTCGCCGAGCGGGATCCCGTCGAACAGAAGCTCCATGTCGGCGATCGAGTCGATCGCAACCCCGGGTCGGCCGACCTCCCCGACCGCGCGCTCGTCGTCCGAGTCGTAGCCGAGCTGCGTCGGCAGGTCGAACGCCACGGAGAGCCCGTGCTGGCCGCCGGCGAGCAGATACCGGAACCGCGCGTTCGTCTCCTCCGCCGAGGCGAAGCCCGCGTACTGGCGGATCGTCCAGGGCCGGCCGCGGTACATGTCGGGGTACGGCCCGCGCGTGAACGGGAACTTGCCCGGCGGCTCGAGCTCGAGCCCGGCGACATCCGCGTCGGTATAGACCGGCTTGACCTCGATGCCCGAGTCGGTCTCGCGCCCGTCGGCGGTCGTTGCCATCCGGCTGAAGGCTAGTCGTCTGTGCGGGTCCGGGCGGCGACCGCGTACCCGTCCGAATCGGCGGCGGCCGGCCGCGAGACGCCGGCGGCGGCGTAGGCATCGTCCTCGTCGAGCGTCTCGTGCTCGAGGAGGGCGTGAGCAAGCGAGTCGAGCTTGTCGCGATTCTGCGTCAGCAGCTCGACCACCTCGCCGTGTGCCTGATCGACGATCCGGCGCACCTCGTCGTCGACAAGCTTCTGTGTCGCCGGCGAGACCTCGGCAACGCCGGGGAGAAGCGGCCCCGAACCGTCACGCGGGAGCACGGCGATCGGGCCAATCGCAGAGCTCATCCCCCAGCGGCCGACCATCTGGCGCGCGAGCTCGGTCAGCTGCTGGATGTCCGACTCGGCGCCGGTGCTGATCTTGTCGAAGACGACCTCCTCGGCGGCCCGGCCACCGAGGGCCACCTTGATCTTCGCCTCGATCTCCGGCTCGCTGTAGTTGAAGCGGTCGCTATCCGGCGCCGCGAAGGTGACTCCGAGCGCGAGCCCGCGCGGGATGATCGAAACCTTCCGCACCGGGTCGGCGCCCTCGGTGAGCATGCCCACGATCGCGTGGCCGCCCTCGTGGTAGGCGGTGAGGCGGCGATCCTCCTCGGTCATCATCACCTGCCGCTCGGCGCCGAGCACGATCCGCTCGAGCGAGTCCGTGAAGTCGGATTCGGTGACGCGGTCGTGATTCCGGCGCGCGGCGAGGAGCGCCGCCTCGTTGACGAGGTTGGCAAGGTCGGCGCCGACCATGCCCGGCGTCGTCGCGGCGATCCGGCCGAGGTCGACGTCGCTAGCGAGCGGGACGCCCCGTGTGTGGACCTTGAGGATCGCCTCGCGGCCGGCGCGGTCGGGCGGCTGCACCGCGACGCGCCGGTCGAAGCGTCCGGGTCGGAGCAGCGCCTGGTCGAGCACGTCGGGCCGGTTGGTCGCGCCGATCACGATCACGGACGTGTACGAGTCGAAGCCGTCCATCTCCGTGAGGATCTGGTTGAGGGTCTGCTCGCGCTCGTCGTTGCCCCCGCTGAAGCCGGCGACTCCAGACGTGCGCGAGCGGCCGATCGCGTCGAGCTCGTCGATGAAGACGATCGCCGGCGCATTCTCCTTCGCCTGCTTGAAGAGGTCGCGCACGCGCGAGGCGCCGACGCCGACGATCGCCACGACGAATTCGGACGCGGCGATCGAGAAGAACGGCGCGTTAGCCTCGCCCGCGACGGCGCGCGCCAGCAACGTCTTGCCTGTCCCCGGCGGGCCGGAGAGCAGGACGCCGTGGGGGATCCGCCCGCCGAGCTTCCGGTACTTCTCGGGCTCGCGAAGGAAGTCAACGACCTCCGTCAGCTCTTGCTTGGCCTCGTCGATCCCGGCCACGTCCGCGAACGTGACCCGGTCGCCCGAAGGCTGGTAGCGGCGTGCGCTCGCACGTCCGAACGAACCGAGCACGTTCTGGACGTTGCCGGCGCGGCGCATCAGCAAGACGAGTAGGAAGATGAAGACGAGCGTCGGACCGAAGCCGAGGAGCAGGTTCTCCCACCAAGGCACGCCGGTGTCGAGCGGCTTCGCGTTCACAATTACGCGCTTTTCCTGGAGGAGCTTGGAGAGCGCGTCGTTGTTCGCGAACGCGGGAACCTCGGTCCGGAACCGCGTCGTTGCCTTGGAATCCTGGTACTTGATCTTCTCCGTGAAGGTGCCCTGGATGTCCGTGCCCTTCGAGGTGATCTGCTTGACGTGGCCCGCCTTCACCTGGTCGAGGAAAAAGGGGCTGTAGGGGACACGGACGCGGGACGCCGGCTGGGTCGCGCGGGTGCCGAAGTAGAAGTTGAGCGCCAGCAGCCCGAGGAAGAAGATGACCCACCACCGGCTCGGTCGGAAGCGCGGCGGCTGCTGCTGCGGCGTCGACCCGCGAGGCGCCGGCGGCGGATCTTGGCCGCGCCCCGCGTTCGACTGAGCGGACGGATCGGCGCTCATGGGGTGATGCTAGACCTCGGGGATAGGCTGCGGCCAATGCGGGTGAAGGTGCGATTGTTCGCCGGCCTCCGGGAGCGGGCGGGCCTCGCGGAGCAGGAGCTCGAGGACGTCAGACGGGTCAGCGACGTCTGGGCCGCTCTCGGACTCGGCGAGGAACCCGATGGGTTGCTCTACGCGGTCAACCGGCGCTACGCCGACCCCGACCAGGAGCTCGCGGACGGGGACGAGGTTGCGCTGATCCCTCCCGTCTCCGGCGGCGCCTTTCGCGTCACCGAGCAGCCGCTCTCACTGGAGGCGGTCGTCGAGGAGGTGGCCGACGAGAACGCCGGCGCGATCGCGACCTTCGTCGGCACCGTGCGCCGCCAGTCCCGCGAGCGGATCGTGCTGTACCTCGAGTACGAGGCCTACGCGGAGATGGCCGAGGACGTGATGTCCCAGCTCGCTTGGTCGCTCGGGCAGCGCTACGACATCTGGACCGTGGCGATCCACCACCGAGTGGGCCGGGTCGAAGTCGGCGAGGCGAGCGTCGTGATCGCCGTCTCGGCCCCCCATCGCCAGGACGCACTTGCGGCGTGCAAGGACGCGATCGACATGCTCAAGGAGACGGTGCCGCTCTGGAAGAAGGAGGTCTACGAGGACGGCGAGGAGTGGCTCGGGCGCGGGTCATAGCTCGAGGATGCGCTATTCAGGCGTGAAGGACGCTCGCTCACGCGACCTTGGTATCGCAAGATTCTTTCAACGATGCAGGACGCCTTGTCAGGCTTCACTAACCTCGAGCCACTCCCCGACACGCTCGACGACCTCGTCCCGACGTGAAGATTCGCCGTCCGACCGAGGCCGACGCGGCTGCGGTCACCGCTCTGATTCGCGCCGAGGAGTTCGAGATGGCGGGCGAGGCCGGACAGACCGAGCGGGACCTGCTCGACGAGTGGTCAGCGCTCGACCTCGAGCGCGACGTCTGGCTCGTCGAGCTCGACGGACGCCTCGCCGCGTGCGTCGCCCTGGAGACCGAAGCCCGCCCGCTCGCGATCGGCTGCGTCCACCCAGAGCTCCGAGGCTGCGGGATCGGCGCACGGCTGGCCGATCTCGTCGAAAAAGAAGCAATCGAGCGAGGCCTCCCGAAGCTTCAGATCCCGGTCTTCGCCGCCGACGAGCGCGCCCATGAGCTGCTGCAGGGACGGGGATATCGCGAGGTCAGGCGCTCCTACCGCATGGCGATCGAGCTCGACGCACCACCGGAACCGCCCGAGTGGCCCCCGGGAATGGCCGTTTCTGCGATCGACGCCGGCGAGATCGATCGCTTCCACGACGCGCTCGACGAGGCCTTCGCCGAAGAGTGGGGCCATGAGCCTGAACTCGGCGTCGACTGGGCAAGCATCCGTGCGCGCCGCTACCCGGACCAGTCGCTCTGGTTCGCGGTGAAGGAAGGAGACGAAATTGCCGCCGGCGCGGTTGCCGAAGAGGAGGCCGAAGGCGGCGGCTGGGTCGCCGCGATCGGCGTGCGCAAGCCGTGGCGCCGGCGAGGACTCGGCCGCGCACTCCTGCTCCACTGCTTCTGCGAGCTTCATGGCCGCGGCGAACGGAAGATCGCGCTCGGCGTCGACGCCGAGAACCCGACCGGCGCGACGCGCCTCTACGAGCGCGCCGGCATGCGCATCGTCCGCAACATCGTCTTCTTCGAGAAGACGCTGTAGCCGGTCGCACGTGAGCGGCCAGCTGAAAGCATTGACGTCATCTTCAGGGGACATTCGCGAACCTGGCCCAGGCAACTGTCTAGTGCTCGCGAAATGCGCGTGGCCCGGAAACGACGCGTGCGTAACCACGCCGTAGCGGCGGACTGCTCAGGCGTCATTCCGGAACACCGGCCCAGGCCAGCGCTAGCGCTTCGCGTGCGTCTCCAGATAGTGTCCGCTCGCTCACACGTCGCGCCGGAAGCCGCTGCCAGGGTGGAGCGAGCGGCAGAACGCGAGTCCGGTCAGGCGGCTGGACGCGAACACGCCGAACGTGATCGTGTACGACGACCCGCTCTTCCTGTAGCCGCAGTACACGTGGCCCGTCCCCATCCTGCCGACCGGCGGAATCCTCCGTCCGCCGAAGCCGCCGTTGAACCTACTGCACGCCGTCGGCTCGAGGGACACCGGGGTGACGGCCATCTGCACGTAGACGCGGCCCCCCGAGCCGACGCGCTTCGTATAGGCACACACGGACGTGTTGTTGCTGGGGTTGCCGGGCGTGGCGTCCACGGACGTGTTGTTGCTGGGGTTGCCGGGCGTGGCGTCGCCCTTACCGCCGCCGCCGCACCCGGCGACGAGCAGAGCGGCGGCGCACACAGCCGGCGCGGCAGCAGTCCTCATAGACGTGCCACGCGTGTTCATTCCAGGCACAACCTACAATCGAGAGTCGTGAAAGCGAGGAAGAAATGGAGCCAGCTCTCACCTCGGGCTCGGCGCGTGGTCGTCGCTGCAAGCGCCATCGAGGGTGCGCTCAAGATCGCTGCACTGATCGACCTTGCGCGACGACCCGCCAGCGCGGTTCGTGGCTCGAAAACGGCATGGGTGGTCTCTGTCTCGCTGGTCAACTCGCTCGGTGTACTGCCAGTCGTTTACTTCGTTCGGGGCCGGCGCAGTTCGACGTCGTCCTAACGCACGGCCACGCCGTCGCTTGACACTCGATTGCGTTGTCCCGATTTCCAGGGTCTTAGTGACCGGCATGTCGGGAACGGGCAAGTCGTCGGCGCTTGCCGAACTTGGCCGGTGCGGTTATCGCGTTGTCGACACCGATGATCCGGGCTGGCGCGAGTATCGCGAGTACGTTGAATCCTCCGACGAGGTGCGCCGCGGGGAGTGGCTCTGGGTCGAGGAAAGAATCACCGGACTGCTGGATTCCGATGATGGTCGCTCGCTCTTCGTTCAAGGGTGCGTGAGGAACCAGTCGAAGTTCTACGACCGTTTCGATGCGGTCGTCCTGCTCAGTGCCCCTGCTGACGTGATCCTCGAACGGATCGTGCGCAGAACGACGAACAGCTACGGGAAGACGCCGGTGGAACGAGCGATGGTCCTGGATGACCTCACCAGGGTCGAGCCGCTGCTCAGAGAGGGCTGCACGCATGAGCTGGATGCCAGCCGACCGCTCGACGAGGTCGTCGCCGACTTGATTGCGATCGCGTCGCGCCCGATGAGGACGGCCTAGGCCGCGGCCGGCTCAGTCGGGCCGCTTGTAAGTTGTGAGCGTGATGGAGGAACACATCGTGGTGCGTGAGCCGACCGATGTGATGCTCGTCCGCGTCGCGGACGAGCTGTCCGAGATCCAGCGAGCGTGGGCCGCCTTCGAAACAGCCGTGGGTTTGCGCGGGCGGAAGTTCTACGGGGCATTCGATCCTGTCGCGAATACCTACAGCGTCTGCGCCGTCCTCCGCGCCGACGACGACCCCTCAGTGTTCGGGGCCGAGCGCGGCACGCTCCCCGGCGGGCGATACGCCTGCGTTCGCCTGCTCGGTGAGCCTCCCGCCGTCTACGAGCAAATCGGCCCGACCGCGCAACACCTCGCCCAGCGGCCAGACGCCGATCCCACACGACCGACGCTCGAGTATTACCGCCGTCACGACGTCATCGACGTACTCGTGCCCGTGGTCTGACAGGGTCGGCGACCCGTAACTCAGGCGTCATCCGGAACACTCGCGCGACCGGCGCCGACCGTCCCGCACCGACTAGGGCAAGTGCTCCTGGTGGTACTTCTCCTTGTCCTCCTCGCGCCACTTCGCCTCGTAAGCCTCGGCCTCGGCGAACTCCTGCTCCGTTAGCGCTTTCTCTTGCGCGTCTTCGCTCGCAGGATGCTCGCCGGCGACCGTTCGGCGACGCGCCACGACGAACCCGACGACGACCAAAGGTACGGCAACCAGGGCAAAGATGAGCCACGGGATCACATGGGCAGCGTACCTTGGCCCACCCGACACCCTTGCTAACTCACGTCACCCGCCTGGAAAAAGGCGGCAAACGATCCAGCAATCGCAGTCACGACAAATATGGCCCACGCTTCGAGAGCGACGTCGAGCACCTTCCCAGCGGCCGTGACCGGGTTCTTGAACGACGAGGAAACCGTCAGCAGCTGAACCGTCGAAAAGAACAGCGCATCACCCAATCCGTGAATGTCCCCGCCCTTTGCCCCGCTCTCGAAGGTCCAGGCGAGCAGGCCGCCGACCAGGTCGACACAGACACTCAATCCAAAGGCGATGAGAATGCGCGCGAGGAGCCGGCGGTGCCGCTCACTCCAGCGCGTCAAGCGTCGCAACTCTTCTCGAATCAACTTGCGGACGCCTACCCCGTGCGCCCTGAGTTAAATCGCCTGCGAAATCGGTCAGCGCAGAACCAAGAGGTCAAGCCAGTTGCTTCTGATTTCCGGATTCGCTCTGTTCTCGGCGTGTCGCACGGCACGGCGGAGACGTTCTTTGCCGCGAAGGAACTCGTCCTCCGTGAGCTGGCGCATCGTGGTGTCGGCGTGGCGGAGAGTGTCCACCTGGCCGAGGAAGTCCGCGAGGCTGGTCGGGTACGTCTCACGGACCTGCTCGAGAGCCTCCCGGTGGAATCCTGCGGCCTCGAACGCCTCGCACGTCTCCCCGAGGGAAGGGAAGGTGGCGGCCGCCCGAGCGGTCTCAGGGAACCATCGAACCAGTTCGATGCTCTCGAGCTTCAGGTTCCCCGAGGGCTCGTATCTGTCCGGGAAGCCCTGTCGGATGAGGACTGGGGCACCGGGGCGGAGAACGCGGCGGATCTCGTGTGCGGCGACTCCGAGGTCTGGGATGTGGTGAAGGACGAGCGAGAGCCAGGCGGCGTCTCCCGATTCATCTGGCAGCGGTAGGGCGCTCGCATTTCCATCGAGCACGTGAATGGCCGGTGTCCGCGGGATCTGAGCGCGCATCGCGGCCGACGGCTCGACTGCGAGGACGCTGAGGTCGAACCAGTCGCTGAAGGCAGAGGCGTACGCACCGGTTCCGGCGCCGATGTCCACGAGCGTCATTCCCTGCGACGGACGCAGGTGACGTCGTACCGCTTCGCGCCACTCCGAGAGTCCGTCGCGTGGGACCTCACGGACTGCCTTGAACGCTGCCGCGGTCTGGTCGTCGTAGTTGATCCTGGCCATGTGATGACTCCGTGCCTGCGGAGGCACGTCTTGCCGTCAGGATGGGGCGCCCACGCTGAGCAGGCAACCCCGCACTCGCTCAGCGGAGGTTTTCAGTCGTGGAGCGGCAGCCGCTTTCAAGCGTCGTCTTGGTCGCCGCTGCGGAGGAACTTGTAGACCAGGACGCCTGTCGCGGCCGCGGCGGCGCAGGCCGCTAACAACGCGCGCGGACGCGATGACTGCTGGCCGGCGAGTCGTCGGGCCGCCGCCTCGACCGCGATCGACGTCATAGCCGCACTTCGAGCGAGCGACGCGTCACCGTGTCTTCTTCTTGGCCGTGCTCCGGGCCTTGCCGGCCGCCTGCTGCGCCTTCCCCTTGAGCGCCTGTCCGGCGCCCTTTGCCTCCGTCTTGCTGCTGCCGGTGGTACGGCCGGTGGCCCCCTTCGTCTTGCCGGCCGCCTCGTTGGCCTTGCCTTTCAGACGCTGCGTGCGATCGCCCATTCTCACCAACTCCTTTCGTTCTTTTCCACGGTCGAATGCCGCGATCGGGGACGCGGCAAACCTCGTAACGTCGCCGCCGGCGGTTCTGCCCTACTTGGCAGACGACCTGTCTGCCAACTCCGCCAGCTGCTCGGAGCGTTCAGCTGCAAAACGCACGAGCTCGACCTCGTTCGGTGTCAGCTCGGCTCCACCAACTGACCGTTCGACTTGCGAGCGCAGGTGCTCCTTGACCGTGAGGGCAGTGAAGTTCCGGAGGAAATAGCGGATCCCTTTCACTGCTGAGCGTTCCACTCGCCGAGACGCCGCTGGATGAGTGCAGTGCGCTCGGCGGCGTCGCCGCCGTCGAGTACTGCCAGGTCACCTGCGTCGGCACGGAGATAGATCCCCGAGGTCCGCGCGTGGAGGGCGTCGCCTCCTTCCGAGCGCGTCGTCCAGTAGCCGCCGGCGCGATCGACGTCCTCGAGCTTGATCTCACCGGTCCCCTCGAGTTGGGGAGCGTCCGGATCACGGGGACGTTCGCCCTTCCAGAAGTAGAAGATGCAGGCCGGATCGACGCGTTCCTTCGAGGCCTCACTCCAGTAGCGCGCGGACAGCGTTCCGTCGGCCTGCCATGACCTCCCCGCGACCTCGAGCGCCCCGGTGCGATCACGCCGGATCGTCAGAAGCGAGACCGCAGACGGCTCGAATTCCGATCGGGCGGTGAGGGAGAGCTGCCACCAGTCGCCCTCCAGCCGGCTGAGCCGGCCTTCCGCCTCGATCGCCTTCCGCAGCTTCTGGATGATCTCGCTCACGACGGCCTGGGTGGTGTCGGGGTCGTAGCGGACCGAGGTCAGACCGAGCAGATCGGTGGGAAGCTTGGCGCCGTTCGCGTGGAGGATGAAGGTGCGGCGGATGCCGAGCGCACCCCCGAACAGGCCGGCTTCGAAGACGACGTTGTCGCGCGGCGAGGCCTGTCCGGACGGTCCGTCGGTCGACGATCCCTTCGTCGTCCAGTCGTCCTGGGCGAAGACGAACGCGGCGAAATCGACCTCGCGGGTGAGCTCGACGAGCCGCTCGAGCGTCGAGACACCCGGGTTGAAGACCGATGTCCACGGATCGACGTCGGCGATGTCCTCGAGCCCCTTGGTGAGCGCCTGCACCAGCTTCTCCTGCTGCCCGGAAGACCCGAGGAAGATTCGCGGCTTCATCCGCCGTTCAGGCTACTGCTCCATGGATCCCGAAGAGGAGCGGCTCGGGCGCGACGCCTAGCTCGAGCCGATCCGGCGGGTTAGTGGTCTCCGCAGCTCTCGCGCAGGATTAGCTCGACCGGGAGGGTGGTGCGGCGAGCGCGGGGCTTCTTCCCCTGGATGAGGTCGGCGAGCTTTTGCATGGCGCGGATGCCGATTTCCCTAGCTGGGACGGAGACCACTGTGAGACGTGGTTGGACGAGAGTCGCGGCGGGCGAGTCGGCGTAGCCGCAGAGGGCGAGTTGGCCGGGGACACTGAATTGTCGTGCCTGAGCTCCCTGCAGGGCGCCGAGTGCGAGTTCTGCACCGGCAGCGAAGACGGCCGAGGGTGGGTGACGCTGCTCGAGTAGGTGATCAAGTCCTAGACGACCGGCCTCGATCGTGAACGCGTCGACCTCTGCAACGAGGCTTTCGTCGAGCTGTAGATCTGTGTCCTGGAGTGCGTCGACGTAGCCTGCGTAGACCTCGTAGACGTTCGGCCAGAAGCGGGGGGCGGTGATGATTCCGATCCGTTCGTGGCCGTGCTCGCGAAGGTGGTGGGTGGCGGCAAAGCCGCCGGCGCGGCCGTCGAACAAGAGGACGTGTCCTTTGCGGTGGGGTTGGTCGACGTAGACGATCGGCGGCAAGCGACCTTCGTCGGTCACTCTGCTCCCGGGCTCCTCGTCGAGGCCACCCACGGAGACCGCGATGATCCCGTCGACGCCGCGGGCGATCAGGCGGCGCAACATCGCCTCGGCCAGCGACGCTGAGTCGCGAGTGTCGACGATCAGGACGAGAGTCCCGTGTTCGGCAGCGACGTCCTCGATGCCACGCAGCAGAGCGAGGTAAAAGGGATCGAGCCCGCCGATCAGCACGGCGACCGTGTTGACGCCTAGCGGCCGGATGCCGGCCGGCAACCTTGCGGGCGGCGCAGCGAGAACGACGGTGCCTACACCGTGCCGGGTGCGAACAAGCCCGTCTCGCGCGAGCTCGGCGTAGGCGGCGCGGATCGTGTTGACGTTGACGCCGAGCCGCCCCGCAAGGTCGCGCACGGAGGGAAGCCGCTCGCCTGGAGTGAGCTCGCCGTCGGCGACGAGGAACCCGATACGAGTGCGAATCTGTGCCGCGATCCCGATGCCCGAACGTGGGTCGATGGAGAGGGTTGACAGGCTGTCGGCGATGGGCGTAGTGTATCGCTGGTATAGGACAGTAGAACTCAGCGCCCTGCAAGGCGCCTGACGGCGCCGGAGAGGAGAACGATCATGCGCAGACTGCTGCTCCTGGCCGCCGCAGCGCTCGCCACGACGATGCTATTCGTGGCGCCGGCAGCGGCTACTCCGCCCCAGAACGTCACCATCTCGATCGCGGAGGTCTTCCACACGAACGGCCCGCCGAATGTGACCGGCGATGTCACGGCTTCGGGCGGGGTGTTCGGCCAGGCAACGACGGGCTCGCTCGAGAGCGTCAGCTTCACCCCGGTCGGCTTCCCCCACACGTTCCCGCCGCCCCACCTGTTCGAGTACACGGCCGTCGACCACTACACGTTCGGTGGTGGTTCGTTCCTGATCACCTTTCAGGCGAGCTGCAGGCTCGTCAGTTTCGACCCCGTCACGGGCGATGTATCCGTCGCCTGCACCGGGAACTGGCGCGTGAACGGTGGTACCGGCGACTACCTCCGGCTGAGGGGCAACGGCACGTTCACCGAGCTACAGCAGTTCGACAACACGGGCGCCGGCAGCGGCATCGTCAACGAGGTGGGGATGATGAACATCCGCTGAGCAGGCAACCGGCTGCGCGCCGCGACCTAAAGCTAGTGGACCCGCGTCAGGAGCTTCTTCGCCGCCGGCACGGCCGGGGGGATCGTCGGCGCCAGCGCGACCGCAGCCGCGGCGTCGAGGACGCCGAAGCCGAGGCTCGGGGTCCAGGTGCCGTGGCCTGAAGCGCTGCGCTGGAGGATTGTCGCCACCTGGCTGGCCGAGAGCCCTGGGTTCGCTGCCCAGACGAGCGCCGCCACGCCTACGACCTCCGGGGTTGCGAACGACGTCCCGCTCGCGAACCCGTAGACACCCGCGCTCGAGCCGGGCAGCGGCATCCGCGACCAGTCCGAGTAGCCTGAGAGCGCGGCGAAGACGTTCTCGCCGGGTGCGACGAGCGAGACGTAGCTGCCCGCGTTCGAGAACGGCGCCCGCTCGCCCTTGAGCGTCGAGGCGCCGCCCGAGAGCCCTCCCCCGCCGCGACCGTCCGAGCCCTTCGGCTGGAGCAGCGCGGCGGGATACTCGACCGGGTTCCCGTAATGGAACTCGTTGCCCGCGGCGGCGACGACCAGCACACCGTGGCGTTGCGCGTATCGGACGGCGCGCGTTTCGAGCTCCGAAGGCTCCACGCCGCCGAGACTGAGGTTGACGATCTTCGCCCCACGCTTCACCGCGTAGACGATTCCGGCCGCCTCGTCGACGTCAGAGATCGAGCCGTCCGCGTGCACGATCTGCACGCACATGAGCCGCGCATCGCCGCCGAAGCCGGCGATCCCTTCGTCGTTCATGACCGATCCCGCCGCCAGCGAGGCAACGAACGTCCCGTGTCCGTAGTAGTCGCGCACGTCGCGCTGCGCGTCCGGGTGGATGACGCTGTAGACCTCTGGCGACTTGGCGGCGATGTCGGGTTGGCGAACGTCGCAGCCGGTGTCGACGACTGCGATCTTGACCTCCGCGGCAGCGCGGAGCACCGAGTCGGGAACGCCGTCGACGTGGGCGGCGGTGTACTCCCACTCGTACGGGACCCCGTCCCAGTACATGTCTCGAACGCCCGGCTCTGTCGACTGCGGCTGGCCACTGACGAAGCGCGCGACCGGTCGTCTACCGACGGTCGAATCCGCGACCACGACAGCATGCAGAGCCGGCAGGTTGCGCTCGACCTTCAGCCCGGTGCGCGCAAGGAGTGTCCGCAGCGCCTGTGGCGAGCGGTAGCTGAGCACGCGCGCGCCGGCGCGAGACGGCGAGGACAACGCGCTCGACGCGGACAGGCAGGCGAGCAGGCCGGCCGCGAGGAGCGCCCGGGAGAAGGCGCCCATGCATGGCGGTATCGGTGCCCGTTCGAGGGATCAGCGTCCCTCATTCGCGGTGCCTCGTTCGAGGGAGTGCGTTGCTATCGAACGATGAGCGTCCCCGAAGCCCGCGGCGCGTAACAGAAATAGCGGTATCGGCCGCGATAAAGCCGGATAAGCCACGTGGCTTCGCCGACGAATTGGGCCGTAGTGTGTCGAGCAACCCCAGGGCCTGTCAGACGGAACGACGACTGGGTCGACCGGTCACGAATCAGCACGACGTATTTCCCGGGCGACAGCTGCTGGAGTGGCCACTTCACAGTTACCTGACAGGGAGGAACCACAGCGACGATTCGTCCGTATCGAGCGTTCTCTGCTCCGGCTCCGAAAGCCGAGGCGAAGCTACAGATGCCGACGAACCCAAACGCAACAAGCGCACGTCGCATTTTCAAGTTCTCCTCGGAAGATGGTTGCGCCCGCAGCCGAACGCCGCGAGCGCAACCACATGACTACGGAACAAGTACCTCGACAGAGAAGTCACGATTGACAGTGCTGGGGTCAGCGCCGCCGGTGCCCGGGGTCATCGTGAAGACGCGGATGTTGATCGCCGACGTGCTTGAACCTGCACTCGTATCGAGACTCGTCGATGCATAGTCGAACGAGTTCGTGTCGAGTGTCGCAAAGGTCGACAGCTTGTCCTGGCTGGTCACGCCCGGATACGAGCCTGCGAAGTGAACATCCCAACATCCCGTCCCACAGGTAGCCACAGTCGCACCTGTCGTGCCCTGGCCGCCGAAACTCCGAATCGACGGCGTCCCTGAAACGGCTGAAACGCTGGCGAACGCCACGAGGCTGTTGTTACCAGGGTCGCCCTTGTCGCCTTTGGCCCCGGCCGCACCGGTGGCGCCTGTGGCCCCGGTCGCACCCGTCGCACCCGTCGCACCTTGCAGGCCGCGGGGCCCGCGCTGGCCACGCAGCGCCGACACCGTGCGCTTTGAGATGTCGACCTTCTGAATCGATCCGTTCTTGATCTGCGGGCTACCGACGCTGTTTCTCGGCAGTGCGTTGACCGCGGCGAACGATGTGCCGCCAAGCGCAAAGAACAGAGCCAGGTACGCGACGAAGTGACCGCGCACGTGGCTGGCGATCTTGCTCATTCTCTCCTCCTTGTTGCCCACTCCCGCTAGTGACCCTCCGGATGGAGGACCGCCGCGCCTTCTTCCTACCGCGCGTAGCCGTTCGATTCAAGACCCAAGTGGCAGGTCCTCCCTTAAAAGACCCGCTGGCTACGATGAGCCCGTGAGCCAGTTCACACCCGAAGTCGATCCCAACCAGCCGCGCGAGCTTCCGCAGCGCTTTCGGGACTACGAGCCGATCCAGCCACGCGGCACCAACTGGCGCGAGCTCGGCCGCAAGATCTGGGCGCCTTTCGCGGCTGTCGGCGCGTTCATCGCCAAGTTCGGGATCGGAATCCTCAAGTACAAGTTCCTGCTCGGGCTGTTCATCTCGTTCGGCGCCTACCTCTGGTTCGGTGGGCTCTGGTTCGCGGTCGGCCTGGTCGGGCTGATCTTCATCCACGAGATGGGCCACTGGCTCGAGGCCAAACGCCAGCACCTCCCCGTCAGCGCGCCGCTCTTCATCCCCTTTCTCGGCGCCAGCATCTTCCTGAAGGAACACCCCAAGAGCGCCTGGCAAGAGTTCCAGCTCGCAATTGCCGGGCCGCTGCTCGGCTCCCTCGGCGCCGCCGTCGTCTATGCGATTGGCGTCGCCGAGGACTCGAACACGCTGAAGGCGATCGCCTTCCTCGGCTTCTTCATCAACCTCTTCAACCTGCTGCCGGTTGTGCCGCTCGACGGCGGGCGAATCGTGACCGCGATCCACCCAGCGTTCTGGATCCTCGGCCTGCTGGGCCTGCTCGCCCTCGTGCTCTACCGGCCGAACGGAATCCTGCTTCTGATCCTCGTGTTCGCGGCGATGGAGCTCTGGCAGCGCTGGCAGCAGCGCCGCTTTGGCGGGTCAGGGGCGTACTACTCGGTGCTGCCGTGGCAGCGCTTCACGGCGGCCGTGTCCTACTTCGGCCTGGCGATCCTGCTCGTGCTCGGCATGCACGCCGCGCACGTCCCGCACAGCTCGATTTAGTGACCCGTCCGGCAATGGACGACCGAAAGCTCCTAGAGCGCCATGACGGCGACCTCTTCGCGGATGCGGCGCGGATCGGCGACGAGTTCTTGCAGGGCTTTCGGGCGGTCGAACGGATCGACCGACCGGCGGTCACGCTGTTCGGGTCCGCGCGCGTCCACGAAGGGGATCCCGCCTACGAGGAGGCGCGGGACGTCGGCCGTCGGTTCGCCGAGGCCGGCTGGGCGGTCGTCACGGGCGGCGGGCCCGGCGTGATGGAGGCGGCGAACCGGGGTGCGAAGGAAGGCGGCGGTCTCTCTGTCGGCTTCAACATCGAGCTTCCTCACGAGCAGTACGAGAACCCGTACCTCGACATCGAGATGACGTTTCGTCACTTCTACGCGCGCAAGACGATGTTCGTGAAGGCCGCCGAGGGCTTCGTGATCTTCCCGGGTGGCTTCGGGACGCTCGACGAGCTGTTCGAGGCGCTGACGCTGATCCAGACCGGCAAGGTGCTCCACTTCCCGGTCGTTCTCTTCGACAGCGACTACTGGAAGGGCATGCTCGCCTGGCTGCGAGAGCGCACGCTTGCCGAGGGGATGATCTCGACCGACGACTTCGAGCTGCTCCATCTGACGGACTCGCCGGAGGAGGCCGTCGGGCGGGTCGTCGACGCCTACGAGGGCCGCTCGACGCGGACGCCGGCCGAGCCCCAGAAGGCCGACGCGCAATAGACGCCTAGGCGCGGGGACAAGGGGTCTGTCCCGATAACCGTTTGACGGGACAGTCCCCGTTCGGGAACAGTCCCTCCCTAGAACGAGTAGACGGTGATCGGGTTGCCGACGTCGACTCGGCTGCCGTCGGAGACCGTGATCGTCTGGGTCCCGGTCGCGCGAAGGATCACGCCGCCGAGGGTCTTCGCACCGAAGTCGTTCGTCGTGAACGTGTACGACGTCGGCAAGAAGGCGGCCGGGTCGCTGCTCGAGAAGCTCACCGTCCCGGTGTAGCCGGACGCCGGGTTTCCGAAGGCGTCCTCGGCACGGATCGTGAGGCTGAACGGCGTGCCCGCCGTCGCGATCGTCGGCGCGTTCAGGATCAGGTGGTCGACCGGGCCGCCGTTCACGACGACGATCGGCTGCTTCTTCGGGGCAAGCGGCTGGAAGGCGGGCTTGACGAGGAACGTAACGCGCTTCGTGACCGTCTTCGTGACCTTCTTGCCCTTCTTGTTCTTGACGACCTTCTTGACCTTGACGAGCTTTGTCGCGGTCGTCCCGACGCTCGGCTTGGTCTGCGTCAGGAACACAAAGCCGTCGGCAGCGAACGTCGATGCGACCGCAGGCCCGTACGTGACCTCGAAGCGCTGGCCGCGCTTGCAGTCGGTCGCGATCGTCAACCGGGTCCCGGAGACGCGGGTGATCTTCGTCGTGCTCGAGCAGGTGTCGTGGGCGAGAGCCACGTAGCCGGTGGCGCCGGGCCGTGACGCCTGCGGCGGGGACCAGCCGCGCGGGATGTCGATCAGGGCCTGTCCCTGCATCGGCCCGGTGTCGGCCGTGAAGGTGAGCTTGAACGTGTTCGTGCTGCCGGCCGCGACGTGGTTGGGCGTGATGTCGACACGGCCGACGCCGTTCCCCGGCGTCGCCGCGGGGCTCTCTGCAGGCAGGAGCAGCAAGACCAGCCCGAGCAAGGGCACGAGAGCGCGCAGATGAAGCTTTCGAATCACGACAGGACCCCTACGAGTTCGCGAAGCCGAAGTTAAGCAGCCGCCGCGCGTCGCCGTAAGGGTCGGTCGCGTGCAGCACCACCGCGATCAGGCTCGTCTTCCCTCGCTTCGCCGAGGCGACGAGGCAGTGGCCGGCGATCGTCGTCCAGCCGGTCTTCACGCCGTCGGCGCCGCGGTAGGTGCCGATCAGCTGGTTCTTGTTCACGTACGTCTTCGCGTAGGTCGGCTTGGACCACTTGACGTGGACGATGTGCGTGCGCGTGACCTTGCGGAACGCCGGCATCGCCATCGCGTAGCGCGCGAGCGCCGCCAGGTCGTACGCCGAGGAGTAGTTGCCGCGGTCGACGACGCCGCTCGGGCTCGTGTAGTGGGTGTCGTGAAGCCCAAGCGCATGCGCCTTGTCGTTCATCAGCTGCAGGAACGCACCGCGGCTGCCCGAGGTCGCGATCCCGAGCTCGAGGGCATCGTCGTTGCCGGAGAACAGAAGCAGCCCGTACATCAGCTTCCAGATCGCAACGCGCTCGTGCGAGCGTAGCCCTTCGCGGTTGAGCGCGACCCGCGTGACGAGCGGGTTGACGCGGACGACCTTGTCCGGGTTCAGGTTCTCGAGCGCGAGGACGCCGGTCATGATCTTCGTCGTCGAGGCGATCGGCCGGCGCAGGTGGGGGCGCTTCGCCCAGAGAACGGCGCCGCTTCTGGCGTCGACCAGGATCGCCGCCGGTGCGCTGATCGGTCCGACCTGGGCGTGCTCGAATCGCGGGGCGCCCGGCAAGAGCAGCGGCAGCGTGGGGATTTGCTCCGAGGCTGCCTGGCGCGAGGCGAGCTCGCGTAGGTGCCGGAGCTCTCGCTTCGAGACCGGACTGGGGCGAAGCGCGACCTCGTGCTGCGTGTGAGGTTTCGCGTGGGCGAACGCCCATCGCTGCGTGGCCGCGAACGCCGCGGCGGCGACCACCAACGCGACGACGGCCAGGACCAGCGGCCGCTTAGACCTCCCGCGGCGCCGACGCTGAACCGGTTGCAGAACGGAATTCGGCATCGTCTCGAGCGCTCCGGCGGCGAGTTTAGTCCGTGAATCCACCGTCTCTACACTTCGGCCGTGGAGCTGCGGGACCTGCCATCGGTGGATGAGCTCGCAGCGGACGAGCGGCTCGCGACCGCAGCGCCCCGGCCTCTGCTCGTCGCCGCAGCGCGTTCGGCCCTCGAACGGGCACGCGAGGAGATCCGCGCCGGAGCGGATCCCGGCGACCTTGTCGAACGCGTCGAGTCGGAGCTCGCGGCGACGCGCGCCGCCCGCCTCCGCCGCGTGATCAACGCGACCGGGGTGATCGTCCACACCAACCTCGGCCGTGCGCCGCTACCGCGTGAGGCGCTCGAGCGGGTCGCCACGGTCGCCGCCGGCTACTCGAACCTCGAGTACGACGTCGACGAAGGCGCCCGCGGCTCGCGCCAGGATCACGTCGCGCCGATCCTGAGACGGCTGACCGGCGCCGAGGCCGCGCTCGTCGTCAACAACAACGCCGGCGCCGTGCTCCTCGCCCTCGCCGCGTTGGCCGAGGGGCGCGAGGTGCTCGTCTCGCGCGGTGAGCTGATCGAGATCGGCGACGGCTTCCGGATCCCCGACGTGCTCGCTCGTTCCGGGGCGCATCTGCGCGAGGTCGGCACGACGAACCGGACGCGAGCGGCCGACTACGAGCGCGCGATCGGCCCCGAGACGGCGCTGCTACTCCGCGTGCACCAGTCGAACTTCCGCGTCGTCGGCTTCACCGAGCAGCCGCGGCTCGAAGAGCTCGTCCGCATCGGCCGCGCCCACGGGATCCCCGTGGTCGACGACCTCGGCTCGGGGGTGCTTGTCGAGCTCGAGGGCGAGCCGTCGGCCCGCGACGCCTTGGGCGCTGGCGCCGACCTCGTCTGCTTCTCGGGCGACAAGCTGCTCGGAGGGCCGCAGGCGGGGATCGTCGTCGGTCGCGCCGACTTGGTCGAGAAGCTCCGCCGCCACGCGCTCCAGCGGGCGCTCCGCGCCGACAAGCTGACGCTCGCTGCACTGGAGGCGACGCTCGCGCTCTACCTCGACCCGGAGCGCACCGCCAGCGAGATCCCGGTCTTGCGGATGCTCGGCGAGCCTCTCGAGGGGGTGCGCGCGCGGGCGGAGCGGCTCGCGGGGCTGGTCGGAGGCGAGGTCGAGCAGACGGTCGGCCGCGTCGGCGGCGGCGCGCTCCCGCTGGCCGAGCTGCCGAGCTTCGCCTGCGCGGTCGAGGAGGAGCTGGCCGTGCCTCTGCGTGAGGTCGAGCCGCCGATCATCGGGATCCTCCGCGATGGGCGGCTGCTGCTCGACTGTCGAACCGTGAACGACGAGGAGGTCGACGAGGTCGCCGCTTCAGTTGCCGCGGTGCGTTCATGAGCGCCGTTGCGCCCGAGGAGCAGATCTGGAACCTCCTGCGCGGCGCGCTCGCGACGCGGGCGCTCGGGATCGCGGCCGACCTGCGCGTGGCCGAGTCGCTCGCGGACGGACCGCGTCCCGTCGCCGAGCTCGCCGGCGCTGCCGGCGTCGACGCCGATGCGCTCCGGCGGGTGCTGCGTGCGCTCGCAAGCGAGGGCTTCTTCGCCGAGGAGGAGCCGGGCTTCTTCCGCAACACCGATGCGTCCGAGCTCCTGGCTACGAGCGGCTGGGGTGAGTTCGCCTCGCTGTTCGGAGGCGTTTGGTACCGCGCCGTGGGCGAGCTCGACGCGAGCGGCCGCGCGACCTTCCCCGAGCTCTTCGGGACGGACTTCTGGTCGTGGCTGGCGGAGCACCCGCGCGAGCGCGAGCAGTTCGACGTGGCGATGGCGCAGGGTCAGGACACGCGCATCGAGCGCCTCGTCAAGTTCGACTGGCGCGGCGACGAGACGGTCGTCGACGTCGGCGGCGGCAACGGCTCGTTGCTGATCGAGTTCCTCGGCGGACGGCCGGGAACGCGGGGGATCGTCTTCGACCTCCCGGAGACCGTGCGCGACGAGTCGGCGTTCGGCGATCGGATCGAGTTCGTGGCCGGCAGCTTCTTCGAGAGCGTCCCCGAGGGGGACGTCTTTCTGCTGGCGACGATCCTGCACGACTGGGACGACGAGAGCGCAACGCAGATCCTGCAGACGATCCGGGCGGCCGCGGGACCGGAGGCGCGGCTGATCATCCTCGACGCGGTCGTGCCGCCGGGCAACGAGCCCTTCGGCGCGAAATGGCTCGACCTCCTGATGCTGGCGATGTTCGCCGGCCGCGAGCGCGACGAGGCCCAGTGGCGCGCCTTGCTCGCCGCGGGCGGATTCGAGCCGGTGCGGTTCGACGAGCGGGCGATCGAGGCGCGATGCCGCTGACCGTCGGAACGGCCGGGCACATCGACCACGGCAAGACATGGCTCGTCCGCGCGCTGACCGGCAAGGACACCGACCGCCTGCCGGAGGAGCACGAGCGCGGGATCTCGATCGACCTCGGCTACGCGCCGCTGGAGCTCCCCGACGGCACGCGGCTTTCGCTCGTCGACGTCCCCGGCCACGAGCGCTTCGTGCGGAACATGGTCGCCGGGGCGACCGGAATCGACCTGTTCCTGCTCGTGATCGATGCCGCCGAGGGCGCGCGGCCGCAGACGCACGAGCACCTCGCGATCCTGCGCCTGCTCGGCGTCGAGCGCGGGGTCGTCGCCGTGACGAAGGTGGACGCGGTCGAGCCGGAAGAGGTCGAGCTCGCGGTCGCCGAGGCAGCCGAGCTGGTGCCGGAGGCGGAGGTCGTTCCCGTCAGCGCGAAGACCGGTGCGGGCCTCGACGAGCTTCGGGCGGCGCTCGCGCGCGCAGCGGAGACGGTCAGACGCCCCGAGCGCTTCGAAGCGACCCGCCTCTGGATCGACCGCGCATTCTCTCTGCACGGCATCGGCACCGTCGTCACCGGAACGCTCTGGTCTGGCTCGATCGCCGCCGGCGACCCGTTGCGGCTCGAGCCGGGTGGGCGAGCTGTCCGCGTCCGCAGCGTCCAGGTGCACGACCGGCCGGTCGAGATCGCGGAAGCCGGGCAGCGGGTGGCGGTGAACCTCCCGGCGATCGAGCGCAGCGAGTTGAGCCGCGGCAACGCGCTGGTCGCGCCCGGTCACTACCCGGTCACCTACAGGCTGGACGTCGTGCTCGAGGAGCTCGAGCCGGTCCCGCCGGCCGTCAAGGTTCACATCGGCACAGCCGACGTGCCGGCGCGGGTCGTTCGAGACGGGCGGTTCGCACAGCTTCGTCTCGAGGAGCCCGTCGTGGCGGCACGCGGCGACCGCTTCGTCCTGCGCGCCGAGACGACAGTCGGCGGCGGCCGCGTCGTCGACCCCGCGCCGCCTCGGAGGCTCGAGCCCGGACGTCTGGGTGTCCTCGAGCGCGGCGACCCCGCCGAGATCCTCCCGTTGCTCACACCGGAGCCCGTCAGCGTCGCCGACCTACAGGCAACCGGGCTCTTCACCCCCACACAGCTGGCCGAGGGCCTCGCCGCGGTCGAGCAGTCCGGCGACTGGGTCTACCGCCCGGCGTGGCTCGAGGGCGTGCGCGCGGTCGTTCGAGAGCGGCTCGCCGAGCGCGCGGAGGCGAACCCGGTCGACCCGGGCATCCCGTTAGGGGAGCTGCTGCCGCGCGAACCGTGGGCCGCCGCAATCCTGCCGCTGCTCCACGTCGAACGTCGGAACGGAAAGGCTTACGCGCCCGGTGCCGCACCGTCGATAGGCGACCGCGCCGAGGAGGCGGCGCGCCTCGAGGCGGAGGTCGCGGACGGCGGGCTCGCCCGCGCCGACGACGCGGAGCTCGCGGCGTACCTCGAATCGGCCGGGAAGCTTCGCCGCGTCGGCGACGGCTTCGCGGTCTCGTCCGAGCTCTACGACCGCGGGCTCGAGGCGCTGCTGGTACTCGAGCCCATCACGCTCGCGGGCTTCCGCGACGCGCTCGGCATCTCGCGCCGCGGCGCGCAGCTGCTGCTCGAGCGCTACGACGCCGACGGTTTGACACGTCGCGTCGGCGACGAGCGGGTGCTCAGGGCTTCGGGGCGTCAGCGAATCTGAGCTGACCCTCGTAGGGGCCGCGGCCGGTCATGCACGCCGCTCCACAGCGCGCTCCGAGCGCGAGCGCGTCCTCGGTCGAGCGTCCGTCGCCGAGGCCGAACGTCAACCCGGCCGCGAAGCAGTCGCCCGCGCCGTAGGCGTCGACGACGGGGCCCGGAAGCGGCGCTGCAGCCCAGCGAGTAGTCGTCCCGTCCGGTGCCAGTAGCGTCCCGCCCTCCCGGCCGGCCGTCCGGACGACGAGGCTAGGCGGAGGCTCGACGTCGCCCGGCACGTACCGCTCGCCTCGATCGTTTCCGCTCGCGACGAGCACGTCGAGCTGGACGCCCGCCGAGGCGAGCACCTCTTTTCCTCGCACCGAAGCGACCAGGATCCGAGCCGAGCGCGCCGCTCGCACTGCCGCCGAATCGCCGGCCGTGAAGTAGACCGCGTCGGCATCGGCGAGCTCGTCCCACGGCAGCGGCTCGTCGCCGCGCGGGCCAAGGCGTTCGCCGATCACTGTGATCGTCCGCTCTCCCTGGGCGTCGACGTAGACGAACCCCTTGCGCTGCGGTTCCGGCCGCCATCCCGCCGCCACGCGCACGCCCAGCCGCGCCAACTCGTCCTCAGCTCGATGGCCGAGCTCATCGTCCCCGAGCGCCGTGATGAACAGACAGCTCCCCGCGAGCCGCGCGAGCTGGACTGCCGCGACCGCGCCGCCGCCTCCCGGCTCCTCCCAGGCCTCGGAGGCATGGACGATCTCGCCGGCCAACGGCACTCGTTCGACGCGCGCAAACTGAATCCACTCGACGTGCCCGACGACGGCGACCTTCACAGCAGGGATCTTCCCGCAGCGGGCTACGCTTGCGCCGGAGCGGCATGGGCCCGGTGGCCCAACCGGTCTTCAAAACCGGTGCGGCGTGGCAGCCCCACGCTCGGTCGGTTCGACTCCGGCGCCGCTCCGTCGAGCTGAGGCCGCCGGGTAGGACACTCCGTCACGGTGTTAGGGTCGGCCGCGCAGCCCCGGGTCCCCTCGGCCTTACGGACGGAGTCCCACATCAAAGCGCCACTACTCGCTGCGACGATCGCCTCTCTTGCTCTTTTGCTCGTGGGCTGCAGTCGATCGCACTCCTCGCCGAGGAAGTCGTCTGCATCGCAAACCACGACAAGCTCGGACATGCAGGCGGCAAACGGCCCGCTGGTGGGCGATCCGACACTCGTCGCCAAGGAGCAGTCCTGCGTGAGGAAAACGCCGAACAAACCGTGGTTCCCGACGATGTCTGCCTTCGAGGTCCACGACTCGGCGCGTACGCACCTCTATGCCTGCGCGCACTTCCTCGGCTCATTGTCTTCTTCGAACCACGTGCTCGCCTACCAGTCGACCGACGTCTACCCGACGCCATACAACATCGTCACCGGCGGGCCCGGCAACCTGTACATCTACGGCGGCGGCTACGGGGACAACTCGGCCGCGTCCGGGTCGTTCGTCGCTAGCGTCGAGCCGGGCACGCTGAACGAGCGCTGGCGCACGGTGCTCATCAACACGAAGGCCACGAACGAGTGGGACTACCCCGGCGTCCTGAACGTGACGAGTGACGGCAGCCTCGTCGTCATCTACGGCTACCACATCGCTCGCCTGAGCCCGCAGACGGGCGCAGTCGAGACGTCGACCACGCTCCCGACCGGCAAGTCGGCCCCACGCAACACCGCGTACAACGGGTATGACGCGCTACCCGACGGAACGATCGTCGCGAAGACCGTCAACCGCCAGGCCGGCTGCTCAGAAAACGGCTTCTCGGCATTCCTCAAGTGTCCGGACCCGACGGACGTCCCGCCCTCCGTGATGGTCGCCATCGACCCCACCAGCCTCAAGGTGCTCGGCGAGATCACGCTCCCAGAAATGATGGGCGGCCGCATCACGACGGCGACCTACGGCGGGAAGAACTACATCTACGTGCCAGGCACGAAGAGCCTCTACCGGTACACGTTTTCCGACGGGAAGTTCGCCCAGGACCCGACCTGGGGCCCCGTGCCGTACCTGAAGTCGGGCCAGACCGCAGGGTCGGCGATGGCCGTCATGGGCGACTGGGTCGTGGCGATGACGAACGGCGGCGCGCCGACCTCAACACCTATGAGCGTCGTCGCCGTCTCGCAGGCGGACGCGAGCAAGGTCTTGAACCTCGAGCCCTTTGCGAGCTCGAACTCGAAGAACAGCTTCATCCCCTCGATGGTCTCCGTCGACCCCGACGCGGGGCGGACCTATGTGATGGACGCAGGCGCCGGGAAGATCGCGGCGGTCGCCCTGAAGAACGGGAAGCTGTCGCTCGTCTGGAGTCAGGACCAGACGACGCTCAGCTTCACGACACTGCTCGGCCCGTCGGGTCAGCGGGTGTTGATCGGCACCGACATCCCGGTCAAGTTCTTCAAGCAGCTGCAGAGCTACACGACCGAGCAGGTCGTCTGGCGAGACGCGGCGACCGGCAAGGAGCTCGCCCGCTCCGACCAGTTCCCGAAGATGTCCGCCGGGATCCTCGTCACGCCGAGCTACGCAGGGCTCCAGTACTTCCTGACGGCCGACGGGCACATCATCGCGCTCCAAGTCGTGCCAGGGAGCTAGCTCGGCACAGACCCGTCGCCAGCTCCCGATCACCTCGACCCTCCTGGCCTGTGTCCGGCAACATCAAGACGTACCGCACTAGGGAAGGGAGTCCGTGATGGCAGTAACGACTCAGGATCGGTCCGAGTTGGTGAACGAGCTCCTCGAGCGAATCGCACAGACCGTCGGCGAAAACGCGAAGGCGTCGACGATCTTCGGCGATCCCGTCGAGCGCGCAGGCGTGACGGTCGTTCCGGTTGCCAAGGCCCGGTTCGGATTCGGCGGTGGTGGGGGCTCAGGAAGCCGCGAGGAAGGCGAAGGCCAAGGCCGTGGTGGAGGCGGCGGCATGGCCGTCAGCCCGATCGGCTTCATCGAGCTTCGCGACAGCAGCGCCGAGTTCAAGCGGATCTCGACCCCCCGAGATCTGTTGGCGCTCGTCGCGGCCGCCTCGCTTGCCCTTCTCGCGATCAGGCGACTCTTCGACTGAATCGCAACACCGGCCCGGCGTAACAGTCCCACGCTCGGTCGGTTCGACTCCGGCGCCGCTCCGTTGAGCCAAAACCCGCTCCACAAGCGGGTTTTGGCGTCTCGTGCAACGCTGATGGAGTCCCCGCGCGTTTACCCCCTGAAACCGCTAGGACGAGGATGCGGCGATTTCACCCTGATCAGGTGATCGTGAACACGCCTTTCATCCCGAGTGCAGCGTGGCCGGTGACATAACACTTGTAGGGGTAGTGGCCCTTACGAAGGAAGGTCACCCGTAAGGTCTTCGACTTCCCGGGGGAGATCAGGCCCGTTTTCCGGCCTTTGATCTCGAAGGTGTGCTGAATTTTGCCGACGTTCGTCACCTTGAAGATGACAATCCCACGCTTCGCAGTCTTCTTGTTGAGCGTGATCTTGTACTCCTTCTCTGTCACGCTCACCTTCGTGATTAGCGTCGCGTGCGCCTTCGCTTGCGGGGATGCCGAACGAAGGATTGCCCCCGACGAAGCTCCTGCGCCTGCCGCCAGCACGGACGCTGCCGTAGCAGCAATGAGGATCCGCGTCATCGTTTCCTCCTTGAGAGGTGGCGGTGGAGAGATCGTACCCACTGTCGAAGAGCCGCGATAAGTCACCACCGCCTGACAGTGGTCGCGTGTGCGGTGACGCTGGTAGCGGAGACGGAGCGGACAAGGCAGGCAGCATGGTGCGCCGCCTGCCTCTCCGCTAATCGCGCTCGTCTAGCCCTTGCAGCTCATGCTCGGCTTGTCGAAGTTGACGGTGACTACGCCTAGGGCGTTCGTGCTCAGGTGAACCGGCTCGTGGATGACGACGTGGGAGCCATCCGTGTTGGTCAACGTGAGGTTGAAGACATTGTGCTGGACGTCGTTCTTGTTATTCGACGACTCCCCGAACCAACTGGCGAAATGGCCGCTGGCGGAGATACCGGTCGGATCGTCGGGCGTGAAGGTCGCCGACCCTTGGTCGGTGCCGGTGACCCAGAACTCATCTCCGTTCGTGAAGAAGGTGATGTGGAAAACCTCGGTCGCCGCCACCGCATCGAGCGTGCCGGTCGCACCGGTACACGGATTCGTCACCGGCATCGAAAAGAGCGGGACGTTGGTGGCATGCTGGGTCATCGTGACCGTCCCTTGACCGCCGGCATCCGCTAGCGCGGCTCCAGTCAGTACCAACGCAACGAGCGCCGCTAGGCACGCGTTGCGAACTACGCGTTTAGACAACGTGTTTCTCCCCTCACTCAGGCGGCCGTCCTTGGCCGCAACAAGCCCGCCGCCAGCCGACATCCTGGCAAACGCTCGTCCAATGCTCAAGAGCAGGATTGTTTTGACCCTTGCCCGACCCGTGCTTCTTGCGGCCGGCGTTGCGCTCAGCGCTGCCGCGGGATCAACTGTCGCGGGCGCTGACTCGTCGGGAACGGGCCGTCCACGAGCTGACCGCCTCGTCGGCGGGGGCACGCTTGAAGCCCGTTGCCCCCGCCGAAGTTAGCGGCACGCTGGCGTCAGTGGATGTGCAGGTTGATCCCGATCAGGATCAGCGGCCACAACACGGTGGCGAGCAGGGCCGAGCCGATTTGCTTGATGTTGTGGAGGTTCGACCAGTAGTGATGGGTGGCCGCGACGATCGCTCCGACGACCAGGTAGACGAGCACGATGAGGCTGACGCCCGGTCTCGTTCTTGAGGCGCTGGGTGCGTAATAGGTCATTCGCTTCGGTCACCTCCTTCGGTCTTCCGCGGTCTACCCCATTTGAAAAACGGAAAACTGCGCAGCGCCGATCGGCTACGGCAGCTGCCAGTCCGGGTCGCCGTCCTCGACCGCCGGGCGAGCCAGGCGGCGGATTCGACCGCCGTCAAGTCGGACCACATGCAGCGCCCCTCCCTGCATGAGCGCGCCGCGGTTGCTCGTGAAGACGATCGACCGGCCGTCGGCGGACCACCACGGGTGGTGGCTGGCGACGCCAACCCGCTCGTTCGTCAACCGGCGGGCGTCCGGCCGTCCGTCGCGCCGCATCGGGTCGCCTGCGGAGTGAGGCTGCGGGGAAGTACGCAAATTCCGAGAACCGCGCCGTTCGACGCGGTGCACTTTCACCCTTAGGGGGTGATGCCGGGCCTGCCCTCGTAGGAGAGATTCCCCGGCGCCGCGGCCGGGGCAGTCGCGGCGTGCGAGCGGACGGCCGGAGTCCGCAGGCGACGACGGAGCGCCACGCCCGCTTCTCGAGTTCGTAGACCCCACGAACCAACGGAGGGCGATATGAGCGCCACAGATGTGGCCGCCGGAACGGAGATCCGACCGTTCACGGCAGACGTGCCACAGGCCGCGATCGACGATCTGCGTGGACGGATCGCGGCGACGCGGTGGCCCGAAGAGGAGACGGTCCCCGGCCAGACGCAGGGGGTGCCGCTCGGGACGATGCGGGAGCTGATCAGGTACTGGGGCTCGGAGTACGACTTCGGGCGGCTCGAGACGCGGCTGAAGGCCGTGCCGCACTTCGTCACCGAGATCGACGGTCTCGACATCCACTTCATCCACGTTCGCTCGGAGCACGAGGACGCGCTGCCGGTGATCATCACGCACGGCTGGCCGGGCTCGATCGTCGAGATGCTGAACGTGATCGGGCCGCTCAGCGACCCGACCGCGAACGGCGGCGACGCCGAGGACGCCTTCGACGTGATCGTCCCGTCGATACCGGGCTACGGGTTCTCAGAGAAGCCGGCGACGACCGGCTGGGACCCGGTACACATCGCGCACGCCTGGATCGAGTTGATGGATCGCCTCGGATACGAGCGCTACGTCGCGCAGGGCGGCGACTGGGGCGCACAGATCACGGACACGATGGGCGCCGAGGCGCCGCCGGGGTTGCTCGGCATCCACTCGAACATGCCGGGCACCGTCCCACCCGAGATCTCGAAGATCCTCGCGTCGCACGTACTCGGAGCCGGCGATCCGCCGCCGACAGGCCTTTCCCCCGACGAGCAGCACGCGTACGACCGGCTGAACTTCCTCTACACCAAGGGACTCGGCTACTCGATCGAGATGGGAAATCGCCCGCAGACCCTCTACGGGCTCGCGGACTCGCCCGCCGCCCTCGCGGCGTGGATGCTCGACCACGACGCGAGCAGCCTCGGGGACATCGTGTCCGCCTTCGCGGGAAAGCCGGTCGGCAACCTCACACGCGACGAGGTCCTAGACAACATCACGATGACCTGGGTGACCAACACAGGCATGTCCTCGGGTCGCCTCTACTGGGAGAACACGCTCGGGTTCTTCGACGTCAAGGACGTCAAGGTTCCCGCGGCGATCAGCGTCTTCCCGAACGAGCTGTACCAGGCCCCACGGAGCTGGGCCGAGCAGGCCTATCCGAAGCTCATTTACTTCAACGAGGTGGACGAGGGCAACCACTTCGCGGCCTGGCAGGAGCCGGAGATCTTCACGAACGAGCTGCGCGCCGCGTTCAGGCCGCTGCGGAACGGGAGGTCGTCATGAGCACCACCGTCGAGAGCGCCACCGGGCTCAGGCCCTTCCACGTCGACATTTCCGATGAGGCGCTCGAGGACCTCCGCCGACGCATCGTGGCCACGAACTGGCCCGAGAAGGAGACCGTCGCGGATCAGTCGCAGGGCGTGCCGCTCGCAATGATTCGGGAGCTCGCGAGCTACTGGGGGACGGAGTACGACTGGCGCAAATGCGAGGCGAACCTGAACGCCCTGCCGCAGTTCATCACCGAGATCGATGGGCTCGACATTCACTTCATTCACGTTCGCTCCCAACATGAAGGCGCGCTGCCGCTGATCGTCAATCACGGCTGGCCCGGCTCGATCATCGAACAACTGAAGATCATTGGTCGACTGACCGATCCGACGGCACACGGGGGCGAGGCCGGGGACGCATTCCATGTGGTGATCCCGTCGATGCCGGGCTACGGGTTCTCGGGCAAGCCGACGAGCACCGGTTGGGGCCCCGAGCGCATGGGTCGAGCCTGGGCAGAACTGATGAACCGGCTGGGCTACAACGAGTTCGTCGCCCAAGGCGGCGACTGGGGTGCGTTCGTCGTCGACTGGATGGGCGTGCAGGAGCTCGAGGGTCTGCTCGCCATTCACACCAGCATGCCCGGCACGGTGCCGGCAGACCTCGACAAGGCCACCCTCGCCGGCGAGACCGCGCCCGCTGACCTCCCAGCTGACGAGCGGCGCGCATGGGAGCACCTGCTGACGACCTACAAGCAGGTCGATTACGCCCGGATCATGGGGTCGCGCCCGCAGACCCTGTACGGGATCGCGGATTCACCCGTCGGTCTGGCCGCCTGGCTGCTCGACCACGGAGATGGTGACGGCCAGCCTGCCGGCGGCCTCGTCTCCGGCATCAACCGGGCCACGAGCGACACCGGCGAGCTGACACGCGACGAGTTCCTCGACAACGTCACGCTCTACTGGCTGACGAGCACAGGGGTCTCGGCGTCGCGCCTCTATTGGGAATACAAGGGCGGCTTCTTCAACGTGAAGGGCGTCTCCATTCCCGTGGCGGTGAGCGTCTTCCCCGGCGAGCAGTACCAGGCGCCCAGGAGCTGGGCTGAGCGGGCGTACCCGCATCTCATCTACTTCAACGAGGTCGAGAAGGGCGGCCACTTCGCCGCCTGGGAGCAGCCGGAACTGTTCGCAGGCGAACTCCGAGCCGCATTCAGGTCACTACGCAACGGGAGGTCGTCATGAGCACCACCGTCGAGACCACCACCGAGATCCGGCCGTTCCACGTCGAGATTAACGACGAGCAGATCGAAGATCTGCGCCAGCGCATCGAGGCGACGCGCTGGCCCACCAAGGAGCTGGTCGACGACGCCTCGCAGGGCATCCAGCTGGCGACGCTCAAGGCGCTCGCGGACTACTGGGCGACCGAGTACGACTTCGGCCGCCTTGCCGACCGGTTGAACGCGCTCCCGCAATACGCGACCGAGATCGACGGCCTCGACATCCACTTCATCCATGTCGAATCGCAGCACGACGACGCGCTGCCGCTGATCATCACGCACGGCTGGCCCGGCTCTGTGATCGAGATGCTCGAGGTGATCGGACCGCTCACCGACCCGACCGCACACGGCGGCAGCGCGGACGACGCGTTTCACGTCGTCATCCCGTCGATCCCCGGCTACGGCTTCTCGTCAGAGCCGACCGAGCCCGGCTGGGAGTCCGCCCGCATCGGCCGGGCGTGGGCCGAGCTGGTCAGCCGCATCGGCTACACCGCCTACGTCGCCCAGGGCGGCGACCAGGGCGCCGGCGTCACCGATGCGATGGGCCGGCAGGCGCCCGACGGGCTGCTCGGCCTCCACTTCAATTTCCTCGACGCGATTCCGAAGGAGCTGTTGACGGCGGCTCTCAGTCCCCGGATCTTCACGCACGCGGAGCGGGATCAGCTGGGCAAGGTCGTCTCGGTATTCATGCGCGGCTACATCTCCGAGATGGGCGAGCACCCGCAGACGATCGGCTACTCGCTTATTGATTCGCCGATCGGGCTGGCGGCGTGGATGCTCGACCACGACGCGGACAGCTACGGGAAGATCTCGCGCGCGTTCGTCGACGGCCAGCCGACCGGCGGTCTCACCCGGGACGCCGTCCTCGACAACATCACGCTGTACTGGCTGACGGGCACGGGGACGTCGACGTCGCGGCTGTACTGGGAGACCGGTCGAGCCGCGACCGCCTCGTTGAAGGACCCGCCTCCTCACGTCAAGCTCCCGGTCGCCTACTCGGTGTTCCCCGACGAGCTCTTCCAGGCGCCGCGGCACTGGGTGAAGCACGCCTACCACAACCTCATCTACTACAACGAAGCCGAGAAGGGCGGGCACTTCGCGGCCTGGGAGCAGCCGGAGATCTTCGCAGGCGAGATGCGCGCCGCCTTCAAATCACTCCGTGACAACGGGACGGGGTCATGAGCATCGCTGTCAAAACCTCCACCGAGATTCGTCCTTTTCACGCTGAGATTCCAGGGGAGAAGATCGACGACCTGCGCCGCCGCATCGCGGCGACGCGCTGGCCCAGCAAGGAGCTCGTCGACGATCGCTCGCAGGGCGTGCAGCTGGCGACGCTCAAGGCGCTCGCGGACTACTGGACGACCGACTATGACTTCGGCCGCGTCGAGGCGAGACTGAACGCCTTACCGCAGTTCAAGACGGAGATCGACGGCGTGGACGTCCACTTCATCCACGTCCGCTCCCAGCACGAGGACGCGCTGCCGCTGATCATGACCCACGGTTGGCCCGGCTCAGTGATCGAGCTCCTCGAGACAATCGGCCCGCTGACTGACCCGACTGTGCACGGCGGAAGCGCCGAGGACGCATTCCACCTAGTGCTGCCATCGATTCCTGGGTACGGCTTCTCGGGCGAGCCAGCCGAGCTCGGCTGGTACGACGGCCGCACGGCGAAGGCCTGGGCAGTGCTGATGGCTCGGCTCAGCTATGGGCATTACGTCGCGCAGGGCGGCGACCAGGGTGCCGCCATCACAGACGACATGGGCCGTCAGGCACCGGAAGGCCTGATCGGCATCCACATGAACCTCCTCAGGACGGCGCTCGGCGACGTCAGCGGTCTCCCGTCGAAGACCGAGCAGGAACGTGCGGCGCTCGAGGAGATCATGACGTTCAGGCAGAGCGGCTTCGGCTACTTCCTAGAGCAGGCCACGCGGCCGCAGACCATCGGCTATGCGCTGCTGGACTCCCCCGTCGCCCTGGCGGGCTGGATGCTCGACCACGACACGGACAGCTACTACAAGATCTCGCACGCGTTCATAGAAGGCGAGCCTGCGGGCGGTCTCACCCCCGACCACATCCTCGACAACATCACGCTGTACTGGCTGACGGCCACCGGAGCCTCGGCAGCACGGTCGTACTGGGAGGGCGGACAGGCCACAGCACGCGCCGCCGGTCAGCCACCTCCTGCCGTCTCGATCCCGGTTGGTTTCACCACGTTCCCGGGCGAGATCTTTCGGGCGCCGCAGAGCTGGGTGGAGACCTCCTATCCGACCCTCCTCTACTTCAACGAAGCCGACAAGGGCGGCCACTTCGCCGCCTGGGAAGAGCCCGAGCTCTTCAGCACCGAGCTGCGGGCCGCGTTCAAGCCGCTCCGCAACGGGAGGTCGTCATGAGTAGCCCCGTCGAAACAGCAACCGAGATCCGACCATTCCACGCTGAGATCCCGCAGGAGGAGATCGACGACCTGCGCCGCCGTCTCGCCGCGACGCGCTGGCCTGACAAGGAGACTGTCGGAGACGCGTCGCAGGGCGTGCAGCTGGCGAAGCTGAAAGACCTGGTCTCGTACTGGGCCGCGGACTACGACTGGCGGCAGGGCGAGGCCAAGCTGAACGCGCTGCCCCAGTTCATGACCGAGATCGAGGGCCTGGACATCCACTTCATCCACGCGAGGTCTCCGCACGACGACGCGATGCCCTTGATCGTGACCCACGGCTGGCCGGGCTCGGTCTTCGAGCTGCTGAAGATCGTCGAGCCGTTGACCGACCCGCCGTCCGGCGAGGACGCGTTCCATGTCGTGATCCCGTCACTGCCCGGCTACGGCTTCTCCGCGCGGCCGGACGCTCCCGGCTGGAACCCCGAACGGATCGCCTTCGCCTGGGACGAGCTGATGCATCGGCTCGGCTACGACGAGTACGTCGCACAGGGCGGCGATTGGGGCGCCGTCATTACCGAGGCGATGGGCCGGCAGGCTCCCTCGGGCCTTCGCGCAATCCACGTGAACCTGCCGGCGAGCGTGCCGCCCGACGTGGAGGCGGCCCTCAACGGCACCGGGCCCGTGCCCGAGATGACCGGCGAGGAGCAGGCGGCGTTCGACGGCCTCGTCGCCTCCCGGAAAAGCGGGTTCTTCGGGTACTTCATCGCGTTGACGGCGCGCCCGCAGGACGTCGGATACGGAGTGACCGACTCGCCGGCCGGCCTTGCAGCCCTGTTCTTCTGGCACCCGGGCTTTGCGGCGTGGTCGTTCGGCAGCGACCCGAGCGACCCCAAGTCCAAGGATGAGGTGCTCGACGACATCTCGTTCTACTGGCTGACCAACACGGCGGCGTCTTCCGGACGCTTGTACTGGGAGCACGGCGGGGCATTCCCGACCAGCGCCGCGGCGCTGAAGGTCGCGGAGATCACGGTTCCCGTCGGCGTAACCGTGTTCGGAGAGGACGGCTTCCGGCCGCCCGAGTCGTGGACGCGGCGCGCCTACCCGACGCTGACCTACTTCAACAAGGTCGACCGAGGCGGCCACTTCGCCGCCTGGGAGCAGCCTGAGCTCTTCAGCGAGGAAGTCCGCGCCACGTTCAAGGAGGTTCGCTAGCCATGGCCACACAGCAGGTACCGGGTCTCCACCGGACCGATCTCCAGCAGCACGACCTCAGCGTCCCCGGGCGCGAGGTGATCCAGAACCGCGTCGAGATCGACCCCGATTCGCCTGCGATCAGGCACTGGCATCCCGGTGAGGAGATCATCTACGTACTCGAGGGGTCGCTCGAGTACGAGATCGACGGCGAGTTGCCCATGAGGGTCGATGCGGGCGGGGCGTTGATGGTGCCCGCCGAAGCCGTCCATGCGGTGCGAAACGTCGGAGCCGGCAACGCCGCGGAGCTCGCAACGTACATCGTCGAGAAGGACAAGCCACTCCTCAACCTGGCCGAGTGACTGCCGGTACGAAAGGAGGACCCGTGTCAGATAGCCACTCAGGCTCTCCCACCGTCGTGCTCGTGCACGGCGCGTTCGCCGACGCGTCGAGCTGGAACGGCGTGATCGAGCGCCTACAGGCTCGTGGGATCCAGGTGACGGCTCCTGCGGTTCCGCTTCGCGGGATCGCGATCGACTCCGCCTATCTCGTGAGCGAGCTCGAGGAGACGCCCGGGCCGGTCCTCGTCGTCGGCCACTCGTACGGCGGCGCTGTGATCTCCAACGCGGCGACGCAGGCGCACAACGTCGTCGGCCTGGTCTTCGTCTCGGCCTTCGCTCCCGACGAGGGTGAGACCCTGGGCGAGGTCACGCCGACATCCAAGGATGCGGTGCTCCCCGCCGCGCTCGTCCCTCACCACTACCCGTCACCGAACGGCGGCGAGCCGTTGGTCGAGTTCGCGATCGATCCTGCGAAGTTCCACGACGCCTTCGCGGCCGATCTCCCGGCCGAGCAGGCGGCGGTGATGGCCGCGACGCAGCGGCCGATTGCCGAGGCCGCATTCAGCGAGCCGAACGGGCCGCCCGCGTGGAAGAACCTGCCTACCTGGGCCGTGGTCTCGACGGGCGACAAGGCGGCCGGGGCGGACCTCACACGCTCGATGGCCGAGCGGGCAGGGGCGACGATCACCGAGCTCGACGGCTCGCACGTGATCATGGTCTCCCAGCCCGAAGCCGTGGCCGGCGTGATCGAGGAGGTGGTCGCAGCGGTCGGCTCGACGCCGGCGGCCGTGGGGCACTGACGTGGGGCTGTTCGGCGACGGTCACCTGCCCGGCTTCGACGGCGCCACGGGCTGGCTGAACTCGCCCCCGCTGTCGGCCGAAGGCCTGCGCGGGAAGGTCATCCTCGTCGACTTCTGGACCTACACCTGCATCAACTGGCTGCGCACCCTGGCCTACGTCCGGGCCTGGGCCGAGAAGTACGAGGAGGACGGGCTGGTCGTCGTCGGCGTCCACACCCCCGAGTTCCCGTTCGAACAGAACGTCGACAACATCACCTGGGCCGCGAAGGACATGAACGTCGAGTATCCGATCGCGATCGACAGCGACTACCGGGTCTGGCGGGCGTTCGACAACCGCTACTGGCCGGCGGTGTACATCGCAGGTGCCGACGGGCGGATCCGACATCACCACTTCGGCGAGGGCGGTTACGACGAATGCGAACGCGTCATCCAGCAGCTGCTGCGGGATGCCGGCCGGGACGGCGTCGCCGACGACCTCGTCTCCGTCTCCCCGATGGGCTTCGAGGTCCAGGCGGACTGGGCCGGCTTGAAGACTCCCGAGACCTACCTGGGCTACGAGCAAGCCCAGAACTTCGAGTCACCCGACGGCGTCGGCTACGACGAGGCGCGCACCTATTTCGTCCCGGACCCGTTGGATCTCAACCGCTGGGCTCTCTCAGGGGACTGGACGATCGAGCGCGGCTCGAGCGTGCTGAACGCGGCCGACGGCGGAATCAGCTTCCGGTTCCACGCCCGAGACGTCCACCTGGTCATGGGCCCACGTTCGCCGGGGATTTCCGTGCCGTTCCGCGTGCGCCTCGACGGAGAACCTCCCGGCGACTCCCACGGGCTCGACATCGACGAGCAGGGCCAGGGAACCCTCGTCCGGCAACGACTCTACCAGCTGATCCGCGTTACGGAGCCGATCGAGGATCGCACGTTCGAGATCAACTTCCTCGACCCAGGCGCCGAGGGCTTCGCATTCACGTTCGGCTAAGTGGCCGGGGCGGCCGCGTACTCCTCCTCTGTGACGTGGTCGCCCCAGGTGGCGGCGTTGCCCTCGTCGTCGACCTCCTGGATCGCGAGGTGCGTCATGAAGGTGGTCGGCGTGGCGCCGTGCCAGTGCTCCTCGCCCGGCTCGAAGAAGGCACGGTCTCCGGGCCGGAGGACGTCGATTTCTCCACTACGCGCCTGGCAGTAACAAATGCCCTCGATCACCCAGATCGTCTGCCCGTTCGGGTGTACGTGCCACGCCGTTCGCGCGCCCGGCGCGAAGTGCACGTGGGCCGCGCTTACCCGCACGGAGCCGGACGGCGCCGCCACGGGGTCGATGTAGACCGCCCCTGTAAACCAGTGGCTCGATCCCGCCGCGGTATCGATGCTGTTCCTCGTGATCTCCACGGTCGACCTCCCTCTTCGTTCGCCGGGCGAAAGCCTTTCAGCTTTACCTCCGGCGAGTGATCGACTACGTTCGGGCAAACCGTTGGGAGAGGAGCTTGCGATGGAAGCGACGCAGATCGACGCCGGCGAGTTTCGTGCAGGGCAGCGCCGGGACTGGGGCACGGCGGCCAAGGGTTGGCACGACTGGCAAGAGCTGATCTACAGCGCCACCGCGCCGGTCAGCCAACGACTCGTCGAGATGGCCGGTGTCAAGCCCGGTGACCAGGTTCTCGACGTGGCCGCCGGCTCGGGGGAGCCGGCTCTGACCGCGGCGCGGGTCGTCGGCAAGGGCGGCCGCATCGTCGCCACGGACATCTCGCCCGAGATGCTCGCGTACGGTCGCGAGCGCGCCTCGGCCGCCGGCATCGACAACGTCGAGTTCGTCGAGACGGACGCATCGTCGCTCGACTTTCCGCCGGAGACTTTCGATGCCGCGCTGTCGCGGTGGGGAATCATCTTCGAGCCTCAGGCCGAGGCGGCCGCGGCCCGGATCCGGGGCTTTCTCAAGCCAGGGGCTCGAATGGCGATCAGTTCGTGGGGGCCTCCGGATCGTTCGCCGATGCTTGGGCTCCCGCTGCGGACGGTGCTGACGCACCTGGACTTGTCGCCGCCTCCACCGGGGACGCCTGGACCGCTCTCGCGACCGACGCCGGAAGCGATCTCATCCCTGCTGGAGGGCGGAGGGTTCGCAGACGTCGAGGTGGACCAGATCGAGATCGACATCGAGTGGGACTCGCCCGAGGAGTTCGCTCGCTTCACGCGCGAGATCGTGCCGCCGATCACCGCCCTCCTGGCGAACCATCCGCCGGAGGTCCGGGACGAGGCGTGGGCGGCAGTCGTCGAAGCCGCCAAGCCGCACGCCGGCGACGACGGAAGGCTGCGGCTGACGAACCTCGTGCTGCTCGCCGCAGGCCGAACGTAAATCCGCGGGGTTTCGGCGCGGCGAACCGCGCACCCAAAATTCCTAGCTCATTCCCTTCGGCCTGCGCCCGCGGCGCGCGACGGCGCGGCCGCCCAGGCTCTCGGCTTCCGAGTCGGTCAAATCGAGCTCGCGCACGCCCTTGCGCGCGTCGGCAAAGGTGATGCGAACGGTCGCTCCTTTGCCTTCCGGAATTTCCTCGCCGCTTCTGTCGGAGACTCGGATGGTCTTTCGCGCCACGGATTCCTCCTTCGCCTGCCTATCGGAGTTGCGTCGACGCGAAAAATAACCTGAGCCGAACTCCGGTCGCGCTTACTCGTGCTGTTCCGCCTGGCCCGGTACTGCCACCCACCAGTGACGTCGGGACTCAAAGACCGAGATCTGCGGCGGCGGGAAGGTCGGATCCGCGAAGGCACCGATCGGAACGGCGATCAGCTCGGGATCGGTCTGGTAGTAGACAGTCGAGCCGCAGTCCGGGCAGAAATGGAACGTGCGCGGCTCACCCGCGTCAGAGATGCGTACATACTCGGTCGCCCGGCCGTCCATCCGCACCCGGTCGACCGGGAAGCGCGCCTGCATGCCGAACGCGCTGCCCGTCCGGCGCTGACAGGCAAGGCAGTGACACATGGAAACCCGTACCGGCTCTCCGTCAGCCTCGAGCCGGAGCTGCCCACAAGAACAAGCGGCGTGCCGCGTGGTCATGCCTGCACCCTATATCGACGGCCGAGTAGGACCGGGGCGCCCTGTGGCTGCGGCGGCACAGGACCACCCCGGCGCCCCCTACGGTACCGCGACTGAGGATTGGGTGCCCAAAAAGTCCATGGAAAGTTTTTGCTCTCCGCGGCGTCTATAGACACGGGCCAGCGATGCGGCGGCTGGCCCAATCCACGTCGCCCAGCACCGTGACTCGCCCAGAGCATTGCCCACAAGACTTCGAGCAAGCACAATGAGCGGGCACCGCAAGGACCGACTCCCGGGGGTACTCCATTGGCCGACGAAGTCTTGACCAGCTCCGGCGCCCCAACGGCCGCCGGAAACGGCGACTCGCAGCAGGACGGGACCGCTTCGCGCGGCGCCCTCATCGCCGACATCATCATCGCCAACGCGCCCGACCCGGTGTTCGTCTCCGACCTGGAAGGAAAGATCCTCCAGGCGAACGACGCCGTGTCTGAGCTCCTTGGCTTTCGCAAGGACGAGGTCGTCGAGCAGTCGCTCCAGCGCTTCATCAGCGCCGAGGAGACGCGCGAGTTCGTCGCCGCCCTCGCGGAGGTCGTGGAGCGCGGTGTCACGCGCAACGTCGTCCTCAACCCGCGCAGCGCCTCCGGCGAGGTCATCCCGACCAGCCTGAACGCCTCCGGGCTGCGCGACTCGGAGGGCAACGTGATCGGCGCGATCGGCATCCTCCGCGACATGCGCGAGCTGGACAAGGCCCGCGCCTACGCCCAGCGCCTCATCGACGACGCGCCCGACCCGGTGTTCGTCTCCGACCTCGAGGGAAAGATCATCCAGGCGAACGACGCCGTCTCGCAGCTGCTCGGCTTCCGCCAGGACGAGGTGGTCGAACAGTCGCTGTCGCGCTTCATCAGCCCAGAGGAGACGCGCGAGTTCACGGCTGCTCTCCGCGAGGTCGTGGAGCGGGGCGTCACGAGGAACGCGGTGCTCAACCCCCGGAGCGCCTCCGGCGAGGTCATCCCGACGACGCTGAACGCGTCCGCCTTGCGCGACTCGGAGGGCAACGTGATCGGCGCGATCGGCATCCTCCGCGACATGCGCGAGCTGGACAAGGCCCGCGCCTACGCCCAGCGCCTCATCGACGACGCGCCCGACCCGGTGTTCGTCTCCGACCTGGAAGGAAAGATCATCCAGGCGAACGACGCCGTCTCGCAGCTGCTCGGCTTCCGCCAGGACGAGGTGGTCGAGCAGTCACTGTCGCGCTTCATCAGCCCAGAGGAGACGCGCGAGTTCACGGCCGCTCTCCGCGAGGTGGTCGCCCACGGCGTCACTCGCAACGCGCGGCTGAACCCTCGCAGCGCCTCCGGCGAGGTCATCCCGACGACGCTGAACGCGTCGGCCTTGCGCGACTCGGAGGGCAACGTGATCGGCGCGATCGGAATCCTCAGAGACATGCGCGCCTACGAGGAGGTCGTGAGCGACCTCGAGCGTTCCAAGACGGAGCTCCAGGAGAAGATCCTCGACCTCGAGAAGTTCGAGGAGGTCGTCGTCGGCCGCGAGCTGAGGATGATCGCGCTCGAGAAGGAGCTCGAGGATCTGCGGCGCGACAACGAGAAGCTGAAGGCGGCGCGCGCCTCGGCCTGATGAGCGCGCAAAACGGGGGGCTCTCGAACGGCGCGGGCGACGGCGGCCCCGACCTCGCCGCGCTCCAGACCGAGATCGAGCAACTACAGGCGCGGGTCCAGCTCGCCGAGGAACGCCGGCGCGCGCTCGTTCACATCATGGGCGACCTGAACGAGTCGAACCAGAAGCTCGCCGACCAGCGCAAGGCGATGCTCCACATCCTCGGCGACTACGAGAACGACCGCAGCAGGCTCGCCCGCCAGACCGAACGCCTCGACAACTCCCGCCGCGCCCTTCTGCACATCCTCAAGGACTCGCACGAGTCCAACCTGCGGCTCGGCGACAGCCGCAAGGCGATGATCCACATCATGGGCGACCTGCGTGAGACCACGCAGGAGATGGAACGGCGCGAGCAAGAGCTGCGCGACAAGCAGGAGCAGCTCGTCCAGGCCGGCAAGCTCGCGACGCTCGGCGAGCTGACCACGGGGGTCGCGCACGAGCTCAACAACCCGCTCAACAACATCGGCCTCTACATCGGCAACGCGATCGATCAGATCCGGCTCGACAAGGTCGACTCCGAGCGGCTCGTCGCCGACCTCGGGAAGGCGATGGAGCAGGTACTGAAGGCGACGGACATCATCTCCCACCTGCGGACGTTCGGCCGCGCGGCACCGGCCAGCGTCGAGCTCGTCGACATCGACGACGTGATCGAGCGGTCGCTGCTGCTGGTCCACGAGCAGCTCCGCCTGCGCGCGATCGAGATCGATCTCGAGCTCTGTCCGGACGAGCTGCTCGTCCTGGCCAACCCCATCCAGCTCGAGCAGGTCTTCATCAACCTGCTCACGAACGCCCGCGACGCCCTGACCGACGCGAGCCAGAGGACGATTCGGATCGCGTCGAGCCGCGACGAGGAGCGGATCATGATCGCCTTCTCCGATACCGGCCCAGGGATCCCGCGCGAGCTCCAGCAGCGAATCTTCGACCCGTTCTTCACGACCAAGGAGGTCGGCACCGGGACGGGGCTCGGGCTCTCGATCACCTACTCGATCCTCAAGGAATACGGCGGCGACATCTCCGTGATCAGCGAGGCCGGCAAGGGCGCCACGTTCCTGATCGAGCTGCCGTTCGCCGACGAGGAGCCGCCTGAGGCGGCGCTGCTGTGAACGCGAGGGTCCTGCTCGTCGACGACGACGCGGCGCTGCTAGACGCCCTTCCCGAGGCGCTGCGGCTGCGGATGGCGGGGGTCGAGATCGATACCGCCGACTCCGGTCTCGGCGCGATCGAGCGGATCAAGCAGGTCGACTACGACGCGATCGTCAGCGACATCAAGATGCCCGGGCTCGACGGACTGGCGCTGCTCCACGAAATCCACGAGCTCCGGCCGAGGACGCCCACACTGATGATCACCGGACACGGCGAACGCGACCTCGCCGTGCAGGCGCTGCGCGGCGGCGCCTACGACTTCGTCCAGAAGCCGATCGACCGTGACTACTTCGTCGCCTCGCTGGAGCGGGCGATCCAGCTACGACACCTGGACCGCCAGGTCGAGGAGCAGCAGCTGGCGCTCGAGCGCCACGCTCGGGTGCTCGAGCACGTCGACGACGGCGTCTTCCTCGTCGACGACGCGGGCATCGTCCAGCACTGGAACCCGGCCGCCCAAGCGATCACCGGGATCCCTCCGGAGCACGCGCTCGGCCGGCCCACCGCGGAGATACTCCCCGGCTGGGAGACTGTCGCGCCGGTGATTCCCGTCGCCGACGCACCCGGGCCGGGCAGCGTCGAGGCGAAGGTCGTCCCGCTCGAGTTCGGCACGCGGGAGCTCTGGCTCTCGATCTCTGGCGTCAGCTTCAGCGACGGCGTCGTCTACGCCTTCCGAAGCCTGACCGAGGAGCGGGCGCTCGAGGAGCTGAAGGGCGAGTTCATCGCGACCGCCTCGCACGAGCTGCGCACTCCGCTCGCGGCGATCTACGGGTCGGCGCAGACCCTGCTTCGCAGCGACCTCGAGCTCGACGAGGTCATGCAGAAGCGGCTCCTCGCCGTGATCGCGAAGGAGTCGGAGCGCCTCAGCCGGATCGCGGACGACATCCTCTTCGCAAACAAGCTCGACTCGGGCCAGTTCGTGCTCGGCGAGCAGACGGTCGATCTCTGCGCGCTCGCACATGGTGTCGTCGAGGAGATGCGCGTGTCATTCGCAGACCGCGAGAACATCTCGTTCGAGTGCGCCGTGCCAAAAGGGCTCGAACCAGTCGTGGCCGATTCCGACAGGGTCCGGCAGGTGCTGCTCAACCTGGTCGACAACGCGGTCAAGTATTCGCCAGCAGGCGGCCAGGTGCGGGTCTCCGTGACGGCGCGCGTCCGCGGCGTGCGGCTCGCCGTCAGCGACGAGGGAATCGGGATCGCGCCGCTCGAACAGCGGCGCATCTTCGGCAAGTTCTACCGCGTCGATCCTGGGCTGGCCCGCGGCGTCGGCGGCACCGGCCTCGGCCTCTACATTTGCCGCGAGCTCGTTCGCCGCATGGGCGGGCACGTCACCGTGAGCTCCGAGGAGGGCAAGGGTTCGACGTTCGTAGTCGACCTGCCGCTGACCGCCGCGCCGGCACCCGAGCCGGGGCCGGCGGTCGTGCAAACGGTGTGACCCCGGCGCCGATCCGCGTCGGCGTCTGCTCCTGGGCCGACGAGACGCTGACGAAGGTCTGGTACCCGAGAGGCATCCGCTCCGGCGAGGAGCGGCTCCGCTACTACGCTGAGCGCTTCGACGTCGTCGAGGCAAACTCGACGTACTACCGGCTGCCGGACCCGAACCTGGTCGAGAACTGGGTCGAGCGGACGCCCGCCGGGTTCACGATGCACGTGAAGGCGTTCGGGGTGATGACGCGCCATCCGGTCAAGCTCGACCAGCTGCCGACCGATCTCCGCGACGTCCCCACCGACTCGCGCGGCCGGGTCGATCGGCCGCCGCGCGAGTACCGAGCCGAGGTCTTCCGGCGCTTTCACGAGGCGCTCGAGCCGCTTCGCTCCGCCGGGAAGCTAGGTGGGATCCTGATGCAGTTCCCCTCCTACGTCGTCTACAAGCCGGTCTCGCTCGAGTACCTCGAGTGGTCGCGTGAGCAGCTTGCGGGTGACGAGATGCTCGTCGAGTTCCGGCACGCGAGCTGGCTGGCCGAGGAGAACCGCGGCGAGACGCTGCGCTTCCTGGCCGACCACGGGATGACCTACGTGACCGTCGACGCGCCTCAGACGGGCGGCAAGAACGTCCTGCCGACGGTGGTCGCGGCGACGAGCGAGACGGCCTACGTCCGGCTCCACGGCCGCAACGCGGAGACCTGGAACAAGCGCACCGGCAGCGCCGCGGAGCGGTTCGATTACCTCTACTCCGAGGACGAGCTCCGCGAGTGGGTTCCGCGCCTCGGCGAGCTTGCCGGCGAGGCACAGACGGTCTACGCGATGTTCAACAACAACGGCCGCTCGGCGATGCCGTCGCCGCCTTTGCCCGAGGCAGCAGAGAACGAACGTGACGGCTTCGTCGCCCAGGCGCCGACGAACGCGCAGATGCTGAAACACCTGCTGAACCGGTAATTCGCGCGCGGACCGGCCCGGGTGTATCTTCGGTGGCGGAACGGGTCCTATTGGAAGGGAGGGCGATGCCGGCGGCCACAAACGGCCATGACATCGTCGTTGTCGGCGCCTCAGCGGGAGGGATCGAGGCCCTCAAGGAACTCGTCAGCGAGTTTCCGGGCGACTTGCCCGCCGCGGTCTTCGTCGTGCTCCACCTGCCGGCCGGCGGCACGAGCGTGCTGCCGGACATCCTCAGTCGCGCGGGGCCGCTGCCGGCCGAGCATGTCCACGATGGGGTCGAGATCACCCGCGGCCACATCTTCGTCGCGCCGCCCGACTGCCATGTCCAGATCACCGACGGCACCGCGCAGGCGGTAGCCGGGCCCAAGGAGAACGGCCACCGGCCGGCGATCGACCCGCTCTTCCGCTCGGCGGCGCACGCGTTCGGGCCGCGGGCCGTCGGGGTCATCCTCTCCGGAACACTCGACGACGGCACGCTCGGGATGCGCGCGATCAAGGCGCACGGCGGCGTGGGCCTCGTCCAGGCCCCTGAGAGCGCCCAGCATCGGGGCATGCCCGATAGCGCGATCGCGCATGCGCTTCCCGACCGGATCGGCACGCCGAAAGAGCTCGCGGAGTGGATCGTAGAACTGGCAAGCGACGACGTCGAAAATGGAGACCCCGAAGGAGCTGTGACCGCGATGAACCATGAGCAAGAAGTCGCCAAACAGACCGACGAGCAAGTCCACGGGCTCGGGGCCACCGGGCTGACGTGCCCAGAGTGTGGAGGCGCTATCTGGCGCGACCAGCACGCCAACGTCGTGTCCTTTCGCTGTCGGGTCGGGCACAAGTACACGGCCGAGACGTTCGCGCTCGAGCAGGGACACACGGTGGAGGCCGCGGTCTGGGCCAGCCTGCGACTGATCGAGGAGCGCGTCATGCTGATGCGGCAGCTCGCCGACCGGTTCAAAGACCAGCCGCGGACGAGCACGAACTTCACGGACAAGGCGGACGACCTAGAGCAGCACGCCGTCACGCTCCGCGGAATCGTCGACGGCGTCGCCAGCGCGGCCGTGATCCCCCTGACGGCGACGGAGCAATAAGAGGTCGATGGCAGCACCCGAGCGAGACGAGGAGTTCGAGCAGCTAATCGCGTTCATCCGCGACGAGCGCGGCTTCGACTTCACCGGTTACAAGCGGCCGAGCCTGCGCCGGCGGATCGAGAAACGCATGCAGGAGGTCGGAGTCGAGTCCTTCGCCGAGTACCACACCTATCTGGAGCACCACCAGGAGGAGTTCGTTTCCCTCTTCAATACGATCCTGATCAACGTCACCTCGTTCTTCCGCGACGAGGTCGCCTGGGATTACCTGACGTCGGAAATCATCCCGCGCATCCTCGCCGCGAAGGACGACCAGCCGATCCGTGTCTGGTCGACGGGTTGTGCGTCCGGCGAGGAGGCCTACACGCTTGCGATCGTGCTGCTGGAGGCTCTGGACGAGGAGACGTTCAAGCAGCGCGTCAAGATCTATGCGACCGACGTCGACGAGGACGCGCTCGCCCAGGGACGCCACGCGATCTATCCCGAGAAGGCGCTCGATCCCGTGCCGCAGGAGCTTCGCGAGAAGTACTTCGAGCGCCAGAACTCCAACTGCGTGTTCAGGCCCGAACTCCGGCGCTCGGTGATCTTCGGCCGCCACGACCTCCTACAGGACCCGCCCATCTCCCGGATCGATTTGCTCGTCTCGCGGAACACGCTTATGTACTTCAACGCCGAGGCGCAGGACCACATCCTCCGCCAGTTCCACTTCGCCCTGAATCCGGACGGGGTGCTCTTCCTCGGCAAGTCCGAGCTGATCGCGAACCGCTCGGAGCTGTTCACGGCGATCGACCTCAAGCGCCGCGTCTTCGCCCCGGTCCCGCGCACCGTTCCGCCTGTCGAGCTGCCGATTCGGGAGGGCGCGGGCGACGAGGACGAGCTTGCGCGGCTGGCGTCGGAGTCGCTGATGCGGGATGCGGGCTTCGAGGCGGCGCCGGTCGCACAGCTCGTGGTCGACGACGCGGGGAAGCTCGTCCTCGCCAACCTGCAGGCCCGGATGCTCTTCTCGCTGACGCAGAACGACATCGGCAAGCCGATCCAGGACCTCGAAGTCTCGTACCGCCCCGTCGAGCTCCGCTCGCGGATCGAGGAGGCGTACAGGGACAAGCACACGATCACCCTGCGCGACATCGAGTGGCGCGTCGGCGAAACCGACCTCCGTTACGTGGACATCCAGGTCGTGCCGCTGATCTCGGCGACCGGCCAGGCGCTCGGCTGCGCGATCACGTTCACCGACGTGACTCGTTATCAACGGCTCCAGCAGGCGCTGACCGAGTCGAAGCGCGATGCCCAGACCGCGTACGAGGAGCTCCAATCCACGGTCGAAGAGCTCGAGACGACGAACGAGGAGCTGCAGTCGACGAACGAGGAGCTCGAGACGACGAACGAGGAGCTTCACTCCACGAACGAGGAGCTCGAAACGATGAACGAGGAGCTCCAGTCGACGAACGAGGAGCTTTCGACGATCAACGACGAGCTCCAGGTGCGGACCGACGAGCTAAACGGGACCAACGCCTTCCTCGAGTCGATCCTCGGCAGCTTCGGCTCAGCGGTGATCGTGCTCGACCGAAAGTTCGAAGTCGAGCGCTGGAACGAGCAGGCGCGCGAGCTCTGGGGGCTCATCGAGGACGAGGTGCGGGGAACGCACTTCCTGAATCTCGACATCGGTCTGCCGGTCGACCAGCTGCGTGGGCCCATTCGCGACGTCGCGGCGGGCCGCTCGGACGACGGCACCGTCCAGCTTGCGGCGATCAACCGCCGGGGCCGCCCGGTGGACGTCAAGATCCAGCTCTCGCCACTGTCCCGTGGAAAGGACGTCGACGGCGTCATCCTTGTCATGGAGGCCGACGCGGCAGACAGCAAGCCCTGACGCGTGGTCTGCGAGTTCGTCACCGACGACCAGGGGGTCATCTGGAGCGCGGCGGCCGATGCCGCAGCGCTGCTTGCGATCGATGAACGATTCCTGATCGGCAAGCCACTCGCGACCTTTGTGGCAACAAGGGATCGGCGCCGTTTCCGAAGGCTCTTGCTCGGCGTCGGACGCAACGGCGAGGTCAGGATGTCGCTCGCACTGACGCCGCGTGACCACGCCGACATCGCTGCCGAGGTCGTCGCCCGCCACGACGACGGCCGGATTCGCTGGACCGTGACGACGCCTGACGGGGATTCCCCGCCCGCCTCGGCGGCGGCACTCTCACCCGATCGTTGGGCCGACCGGCTGCTCACCCGGCTGCCGCAGGGAATCGTGGTCGTCGACCCCTATCTTCGCGTCGTCTTCGCCAATCCGGCGGCGCGGCGGCTGTTCCGAGACCGCGGCCTGCGCGACGGCGAGACGATCCCGGAGCCATGGCCGGAACACTCCCTTCGCGAGACGGCACAGTCACTCTTCGGCCGACTGCCGGTCGTCGGAAGACACGTCTTCGACGTGGGCGGCCGGACCTTCGCGGTCGAAGGGCTGACCTCTTCCGACCGGGCGACGGGGACGCTCGTGATCTCCGACGTCACGCGGGACGAACGGGCGCGGCGCTCCGAGCGGGAGTTCGTCGAGAACGCCGCCCACGAGCTGCGGACGCCGGTTGCTGCGATCCTGAGCGTCGTCGAGGCGCTCGAGTCCGGCGGGAAGGACGACCCCGCCGTCCGGGACCAGTTCCTCACCCATATCCGCCTGCAGGCCGACCGGCTGTCCCGGCTGGCGACTTCACTGCTTCTGCTCCGGCGGATGCAAGAAGGGATGGACCAGCCACACCTCGAGCTGATCGCCGCAAAGCCGCTCCTCGAGGAGGTGGCTGCCGACCTCGACGCGCACGTGGGCGTGCGGGTCCACGTAGCCGCCGCGCCCGAGCTGGCGATGCTCGCCGACCGAGACCTGCTCCGTCAGGCGGTCGACAACGTCGCCGCCAACGCCGCGCGGCACACGCGCGAGGGTGAGATTGCCTTGGTGGCGCGCGACCGCGAAACCGCGACGGAGCTCGAGATCCGCGACACCGGAAGCGGCATGAGCGATGAGGACGTCGCCCAGGCTTTTGCGCGCTTTCACCGGTCTCAGGGCAGCGGCGGGATCGGCCTCGGTCTCGCGATCGCGAAGGAGGCGGTGGAGGCGCTCGGCGGCACGATCGAGCTCGACTCGGCGCTGAACGTCGGAACCCGCGTGCGGATGCGCCTCCCGACCGCGCGCCTGCTCGCCTGATGGCCGGGCGGATCCTCGTCGCCGAGGACGAAGCCGCGATTGCGGACGCGCTCGCATACGCCCTTCGCGGCGAGGGCTTCGACGTCGACGCGGTCGGCGACGGCGCCGAGGCATTGAGTCGCGCGCGCGAGACCCCGTATGACCTGCTCGTGCTCGACTTGATGCTTCGGGGCGTGCCCGGCCTGGAGGTCTGCCGGCAGCTCCGCGATGAGAGCGCGATCCCGATCCTGATGTTGACGGCGAAGGACACCGAGGTCGACCGCGTGCTCGGGCTCGAGGTCGGCGCCGACGACTACGTGACCAAGCCGTTCTCGACGGCGGAGGTCGTCGCGCGCGTGCGTGCGCTCCTCCGCCGGCGAGAGCTCGACGCTACCGGTGAAGGAGCGAAGCTCGTCGTGGGCGATCTCGTCGTCGACCTCGTGGGACACGAGGCGACCGTGGACGGCCGGCGGATCCAGCTGACTCGCTTCGAGCTAAAGCTGCTCGGGCTGCTCGCAAGCGATCCCGGCCGCGTCTACTCGCGCCCCGAGATCATGCGCCACCTCTGGGACGCGGACCACGTCGGCGACGAGCGGACCGCCGACCTGCACGTGTCCAACATCCGGCACAAGATCGAGCGCGATCCGGCGAACCCCGAGCGCCTCGTGACCATTCGCGGCGCCGGTTACAAGCTCGAAGCCGTATAGGCAAACCCTCACGAAACGCCTATGCGCGCCAAAGCGGCGGATTCATAGGCTCGCGATGTGTTCCTGGCCGAGTTCCACGTCAAGGTCGCCAGTCTCACGCGCGAGCTGGCGCTCGTGTCGGTGTCGGGCGAACTCGACCTGTACACCGCCGAACGCGTCAGGTGCGGGATCGATGAAGCTGACGCCGTGGGGGCGGACACGGTCGTCATCGACCTGTCTGAGATCAGCTTCATCGACTCCACCGCGCTCGGGGTGCTCGTCCAGGAGACCAAGCGTCTGGAGGGTCGCGGCCACTCCCTCGTCCTCGTGACGAACGACCCGCGTACCCGACGGGTTCTAGAGGTGACCGGTCTCGACCGTGTTCTCCTTACCTACGCGACCCTCCACGACGCTCTCGCCGACCTCGTTCCCGGGCACGCCGCCGCTGCTGCGGCGGGAGGCTGAGATGGCGGCGCGCAACGGCGCGGCCGCCGTGCGTTCGACGCCGAAGCCGAGTCTGGTCTTCTTCCAGTCGGAATCGTCGGGGCGCTGCCGCCGGGTCGAAGGCTTCCTCGCTCAGGTGCTGCAGCGGCGCTCGAATCACGACACGTTCGAGATTCTCCGCGTCGACGCCGACGCGCATACGGAGCTCGTCGAGCGCTTCAAGATCAAGACCGTCCCGACGCTTGTCGTCGTTTCCGAGCGGCGCGCGCAGGCCTGGCTCGCGAACCCGCAGGGTTGTCGCGACATCGAACGGTTTCTCTCCCCGTGGCTCCATTGAGCCCGGTCTGATCCCCCGGGCGGCGGACAACCTCTCCCCCGCCGCCCTGGAGGGTCAGCTCGAGCCGGCAGGCACAGCGCTCGAGTGCTCATGAGGCAAGCAGGAAGGCTCCCGTTGGGGGAGAGTCAAGCCGGTAGGTTCTCGGCTGATGCTGCCGTGGTCGACCGAGCTCGCGGGGAGACTCGAGGAGCACACGTTCACCAGCGAGGCGCTGCGGGGGAACCCGCTCGGCGACCCTCACGAACGGCCGCTCTGGGTCTACGTGCCTCCGGGCTACGACGACGACCCTGAGCGCGGCTACCCCTCGATCTACCTGATCCAGGGGCTCGGCGGGCAACTGGACATGTGGCGAAACCGTGCGAGTTTCCGCCGCAACCCTCCCGAGCTGATGGACGAGCTGTTCGCCTCGGGCGAGGCAGAGCCCGCGCTGCTCGTCTGGGTCGACGCCTGGACGTCGCTCGGCGGCAGCCAGTTCCTCGACTCACCGGGCACAGGCCGCTACCACACGTACCTCTGCGACGAGGTCGTCCCTTGGGTCGACGCGAACTATCGGTCGCTCGCCGGCCGCGATCACCGCGGGATCGCGGGCAAGTCGAGCGGCGGCTACGGCGCGATGGTGACGCCGATGCTCCGCCCCGACCTGTTCGGCGGCCTCGCGACCCACGCGGGCGACGCGCTCTTCGAGGTCTGCTACGAGCCGGAGTTCCGGAGGTCCGCGCGGGCGCTGCGGGACGACTACGACGGCTCGTTCGACCGCTTCTGGGAGGACTTCCGGTCGCGGATCCCGTTCTCGAAGCCGACCGACTACGTGCTCCTGAACGACTGGTGTATGGCGGCTTGCTACTCGACCGACGAGGACGGCACCGTCCACGTTCCCTACGAGCCGTTGACGGGCCAGCTCAGGTCCGATGTCTGGGAGCGCTGGCTGGCGTGGGACCCGGTGCGGATGGTTCCCCGCCACGGGGAGACGCTGCGCTCGCTCAAGGCGATCTACATCGATGCCGGCAACAAGGACGACGCCTACCTCGACCTCGGCGCCGAGGCCTTCCGCAGGGCGCTCGAGGCGATCGGGATCGACGACTACGTCTTCGAGCTCTTCGACGGCACGCACTCGGGCATCGAGTGGCGCTACCCGCTCGCCGTCAAGTACCTCGCCGAAAAGCTCGCGTGATCCACGCAGCGCCGCCGCCGCTCGTCTGCCTCGACCCGGGCCACGGGACGCCGCCTGCGATCGGCAGGCAGACCGAGCCGATCGGGCCCGGGTCGCATGTGCTCAAGATCAAGGACGGCGGCGGCGCGGCCGGCGAGGCCGCCTTCAACCTCGCCGTCGCACGGCGGACACGGACACTGCTTCTGCGCCGCGGCTACCGGGTCGCAATGACGCGTGCCGGGGCCGTTTTCCGTTACGGCAGCGGCGGCAACATCGCGCGCGCCCAGTTCTGCAACCGCCGCCACTCCGCGCTGATGCTGAGGATCCATGCCGACGGCTCCACGAACACGTCGCTGCACGGGTTCCAGACGCTCTACCCCGCCTTTCACAAGGGCTGGACGGACGACATCTACACGCGCAGCCTGCGGGCGGCGCGGCTCGTCCAGGCCTCGGCGCTGCGCGCGACCGGGGCGACGAACCTGGGCCTCGTCCCGCGCAGCGACCTGACGGGCTTCAACTGGGCGAACGTGCCCGCGATCCTCGTCGAGTGCGGATACCTCTCCAACCCGGCCGAGCGGCGGCTACTGCAGTCGAGCGGCTACGAGTTGAAGATCGCGCGCGGACTGACCGCGGGCGTCGTGGCCTTCGTTTCAGCGCGCTAGCGCCTTCCGGACCTCCTCCGCGGCCGCGGCGGCCTCCTCGGCGGAGCAGCCCCAGCGGCGCTCCTCGGCAAAGAAGTCGGGCATCAGCAGCGGGCCATCCGGCGGCATCTCCGGAGTCCGGGGAATCAGATGGAAATGAACGTGCCGAACGGTCTCGCCGAACGAGCAGACGTACACGCGCTCGGCGCCGAAGGCCCGCTCCATCGCGCCGGTGAGCCGCCGAAGCAACGGGCCGAGTGCGACCGAGTCGGCGGCGCGGAGGCTCGCGATCGACTCGACGTGCCTGTGCGACTTGACGATCAGCCAGCCGCGTGCAAACGGCGGCTCGATCGCATGGTCCACGTGCCAAGACCCGTCGTCGACGATCGTGCCGCCGGGCGCCTCGATCCGACCCTCGAGCACATCGCACGCGAGGCAGCCGTCTATCTAGCCTCCCCGTCGCCGCGCATCTCGCGAGCGGCGGCCTGCCCGCGCTCGTGCACGGCGGCGCGCTTCTCCTCGAGCGTCGCCGGCTCGACCTCGTCGACGGCGGTCTCACCCGACTCGAACTGCTCACGCTCGTCGACGAGGGGCTTCGACTCGTCGAGCTTGCGCCGCAATTCGTCCGCCCGCGGGTCGGCGGCCGGGCGGGTGCGGCGACGCACCGCGCGGTAAGCGACTCCCGCGGCGCCGAGCGCACCGGCGATCCAGGCGGCGCGGGCTCTCATCGGGGCGATGCTACTCTTCCGCGGACTTCCTGCCTCGCCCTCGCGCCGTACACCCCGAAGCGGCGCCGGCAGGCGAGGCCGACTCAGACCGTGGGAAGGAGAGATTCGGGACGATGATCGATTACGAAATCCTGCTCATGCTCGACCCCGAACTGCCGGACGAGCGCCAGAACGAGATCGTCGCGCGCGTGCGCGAGAACATCGAGAGCGCCGGCGGCACGTGGGGCGGGCAGGACGTCTGGGGCAGGCGCAAGCTCGCATACGAGATCGACCACAAGGCCGACGGCCTCTACCAGCTGCTGACGTTCGGGGCGCCGCCGGAGGCGCTCGAAGAGGTCTCGCGCGTGCTCAAGATCACGGACGGCGTCATGCGCCACATGGCGGTTCGCCGCCCGACCCGCTCGACGCGTCCGGCCGGGCCAATAGGCAGGATCGACGAGACAAGGCAGGATTCGGAGGAGCAAGCGACCCCCGTCGGGTGAGGAGGATTTCATGGCCGCCAACATCAACAGAGTCGTGCTCGTGGGCAACCTGACCAAGGATCCCGAGCTGCGCCACACGCCGAGCGGGACCGCCGTCTGCAGCCTGCGGCTCGCCGTCAACACGCGGCGCAAGGACGGCGCGACCGGCGAGTGGACGGAGAAGCCGAACTACTTCGACATCACCGTCTGGGGCAACCAGGGCGAGAGCTGCGCGCAGTACCTGTCGAAAGGTCGCCCGGTCGCCGTCGACGGACGGCTGGAGTGGCGCGAGTGGGACGCCCAGGACGGGACGAAGCGGCAGGCGGTCGAGATCGTCGCCGACAGCGTCCAGTTCCTCGGGAGCCGCGGCGACGCCGAGGGCGGCCAGAACCAGTTCGTCCCAGCGGGTGCAGCGGCGCAGACCGAGAACGCCGACTTCGGCACGGCCGGAGCCGACGACGACATTCCCTTCTGATGGCGCAGACGAAAGACAGGCAGCAGCGACGCCGGGGCGGCCCCTCCGCCGGGCCGATCCGCAAGAAGAACTGCTGGTTCTGCCGCCAGAAGATCGAAGAGGTCGACTACAAGGACGTGAACCAGCTCCGGCGATATATCTCCGAGAAGGGGAAGATCCGTTCGCGCCGGATCACCGGCGCCTGCAGGCGACACCAGCGGCAGGTCGCGGTCGCCGTCAAGCGCGCGCGGGAGATGGCGCTCCTGCCTTATGTCGCCGAGGGCCGCGAGGAGCGTGCCGACGGCCGCCGCGAGCGCGGCGATCGCGAGCGCTCCGGCTAGGAGCTCACGTGCAGGTCATCCTCCGCGAGGACATCGAGAAGGTGGGGCTCCGCGGCGAGGTCGTCGACGTCGCGCCCGGGTTCGCGCGCAACTACCTCCTGCCGCGACGGCTCGCCGAGCCGGCCGCACCCGGACGAGTGGCCGAGCTCGAGAAGCTCGCCGCCGGCCGCGCCCGCCACGAAGCCCAGAGCTTCGAGCAGGCGCAGGAGCTCGCGCAGAAGCTCGAGGGCACGGAGGTCCGCTTCGACGTCAACGCCGGCGAGACCGGCACCCTCTTCGGCTCCGTGACCGCAACGGACATCGCCGACCGGGTCTGGGAGACGCAGCGCATCCGGATCGACCGCCGCAGGCTCGACCTGCCGGAGTCGATCAAGCGGATCGGCCGCTACGAGATCCCGGTCGAGCTGTTCCAGGACGTGACGGCGACGCTCCGCCTCATGGTCGTGCCGGAGGGCGGCGAGCTGCCGCCCGAGGAGGAGCTCGCGGCCCTCGACCAAGCCGCTGCGCAGGAGGAAGCGGCCGCCGCCGCCGAGGCCGAGCAGACCCGCGCCGCCGAAGAGGCCGCGACCGAGGTCGCGGTCGCCGAGGCCGAGGCGGAAGAGCAGGCCCCGGAAGAGGACGAGACCGAAGCCGAAGCGGGGCCTGAGGCCGATGCGGTGCCTGAGGCCGAAGCCGAAGCGGCGCCTGAACCCAAAGCGGACCCGGCGCCCGAGTAGTTTGGCTCCGCACCGGCCCGGGAAGGGCGCAAGCATGCGCGTCCAGGTTTTTGCGGCCGCGTTTGCGATCGTCTTCACGGGCTCGGCCATCGCGTTCGCCGCGACCGGCGCTCGCGTGCGGGCGAGGCCCGACCTCGTCGTCACGTCGATCTCGAACCCACCCGCGGTCGTGTTCCAGGGCAACTCGTTCAAGGTCCACGACCGGACGCGCGATATTGGAGGTCGCGCGGCCGGCCGCACCGTGACGCAGTACTACCTCGTGAGCACCACCTCCGGTCAGCGGACGCCGGCCGGGCGCCGGTCGGTCGCACGCCTCAGGCCCGGCCGCGCGTCGTTGGGGACCGGAACGGTGAGGGCGCTCCCGTCTCTCGCCTTCGGCACCTACTCGCTCGTCGCCTGTGCTGACGGCGGGCACGCCGTGAGCGAGTCGAACGAGCACAACAACTGCCGCACCGCTGCGACGACGGTGATCATCAAGAAGCCGCCGCCGCCCGCCTAACCTCTTCCCCGCCGATTGTCCCCAGCGTTTCCACCGCCTGGGGATTACGCACGAACTTCTCGCAACCAGCGGGAAATCTACCCACAGATCTGTCCGGCCGATTTGCGAACATATGTTCCATAATGCCTGCAGATCACCGGAACCTGTCTAGTAGGAAGGGGCCTGTTATGCACAGGCCTTCCACTTCGGCCACGTCCGAGTTTGACTACCCCCTTATGCCGCAGGTCGCCCAGCTCGCCCAGGCACCGCAGCCCTCGCAGACCGCCCCCGTCCCGCCTCAAAATCTCGACGCCGAAGAATCGGTTCTCGGCGCGATGATGATCTCCCCGGGTGCGATCGGGGCGGTCAGCGAGGTTCTCGACGCTTCCGACTTCTACCGGGAGAGTCACGCGAGGATTTACCGGGCGGCCCTCGCGCTCTACGCCAAGGGCGAGCCCGTCGACGCGATCACACTCGTCGACGAGCTCGAGGAGCGCGGCGAGCTCGACGAGATCGGCGGCAGGGTGCGGATTCATGAGCTGGCTGCCCTCGTTCCGGCGAGCGGCAACGCCGGCCACTACGCACGGATCGTGCGCGAGATGGCGACGCTACGCGGGCTGATCAACGCCGGCGCCGAGATCTCGCGGCTCGGCTGGGACCGTCCGGGCGACGCCGGCGAGCTGGTCGACAGGGCCGAACAGGTGGTCTTCGACCTCTCGCAGGCGCGCGTCACGGGCGAGTTCAGCCACATTGACGAGCTCCTGAAGGAGGGCTTCGAGCGAATAACAGCCCTCTACGAGGCCGGCGCCGACATTACCGGTGTGCCCTCCGGGTTCCGTGATCTCGATCGGCTGACTTCGGGCTTCCAGCCCGGCAACCTGATCATCGCGGCAGCCCGCCCCTCCATGGGTAAGTCGGCGCTAGGCCTCTGTATGGCGGCCAACCTCGCGGTGAGGCACGAGACCCCGGTAGCGATCTTCACCCTGGAGATGTCGAAGTCCGAGGTGACTCAGCGACTGATGTGCAGCGAGGCAAAGGTCGAGTCGAACCGGCTGCGCACGGGCAAGCTCGGCCCCGACGACTGGCCGCGACTGACGGCCGCCTGTGACAAGCTCGCCAAGGCACCGATCTTCGTCGACGACACCGGCTCGATCACGATGATGGAGATCCGTTCCAAGGCGCGCCGCCTCAAGACGCGCGAGCCGAATCTCGGCCTGATCGTCGTCGACTACCTCCAGCTGATGACCTCGGGCGCGACCGTCGAGAACCGCGTCCAGGAGGTATCGCAGATCTCACGGAACCTCAAGGTGCTCGCGCGCGACCTCGATGTGCCAATCTTGGCCATGTCCCAGCTCTCGCGCGCCGTCGAGCAGCGCCATGACAAGCGGCCGATCCTGTCCGACCTGCGCGAGTCGGGCTCGATCGAGCAGGACGCCGACCTCGTCATGTTCATCTACCGCGACGAGTACTACAACGAAGAGTCCGAGCAGCAAGGCCTGGCGGAGGTGATCCTCGCCAAGCACCGGAACGGACCGACCGACGCGGTCAAGCTTTCGTTCCTTAAGCGCTACGCAAAGTTCGCAGACCTGGCAGCGGCGGCCTGACGATCGGGAGGTGACCCAAGTTGTTCGAGCAGACAATCGTCCTTCTCGGCTCGGCAACTGATTTCGCCGTCGTCTGCCAGGCCTGCGAGAGGCGCGGCCTCGGCTTCGGAGACGAACAGCCGTCGGTCGTGCGCGGCAAGCTCGGGGTCGACCACGACCTCGGTTGGACCGAGTGCCCGCGCGGCCACCGGATCCGTGCCGTCCGGGCGGGGCGGGACGTCCACGTCGAGATGACGTCGCCGCTCTGGTAACCGCGGCGATCACCGAGGAGGAGCGCGCGGTCGCCGTCGAGGCGATCGCCTGCGCGCTTACCGGCAACACGGTCCGCATCAGCCCAGGGCGGGCCCGGCGCACGTTCGAGATCGCCGAGATCGTCGACTTCGTCGCAGCCGAGCTCGACGCCAACGTCAGGATCTCGGCCCGCCCCGACCGGGTCGAGGTGGCACCGCCGCTGCGCTAGCAACGCGGCCGCAAGCAGCCCGCCGCCCCGTGCGGCAGACTTCTCCGACGTGCCCGCCACCGTAGTCGTCGGAGCTCAGTGGGGAGACGAGGGCAAGGGCAAGATCGTCGACCTGCTCGCCGAGCATGCTGATCTCGTCTGCCGCTACAACGGCGGACCGAACGCAGGTCACACGATCGTGGCCGACGGCGAGACCTACAAGGTGCGGCATGTCCCATCCGGGATCCTGCGCGGCAAAGAGTGCGTGATCGGCGCGGGCTGCGTCGTCGATCCCGAGGTCCTGGTCGAGGAGCTCGACGAGCTCGCGGCACGCGGGATCGCCGTCGATCGACTGCACCTCTCGGCGAACGCGCACGTGATCATGCCCTGGCACGTCGCGATCGACCGTGGCGGAGAGCGTCGGCTGGGGAAGCTGAAGATCGGGACGACCAAGCGGGGGATCGGACCGACCTACGCCGACAAGGCGTTTCGGCTCGGAATCCGCGTCCAGGACCTGATCGATCCGAAGATCCTGCGCCAGAAGCTCGAGGTCGCGCTCGCGGAGAAGAACGTCTGGCTCGAACGCGTCTACGGCGCCGAGCCTCTCGAGCTCGAGGAGCTGGCGACACGGTACGAAGGGCTGGCGCAGCGCCTACGGCCGTTCATCGCGGACACGTCGCTGCTCGTGGACGGCGCGCTCCGCGAGGGCAAGACCGTCCTGCTCGAGGGCGCGCACGCGACGCTGCTCGACCTTGATCACGGGACGTATCCCTTCGTCACTTCGTCTAGCACCGTGGCCGGAGGCGCGGCCGCGGGGATCGGAATCGGGCCGACCCGGATCGACGAAGTGATCGGCGTCGCGAAGGCGTACGTGACGCGGGTCGGCGAAGGACCGTTCCCGACCGAGCTCGAGGGACCGGGCCAGAAGCGCCTGCGCGAGCTCGGCGGCGAGTTCGGGACCGTGACGGGACGCGAGCGCCGGTGCGGCTGGCTCGATCTCGTCGCCCTCCGCTACGCGGTGCGCTTGAACGGGTTCACGTCGCTGGCGCTCACGAAGCTCGACGTCCTGTCGGCGTTCGACGGGCTGCCCGTGTGCGTCCGCTACCGCCTCCGCGACGGGACCGAGACCGCGGAGTTTCCCGCCTACCAGTCCGACTTCCACAACTGCGAGCCCGTCTACGAGACCCTTCCCGGCTGGGGCCAATCGCTCGACGAGGTGACGCGCCGCGACGAGCTGCCCGAGGCGGCCGCGCGCTACGTCGACTTCGTCGAGGAGGGCATCGGCGTCGGCGTCACCCTCGTCGGCACAGGCCGGGAGCGCGAGCGAGTGCTAGGCGAGCATCGTCCCGCCGCGCTCGCCGGCTGATTCCGGCACCGACAACGCGGCGAGCTCTTCCGGCGTGTTCACGTTCACGAGCAGACGGCGGTCGACCTCGAGAGTGACCGTGTCGAGCTCGGGCAACGCGTCGCGCAGCGCAAGCTCGCCAGCGGCCAAGCGGCGCTCGAGCACCGGCAGCGCACTCCGCGAGTAGGCCCCGGGCAGCGGGCTCCCGCACGGAACGGCCGCGTCCCGGCAGGCCTCGCCCAGGGCCCGCACGAGCTCGGGGGTCGCGTGGGGCACATCGACCGGGAGGAACACGCAGACGTCGGTCTCGGCCGCCCGCAGAGCGGCGACGATTCCGGCCAGCGGAGCGCGCACCGGAATCCCGTCGTCGTGGACGGGGAACGGGATCGCCAGCTCGTCGTGCGCCTTCCCGAAGGCCACCCGTTCCCGACACGCTTCGCCGAGGACACCCCAGGCGTGCTCGGAGAGCGTCGTTCCGTTGAAGCGGGCCAGCGCCTTCGCCGACCCGAACCGCCGGCTCGCGCCGCCGACGAGAAGGACTCCGGTCAGCTCACGACGCGCCATTCTCCGCTGTAGACATTGACGCGCCCGTCGCGCACGAAACCGCAGAGAGTGACGCCGCGGTCGCGGGCGAGGTCGACGGCGAGGCTCGAGGGTGCGCCGACCGCGACCAGGATCGGGCAGCCGGCGACGGCAGCCTTCTGGACGAGCTCGAACGAGAGACGTCCGCTCACGCACAGAATTCGGTCGGCGAGAGGCAGGAGATGCTCGCCGAACGCCCACCCGATGACCTTGTCCATCGCGTTGTGGCGGCCCACGTCCTCGCGCACGCAGACAAGCTCGCCCATGCGGTCGAAGAGACCCGTGGCGTGGAGCCCGCCCGTCTCCGCGAACGCGGGCTGTTGCGCCCGAAGCGTTTGCGGCAGTTCCGCGAGCAGCGGTGCGGCAACTTCGAGGTTCGCCTCGACACGCGGAGCCTCGACCGCAACCGCTTCGAGCGCGCCCTTGCCGCAGACGCCGCAAGACGACGAGGTGTAGAAGTGACGTTCGAGCCGCTGCGGATCGAAGCTCTCGGCCTCGACCTCGACCGTGTTCGCCGCGAGATCATCGGGCAAGGCCGCTGTTCGCGGCGCGATCCCCTCGGAGAGCAGGAAGCCGAGTGCGAGCTCCTCATCGTGCCCGGGGGTCCGCATCGTGACGGCGACCGGCGCCCCGTTGACCCGGATCTCGAGCGGCTCCTCGACCGCGACGGCGTCGCGCGAACGCGCCTGCTCCGGGAGGCGAACCACCTCGACTGAGGCAGAGCTGTGAGGCGGTGCCTTCACGCGGGTCAGTCTAGGAGCGGCGACGTTCTGGCGCCGTTTGCGAGGCGGTGGACCGGCCGAGCGAGCTCGGCGTGTCTAGTCCAGGCAGCTGTGGGGAAGGAGGCACGGTTTCGGCACACCGCCGTCACACGGTCGCGCGCCTTCCGGCGTTACGCTCACCGCGGGTGGCGGGTGGTCCAATCCCCACCCCAGGGGTGGGGTGACGGGGGGTGGGCCACGGCGGGTTCGGGCGTCGCTTACGGGGCCCTGTACTCCTCCAGCAGGAGCTCGTAGAGGTTGCGGTAAGCAGTGATCGCTGCGCCGATGTCACCGGGATCGACGTTCTCGCCCCCGGCTACGAGGTTTGCAATGCGCCGGGCTTCCAGGAACTCGGCGACCACCGCCGGATCGGCGGCGTCCTGCGCCTGCTCCTCGGTCGTCGGGTAACCGCGCTCGACGAGCATCCGCTCGACCAGTCGGTCGAGCTCGGGCAGCGCCTCCGCCGGCGAGTCGACGACCAGCGGCTCGAGCGCCACCCACTCCGTCTCCCACTCGTGTCGATCGAGGCCGGGTTCGACCATGAGGAGAGGATGCGCTCCTCCGACCCCTTTGAAACACTGGCCCCGTGAAGGTTCTCGTGGTGGGGTCGGGCGGGCGCGAGCATGCGCTCGCCTGGAAATTGACGCAGAGCGATCACTGCGACGAGCTGCATGCCGCGCCCGGCAACCCGGGTATTGCAACGATCGGGCACTGTCACCCGGTGCGCGCCGAGGACGGCGAGGGCCTCCTCGCATTCTGCGGCGAGCACGAGATCGACCTGGTGGTCGTGGGGCCGGAAGCGCCCCTCGTCGCGGGCCTTGCCGACCAGCTCCGGCACGCGGGCGTCTCCGTCTTCGGGCCGAGCGCTGCTGCGGCGCGTATCGAGGGATCGAAGAGCTTCGCCAAGGAGGTCATGGCTGCCGCCGGCGTGCCCACGGCGGCGTCGCTGCCGGTCGCGCGCGTTCCGTGCGTCGTCAAGGTCGACGGCCTTGCCGCAGGAAAGGGTGTCTTCGTCTGCAGGACGCAGGCAGAGCTCGACGCGGGACTACGCGAAGCCGGCAGCCGCGGCGATTCGCTCGTCATCGAGGAGCTCCTCGAAGGCGAGGAGCTCTCGCTCTTCGCCGTCTGTGACGGGCAGCAGGCGCTCCCTCTTGCTCCTGCCCAGGACTTCAAGCGGGTGGGCGACGGTGACACCGGGCCGAACACCGGGGGTATGGGCGCATACTCCCCGGTCCCGATCGTCGACGCTGCCGAGGTCGAGGAACTGCTCGAGCTGGTTCACCGGCCGGTGCTAACGGAGCTTGCGCGGCGTGGAACGCCGTTCGTCGGGCTTCTCTACGCCGGGTTGATGATGACCGACGCAGGGCCGCGAGTGCTCGAGTTCAATTGCCGGTTTGGAGATCCCGAGACCCAGGCAATCGTCCCCCGCCTCGACGGTGACCTGCTTGCCCTCTTGCACGAGGCGGCGACCGGGGGCCTGGGCGGCAGCGACGTCAGGGCTGGGAGCGAGGCCGCCGTGACGGTCGTGCTGGCCGCTGCGGACTATCCAAGCGCAGGCGATGTCGGCGCTCCGATCGACGGCGTCGCCGGTGCCGAGGCCGGCGGCGCACTCGTCTTCCACGCCGGAACCGCGAGGCGGGCCGATCGGCTCGTCACGAACGGCGGCCGGATTCTCAATATCACCGGCGTCGGTGATGATCTCGGCGAGGCCAGAGCCGGGGCCTATGCCGCCGTCGAGCAGATTTCGTTCCCCGGCATGAAGTACCGCACCGACATCGCGGAGCGCGCGGAGTCGCGTGTCGCCTGAGACGCCCCTGGTCGGCATCCTCGTCGGCTCCGAGTCGGACCGGGAACGGATGAAGGACGCCGCCGACGAGCTCGAGCAGCGCGGGATCGCACACGAATTCGAAGTTCGATCCGCGCACCGGACGCCGGACGCGGTTGCGGAGTACGCCCGCTCGGCGAGGGAGCGCGGATTGCGCGTACTGATTTGCGGGGCCGGCCTGGCGGCCGCGTTGCCCGGTGTGGTTGCGGCGCACACGGATCTGCCGGTGATCGGGGTGCCGCTGCGCTCTTCCAAGACCGTGCTCGACGGGCTCGACGCTCTGCTCTCGATCGTGCAGATGCCGCCCGGCGTGCCGGTGGCGACCGTGGGGATCGACAGCGCCAAGAATGCGGCCGTGCTCGCCGCGCGGATCCTCGGCTCGTAGGGTCCAAGCTCCTGAGGCGCGCCCCTCTCGACCCACGGCGCGGTCCCATCCCTAACCCCCGCCCTCCCATGGGGACAAGGACAACGGTTGCACGCAAGTGCGCACGCGGGGGTGACGCGATCGTGACGAATCCGTGTCTTTTGGGCGTTTGGAGCGCGATGCGACCGCCTGCCCGGCCTCTAGACTGCACTCGGTGATCAGCCGCTACTCCCGCCCGGCCATGGCCAGGATTTGGTCGGACGAGGGCAAGCTTGCCCGGTGGCTGGATGTCGAGCTCGCGGCGCTCGAGGCCTGGGCAGAAATCGGAGCCGTGCCTGCCGACGCGGTCGCCGAAATCGCGGCCTCCGCGAAGCCCCCGTCACCCAAGCGGGTAGCGGAAATCGAAGCCCGGATCCACCACGATGTGGCGGCGTTCGTCGATGCGGTCGGGGGCGAGCTCGGCGATAACGGCCGCTGGTTCCACTATGGGCTGACCTCTTCGGACGTCGTGGACACGGCGCTCGCGCTGCAGATCCGCGACGCCGGCGAGCTAGTGGCGACCGGGCTCGAGCGGGCATTCAGCGCCGTCGTCGCGAGAGCCGAGGAGCACCGCCAGACGCTGCAGATCGGCCGTACGCACGGCATCCACGCGGAGCCGACTACGTTCGGACTCAAGCTGGCCGGCTGGGCGTTCGAACTGGAACGTGACCGCGCCCGGCTCGAGCGGGCGCTCGAGGGAATGCGCGTGGGGAAGCTCTCGGGTGCCGTCGGCACCTACTCCGCAACCGACCCCGACGTCGAACGGATCGCCTGCGAGCGGCTCGGCCTCGAGCCCGCACCCTCCTCGACGCAGATTCTCCAACGTGATCGGCACGCCGAACTGCTCTCTGCGCTCGCGCTCATAGCGGCATCGCTCGAGAAGTTCGCTCTCGAGGTCCGCCACCTCGCTCGCACTGAGGTAGCCGAGGTCCAAGAGCCCTTCGGCCGCGGACAGAAGGGTTCCTCCGCAATGCCGCACAAACAGAACCCCGTCGTTGCCGAGCGGATCTGCGGCCTCGCACGGGTCGTCCGAGCGGCCGCAACGGTCGGGCTCGAGAACGTCGCGCTCTGGCATGAGCGCGACATCTCGCACTCGTCGGCCGAACGAGTGGTCGTCCCAGACGCATTCCTCGCGCTCGACTACATGCTCGACCGCTTCGCGTGGCTCGTTGAAGGCCTCGTAGTGCGCGCCGAGCGAATGCGCAGAAACCTCGAGTCGAGCCACGGCCTCTTCTTCAGCCAGCGTTTGCTGCTCGCGCTCGTCGACTCCGGCCTGTCACGCGACGAGGCGTACCGGCTGGTGCAGCGGCACGCACTCCGAGCCTGGGACGAGGAGCAAGACTTCACTGAGCTCGTTCGCGCCGACCGTCAGCTCGCCGGCCGCGTCGACCTTGACGCGGTGTTCGATCTCAACGCCTACACCCGCCACGTCGACACCGTCTTCGAGCGGCTCCGCACGCTCGTCCGGAAGGGGGAAACTGTCCATGCCTGAAGCCACGCACGTCGCAAGCGGGAAGGTTCGTGAGCTCTACGCGCTCGAGGACGAACGGCTCCTGCTCGTCGCCAGCGACCGGATCTCGACGTTCGACGTTGTCCTTCCGACCGAGATACCGGACAAGGGCCGCGTCCTCACGGGACTTTCGGCGTTCTGGTTTGCGCGGACGAGCTCGATCGTTCCGAACCACCTGCTCCTGCTGCGCGACGACGGGCGCTCGACCGAGTGCCGCCGGCTCGAAATGATCCCGCTCGAGTGCGTCGTCCGCGGCTACATCACAGGCTCGGGCTGGAAGGACTACCAGGCGACTGGTGCGACGTCGGGGCACGTACTGCCCACGGGCCTCCGGGAGTCGGACCGGCTTCCGGAACCGATCTTCACGCCCTCCACCAAGGCACAGGAGGGTCACGACGAGAACATCGACCTCGACGCGGCCGCCGAGCTCGTCGGTGACGAGCGGCTTGCCGAGCTCGAGGGGATTTCCCTCGACCTCTACCGCTCGGCTTCCGAGTACGCCCTCGAGCGCGGGATCATCATCGCCGACACGAAGTTCGAGTTCGGCGTCGACGGCGAGGGACAGATTGTGCTCGGAGACGAGGCGCTCACGCCCGATTCATCGCGCTTCTGGCCCACCGACGAGTACGCGCCCGGGGGTGCGCAGCCATCGTTCGACAAGCAGTACGTCAGGGACTACTGCGAGTCGCTCGGCTGGGACAAGAACTATCCGGGGCCTGAGCTGCCGGCGGACGTTGTCGACGGCACGCGCGCACGGTATGTCGAGTCGTTCGAGCGCCTGACCGAGATCGGCTTCGATGAGTACCTCGCTAACCCCGAAGCGGTGCTTCGGTGAAGGCAACCATTCTCGTCCGGCCCAAGCCGGGCATCCTCGATCCTCAGGGCGAGGCCGTTCTCGGTTCGCTTCGCCAGCTTGGCTTTGCGGTCGACGATGCGCGGATCGGCCGAGTGGTCGACCTCGAGCTCGGGAACGGAGACCGCGAGCATGTCCGCGCGGAGCTCGAGCGCATGTGCACGCAGCTGCTTGCGAACCCGCTCATCGAGTCGTACGAGATCGAGCTCGCCGAGGACACGTGAGCGCAGCCGGCGAACCGAAGCCTCGCGTGGCCGTCGTCACCTTTCCGGGATCGAATGACGACGGCGACGCAGTGCTGGCGCTCGCGGCACTCGGAGCCGAGCCGGTTCCGGTGTGGCACGCGGAGCGGGAGCTCCCCGACGTGCAGGCGGTCGTCCTTCCGGGCGGCTTCTCGTACGGCGACTATCTCCGCGCCGGTGCTCTCGCGCGCCTCGCACGCGTGATGGAGCCGGTTCGAGCTCTCGCGGCGGACGGCGGACTCGTACTCGGCATTTGCAACGGCTTCCAGATCCTCTGCGAGGCCGGACTACTGCCGGGTGCTCTGCGGGCGAACCACTCGCTCAGTTTTGTCTGCCGCGACGTGGCGGTCCGTGTCGAGCGGGCCGATACGCCGTTCACGCGAAGATGCCAGGAAGGCGAGCGGCTCAGCATCCCCGTCAAGCACGGCGAGGGATGCTTCTTCGCAGACGCCGAGCTGCTTGCCGAGCTCGAGGCCTCGAGCCGGGTCGTTCTCCGCTACGAGGGCGAGAACCCGAACGGCTCGGTGGCCGGGATTGCCGGGATCGCCAACGCAGATGGCAACGTCATGGGACTGATGCCGCACCCGGAACACGCCGTCGACCCGCTCGTGGGCTCGACCGACGGAGCTCTCATCCTCGGCTCGCTCATCGACGCGGCCCGCGAGTCGCTCGCTGAGCCCGCCGCGGTTTAGCTCAGCTTCCCAAACGCAACACCTCCGCCAGTTCGGGATGGTCCGCCAGCGCCTCGCGCAGGCGCTCGAGATCGCGCAACCGCAGCGTCACCGGGCCACGCCGGGTTGTCCCGCCCGTCGAGTACGCAAAACGGACGAGCCGCTCGCCGCGAGGTGCCTCGAGCAGCTGGACGACCGAGGCGAAGCGTTTGTCGCCTGCCCGCTGAGGCAGCGTCAGCTCGTCGACCAGAGTCGCGGCGCCCCACGGCGTCGCAGACTTGCTCGTCCCGTTTGCGTCCATGCAGCCACCGTAGAGAGAAACGCGTGACGTGTGTGTGACGGCTCTGCGCCGCCTTCGTCACAACTGAGCTCCGGTCCCCCGGGCCGAGAGCGCTAGCCGTCGTGGAAGCCGAGGACGTTCGCGCGCACGCGCTCGATCTCTTCCTCGCTCATCCCGCTCGAGCGCGCCGTCTGCTCGACCCGCGCCCAGTTCGCGGCAAGCAAACGCTGGGTGTCCGCGCGCGAAGCGAGCCCTTCGGCGACGTCGCCCGAGTACCGTGCGGCGCGCCGCGCACGCCCGATGATCACGATCCCGGCGACGCAGATCGCAGAGGTAGCTAGAAAGACCAGGAGCAGGCCGGCAGAAACGGTCACCGATCCCCTATCGGCAGACGACCTCCCCGGCCAAAGTGCCGGAACTCTCGTCGGTGACTAGCGGCGCTCGATCAGCTCGATGCGATATCCGTCCGGATCGTGCACGAAGCAGAGCCGCGAGCCGCCCTCGCGAACCGAGTACGGCGGCCGTTCCGGCTCGATTCCCTGCTGCGCCAGCCGCTCGAGCGTGCTGTCGAGATCGTCGACGCCGACGGCGATGTGCCCGTAGCCGGTGCCCAGGTCATACGTGCGCCCGTCGTGGTTGTACGTCAGCTCGAGCACCGACTCCTGGTCGCCGAGCGAGAAGAAGTAGTTCGTCGCCTCCACTTGCCCGTCGCGGACGATGTCGAAGTCGCCGGCGAAAGTGAAGCCGAGCGCCTCGTAGAAGGCCCGGCTCCGCTCCGGATCGGTGATCCGGCACATCGTGTGCAGGAAGCGAGCCACGACGGGATGGTACGTCGGACTTGGGCTGCGGGCGTCGACAGACGCCGCGAGATCGTATGGGCGCCCGGTGTTCAGCCATCGCGGGCGGGGAGTCGCGGCGACCCAGTGGCGGACGCGAGGTCGTCGGACGAGATTGCCAGGCGGTACCGGCGACCGTCCCGCTCTAGGAAGCCCTCCCGCTCGAGCGATCGCACCGCGGTGGTCACTGTCTCACGTGCGGACCCGATCGCCTCGCCGAGGAGTTTGTGCGTGAGCGGCAATTCAACCTCGACGCCTCCCTCAACAGCGGCGCCGTGGGACCCGGCGAGCTGCAGCAGTTTCGCCCGTAGCCGTTCGGCGTGCGCGACGTTTCCGAACTGCGCGAGGCTTTGCTGGCGCTCGCGAAGCTCGTCGAGCAGCGCATCCACTATCAGCTGCGCCGCGGCTGGGATGTGAAGCAGCGTTCGTTCCACGTCTGCAGGGATTGCAATCACCGCCGAGTCGAGGAGCACTACTAACTGTTCATCCCCGCGCAGCGGCGGCAATAGCGCGCCCGACGAGCAGAAGCTGAGCACGATCCGTCGCTTTGGCTCGCCCCCGGCAGCGATCGCCACGATCCCCCGTTCGACGATCAGTAACGCCGCTGGGCCGAAGTCGTCGGCGCCGCAGACGGTGCCGCATCGAAGTCGGCGCCGAGGACAGCGCGAAATCAGCCCTCGGAGTTCGTTCTGCTCAAGAGACTGCATCGGTGCGTCGATCTGCCCAAAACTACGATCGCGCGCCGCTGCCCGGATTTCCGGTGACGAACGATGTGAGCTCGCTTACCACGAGTGAAACTGCCTCCTCGCGTCCTCCGTAGCTGCGGTCAAGATGCGCCCCGCCGCACTTTCGCTTTCTCGGTCGGCCGAGCCCCTGGCGCGCGCGCCCCCGGCCGGACGCCAGCCCTAGTCCTGCACCTCCGCCCTCCCGCAGGCAAGGGCGATTCGAGACGGAGGAGACCATGGACGCAACTACGCGATCCGAGCATCAAAGCACCCGTCGCTCCTTCTTGGCCAAGGGCGCCGCGGCCGGCGCAGCAACGATTGCCGGCGGCCGGCTGTTGGTCGACGCGACACCCGCGCACGCAAGCGGTGGGCTTACCCCGGGAGACGCGGCGATTCTCCGCTTCCTGGCTGCGTTGGAGACCCTCGAGACCGATGCCTGGCAGCAATACAACGAGCTGGGGGGCATCCAGGACAGCGAGGTGCCTGGTGGGAGCGGCAATCCCGACTACACCAACGCGTTGTCGGTCCTGGACTCGGACATGGCGCAGTACATCCACGACAACACCGACGACGAGTTCACCCACTTCAGCTTCCTCAACGCCTACCTGAAGGCGCACGGGATGGCAGGGGCCAACCTGGAGAAGTTCCGCACCCTGCCCAGCAGCATGGCCACCGGCGCCCAGCAGATCGGCCGGCTCACCAACCTGATGCAGCTGACAGTGGACACCAGTTGGTGGACCCGCTATCGAAGCGATTCGCTGAATCCAGATTTCGGCGACACCCTGCCGCAGGCCGTCCCTGACCTCGCCACCGGCCAGCATCCCGGGATTCCCCGCACCAACGCTGACCTAAGCCCGCCCGACCACCTTCAGGCGATCGCCAACACGGCCGGCTTCCACTTCGCCTTCATCGAGCAAGGCGGCACCAGCCTGTACCCCTCACTCGCTCAGCGGGTCACGAGCACCGAGGTGCTTCGCATCCTGCTCAGCATCGGCCCGACCGAGACGATGCACTTCCAAACCTGGCAGGACAAAGCCGGCAACGCGCCCCCGCTGACCGACCCCACCACCGGACTGACCTTCCCCGACCTCAACTCCGACGGCGAGCTCCTGCAGACGAACCTGATCATGCCCGAGCCGACCATCTTCCTCGACCGTAAGTTCCCGATCTGCTCGATCATCAGGCCGACCCAGACCGACGGGGCAGCAATGGGAGCGCTGAAAGCCTTGACCGACAACGGACTCTTCAGGGGCCAGTCAGCCGGGTTCTTCGCAGTCATGACGGACCTCGCACGAGCTGCAGACGCGACCCACCACGGGACCTAGCGCACGTTCCTCAAAACGAAGCTGAAAACCAGCCGAGTTGCCGTGGCGGCCACAGCCGGCCGCCACGGCAACTAATTCACCTGAGCGCGACCGACTTCGCGCCTAGCCCGAGCTGCTCATCTCGGCCATCGCGGCCTTCGCGCGCTCCGCCATCTCCGCCGGCGGCACGTCCTCGACGTGCGTTGCGATCGACCAGGAGTGGCCGAACGGGTCGGTGATCGAGCCGAAGCGGTCTCCCCAGAACTGGTCGGCGATCTCCATCGTGATCGTCGCGCCGCTTTCGACCGCCCGCTTCACGACGCCATCGACGTCTTCGACATACATGAAGGCGCCGGCAGTGGTGCCGCCGAGCTCGGTCGGCGGCCGCGACGTCGCGCCCGGGAACGCGTCCGACAGCATCAGAAGCGAGTCGCCGATCTCGAGCTCGGCGTGCCCGATCTTCCCGTCCGGCGCCTCCATCCGGACCCGCTCCGTCGCGCCGAAAACGTCCTTGTAGTAGTCGATCGCCTTGGCTGCGTCGTCCATGGTCAGGTACGTGGTGAGGGTGTGGTAGCCCTCGGGAATCGGCTGGGTCGACATCTCTCCCTCCATTCGCTCGTGGACCTCCGCGATCCTAGTCAGCGTCCCCACTCCGGGGGCGGGCGACGGTGACCCGGCTCCTGCAGCCAGCAGTCCCGCGCCTCGACGATGAGACCGTCCGCGCCGAACCGCATGCGGTGGACACCCGCGAGCGTCGACTGCGTGCCGTCGGGCGCGACGATCAGAGCCCAGTATTCGACCGCTGCCGTGCCGTCACCCTCGACCGGCTCACCGAACCAAACCTCGGGCGCCTCCGCCTCCGGAACGACCGTGCGCATGTAGACACGCGCGTCCTCGAGGTCGCGGAACGGATGAGAGCGGAAGACGCAGTCCTCTGCGTACAGCGCAGCGGCCGCCTCGCCGTCGCCTGCGAGCCAGGCCTCGCGGAAAGCGTCGGCCCAACGCCGCGCGGCGCTCATTCGAAGGTGATCACGAGCTCGCGGATCAAGTCGCCGTCCCAGGTGACCCGGAGCTCGCCGGCCCGCTCGCCCGCGTCTGCCTTCCACCCGTAGTCGGCGAGCGTCCGGTCGCCCTCCTCACGGACGTTGCGGACTTCGACTTCGTCGTCGGGCGGCTGCGCCTCGTAGGCGGCGCGAATCTCGTCGCGTCCGCGGAACGGGCCGACCGGGACTCCCTCGAAACGGACCTCAGCATCGTCCGTGAACCACTCGGCGAAGGGAGACCAATCACCGTTGCGGACGGCCGCGTTGTGGACCTCGATGTAGCGATCGAGCGACCTCATTCGTCCAGATCTTCGCGAACCAGCCCGTAGAGGACACCGTCCACCCACTCGCCGTGTCGCCAATAGGCGCGACGGCGGACGCCTTCGTGCACGAACCCGGCTCGCTCGGCATGGCGTAGCGCGCGCTCGTTGAAGCCGTAGATCTCGAGCTGGAGACGATGGAACTCGAGCTCGAGAAGCAGGTGGCGCTGGAAGATCCGCGCCGCGTCGTCGGAGAGCCGGCGGCCGCGGAAGTCAGGATGGATCGCCAGGTTGCCGAGGTTCGCGATCCGGGAACGGCGGTTCGCGAGCGCGAAGCCGAGCGCGCCGGCGCGGCGCCACTCGCCGCCGTCATCGACCTCGATCACGAAGCGGCCGAACTCGGCGGGCTCACGCTGCGAGCGCACGACCTCCTCCAGCACCGCTGCCCGATCGCGCGGACGCACCGCAGCCAGAAAGGGCTCGATGTCTTCGTGCGTCGCCAGCTCGACCAGGAAGTCCACGTCCTCCGGCTCTGCACGCCGCAGCCGGAAGCCGTCGCCCGAAACGAGGCTCAAGGCGCCGGCGTCGCGGGCGCGGCCGCGCGGCGCGGCAGCCGGACCGCACCCGATCCGAGTGCGACCCCGCCGAGGATCAGGATCATCCCGGCCAACTCCTCGACGGTCACGGACTCGCCGAGGAACACGGCGCCGTAGAAGAGCGCAGTCGCCGGCAACAGGTAGGTGACGAGACTCATCCGTGCCGCGCCGTCGCTGCGCAGCAGCCGGAAGTTGAGAATCTGCGCAATCGCCGTTCCGAGCACAGCGAGAGCGATGACCGAGCCCGTCTCCTTCCAGCCCGGCACGTGAGAAGGCAGCTGAGAGAGGCCGAACGGCAAGATCGCGACGGTCGCGCCGAGCATCGCTCCGGTCGCGAGGGCGAAGCCGTTGTCGGCAGAGACCTGCCGCTGACCCCAGAGGCCGCCGACGGCGTACGAGAGCGACGCAACCACGACGGCGAGCGTCCCGGCAACGCCCCACCAGCCGCCGCTCGGATGAACGCCGGCCAGCACGCCGACGCCGACGAGCCCGAGCAGGATCCCGCCCAGCCTCGCGCCCCGGACCGCCTCGCTCGGCTGCCAGCGCAGCGCGAGCAGGACGACGAAAATCGGCACGGTCGCGTTCGCGATCGCGGCGACGCCGGAGTCGATGTGCTTCTCACCCCAGGCGATCAGCGTGAAGGGAATCGCGCCGTTGAACACTCCTAGCGCGAATCCCTGCCACCCGAGCGCGCGGAAGTCGGCGACCGCCCGCTTCGCCCCACGCTGCGCGAGGAAGAAGGCGAGCAGCAGCGCCGAAGCGACAATCAGCCGGAACATGATCATCGCCGCGGGCTCGTAGCCGCGCACGGCGACCTTGATGAACATGTACGAGGCACCCCAGAGCAGGGCGAGGGCGGCGATGTACGGGACGTAGATGCGCGACATCAGGTTTCGCTCGAGGCTACCCGCCTCAGGCGCGCGAGGCGTACGGCGCCGGTGCCGAGAGCGACGCCGGTGAGTACGAGCGCAAGCCCACCCACGGTCGCGGCGGTGACCGGCTCGCCGAGCAGCACCGCCCCGTAGACGACCGCGAACAGCGGGACGAGGTAGGTGATCAGGATCGCGCGTGACGCGCCTGCGCCGGCAAGCAGGCCGTAGTAGAGGATGTAGGCGAGACCGGTGCCGGCGATTCCGAGCGTCAGCACCGAGGCAGTCACCTTCCAGCCGGTCGCGTGGTCGGGCAGCTGAAAGAGACCGGGCGGCAGCGTCGCAAGCGCGGCCACGCTCAGCGTTCCGAACGCGGTGACGAGCGGCGACACGCCTTTCAGCCGCCGCCCGGCGTAGATGCCGGCGGCGGCGTAGCAGAACGCCGAGAAGACGACCGCGAGACCCGCGACGAGCTCTCCGCTCGGTTTGCCGCCCACGAGGAACGCCACCCCGGCGAAGCCGACGAACAAACCGACGAGCCGTGAGCCGCGTACCTGCTCGTCTCGGCTGAAGCGGAGCGCCAGCAGCGCCGTGAACAGCGGCGCCGAGGCCTGGATGATGGCGGTCAGGCCCGAGTCGATCCTCGTCTCGGCCCAGGTGATCGCGAGGATCGGGATCGCGGAATTGATCAACCCCGTGACGGCGAGAGGCCCTGCGGCTGCGCGAAGCTCGGTCAGCGCTCGCCGGGCGCCGACGGTCGCGAGCACGATCGGCACGAGCGTCAGCGCACCTAGGGTCATCCGGAACCCGACGAGCGTGAACGGGTGGAGCTCCCGGTCGCCGATCTTGATGAACATGAAGGAGGCACCCCAGAGCGCCGCCAGCGCGAAGAGCATGGTGAGATGGCGACGGCTCACGAGATGTAAAACGACCCTCCGACCCGTCCTGTGAGGCGGCTAGACTCAGGTATCTGACGCCGGTAGCGGAACAACCGCTTCATCGCGCCCTCGGGCTGACGGACGGCGAGCTCCACCGAATCTGCGACCTGCTCGGCAGGGAGCCGAATCACTTCGAGCTCGCGGTCTTCTCGTTGCTCTGGTCCGAGCACTGCGGCTACAAGCATTCGGCGCGACTTCTGAAGCGGCTGCCGTCCTCGGGTGAGCGTGTCCTGCAGGGGCCCGGCGAGAACGCGGGCGTGATCGCCGTCGGCGACGGGATCGCGGTCGCCTTCAAGGTCGAGAGCCACAACCACCCGAGCGCGGTCGAGCCTTTCCAGGGCGCCGGGACCGGCGTCGGCGGGATCCTGCGAGACATCGTCGCCATGGGAGCGAGGCCGATCGCGTTGCTCGACGGCCTGCGCTTCGGGTCGCCTGACTGGTCCTTCCGCCGCGCCGTGGCCGGAATCGGCCAGTACGGCAACTCGGTCGGCGTCCCGACCGTCGGCGGCGAGGCGGTCTTCGACGAGGCTTACGAGCACAACCCTTTGGTCAACGCGATGTGCGTCGGAGTTCTTCCGGCCGAGCGCGTGACCAGGGCGCGGGCGCGCGGGACCGGCAACCTCGTCGTCCTCTACGGCGCGACGACCGGACGCGACGGAATCGGCGGCGCCTCGGTACTTGCGAGCCAGGAGCTCGCCGAAGGCTCCGACGAGAAGCGGCCTTCAGTGCAGATTGGGGACCCCTTCACCGGCAAGAAGCTGATCGAGGTGTCGCTCGAGCTCGTCGAGGGCGGTCTCGTCGCCTCGCTGCAGGACTGCGGTGCGGCCGGGCTCGCTTCGGCTCTAGCGGAGATGGCCGGAGCCGGGGCCGGCGTCGACGTGTCGCTCGACCTCGTGCCGCTGCGCGAGCCGGACCTCGAGCCGTGGGAGATCACGATCTCCGAGAGCCAGGAGCGGATGGTCGCCGTGGTCGAGCCCGAGCGGCTGGCGGCGGTCGAGGCGGTGCTCGACAAGTGGGAGCTCCACCACGCCGTGATCGGAACGGTCACCGACACCGGCGAGCTGCGCTGCTTCTTCCACGGCGACCTCGAGGGCGCGATCCCGGCCTCGTTCCTGACGGACGCGTGCCCGCGCTACGAGGTGGAGCAGGAGCCGCAACCGCCGCGGGAGCGGCGTCAGGTGGCGTCCGCGAACCTGGAGAGCAAGGAGTGGATCTACGAGCAGTACGACCAACTCGTCCAGTCGCGGACGGTGCGGCGGCCGGGTTTCGGAGCCGCGGTGCTGCGTCTGCGGCCGGGCCACCGAGGGCTCGCGGTCTCACTCGACGGGCCGCCGATCGGCGAGGTCGACCCATTCACGGCCGGCGTGGGCGCAGTGCTCGCCTCGGCGCGCAAGGTCGCGTGTGCCGGTGGCCGCCCGCTCGCGCTGACCGATTGCCTCAACTTCGGCAACCCGGAGAAGCCCGAGATCGGCTGGGAGCTCGCGCAGGCGATCGAGGGGATCGCACAGGCAGCAGAGGCCCTGGAGATCCCGGTCGTCTCGGGGAACGTTTCGCTGTACAACGAGACGGACGGACGCGCGATCCCGCCGACGCCGGTTGTCGGCTGCGTCGGCATCGTCGAGGACGTGCGCACGATTCCGGCCGCGAGAGAACCTGGAGACACATTGCTGCTCGCCGAGGCAGACGCCTCACTCACGAGCCAGGCGGCGCTCGTCGAGTTTCTCTGGCGATCCGCTCCGAGCCTTTCGTTCACCCGGCCCGAGGGAGACTCGGCGGTAATCGCCTGCCCCGACCCGTCCAGGCTCGAATGGCCCGCGTTGCGGGTCATCGAGGACGGCGCCTGATGTGCGGCGTCTTCGGCATCCGCTCACCCGGCCGCGACGTCGCGCGCGTGACCTACTTCGGCCTCTTCGCGCTCCAGCACCGCGGCCAGGAGTCCGCCGGGATCGCGGTCTCGGACGCCGGCCGGCTGACGGTCCTTCGCGATCTCGGCCTCGTCGCCCAGGTCTTCAACGAGGAGAAGTTGCGCGGCCTGCACGGCCAGGTCGCGATCGGTCACACCCGCTACTCGACGACGGGGTCGAGCCACTGGACGAACTCGCAGCCGCTCGTCCACCACGGCCCCGCACGCACGGTCGCGCTGGGTCACAACGGCAACCTCGTGAACGCCGCGGAGCTGCGGGACGAGCTCGCCGCCGAAGGCGTCAAGCTCAAGACCACCTCGGACACCGAGGTGATCGCCGCCCTGATCGCGAACGACTCCGCGCCACTCGCCGAGGCGGTCGCGCATGCGATGGCGAGGCTCGAAGGGGCGTTCTCGGTGACGGCGCTCACCGAGGGGAAGCTGGTCGGCTTCCGGGACCCGCTCGGGTTCCGGCCCCTCGTGCTGGGTCGGCTCGACGGCGACTGGGTGATCGCCTCCGAGACGTGCGCGCTCGACCTGGTCGGCGCCGAGCCCGAGCGCGAGATCGGCCGCGGCGAGCTCGTGATCGTCGACGACGAGGGCTGTCACGCCGAGCAGGCGGTGCCTCACCCCGAGTCGGGCGCCCAGTGCATCTTCGAGTTCTTCTACCTCGCCCGGCCCGACTCCCGGCTCGCAGGTGTCGAGGTTCACGGCGCGCGCGTCCGCATGGGCGAGCGCCTCGCCGAAGAGGCGCCGGTCGACGCCGACCTCGTGCTCCCGATCCCGGACTCCGGCACTCCCGCCGCGATCGGGTTCTCGCGCGCGACTGGGATCCCGTTCAGCGAAGGGCTGATCAAGAACCGCTACGTCGGCCGCACCTTCATCCAGCCGGACCAGGGCCTTCGCCAACAGGGGGTCAAGCTGAAGTTCAACCCCCTCGGGGAAGTCAAGGGCAAGCGCATCGTCGCGGTCGACGACACGATCGTGCGCGGCAACACCACGCGACAGATCGTGCAGATGCTGTTCGAGGCCGGCGCCGCGGAGGTACATCTCCGCATCTCGGCGCCGCCGATCGTCTCGCAGTGCTACTACGGGATCGATTTCGCGCACGAGGACGAGCTGATCGCGGCACGGCGGACGGTCGAAGAGGTGCGTGAGCAGCTCGGCGCGACGTCGCTCGCCTTCTTGTCGCTGGAAGGGCTGCAGGCCTCGACGCGTCGCCCCGAATCCTCGTTCTGCCGCGCTTGCCTGACGCGGGACTACCCGACGGCAGTCCCGCGCGAGGCGACGAAGCTTCGGTTCGAGACGAGTCCCACCTAGAGCTACTGCTCGAGCACGCGGCTCGCCTTCGCGATCCCGCGGCTGAGCAAGTAGAAGGCGGTCAGGATCGTCGTGAACAAAACCCAGTCGTGGGTGTTCACGCTGTCGGCCGAGATCCAGATGATCACGAAGATGATCTCGATGATGAAGTAGACGGCGAACTCGGCATTGCCCGGGACCGGCATCCTCGCGCCGCTCGGAATCGTCGGCATGCCGCCCGAATAACGCTGGCCGCCCGGCTCGGACGGGGTTTCCATGTGCTCTCTCCTTTCTGGGAGAACCTTGAGCGGAGTTCAGCGCGAGCCGGGGAGATCCTGCGCCCGCCCGTAGCGGACGGCCCGTTGCACCGTCCGCGGATCGAGCCCGCGCTCGAGCAGCTCCTGACGCAGCTCGCCCTCGGCCGCAAGCCGCAGGAACAGCCACGCGAGCGCGGCAAGGGTGACGATCGACCCCTCGATCATCATCACCGTCCCGGCGAGGGCCTGGTCATGCAGCGCGGAAATGCCCCAGCGCGGATGCGCGTGCACGTAGAACGGGTAGAAGACGGTGCCCGACCACAGGAAGACGTTCCCGAGCACGGTCTCGAACAGCCTGACGACGGCGATGTAGCCGAGCTTGGCCCCGGTCCCGAACCATTCCGGACCGGGCAGGGTTTCGACTACCGGCGCCCACATCAGGCCACCGAAGACAGCAAAGCAGAGGTGCTGGAGGGCGTGAATCGAGTCGTGGTGCAGCGCAGCTTCGTACATGAACGGCAGGTGCCAGACGGCCAGGCTGAACGCCCAGAGCGGCAAGGCGACGAGCGGATGCGTCAGCACGCGTAGCCGGTTGACGGCGCGGAAGCGCAGCAACGGCTGGAGGATCGGCCCTGTCAGGCCGACGACGAAGCAGAGCGGCGCGAGGTCGCCGAGCAGGACGTGCTGGATCATGTGCACGAACAGGAAGTCCTCCTCGCCGATCGCGTCGATGGGCGAGGCGAGCGCGAGAAGGAGCAGGAAGACCCCGATGCCGAACACGACGACGCGCCAGCCCGGCGGCGGCGTCCCGCGCCGGTGCAGCGTCCGCACGCGCTTCGCATAGAGAAACGTGATCAGCGCGAGCGGCACGAGCTGGTAGGGCTCGAACGTCCAGCCGGTCAGCACCGACGGCGCGGCCTCGGAGACTCCTCCGTGAAACAGCAGCACGAGCGTCTAGCGTAGATGGCGTGCAGCTCTTCCACTACCACTTGGTGACGAGCAAGGTGCGCGACGTCGAGGCTCGCTACATCGCGAAGCTTGGCTTCGCGCTCGTCGCCCGCTACGGACGGATCGGCGACGAGCAGACGTACTTCGAGGCCGGCGTCCCCTGGGAGGAGCTCGACCGGCTCGGATTCCGCCTCCGGCTTTCCGAGCTCGAGCGCGGCGCCGTCAACGTGGTCGTCCAACCCGGACAGTGGGACATGCCGCGCATCGACCATGTCGGCTTCGCGCTCGACGAGGACGAGTTCATCGACGTCATGGAGCGCGCTCAGCGGATGGAGCTCCGCGTCCAGGAGTATCCGGGGCGCCGCACGTTCGTTGCGACGGGCGCCGGCTACAGGGTCGAGGTGCACCCTCCCCGGGAGTGGATCGAAGACCTGCTCGGCGAGACCGAGACGATGCGGCTCGCGGGCCTTCGGCTCAAGTCCGAGAACCCCTCCGCGCAGGCAAGCGCGCTAGCCCAGCTGCTCGACTGCGTTCTCGACGAACATCGCGTCCAGGTCGGGAACGCGTACGTCCACTTCGTCGAGGGCGGCCCACCGGGCCGGCCGCAGCTCGACGGCGAGCTCTTCGGGTAGCCGGATGTCGTCATAGACTCGCTCATGTGAGTCGCAAGACATATGCGGAGGCCGGGGTGTCGCTCTCCACGGCCGAGGGAGTCGTGGAGCGGCTGCGCGACGCGGTCGAGTCGACCGGCGCGACAGGCTTCGGCGCCTTCGCCGGGCTCTACCCCCTCGACGAACGGAGCTTCCTCGCGGCCTCGCTGGACTCGATCGGGACAAAGCCGATCGTCGCCCGGGCGCGCGGCGCGCTCCGCAACTGCGGCGCCGACATGGCCGCACACTGCATCAACGACGTGATCACCACCGGCGCGCGGCCCCTGCTGCTGCTCGACTACGTGGCCTCGGCGCGGCTCGATCTCGAACAGGTCGCCGAGCTGGTCGAGGGCGCCGCCGAGGTCTGCCGCGACGCGAACGTGGCGCTCGTCGGCGGCGAGACGGCGGAGATGCCGGACGTGTACCGCGACGAAGAGCTCGACTTCGCTGCGGCCTGCGTCGGAATTGTGGAGCGCTCCGAGCTGGTCGACGGCTCGCGTGTCGAGGCCGGCGACGTCGTGATCGGTTTCCCGTCCTCCGGCGTGCATGCGAACGGCTTCACGCTCGTGCGGCGGGTGCTGGAGGAGGAGGACTACGACGGGTCCGACCTGCTCGCACCGACCCGCCTTTACCTCGACGAGGTGCAACGGCTTCGCGGCCACGCCAGGGCCTTCGCGCATGTCACCGGCGGCGGCATCCGCGGGAACCTCTCGCGCGTGATGCCAGAAGGCCGCGAGGTGGTGATCGACTGGGACGCGTGGGAGCGGCCGCCCGTGTTCGAGTGGCTCGCGCGCCACGTCGAGGAGCCCGAGTTGCGGAGCGTCTTCAACTTGGGGATCGGCTTCTGCGCGGTCGTCTCGCCCGAGGATGCCCGCGGCGAGCTCACGATCGGAGAGATCCGGTGATCGGGGTTCTCGTGTCCGGCGAAGGGACGAACCTGCAGGCTCTGATCGACGCGGGCCTGCCGATCGCCGCCGTCGCCTCGAACAACACGAAGGCCCGGGCGCTCGACCGCGCGGCGCAGGCCGGAATCGAGGCCGCGGCGTTCCCGGGGATCGAGTTCGCGAGCCGCGAGGAGCGCGACCTCGCCATGGCCGAGTTCCTCGAGGAGCGTGGCGTCCGCTGGGTCGTCTGTGCGGGCTACATGAACCTGCTCACGAAGCCGTTCCTCGACCGCTTTCCGGAGCGGATCGTGAACACACACTCGGCGCCGCTCCCCGATTTTCCGGGCGCGCACCCGATCGAGGACGTCCTCGCGGCCGGCGTGCCCGAGACGGCGGCGACAGTCCACTACGTCGACGAGGGCGTCGACACCGGCCCGATCATCGCCGCCGAGCGCGTCCCGGTCCGCCCCGGGGACACCGTCGAATCGCTGCGCGCGCGGGTGCAGGCTGTCGAGCACCAGCTGCTGCCGCGCGTCGTCGCCGAGCTCGTCTCTGCGTGATCGAACGCGCCCTCATCTCCGTCTACGACAAGTCCGGACTGGACGAGTTCGCGCAGGGCCTGGTCGAGCTCGGTGTCGAGATCGTCTCCAGCGGCGGCACGAGCGCCTACCTCGAGGAGATGGGCATCCCAGTGACGCGGATCGAGGAGATCACGCAGGTGCCGGAGCTTCTCGGCGGCCGCGTCAAGACGCTGCACCCGCGCATCCACGCGGCCATCCTCGCCCGGCGCGACCTGCCGGAGGACGTCTCCGCGCTCGAGGAGCAGGAAATCCGCCCGATCGACCTCGTCTGCGTCAACCTCTACCCGTTCCGCGAGACCGTCGCCCGTCACGGCGTACGCGAGGAGGACGCGGTCGAGGTGATCGACATCGGCGGCCCGGCGATGCTGCGCGCGGCGGCGAAAAACTTCGCGCACGTCGCGCCGGTGTGCCGCGGTCCGCAGTACGAGCGCATCCTCGACGAGCTGCGCAGCGACGGCGGGCTCTCGCTGGACACGCGCCGCCTGCTCGCCGCGGAGGCGTTCTCGGTCACGGCCGCGTACGAGGCGTCGATCGCGGCCTGGTTCATGGACCGGGACACCTTTCCCCACCGGCTGATCCCCGCCTTCGAGAAGGTGCTCGACCTCGCCTACGGCGAGAACCCGCACCAGCGTGCCGCCTACTACGTGGAGATCGGCGCGCGGCGCCATCTCCTCTCGCAGGTCGAGCAGCTGCACGGCCGCGAGCTGTCCTTCAACAACCTCAACGACCTGAACGGGGCCCGGCTCTGCCTGCGCGAGTTCGAGCTGCCCTGCGTTTGCATTGTGAAGCACGCGAACCCGTGCGGCGTCGCGGTCGCGGGCTCGATCGAGCACGCCTACGAGCGCGCTCTCGCGGGCGATCCGGTCTCGGCCTACGGCGGCGTCGTCGTCCTGAACCGGCCCGTCTCCGAGGAGCTGGCCGACCTGATCGTGCAGCAGTTCGTCGAGGTGCTGTTTGCCCCCGGCTACGAGGACGGCGCGCTCGAGACGCTGACCCAGAAGCCGGCGACGAGGATCCTGGTCGACCGCGAGCGCCGCCGCAACGTGCCGGGCGAGCGGGACTTCAAGCGCGTCCTCGGCGGCATCCTCGTCCAGGACCGCGACTCGGACATCGAGGACCGGGCGGGGATGGAGGTCGTCTGCGGTTCGGCGAGCGAGACGCTGTGGGGCGACCTCCTCTTTGCGTGGCGGGTCTGCAAGCACGTCACCTCGAACGCGATCGTCGTGGCACGCGACCTACAGACGCTCGGGATCGGCGCGGGCCAGATGAGCCGCGTCGATGCCGTGCGAATCGCGCTCGAGAAGGCACGCGAAAACGGCCACTCGCTGCGGGACGCCGTGCTCGCGTCGGACGCGTTCTTCCCGTTCGCGGACGGGCCGGACCTTGCGCTGCGAGCGGGGGTTACGGCCTTCGTCCAGCCCGGCGGCTCGAAGCGCGATGCCGAGGTGATCGCGGCGGTGGAGCAGGCCGGGGCGACGATGGTGTTCACAGGCCGGCGCCACTTCCGGCACTGACCCGTCCGGTCGGGGCGGGTCCTCGTGCCTGGCACCAAATTTGGACCGGGACAGGTCCCGCCCTCCGGACGGAAGCATCCGAAATGCAGGCGTTTGTCCGATTCGGACCGGTCCGCATGCCTGGCACCGGGACACGCTCCAAAAGGCCACTGGGTCGCGCCGGTGTCGGTGCTCCGGTGCCAGGCACGAGGACAGGTCCTGTCAGGTCGGCCGAGGGCGGCTTTGATCGGCCCTAGTCGACGGCGTTCTGCGCTAGCTTCCAGCGGAATAGCTGTCGCTACGGAGCCGTTCCGTTCGTCTTAGCCGGGAAACGAACGTGGAAGCAGAGGGAGGACTCTACGTGACCGATGTTGCCGCCGAACCGAATCCGCGCCGCTGGCTGACGCTCGCTGTCGTCGGGGCGGCCTTCTTCATGACCGTCCTCGACGTGGCGATCGTCAACGTCGCGATCCCGTCGATCCAGACCAAGCTGCACACGACACCCGCGACCGTGGAGTGGGTTCTGATCGCCTACTCGATCACGTTCGGGGGATTCCTGTTGCTCGGTGGCCGGATGGCCGATCTGCTGGGACGTCGTCTGATCTTCCTAGTCGGGCTGACACTCTTCACGGTCGCCTCACTCATCTGCGGCCTGGCCTGGAACATCGGCGTCCTGATCGCCGCCCGTGGGGTGCAAGGAGTCGGCGCAGCGATCATCTCGCCCGCCGCGCTCTCGATCGTGAGCACGACGTTCGAGGAGGGGGCAGAGCGGAACAAGGCGCTCGGGATCTGGGGAGCGCTCGGCGGCTCGGGCGCCGCGGCCGGCGTCCTCTTCGGCGGGATTCTGACCAAGTACCTCGGCTGGGAATGGATCTTCTTCGTCAACGTGCCCGTGGGCGCACTGGTCTTCGCACTGACGCCGGTGTACGTCCCGGAGAGCCGAGCCGACGTCGAACATCGGCGCTTCGACGTAGCCGGAGCGATCACCGTCACCGGCGGGCTCGCGCTTCTGGTCTACGCGATCGCGAAGGCGCCGGACGTCGGCTGGGGCTCGACCCGAACGATTCTGCTTCTCATCGCGTCGGCGATCATCCTCGCGGCCGCCGTGCTGATCGAGCTTCGCGGCTCAGCTCCGCTCGTGCCCTTCAGCATCTTCCGGATCCGCTCGCTGCTGGGGGCCAACGTGGTCGGATTCCTGCTCGGCGCGGTGATCTTCGCCGACTTCTTCATCCTGACCTTTTACGTGCAGGAAACCCTGGGCTGGTCGGCGTTGAAGACGGGAGTCACGTTCCTTGCGACCGCCGGGACCACCGTGATCTGGGCCGGAGTCGCCCAGGCCCTGACAACCAGGTTCGGCCCCCGGCCGATCATTGTCGTCGGGCTTCTCGCCCTCGCGGGATCGATGGTCGCGTATACCAGGCTCCCGGTGGCCGGCAGCTTCTGGCCGGACCTGCTTCCGGCCTACCTCACCTTCGCCCTGGGGCTCGCGTTCGCGTTCGTCCCCGTGACGATCGCGGCACTCGCCCAGGTTGCGCCGCGCGAGGCGGGCCTCGCCTCCGGTCTGATCAATACGAGCCAGCAGATCGGTGGAGCAATCGGAATCGCGATCGCGACGACCATTTTCAGGACGACGGCCAAGGACGAGGGCGGAACAGCTCAAGCATTCGTGAACGGCTATCACGACGCATTCTGGGCGTTGATCGCACTGGCGGTTCTGGGCGCGGCGGCCGCGTTCGTCCTCCTGCGTGGCGTCCACAGGGAAGACGTCGTCGAGCAAGAGCCTGCTCGGGCGGCCGTTTGAGAGCCTCTTTCGGGCTCTAAGCTTTCGGGCGGAGTGGCTGCCGAGTATCCGATCCTGCTCGACCTCGTCGGCCGGACGCCGATCGTTCGACTCGACGCGATCGGCCGCGACATCGAGCCGACGCTGCTGGCGAAGCTCGAGTACCTGAACCCCGGTGGCTCGGTCAAGGACCGGATCGGCCTGCCGATGATCGAGCAGGCCGAGCGCGACGGAAAGCTCCGCACCGGCGGGACGATCGTCGAGCCGACCTCGGGGAACACCGGCGTCGGCCTCGCAATCGCAGCGGCGCTCAAGGGCTACCGGTGCATCTTCGTGATGCCTGACAAGATGAGCCAGGAGAAGATCGCGCTCCTGCGCGCCTACGGCGCCGAGGTCGTGATCTGCCCCACCGCCGTGCCGCCGGAATCGCCGGAGAGCTACTACTCGGTCTCCGACCGACTGGCCGAGGAGATCCCGGGCGGCTTCAAGCCCGACCAGTATTCGAACATGGCGAACCCGGATGCGCACTACGATGTGACCGGCCCCGAGATCCTCGAGCAGACGGGCGGCGAGCTCGACGCGATCGTCATCTCGGTCGGCACGGGCGGCACGATCTCCGGCGTCGGCCGTTTCTTCAAGGAGCGCAAGCCCGAGGTGCTGATCGTCGGCGCCGACCCGGAAGGTTCGGTCTACACGGCGCACGACGACGGCGACGTCCACCCGTACCTCGTCGAAGGAATCGGCAAAGACAGCTGGCCAGAGACGATGGACCCTGACGTCGTCGACGAGTGGATCCGCGTCTCCGACCGCGATTCGTTCCTGACCGCGCGGCGGCTGGCCCGCGAGGAGGGCATCCTCGCCGGCGGCTCGGCCGGGACGACGATCTGGGCGGCGCTCTTAGTGGCAGAGCGTTTCGGCCCCGAGTGTCGGATCCTGACGATGATCCCCGACACCGGCCGCAACTACCTCTCGAAGTTCTTCGACGACAACTGGATGCTCGACCACGGCTTCCTCGAGCGGCAGGCGCCCGCGCCGACGGTCGAGGTCGTGCTGAGTGCTAAGCGCTCCGAAGAACCGGGTGTGCCGGAGTTCGTCGTGATCGGGTCGCATCAGAAGGTCGGCGAGGCGATCGAGCTGATGCAGCGCTACTCGATCTCGCAGCTGCCCGTCGTGCGCGACGGCGAGTCGGAGTCGCTGGCGGACGTGGTCGGCTCGCTCCAGGACCGCGATCTGCTCGACCGCGTCTTCAAGAACCCGGACGCGCTTCACGAGGACGTCGCCAACGCGATGCAGCCGCCGCTCGCGACGATCGACGTCGACGATTCCCTCGACGAGGTCTTCCCGACGCTGACCGGCCGGACGAACGCCGTCGTCGTCGCCCGTGAGGGCCGGCCCGTGGGGATGATCACCCGCTCGGACCTGCTCGAGTACCTCGCCCACCAGCGCGGGAACTCGCGGGGCTCAACCTAGCGCGACCTCCTCGGCGGGGGCGGCCGCGCGGCCGAACCGGTCGAGCCACGGGCGTGCCTCCAGCCGCTCGAAGATCGCCTTCGCCTCTTCCAGGCGCCGCTCGGCTTCGGCGGCGCGGCCGCGAGCGATCAGCCACTCGCCCTGCTCGAGCAGGGCGATCGCAAGGTAGAACGGGAGGCCAAGGTCGCGGAAGGCTTGTACCGCGGCCTCGAAGCTCGGCTCTACAAGCTCATGCTCGTTCTGCGCTGCAGCCAGGCGCGCCGCGAAGCGCGCCGAGTGAGCCCGGAGGTACGGCGGCGTCAGCCCCGGTGGCATCGCGCGCACCTCGGCGAGGAATGCTTCGACGCGATCGAGCTTTCCGAGCGCAAAAGCTGCTTCCCCTCCGACGACGAACCCCTCCTTTGCGAAGGTGTGCGCTTTGTCCCGGAATCCGAACGCCGCTTCGGCCGCATCGAGCGCATCCGCGGGACGTTCACCCGCGAGCGCGACGATCGCGCGAGCCGCGTCGTATAGACAGCGTTCCTGCTCGTCACCGGGCGCTTCAACCCACGCCTCGACCTCGGCTTGGGCCGTCTCGACGTCTCCGCGGTGCACGCGGAGCGGCGCCCCCGGGATCAAGCACACGGACTGCGCAATTCGGATCTCGTAGTCCATGAGCTCCTCGACCAGCGCAATCCCGTCATCCCATTCTCCGGCGAAGTAGTGGGCCAGCGCCAGGTGGTGCAGCTGGTACGCCTCACTGACGCGGTTCCCGAGCTTGCGAGAGTGGGCAAGCCCGGCCAGGTCGATCGTCCGTGCCTCCTCGTACCGGTCTAAGGACCGCATGTCGTGACCGAGGTTGGTGTACGCGCGCATGGCCGCCGGGGTGTCGTTCTCGAGTGCCACGTCGAGCGCGTGCTTGAGCAGGGCCATCGCCTCCTCTTCCCTGCCTCGGCCCATGAGCACGAGATGCTTCGTGTTCAGCGCGTCGGCCAGTCGGTCCGGCAGCCAGAGCGATTCCGCAATCTCGAGCGCAAGCTCGACGCGCTCGCCGGCCCGGTCGAGGTTTCCCAGGAAGAAGTACTGGCGCGCGAGCTCTGCCGCCAGCGCGGCCAGATCGTCGTCCGGCTCATCCTGCGAGAGAACGGTGAACGATTGCTCCATCTGCTCGACTCCCGCTTCGATCTCACCGAGATGGAAGAGCGAGGCCCCCAGATGCGCCGAGACACGCGCGACTGCATGCGGGCGGTCTTGCGACTCGAGGAGCGCGATTGCCTCGCGGAACCGCTCGACAGCAAGGTCGGGGTGGCCTGCTGCCTCTGCCGCCTCTCCAGCGTGATCGAGGAGCTCGGCCTGGGCGCCGGGATCGTCCGCGAGCGCAGCCGCCTGGTCGAAGTAGCGCTGCGCCTCCGGGGCCGCTGCAAGCGAAGCCGCCCGGGCGCCGGCCTTGGCAAGTTGCTCGCGCGCCTTTGCCTTGATCGCCGCTGCGTCGGCGGCGGCTGTATCGGCCTCGTACGCCTCGAGGTAGTGGGAGGCGATCACCTCGACGATCTCCTGTTCCTCCGCTCCCCAGCTCGTCTCGAAGAACTCGGCTGCCGCAAGGTGACGCGCCTTGCGCTCTCGACGCGAGAGGGTGTCGTGCGCCACTTTCTGGACGAGCGCCTGTAGAAAGGCGTACTGACCGTGCTCCGGCGAGAGCGGGTCGGTCTGAAGCGTGAGGATCTCCTTCCGAACGAGGGCGGCAAGCAGCGGCTCGAGCTCGTCCTCCACAGTGCCGGTCAGGGCGGCGAGTGCACGCTTGGTGAAGCTCTTCCCGAGTACGGCGGCGTCACCGAGCACGCGGCGCTCTTCTGAAGCGAGGTCGTCCAGGCGTGCCGCGATCAGGGCATGCAACGTCTCGGGCACCTCGAGCGTCTCGATCGCCTCGGTCGGTCGGTAGGCGCCGTTGTCGCGCTCGAGCAGCCCTCTGTCGAGGAGCATCCGCACCGTTTCCACTGCATAGAGGGGGATGCCCTCGGCGCGCTCGCGGATCCGCGTCCGCAACTCGTCGGGCAGCCCCGGAACGAAGCCTCGAAGCAGCTCTTCCATCGCCTCCGGCGGCAGCGGCTCCAGGAAGAGGGAGGTGAAGTCGCGCTTCCCGGCGCCCCAGCTCGGCTGACGGTCCGCGAGCTCGGGGCGGGCGAGCGTGAGCACGAAGAGGGGGTGGGAGCGCGACCACTCGAGCAGGTACTCGACGAAGTCGAGCAACGCGGTGTCGGCCCACTGAAGGTCCTCGAACACCAGCACCGTCGGCCCTTCCTGCGCGAGGCGCTCGAAGAACAACCGCCACGCCGAGAAGAGATCCTCTCGGGTGGCGGAGGTGGGCTCGCCGAGACCGAGCAGATGCGCAAGCCGTGGCTCCAGCCATGCCGCTTCATCTGCGTCCGTGACGTACTCGGCGATTGCTCCCTTGAGCTTCTCTAGTGCCGTCCCCGGAGCCTCTTCCTCTGCGATCCCGGCCCGCATCCGGACCATCTCCGCGAGCGCCCAGAACGCAACGCCCTCGCCGTAGGCGAGGCAGCGGCCCCGGTGCCAGAGGATCGTCTCCACGAGGCCGTCGAGGTACTTCTGGAACTCCCAGGACAGCCGCGACTTCCCGACCCCGGCGACGCCGACGACGGACACGAGCCGCGCCTTGCGCTCGTCGGCGGCGGCGTGGAACAGATCCTTGACGAGCCGCAGCTCCGCGTCGCGGCCGACGAACGGCGCCTCGAGTCCGGTCGATCGCCCGCCGCCGCCTCGGGTCGCTATCACCCGGTCGGCGCGCCAAAGCGGCAGCGGCTCTGCCCTCCCCTTCAGCTCGTGCGTGCCTACGTTCTCGTAGGCGATCGCGGCTTCCGAGGAGCGCCGCGTCGCCTCGCCGACGAGGACCGTCCCCGGCTCGGCGAGCGCCTGCACGCGCGAGGCGGAGTTGACGAGGTCGCCCGCGACCATTCCCTGACCCTCGGCATCGAGGGCCACTGCGGCCTCGCCCGTCAGCACCGCCGCGCGGGCGCGTAGCCCGCCCGAGCCCGCCTCGGCGCCGAGCGCAGCGACCGCGGGCAGGAGGTCGAGCGCCGCCCGCACTGCACGCTCCGCATCGTCCTCGTGCGCAACGGGCGTGCCCCACACGGCCATCACCGCGTCACCTATGAACTTCTCGATCGTGCCGCCGAAGCGGTCGATCGTGCGGCGGGCCGTCTCGAAGTAGTGCGAGAGGAACTCCCGCACCTCCTCCGAGTCGCGCTGCTCGGAAAGGCTCGTGAAGCCGACCAGGTCGGCGAAGAGGACCGATACGAGCCGTCGCTCGGAGGCGGAGCCCGCTTCGCCCGACTCCGCCGGTTGGGCACCCTCGAGCCTCGCGCCACACTCGCCGCAGAAGCGCTCGCCGGGTTCGTTCGGCGCTCTACATGCGGGGCAGGCGACGGCGAGGGGCGCGCCGCATTCCGCGCAGAACTTGCGTCCGGCGCGGTTCTCGGTGCCGCAGGAGCGACAGACCATGCAAACACCGTAATCACGATGCGTGCCGGCGGCTAGCATCGGCGTGTGGTCGAGGAACGGCTCCGAACATTGCTCCAGCAGGCGTTCCCGGGCGCGAGCGAGCTCGCGGTCGAGGACCGCACCGGCGGCGGCGACCACTTCCAGGTGACGGTGGCGAGTGAACGGTTCGACGGCCTGCCGCTGATCGAGCAGCACCGGCTGGTCAACGAGGCGCTCGCAGCCCCGCTCGCCGATGGCACGATTCACGAACTACGGATCAAGACGAAAGGAACGAATTGAACGAGCTTCGTGACCAGATTCAGAACGTCATCGACGGCGAGGATGTGGCGCTGTTCATGAAGGGCAGTCCGCAGTTCGTCATGTGCGGCAACTCGATGCGCGCGCTCGAGGCCCTCCGTGCCGCCGGTGCGCCGGTGACCGCAGTCGACGTCTTGCCGGATCCGCGCATCCGCCAGGAGCTGTCCGCGATCTCGAGCTGGCCGACGATCCCGCAGATCTTCGTGCGCGGCGAGCTGATCGGCGGCGCGGACATCGTTGAGGAGCTCGCACAGAGCGGTGAGCTCGAGCGGACGCTCGAGGAGAAGCTCGGCCCGGACTACCGCGCCGCAGGCGCAGAGAAGGTAGTCGCCGTCGCCTGACCCCACTAGGATCGGTGACGGTCCGAGCCATCACCTGAAAAGAGAGGTCATGGAACAAGTCGTTGTCACGACGGACGAGAGCCGTCGGCGCGCGTCGGTCATCGTCACCTCGACGATTGCGCTCGCGCTCGTCGTCGTCTCGATCATCTTCGCCGCGAACGCCCCCTGGTACTTCGTCTTCAAGATGCTGCACGTCGGCGCCGCGGTCATCTGGGTCGGCGGTGGTGTTTTCCTCACGATCATCGCAGTGCTCGCGGAGCTCGCGAACGACGACGACCAGCTGCTTCAGATCGGCCACTGGGCCGAGGCCGTCGCGGGCCGCCTCTTCCCGTTGATGGCGTTCGTCGTGCTCGGCTTCGCGATCGCGATGACGATCAACGGCAAGATCGGCTACGGCCAATTCTGGATCATCTTCGGGCTCGTCGCGTGGGGTCTGTCGGCCGCGACGGGGATCCTGTTTCTCGGGCCCGAGGCGCACCGGCTCAACAAGATTGCAGCGGAGCTCGGGCCGAAATCACCCGAAGCGCAAGCCCGGCTGCGGCGGATCCTGCTCGTCGCGCGCGTCGATATCGCGCTGATGTTCCTGATCGTCTTCGACACGGTCGCGAAGCCGTTCAGCTGGAGCTGACCTAGGCAGGGACTGGCACCCGGAGGGTGCCTGTCCCAACAACCGTTGTTGGGAGTCCCCGTTCGGGGACAGTCCCTGTGACTTGAAAGCGACTACCTAGACTCACGCGCGTGGAGTTCGAGACCC
>JBQCGP010000075.1:0-85018 GCA_051955535.1 Gaiellaceae bacterium | reverse complement strand
CCAGCTCTCGTTCATCGTCGCGCTGCAGCAGCTGCCCGCGAAGCAGCGCGCAGCGCTCGTGCTGCGCGACGTGCTCGGCTTCCACACCGACGAAGCCGCCTCGATCCTCGAGACGACGCCGCAGTCGGTCAAAGCCGCGCTCCAACGCGCACGCGCAACGCTCGACTCGTACAACGTCGAACGCCAGCAGGCGCCGCTTCCCGACTCGCCGACCGAACGGAACCTTCTCGCCACCTTCAGCGACGCCGTCGAAGCCGGCAACACGGCGCGCCTCCTAACTCTGCTGAGCTCCGACGCTCGTGTGACCATGCCGCCGCAGCCGCTCGAGCTCATCGGACACGAAGCGATCGGCGTGTTCCTCGACGACCGCGCCGAGGTTCGCGGGGCCCCGCTACAGCTACGCCCGACCCGCGCCAACGGCCAGCCGGCCTTCGGCTACTACCTGCGCTCGCAACCTCGGGGCATGATGGTGCTCACCTTGAGCGGCAGCAAGGTCGACGAGATCACCTTCTTCGCCGACCCCGCGCGGCCCGGCCGCTTCGGTCTTCCCGAACCCCTCTCGCAAAGATGGGTTCGACATGAAATGAACGCGCCGTTCAGGGTCATTCCGGAACACTGGCCCAGGCCTCCGCCCAAGTGACTCGGTCACCGGGGGGCGCTGAGCGGTGTAAGCCGACTCGTTGGCCCAAACACATAGTTAATTTCGGGCACCTAGAGTTTGTTTCGAGCCGAATGCAACGTGCCTGTCGCATGCGTCGTCGCATCCCCCGACCTTGGCTACGAGTGCTCGACTGGATCGTGACCATCGCATGCGCCGCGGGATTCGTCCTGGTCTTTCAGGCCGAAGTCGCGAAGCCGTACCGCATCCCTTCGTCGTCGATGGAGCCAACGCTCCACTGCGCGAGACCGAGTGCGTTCTGCCGTGGAACGTTCAGCGACCGGGTGCTCGTGAATCGGCTCACCTACCGATTCGGCAGCCCGAAGCGCGGCCAGATCGTCGTCTTTAAGGCACCGAGGACTGCCGCGAAGTGTGGGTCCGGTGACGGTGGCAGCACGTTCGTGAAGCGGCTGATCGGACTCCCTAACGAGCTGGTGTCGGAGCAGAACGGCTTCGTCTTCATCAACGGCAAGCCCTTGAACGAGTCCTATGTCGACCCCGCGCTGCGCGACCATCGCACGGGCAGCTGGCGTGTTCCGCCAGGCCGATACTTCCTCCTCGGCGACGACCGCACCAACTCGTGTGACTCACGCGTGTGGGGGTCGGTCGCGCGGAGCAGCCTGATCGGTCCGGTCATCCTCACCTACTGGCCGCCCAACAGAATCGCCTTGCACTAGGCCGCCTATTGGCGCCAGGCAGTTCCGATTCGGGGGACATTCCCGAACACTGGCCCAAGTGACCGAGCGCCGCCCTGGATCGCGTGCTCTAGCCTGGTTGGCGCGGATGGGCGACGATTTGCCAGAGCTGATCGTGGAAGACGCGGCGGCGTGGGCCGCCTGGCTCGCACATCGGCACGCGACTTCGGACGGCGTATGGCTCGCCCTGGCGAAGCGAGGCGGGCATCCACCGACTCGATTGAGGTACCAGGAGGCTTTGGAGGAGGCGCTCTGCTACGGCTGGATCGACGGCCAAGTCCGTCGCTGCGACGCCGACAGCTACCGACAGCGCTTCACCCCACGACGGAAGCGAAGCGCCTGGTCAAAGCGAAACGTTGACCTAGCAGAGCGCCTGATTGGCGAAGGGCGGATGACGCCGACAGGTAAGGCCGCGGTCGAGCAGGCGCGTTCAGATGGACGCTGGCAAGGTGCCTACGCCGGTTCTGCAACGATCGAGACGCCGGACGATCTCGCGGAAGCGCTCGCAGCCGAGCCGAAAGCGGCGGCAATGTTCGCGCTTCTCACCAGCCAGAACCGCTACGCAATCCTCTACCGACTTGCCACCGCAAAGCGGTCGGACACACGCTCGCGCCGCCTTACGAAGTTCGTCGAAATGCTGGCGCGCGGCGAAACGATCTACCCACAGCAGCGTCGGCCTGAATGACCACATGGATGTACGAATGCCCACGATCACGGATCAGGCGCGACGACCGCCACCGTCGAGACGAACTCGATGTTCACGTCGCGCCGCCCTCCGCTTCCCGTCGGGCGTCATTAGGCGTCAACTGTCGGCCCGATGATCGACGCGAAGATCCCACCGGTGAGGTGAAGACCGCCGATATCCCCGAACACGTGCAGGCGAGGCGGGTCTACCCTGCTGCGCGCTGGCAGTGCAGCCGGTAACGGGCTAAGCCGGAGCCGCAATGCTGAAGGGCTGCAAGTAGACCCGGTTGGTCCGCCAGCTTCGGGGGCCATTCGCGAACGCTGGCCCAGGCGACGGCGCTCGGCCGCGCGATACTGAGGCGTGGCCGAGATTGCGACGTTCGAGGCGGCGCACGTCGAGGGCGTTGTGCGTCTCTGCGCCGCGGAGGGCTGGCCTTCCTGGTCGCCAGAGAACGTGGCGGCTGCATTCTCGGCCCCAGGCGTCATCGCCCTGACGGCACTGAGCGACGGCAACGTCATCGGCGCTGCTGAATTGCTCACAGACGGACGTGTCATGGCCTATCTCGGCCTACTCGTCGTTGACCAGCGATTTCGCCGCATGGGCATTGGCCGCGCATTGGTCGGCGAGCTCTTCGAGCGGTCGGGGCTCGCACGGATGGACTTGCTCTCCGAGAACGGCTCCACGGCCTTCTACGAGGCGCTGCCCCACAAGGTGAAGCCTGGGTACCGCATCTATAGGCACGCGCGGTAGGACTGCCCAAGTTCAACACTGGCCCACGCGAGAGCGCTCAACGTGAGGCTTGCGGAAGGGCTGCTAACTAAGGATCCGGAGAGCGAGGCCCAGCGCGCAGCCGGAAGCGACTAGTTGGCGGGCCTGCGCAAGATCTGCCAGCGAAACCGCGAGCTCCACGGCCTTCGAACGGCTGAACCCTAGCTCGCGGAACTGCTCCTCACGCCAGCGATAGACGGCGCCGTCTTCGTCGCCGGAAGGAAGCACCGGCCACTCTGAGAGTGCAGGGGTCGTGTCCATGGGTTCTAGAACGTTCAGATGCCCGAAAGGTTTTGGCCACGCCCGATTCCTTACAAGACCTTGACCTTGAGCGGGTTCGCTGCATGGACTCCTTCGATTCTCGGTGGGGGGACATTCGCGAACACTGGCCCAGTCGAGCGCCTACCGCCAGAGGTCTTCGTCGCCGGGTAGGACGACGTCAACGTGTTCGGCCGGTCGCTGGCGTGCGACGTAGTCATCCTCCTCGTCCATCCAGCGTTCCCACTGTGCGCGCGAGTCTTCGCCGTCGCGGCCGATCCCTCGTTGGAGCCGTACCGCCCGATCCGTCTCCACCCAGATGCTGTAGGCGAGGTAGGGGCGAAACGAATTCCGAGCGGCCGACACTCCTTCGAGCAGCACCGCTCCCCGTGGCTCGATCACGATCGGTGCGCGTTTCTCTCCCGCCCAGGCTGTCGGTTGGTAGCGCGCAACCGCTCCCGCCGCCAAGGGCTTGAGGGCTTGTTCGATCAGCGCGGGCCACCAATCGATTGGGTTGTCCCAGCTTGCGAAGTCGTCCGTGTGAATAACAGCGGTCGCCCGCAGCTCCTCGGCCAGCCAAGCCGCGAGCGTGGTCTTGCCGGCTCCGCCTGGCCCGTCGATCGCGATGATTCGGGTCACCACACCTTCAGGGGCTCGGGCCTCGCGGGCCCCGCGAAGCAATAACTGGAGAGCGTCCATCCCTGGGTACGGAGTCTTACTCCTCGGCCCCTGCCGCTCAGGGGTCATTCGGGAACACTGGCCCAACCGACGGTGTATAGGTCGCGCCTCTAGGCGCGTTTCGAGCGGAACGCTTCGACCTTGGCGGTGCGCGGGTCGTTCAGGAGTTTCTTGTACCGGGGCGACTCAACCGCGATCAGCGCGATCCTCCCCTCGGCGTTGTTGTGGAGACCCCAGCCGTAGCGTTTCGCGAGCGGCGAGACGCGAAGGTGCGGGTGGCCCTTGCTCAAGAACTTCTTCCGCTCGGTGGGCCAACTAGCTTTCGGGAAGTCGTGCAGGACGGCGTACACCTCGAAGGCAATGTCCTCTTCGGTGTACCTGTAAGGGTGCTTGGCGAGCAGCTCGTACTCCACAACCGCTTTCGTCTTCCTGCCACCTCGCGTTTGTGGTACCTGCGCCACGGTGGCGGGACAGTCGTCGGCGACCTGAACCAGTGCGTTGTAGTAGTTCATGGTTCTCCTCAGCTCGCATCCGGCTGCCGCTTAGGAGCTTCGGACAACCTCATAAGTGAGGACGGCGATGCCGTCGTTGAGCGTCTGGCTGTCGACCAGACGCAGTGGTCTTGTGTCGCTCGTCTCTCCGAACAGGCGCTCACCCGCCCCGAGCACGACAGGAAAGACCTTCAGCCGCAACTCGTCGACGAGGTCATGCTCCATCAACGTGCGCAGAAGCTGGAAGCTAGCGGCGACGACAATCTCCCCGTCCAGCGCCTGCTTCAGCTTCGAGACCTCCTCCACTGGGTCGCCCTTCAAAACCGTCGAGTTGTTCCAGTCGGGATCCTCAAGGGTGGACGACACGACGTACTTGGGCAACGTGTTCAACCTGTCTGCCAACTCACCACTCCGGGAAGGCCACCGCGCAGCCAACCACTCGTAGCTCCGCCGACCAAGCAGGAAGGCCTCAGCACCCAGCGCCTCGTCAAGCGCCGCCCTGGCCACATCCTCACGGGCCGCGATCAGGCCGACCCACCCCCCGCGGCTGAAGCCCTCATCACCAGCCGGATCCTCTACCACCCCATCGAGCGACACGTTCTCGCTGACGACGATCCTTCCCACTTCGGGGTCTCCCTTCTCCCGCCGGAATAATGCAGTCAAAATCCTGGCTCAGGGGACATTCCGCAACACTGGCCCAGCCCAGCGGCCGGTTAACTCAAGCGCGGTCTAGCAGCGGCCTGGCCCACGCGAGCTCTAGGAGTCCTCGTCGACCTGCGCCACCATTAACACGTAGCCATCGGGGTCGGTGATTCGCATCTGCTCCCGCGGCATTCACCGCCCACGTCCGATCAGCGCGAGGGGCGTAGATCCGCGCGTGAGTCAACTCCACGAGGCATGGCCTACGTGGTAATTGAGAGGCGGAACGCGCCGGGCTAGGATCGCGTGGTGCGCGTCACCACGACGACGCGGCTTGCCTGCCCGCCCGAAGTGGTCTTTGACACGCTGGCTGACCTGCGCAACGACACGGAGTGGAACAGCCGAGTCAGCACCGCTGAGCTGCGGAGCCCTGAGCCGATCGGGCCGGGTTCGCGGTTCGCGATCGTCAACGGCGGCTCGCCGTACGACGTGACGATCGCCGCCCACGACCGGCCGTCACAGCTTGTGCTCGAGGCGAGCGGAAATCCTGACCTCACGATCGTGTATAGGTTCACGCCGATCGGTGAGGGCACGCAGCTGGAGAGCGACTTCGACTTTCGTCCAAGAGGAGCACTTAAGTTGCTGTTCCCGCTTCTCGCGCCGGTCATCCGCCGCGACGTACCCAAGCAGTACGCCTCGCTCAAGGCGTTCTGCGAGCAGTAAACGGAATCCCCGCTGGCGGCTGAGCATCGGCTCAGGGGTCGACCACGCCCAGTGTTCTGTCGCCGGCCGGCGAATGCCAGTTGACGAAGTCCACCCCGATTCGAGGCGTCATCACCATGCTCCCGGCGCTCACGCCGACCCAGACCGTCTGGCCAAGCGACGGCAGGAGGTCTGCCAGCCCGGACCGCCTAGGGTCTCGTCATGCTGAGGGGGTGCTGTGCGTGCAAGGCCGTCGGGTACGAAGTCGCGGACGAGTTCGTTGTCGCGTACAACTGCCACTGCTCCCACTGCCGCGCGACGACAGGCTCGGCTTTCGTGCCGTGGGGCGAGATCGAGCCCGACAAGCTGAGGGTCACGAAGGGCGCGGATTCGCTCCTGGTCGACGGCGATATCGAGTCACGGCATGCAATGCGCTGCGGTGACTGCTGGTCGCTCCTCTACTGGACGGTCCATCACCACGACCGCACGTGGGTCCGCGTTACCTACGGATCACTTACCGACGAGCCAACGCTGAAGCCGACCGCGCACATGTTCGTCGGCTCGAAGGCTCCGTGGTACGAGATCCTCGACGACCTTCCTCAGCATGACGAGTATGCGTGGTCTTGATCTTTGAGCGAGAGCCCGGTTTCGAGGGTCGTTCGAGCGTGCGGCCTACGCCGAGCGCGCCCACGGTGCCCGACGCTGTCGCCGCCCGCCGTTCAGGCCGTGCGTAGCGCGTCGACCGTCGCCGTCGTCACGAGGCCGGAAACCGCCCGTGCCAGGTCGCGGTCGGAAGTGACGAAGACGTCCGCCTGTAGCTGTGTGAGTGCGACGTACTCGGCGTCATAGGTCGTCTCCCACCCCAGCTCGTCCGCGACCTTCCAAGCCGTCCGCTGAAGCACCTTGTCGCCGAGGAAACGAACCTTCAGGGAGTTGATCCGCGTCACCCGCTCGATCCCTTCGGCGGCGGAGATCTCGCCCAGGCGGGCGGCCTGGTACAACGCCGACAGCGCCTGCGACCGGACGAGCGTCGGCGCGACGAGCTTGTGCTCGGCAGCGACCACGACCTCACCGGCCGCAATCCGGAGCAGTGTCTCGCAGTCGACGACGAACCGCGTCACGCCGCAGAAGCTACAGCCTCATCTCGGGGTGCTTCGAAGCACACGTACGGTCCTGGCGTGTCGACGGTCACTCTCGCCTCCGGTCTGACGTTGTCGTGCGCGCAGCAGGGTGACGCCTCCGGTCCGGCCCTCGTGCTGCTCCCGGGGCCAACCGACTCGTGGCGCTCCTACCAGCCCGTCCTCGATCGGCTACCGCGGGAGATACACGTCATCTCCGTCTCTCAGCGCGGACACGGGGAGTCCGACAAGCCGGACAGCGGTTACCGCGTCGAGGACTTCGCGGCCGATGCCGTTCAGCTGCTCGATGCCTTCGGGATCGAACAGGCGGTCCTGGCGGGCCACTCGGGCTCCTGTCTCGTTGCCCGGAGAGTCGCTCTCGATCATCCGGGCCGAGTCGCAGCACTGATCCTCGAGGCGTCTCCGACAACGCTCCGTGACGACGCGCGACTCGTCGGCTTTGTCGACTCCGTCGTGTCCAGACTGGAAGACCCGATTACCCTGAAGTTCGCGCGGTCGTTCATCGCCGACACGTCATCCCCGCGCATCCGGCCTGACCTTGTCGATCTGCTCGTGGAAGAGCTCCTGAAGGTTCCGGCGCGCGTCTGGCAGGGGGTGTTCTCGGGACTCCTCCAGTACGACGACCTGACAGAGCTCGAGAGTATTGGGGCACGGACGCTCATGATCTGGGGCGACGCCGACGCTCTGGTTTCCCGAGACATGCAGCACCACCTCGCGCACTCGCTCCCCGATGCCGACCTGATCACCTACCAGGGAGTCGGACACACTCCGCGCTGGGAAGACCCAGTGCGCTTCAGCAGGGACGTTGCGGCCTTCGTCTCTCGGTAGCGCAGATGCCTACGATCCGATTGTCGTGCTCGAACTCGACTTAAGGGTTACGGCTGACGAGGCCCTCGCCGAGTGTCGTCAGCGCGGGCTCGTCGTCCGGAGCGAGCGCGAGCTTGCAGGTCGAAGCGGCAGCCACCATTGGCATCTCGGCTTCCCCGAACGCAACGGCACGTTAGAACTGAGCGAGTGGCAGGACCGCGTGTGGGTGAAGGTGCACCCGATGCGTGACGGAGGCTGGGCAACAGCGTTTGCCCATGAGCTCAGCGGTCGCACGCCGTCCAGCCGAGGCTAGTTGTGTGCCCGAACCAGCCACCCAGGAAAGCCGGCGTCATGGCCGGTCGCGGTCAGCCTTCGTGACCCCCGACCGTCGGCCTGCATGATGAAGATGCCGCCGTTACGTACGAACGCGATCGTGTGTCCGTCGGGCGACCAGGCTGGGTCGGCACCGCCCCTGAGCCTCCGCTCCTGGCCACCGCCGGCGTCGATCACGTAGACCTCGAAACTCCCGCTGCGCCTGCTCTCGAAAGCGATCCTCCTGCCGTCGGGAGACCAGCTTGGATCTGCGTCGAGTCGCGGGTTACGCGTGAGCCGTCGCCCCGCGCTGCCATCGGCAGTGAGGAGCTCGATGTCGAAGTTGCCTCGATGCTCGCATCCACAGGCGATGCTTCGCCCGTCGGGCGACCATGCGGGAGAGCCGTCGGCTCCAGGGTTCCGCGTCAGCCGTCGCTGCCGGCTGCCGTCGGCGTTCATGACGTAGAGCTCGAGGTTCCCGTCGCGGTCACTCACGAAGGCGATGCTCCATCCGTCGGGCGACCAGGCCGGAAATGCGTTCGCACGCTGGCGGGTCAGCCCGCGTTGCCCGCTGCCGTCGGCGTTCATGACGTAGACCTCGAATCGGCCGTCGCGGTCGCTTGTGAAGGCGATCTTTCTGCCATCCGGCGACCCTGCCGGCGCAAAGTCGTTCGCCCGGCTTCGCGTCAGCCGCCGCTGCTCACTGCCGTCTGCGCGCATGACGTAGACATCGCCGCCCATCGAGAACGTGAGAAGTGCTTTTCCGTCTGCGCCTACCTCCGAGGAGCTCCCGCATGCGGCGCCGCTCGACAACGCGAGCACAACCGAGACGCCGATCGGCACGCCAATCGAGCGCATCCTGACCGAGCACAGCTCGAAACGCGTCAAGTGAAGACGGCGGCTCAGTGGTCGAGACTGAGACGCCACTCGCTCCGCGGGAGAACCGCAAAACGTTCGCCGGTCTCCGGCTCCCGGCCGATCACATCCTTGATCGCTTGGCCTCGCGATTTCCGGGCCGGAAGACCGGGCCGGCGTGGTATCTCGCCGACGACCCGCCATTCGTCCTCCGCAACCTGCTGTAGGACGACGTAACGGCCGGTCGGGCTCACCGCCGAATTACGAGCCTTCCGCTCGCGCCCGCTTCCACTCGGGCGAGACCGACTTGTGGCTCAGGCCGAAGTAGCGGCCGGGAAACCACCATCTGACGGCGCGGCCCAGAGTCGTGCGCTTGCACCAGCAATCCGGCGAGCAGCCGCAGACGCGGTTCCGCGGATTGTGAATGCGCTGTATGAGGCTTCGCTCCATCTCAAGAGAGCTTAGTGGGAGCCTCGCGTGTCTCACGAATGGCAGTGAGGACTTGCTCGAGCGCTTCGCCGTCAGGCTCCCCAGATGCTCGCCGGTAGATCTCGGCCGCCGCTTGGTGAAAGCCTTCAGGGAGCCCGGCGGTGGCGTAGCTCGCGGTGATCTCGTTCATCTCGCCCACCCAGCGCCAGCCTTTCCGCAGCGCCGAGCGAGAGGCTCTGGCCGACCGCTCGGGGAGATCGGGCAGCGACAAGCCCCACTCCTCGAGCAACGCCTCCTCGACTCCTTCGGCTTGAGCTAGCGCTCGAGCCGCGAGCAGGAGGGCCGAGCTGCCCTTCGTCCAGCTCGCGTAGGCCATCTTCAGCGCCGAAGCTGCGCCTGGCTGATCCGACACCACCCGCGCGTCGACGATCGTCCCTGAGAACAGCTCAGCAAGCTGCGGCGCTTCGACGCCGGCGAGATACAGCCGTGTGGTCCCCGGCTCGCGCGGCGGGGGACCGACGATGCCTCCGTCCACGAAGCGGTTGAGAAGGGAGTCGATTGCTCGACTCGTCTCGGGCGAGACGGCGTTCGCATCGATGTAGATGCCTTCGAAGCCGGCTGCTGAGCGGGCCACGTCGATCGCCGCATGAGGTGGGCAGACCGAGATCAGCACCTCGCAGCGACGGCATAGCTCCTCCACGTCGCCTGCGTCCACGAGACCCGCCTTCTCTGCACGGTCCGCGGTGTCGCCGCTCCGGCCGCGCGATGCCCACGCAACCTCGCCGCCGTGGGCGCGCAAGGCCGCCCCGATCGCCGCTCCCATCTCACCCGGATGCAGCAGACCGACCTTCACGAAGGGAGTCTCGCCGATGTGGCGCCACAGCGCGGCGACACTTGCGTGACGGCAACCGCCTGCCGACCGGTAGAAAGTCTCCGTTGACGCCGCCTTATGAGCAGTCGGGCTCGAACATCGTTTTCGGCGGCCTGGTCGGCCTGTTCATGCTCGGTGAATTCACCATGCGCTTCCGCAGCCTCGCCGGCAGGAGCGGCCGGCGGGTGGAGAGTTCGAGCCTCCCGGTCGTCGTCGCTACGGTCGTCGTCGGCGTGGTCGGTGGGATCGAGCTGACGCACTGGAAGGCGGCCGAGATCGACCAGTTCCAGTTCCCCCTGTTCGTCGTCGGACTCGTGCTGATGGCAGCGGGGTTCGTTGTCCGCCAATGGTCGATCGTCACGCTCGGCAGGTTCTTCACCGTCGACGTGCGCGTACATCCCGGCCAGACAGTCGTCGACCGCGGTCCCTATCGCTGGGTCAGGCACCCGTCGTACACCGCGCTGATCGTCTTCTTCTTCGGATTCGGGCTGGCCCTGAGCAACTGGGCGTCGCTGGCCCTTCTCGCCGTATTCCCGACCCTTGGCCTGCTCGTGCGGATCCGCGCTGAGGAACGTGCGCTGAACTCGGCGTTGGGTGACGATTACAGTCGGTTCGCGGCCACCAGACGGCGGCTTTTCCCCGGCGTCTGGTAGCGGGCCTCAGCCACGTGTAGTCGAGTCGTACAGTTCGCAGGTGTCGATCGTCCGCTTCCCCGACGGAACCCACGTCCGCGGGTCGTCGATCTCCGATCGCCGCGTCGATGATCCCGAGCGCACGTTCGGTCTTTACCTCGATGCGCAGTGGCAGCCGACGTGGCCGGCCACGGTGGTCGATTGGGAGGACTTCGGCCTGCCTACGGACCGAGAGCTTGCCGCGCAGCAGATCGCGGAGGCCTTCGGCCGGGCACAACAGGGCGGACTCGTCGAGGTCGGCTGCCTGGGCGGCAGAGGTCGCACGGGCACCGTGTTGGCCTGCATGGCCGTCCTGGCAGGGGTGCCGTCGGCGGAGGCTGTTGCTTGGGTGCGCGCTGCATATCGCCGGGAAGCCGTAGAGACCGCCGACCAGGAGGCGTGGGTTCGGTGGTTCGCCGAATGGGCCGACACGCACGCGTACCTCATGCCAAGCCAGGCGGCGGGTCCCTAGAAGACCCACCACCCGTTTCCGAGGTGGACGACGAAGCGGACGTCCTTTGTGCAGCAAATTGGCGACTCGGTGTCCGTGAAGACAACCGCCCACGACGCTTGGGCTGCGCGGCTGCCGCATCGATGGGCAGCTTGTCGTCTGAGCGGCTGCTGCGCCGGCAAGGCCGGCCCCGTCAGCAGTTCCACAACCTCGAGAACGGGGTAATTGGCCAGAGTGCGGCGGACCTTGCGATCCATGTAGGTCGTGATCACCTGATCGATGGCAACCCGCCGGGCAACCGCTACGACGCTGTCGAGAGATGTGGCCCGGACCTCCTCCCACGCGAACCGGCCCGGGCAACCGCGCGATATCTGCTCGGGCCGTGAGGACGAATCAGCTCGAGCCGCGGCCAGCACGAGGACGACCGTGCAGGCGAGCGGAAGAGCGATCAGTCGACCGCGGGTCATGGGTCCTCATGTACCCGAAACGCTCAAGGTGCAGCCATGACCGCGGTGACGGGCGAAGTGGGCTCTTAGCGGCCGGGTCGGCGCTCTGTCGCGAGGACGCCGCCCTGCGCGTCGAGCGCCTCGATCGAAACGATTGTCGGGAACGGCCCAGGAGTCGCCGAGGCGAACAGGTTTTGGCTCACCGGCGCCGAGACGACGGTGTTGCCGGAAGAGTCGACGCCGCGGACCGTGGCAACGCCATCGGCGGCAAAGCCCGCGAATTGCACAAGCGGCGGAAAGACCATCACCGGCCGTGCGGGCGACGGGAAGGTGCCGTTCAGGTCGCAGCCAACGCCCTTCGCGACCTTCGACTCGATTGCGAAGCAGTAGTCGCCGTCCGAGCGGCGTGCCGCGTAGAAGCTGACGCCGTTTACACCGCCGAGCAGGTGCAGGTCCGAGGGAAAGGCGAGCTGTTGCATTGCCTCGCTGAGGCCCGTGTCCCTGGAAAGGTCGAGCGAGCCAGTCGCGACCGGTGTGCCCTGGTTCGACAGGCCGAGGAGATCTCCGACCTTGCCGGCGAAGGCGATTGCGGGGAGTGCAACCGCCGCGATGACCGCCAACGTCAGGGCAATCCGCCGGGTCGGCAGCACGAGCGGCTCTGGTTGGCGAAGCGGTGCCCCCGTCGGCACAGGGTTGGCGGCCGCGAGTCGCGTGATGGCGTCGTCGTTCATCTCGTCGCTCCTCTCAGGTGTGGTCGAAAGTCGGCTTCCGCTTCGAGCCGTCGCGCCAGCCGCGTCTTCGCGCGGTGGTAGCGAACCCGGCAGGCGACCGCCGAGCATCCGAGGACGACCGCCGCCTGGTTCAGCGACAGCCCTTCCCAGGCAATGAGCCGCAGCACTTCGCAGTCGCGCTCCGAAAGCGAGGCGAATGCCGTAGCCAGGGCGCTGTCGCCGACCAGCTCCGGCTGCGCGGTAGCGGACTCTGCAGAGGCGCCTAGACGTTCATCGCGCTCGAGCCTCCGACGCTGATTGGCCAGCGTCTTACGCGCCACTGCGTACAGCCAGGGCAGCGGCTCATCCGGCACCCGATCGAGCCTGCGCCAGCAGACGAGGAACGTCTCGGACACAACGTCCTCGACGACCGACTCGGGAGCTCTCCGGCGCACGAACGCCCGCACGGCCTCGCGATGTTCCTGGTAGATCTGCTCGAAGCGCGCCATTCACTCTCTCTATGTCACGACCGTCAGCGCGGTTACAGGATGAACCCCGGCCGCAATCGCCGGTTACGCTTATGTACCTTGACAGTTACGTAACTGATCGGGTACATTCTTTCCATGGACGCCGTGCTGCACGCGCTCTCGGACGGAAGCCGTCGGGCGATGGTCGAGCAATTACGGCAGGGCCCCGCCACAGTGAACGAGCTGGCGGCGCTGGTGCCGATTGCGCGGCCGGGCGTCTCGAGGCACCTGCGGGTGCTGCGAGAGGCAGGGCTGGTCGAGGCGGAGCCGCGGGCACAGTGCCGCGTCTACCAGCTTCGACCTGAGCCGTTGGCCGAGCTCGATGAATGGGTCGGCAACTACCGCGCCCTCTGGGAGGGACGGATGGACGCACTACAAACGGAGATCGCTCGCGCGAAGCGGGCAGGAAGGAGCACGAAATGACCACGGAGAGAATTCTCGGCGCCTTGCGACCCGTCGATGCCGACAAGGGCGCGGTGCGCGTTCAGGATTTCTATCCCACGGACATCGATGACCTCTGGTCTGCGCTGACCGAGCCGGAGCGACTCGCTCGCTGGATCGCAGAAGTAGAAGGTGACCTGTCGCTGGGCGGCGAGTTCAACGCACGGTTCACGAGCAGCTGGGAGGGTCCCGGTCGCGTCGATGTGTGCGAGCCCCCGCACCGGTTGCTGCTGACGATGAACCCTGGGCAGAACGACGAGACGGTCATCGAGGCGCTGCTCAATGCGGAAGACGGGGGTACGCGGCTCGTGATCGAGGAGCGCGGCCTCCCCATCTCGGCGTTGGCCTCACACGGGGCGGGTTGGCAGGCGCACGTGGAGGATCTCGCTTCGCTGCTATCGGGCCGCGAGCCGGCCGACTGGCGCAGCCGGTGGACCGAGCTGACGCCCTCGTATCGCGAGCTGGCCGACGTTCAGCTCGGTGCGCGCTGAGGCAATCGCATGGCCTTGGGCAACGAACTAGAGCTCTTCACCGCCCTCGAGGCGGGGTCAGCGCGCAAGGTAGCCGCCGTCGACCGGCAGTATCGCGCCCGTGATGAACGACGCCTGGTCGGAAGCGAGGAAGGCGATCGCCTGGGCGACTTCCTCAGGCTCGCCCAGTCGGCCCATGGGGTGCATCCGCTCGATCTCCTCGATGTACTCGGTCCCACCAGGCTCTTCTGGAAGGCGTAGGACGCGCTCCGTCTTGATCGTTCCGGGCGCAACGGCGTTCACGCGGATGCCGCTATCCGCCCATTCGACCGCCAGATGCTTCGCGAGCCCCGAGGCGGCGAACTTCGCTGGCCCGTAGGTCGACTGACCTTTCTGGCCGGCGACTCCCGAGATCGACGAGAGGCAGACGATCGAGCCGCCGCCGGTCTTCAGCATCTCCTCGATCGCGTACTTGCAGCTGAGAAACATGCCTCGGCCGTCGACGGCCATGACCTCGTCCCAGTCCGCCGGGCCGGCCTCGACGATCGTCCGCAGAGGGATGACGCCCGCGTTCGCCACCAGGATGTCGAGCCGCCCGTAGCGGTCGACCGCCGCCTCGATCATGCTCTTCGCGTCTTCGGGTTTGGAGACGTCACCGACCACGGCTGCAAAGTCGGCCCCGCGAGATTCCAGGCGGTCACGAAGACGCATTAGCCCGTCGCCGTCGATGTCGCCCGCCACGATTCTCGCCCCCTCCGATGCGAACAGCTCTGCCGTAGCCCTGCCGATGCCGCTAGCGGCGCCGGTGATAACGGCTGACCTTCTGAGCAACCGGAACGATCCCACAGCTGGTTTCGCTTCGGATGCCGCGTCGCGATTCATTGTCGAAGGCTAATTTCTGTAGGGGCTTCTTCGCCTGTGATCAGGCCACCCCCGTGCTGATTGTCGACCCGCCGCCATTCACGCTGCTCGGGGCGACCGCACAGACCGGCTTGCTGACGGCGGTCTCGCGCCTACGACGAAGCAGCTTGCCGGGCTGCGAGCTCCGCTTCCGCCTTGATCGCGGCCGCTTCCTCGCCAGATCCGTCCCACTTCTCGAAGAAGTCGCCTACCTGCTCCAGGCGCACGAGCGGTATGGGTTCGAATGTGAGTCGCGCAACTCGGTCGTAGACACGCCCGTACGGCGCCCAAGGATCGCCCTCGTCGCCCCATTCGACCTCGAACAGGAAGTAGCGCTTCTGATGGTGGGCGAGAAGGATCACTTCGGAACAATCAAGACGCCGGTTTTGTGAAGCCTCTGCAGCCGAAGCCGCGAAGGCTTGCCGATGCCTGGGTAGACGAACCACGTGTAGCGTCCGGGCCGTAGGCTGTAGTGGACGCCGCCGTAGACCCAGGCCCTCGGGACCTTGACGACGGGCTGCGAGGGCCATAGGTCCAGGATCCGCACACGCCCACGGAACAATCGGACGTTGTAGTAGCTCGCGCCGCGGACGCCGGTCCATCTCAGCCTCGGCGCCGTCGAAAGCCGGGACGTCTTCCGTTTGCTCGCAGCCGAAGGCTTCGACGCCGGCCGGGATGCCCGCCGTTCGGCCCTCGCAGCAAGTACGCCTGCGATCTTTTGCTTCGAGCTCGACGTCGGGGAGGGGGACGTGAGATTCGGCGCTGCCGGAGCGAATTGGGCACTGGTGAAGACCTGCGCGGCATTCTGGCCAGCGATCTCGATGCCGGCCAGAAGCCCGAGCCCCGTGGCCCCGAGAAGCGCGAGCGTCGACAAAGCCCGCCTGCGCCCACGTGACGGCTCCGGGCGGACGGGCTCCGGCTGCCGAGGCAGCGCCGCTGCCGCTTCGGCTCGGCGCTTACTGGCGAGATCGGCGAAGACGTCGGAAGGATCAGGTAGACCCGCTCGCGCGAACTCGGCGAGCTCCGGGCTCACCAGCGCTAGCTCTGGGCTGATCGGCTCGTGCTCGAGCCTCGCTGCGTCAACATCGTCGATGGCCATCTGTTCCTAATTCTTCGGAAGCGCCGGACGGCTCTTGAGGACGGTGCATCGTACAAGGCACTGGCTGGACCGTGGACCCGCGCCCAAATCATCTTCTAAAAAGACAGCGGTCGGTGAAAGCGCACGCTGGGTTCCAGTCCAGTGAGGCGACACCGACCGCGCCTCACCAGCATCGCATGCCGAAGCGCACTCGTCTACCTCCGTCGCCTTTGTCCGGAGGCTCTGTTACGGTGCCGCAGTTCCAGTCCAGTCGGGAGGCGACGCGAAACGCGAGCGCGGCCTGCGGCTTAGGCATCGTCCTCGTAGTTCGGTCTCTGCGGCCGCGTTCGTCCTCTCTCGCTAGCCCCATGGGTCCTAGTCAACGCACCCGTCCCTCGCACCGGCCTTCGCCCAGAGGCCGCGTGTGGCGCGGCGCTGCCTTTAGCCCAAGGCACCTGATCACCGCTCGCGTTCGGGGCGAGAAGGGGGGCAACCGTGAAGAAGCTTTTCACGCGCCACGAGCCCAGTTACCGACATGCCGGATACGCCCGGCGCCTGCTGTTCGCTTGCACGCTTGCAGCGCTTGTGGCCGGCGGTTTCGCAGCCGCAAACATAGCCTCGAGTAGTCCGCCGCCCTGGTCGAAAGCGCGTCAGCTGCGGGGCTCGGGCGCGACGACGCCGTCTACCACGACTCCGACGACAACGACGAGCGCGACGTCGACGGCTTCACCGACCACGTCGGCTTCACCGACGACGACGGCTTCACCGACGACGACGGCTTCACCGACGACGACGGCTTCACCGCCGCCACCACCGCCCCCGCCCCCGCCCCCACCGCCCTCCTCCTCCGGGAACGTCCTCTTCCGGGGCGACTACGACACCGGCGACTTCTCGCAGTGGGACCTCCACCAGTGGTCGCGCAACGACGACCAGAGCTACACCTGCTCGGCGGTCGGCGACTCGGGCGCAAACGTCGTCTCCAGCCCGCGGGCGCAGGGAAGCTATGCCGCTCGCTTCACCGTCTACTCAACGGACCTATGCACGAGCTCTCCCCGGGCTGAAGTCGGCACCTCGGTCGCCGACACCGGCGGCTACCCGGGCCAGGAGTGGTACTACGGCTGGTGGACGATGTTCTCCTCCGCGGATGCCGGACGCTTCTGGAAGCTGGGCGCGAACTGGAATGTCTTCACCCAGTTCCACGGTCCCGGCTCCTGCGGCGCCCAGACCTACCTCGGCGTCGACGCGACCGGCGCAAGCCCGCAGCTCTACCTGCAGGCAGACAGCGGCGCCGCCGGCGACTGCCATGGCAGCGGCCGCTTCTACCGCCAACTGGGCGCTCTCCAGTACGACCACTGGTACCACTTCGTCCTCCACGTCAAGTGGTCACCCGACCCGAGCGTCGGCTTCGTGCAGCTCTACCTGGACGGCAACCAGGTCGTGCCGCTGACGAACACTCAAACGCTCTACAACATCAGCGGCGCGAGCGCGTACTGGAAGCAGGGCTTCTACGGCATGGACATGTCGGTCGGCAGCGGCGTCGGCGACTACCAGGACGGCGCCTGTCGAGCCGATTCGTATGCGGCTGCGGCGGGGTGCTAGATGATCGTTCGACGGATGAGCACGGCTACTGGGCCGAGGCTCGATCGTCGATCGCTCTTCCGGGCTGCACCTTTCGTCGGCGGAGGTGAATTGGCTCAAGCGACTCCGCCAGGCGCGTCCGGCGGAGTCGCCCGATCGCGGGAGAGAGTTTCGCCCACTGACGAAGACCGCGATCGTGGAAGAAGAGCCCGACACGCGGCCGTCGATACCGATCGTCGATGCGATGCGCAGGTGTCAGTGTGCAGCCGGCCAGATACCCGGCTTGTTCGGCCGCGCGCGCGACCTTCGCGTCGGCAAAGCCGTATGGATACGCAATCGTGTGGCAGGCGCCGAGCTCGTCGATGATTCGCTGACGCGAGAGAACCAGTTGCTCTTCGAGCGGTTCGTCGGCGAGCTCGGTCAGGAGAGGGTGGGTGACGGTATGGGACCCGACCTCCCACCCTCCTTCAATGAGGTCTCGCAAGACGCTCCAATCAAGAGGTTGCATCTCTCTTGGCTTCTCCCTCGTCCATCGTTCGACCCCCGGCCAGCACATCGTCTCGCCTGAGTCTACGAACGAGGTGACGACGAAGACCGTCGCCGGAAAGCCGACGTGGTCCAGCACCCGGGCGCACCGGTCGATCGTTGTTGCGTAACCATCGTCGAAGGTGACAACGACGCTCCGTGCCGGCAGGCGTGCTTCGGCTCGAAGTCGTTCGGACTGGGCAAACGTCAGACCGACATAGCCTCGCCGGCGGAGAGCATTCATATGGGAAAGAAAGAGCTCCTCGGGAATCGAAAGATGCGACTCCCAGGCCGAGTTGACGGCGTGGTAGCAGAGCACCAGTGGGCGACGCGCTCGGCGGGACCAATTCATGTCGTGCGCCGGTCGTCACTTCCTGCTGAGAGAGCGCGCCGGGCCAGCGCCTTGGCCGGATTCCAGCGGAGGTTCGAAGCCCCTGCGACAAGAGCGAGTCGTCCGAGCACGCCGTTGGCGATGCCGACGGTCTGGAGCCCGAAGTCTTCGGTTGCGAACCGATGCTTGTACGGCTCGCCTCCCTGGAGGAGTCGGTACTCGCGAACACCGTCCTCGATTGCCTCCCTAATCGTGTGGGCGAGTAGCACGAAACCAGCTGAGTCGCGGCCGGCCCTTGGGTCGCGTCCTGCCTGGTAGTAGTACTCGACGTTTTCGAAGCGGAACCCGTACCAAGCCGCGACAGCCTCCGCCCCGAATTCGAGGAACCACAGGCGAAGCCAGCCACGCTCTTGCGCGAGCTCCGCGAACTTCCGCTGGAAAGGCTCAAACGCTGTAAAACCGGTTTGGTCGCGCTCCCAGCGCAGACGGTGCAATCGAAACAGGGTGTCGAGCTCCTGTTGCAGATGGTCGGATCTCGTGACCAGTCGGTAACTCGCGTCATGGTGACGGAACACGTTCCGCTCTCGCCGCCGGACCTGCTGTCGGAAATTCGCGCTCCGAGAGGCGAGGAAGCCTTCCCAGCCGCCCTCCGACGGTCGCAGCACCGGGGTGGAACGATGAGCGAGCACGCTTGCGCCTCGAAGCTTGTCCCAGCCCTCGGATCCAGGCAGGTTCTCGCCAAGGAAGAGGTTCCACTCATGACACTCTTCGCCGAGAAGCGTGCTCAACGCGGCTGCGGCCTGGGCGCGATTCGAAGGAGCGCAGACGGGACCGAGCTCGTCTCCTGGACCGTGACCGAGAAAGCGAAGGATTTGAAAGCCGCGCACGACTTGAAGGTGTAGCGGCAAGATCGCGACGACCCGACCGTCGGCGCTACGACATGACGCGACGCGTTGGGCGCCCTCATGTCCGAAGCAGCGCCACCAGGTCGAGATCCACTCCCAGGTCGCAAAGATGTTGTCGCTCTCGGCGCCGAGGCGGACCCAGTCGTCGCGTAGCAGATCCACGCTGTCCACGAGCTCGACCGAGAGCTCCTCGCTCGGTGGCGCCGAACGCCGGCCTGACGAGGCGGCGCTCACCGGCGACCGCCGCCACGCGCGCGTCGTTCCGACATGACTCTTCGGTACTCATCGATCGTCTTCCGTGCGACCGAATCCCAGGAGAAGCGCTCGCGCGCAAGGCGTAGGACTGCCTCGCGTTGCTCGTCGCTCTGATCCAGGTGACGCAGGAGCCCCTCTGCCAAGGAGACCGGATCGCCGGGACGGACGACCAACGATGAGTCGAGCGCCAGGTCCGGTAGCGAGCCCACGTCAGTCACGAGCACAGGCACGCCGCGGGCGAGTGCTTGCAACCCGACTCCGCTCTGGCTCCCCTCGGTGTACGGCAGGACAACGACCGATGCGCGCTCGAACCACGACTCGACCATCCCTTCCGGAATGTAGTCGTTGGATGCCTCGATACGAGGGTCCGAGGGCAGGTGGCGCCTTTCCGGCCCCTTGCCTCCGACGAGGAGCTTCGTTTCCGGTCGCTGCTGCCAGACGAGCTTCATTGCCTCGACCAGGACCGGGATTCCTTTGTACGCCTCGAGGCGTCCGAAAAGAAGGACAGCCGGCTCGGCCGGCGGACGCAGGGGTCTCGCGGCCGGTGTTGTCCCGTGTGGGATGGTGACGATTCGATCCCGGCTCACCGTCTGCGCCATCAGGCTCTCGAGGCGGTCTCCGTGGACCACGATCCGGGACGCCGACTTGATCCATCGCCCGTAGACGAACGCACGCATCCCTCTGAGCGGACTCTCGCCGGCGTGCAGGACGGGGTCGTGGATGGTGAAGAGGTACGGATGGCTCCGAATGAGCATCAACAGCCGGGGGTCGTGATTGTCCTGGGCGTGGACGACCTCCGGCCTCCATCGCCGGAGCTCTCGCCGCACGCGAACGAGTGCCGGGACGGTCCGTAACGACGAGACCCTTCCCGGAAGCACGAATACGTCGACGCCCGCGTCTTGCAGCTCGTCGATCAGCGCGCCATATTCATTCTGGTTGAAATCGAATTCCTGAAGATGGTCCCGGCAGAGCAGCGCGAGCTGGACGCCCTGTCGTCGCAGGGCCAGCGCCAGCGGGGTCGTGTATTTCAAGAAGAAGTCACAGACCAGCAGGACGCGCATATCTCCAACCGAGGCGTTGCGCGCCTGCGTCGAGCCCGAAGGGTGTTGCCAGGTCTGCGAACCGAGGGCCATCTCCTACCACCATATGTGTAGAGTCCTTAATGGAGAGGAGGCGGTTGGTCGGTGTCGGCACGAGGCACTGTCCGACTCGATTTTCATGCGGTTGCAGGACGTTGTGAGCCGTCACGCGAGGGACGGGTTGGGGTCTTGAGCACGACGGCGCCCAACCAAGGCCAACACAGGCTCCTCTTCGTCTGCACGCATCTGAAAACGGGCGGCGCGGAACGGCAGTGGTCGATCCTGCTGCCCGAGCTTCGGCGGCAGGGATTCGAGGTGGCGCTCCTCACCCTGACGGACGAAGGCGATTTCTTTCCGGACGTTCAGGCGGCCGGAGTCGAGGCGACCTTCGTGAAGATGAAGAGCCGGAGCGACCTTCGCGGCCTTGCCCGCGCTCTCTCGTTTCGAAAGTGGAAGCCGGACGCAGTCATTACGAGAAGTGTTCTGGGTCAGGCCGTCGGGCACGTGATCGCCAGAACGACGGGCGCGCTACACGTTACGACGGAGCACAGTTCTCGCACGCTTGCCGCAGATCACCCGCGCCGCGATCGCCTTCGTAGTTTGATTGCGCGGCGCGTCGACGGGGTGATCGCCGTGACCGAGCAGCAGTTCCCGTACCTGCTCGATCTCGGCTACCGGCGAGGGCGGATGCGGGCTGTTTGGAGTGGGATTCCCTCGCTCGCGGCGCGTCGGCCTCGAGACGAGGTCAGAGCCGACCTTGGGCTTCAACCGCAAGACTTCGCTGCGTTCTTGATCGCGACGTTGCGGCCCGAGAAGCGCGCAGATGTTTTCATCGACGCCGTTGAGCGGGCCCGTCGGACCGAGCCCCGGATTCGAGGCTTCATCTCCGGCCGAGGGCCCGACCTTGCAAAGGTCACCGAGATTGCCGCCGAGGCAAACGGCGCGGTCGAGGTGCTAGGCCCTCGCACTGACATCCCGGAGCTCATGCTGGCGGCCGACGCAATCTGCCTGACGAGCGAGGCAGAAGCTCTCCCGATGGTCCTGATCGAAGCCATGGCCCTCGGGCGGCCGGTCATCGCAACCGACGTCGGCGGGACAAGCGAGATCATCATCGACGGCGAGACCGGCGACCTCATTCAGTCGGGTGACGCCGTGGCGCTCGCCGAAAGGCTCGTTGCCTGGGTCCGCGCTCCCGAGACGCCGCTGTCCTATGGACGAGCAGGGCTCAAACGACAGCAGAACTTCTTTACGCAGGAGCGGATGGCGCGGGACTACGCACGCGCCGTAGCGGAGTTCGCGCGCAATGGACGTGGTTGAGACGATGCGCCCGGACAGGGCGTCGAGCACGCGCGCACGAACCCTCGACGTCGTCGTCGTCAACTACCGTAGCGCAGGCATTCTCGACGCCAGCCTGGCGGCAACCTTGCGCTTCACCGGGGGCGCGGCTCGGTTCATTCTCGTCGACAACTCGCCGGGTGACGGGGCCGCAGAGGCCGTTACCAATGCGATACCCGGATCGACCGTCATCTCCAATCCCCACAACGTCGGCTTTGCCGCCGCCGTCAATCAGGGCATCCAGGCGGGGACCGGCGAGCTCGTGCTGCTCCTCAATCCAGACATCCTCGAGATTGCAGGGGGCCTCGAGACGGTTCGCAAGCTCTTCGACGACCAGCCGCGACTCGCCGCCGTGGCCGCACTGCTCAAGAACCCGGACGGGACGATTCAAAAGCTCTGTCGGACCGAGCTCCAGTTGTTCGACCTGCTCTCGGCGGAGCTCTCGCTCCCGCAGAGGATGCCTTGGTGGGAAGCGGTGTCCCGCGCCCGGATGCCGGAGTGGGACTACCTGAGTCGCAGGGAAGTCGACGTCGCCTGCGGCGCGTGGCTTTGCCTTCGGCGAGCGGCACTCGACGACGTGGGCCTCTTCGACGAACGGTTCTTTGTCTACTGGGAAGAGACTGACTGGCTCATTCGCGCCAAGCACAACGGTTGGAAGACCCTCTTTACACCGGAGGTCGAGGTGACTCATTCCGGCCGCGCGAGCACTGGCGCCGAGTCCGACGAGCTCGGACTTCTCTACCTCGAGAGCCTCCAGAAGTACACGCGGAAGCACCACGGCGGCTTGGCTGCTCTCGCTCTCCGCGCGACCCTGCTGGGCTTTGACTCCGCGCGCTGGACGCGGTCGTTCGCGAAGCGACTTCCCAACCGGCCACAGATAGAGCGCCGGCTCGCCGTCCACGCGACCGGCCAGGCGCCGGCAGCCCTCCGGCGGGGGACTTCCTCGAAGCCTAATCCAGAGCGGGTTCCGTAGGCTCTCGCGTAATGCTCGAGCGCGTCGTCGTCACCGATGTGCACGATCGTGCCGCCCTCGGCGCATGTCGCTCATTGAGCTCCGCGGGGTTTCGGGTAACAGGAGTTGCCAACGAGCATCCGGCGCCGGGCCACTGGTCACGCAGTTGCGCAGAACGCGTCCACCTCGTCGACCCTCGGGTCGACCCGGTCGGATACATCGAGGGCCTCGTGAAGATCGTCTCCAATGGTGGATACGCCGTGCTCGTACCGGGGAGCGATGCGAGCCTGCTTGCGGTGTCCGAGCAACGCGCCGCGCTCGAGCCTCATGTCGCCCTCGGCTTGCCGCCCGACCACGTCGTACGTCGTGCTCTCGACAAGCGAACGTTGATCGAGCCCGCGGCGGCTGCCGACATCGCATGCCCGGAGACGATCGTTTGCTCGACCCGTGATGAATCCGTCGAGGCCGCCCGCGAGCTTGGGTTCCCCGTCATCGTGAAACCACGGAGCACCGTCTTCGAGTCCGGCGGAAAGCTGTTTCAGATGGGAAGCCTGCACGCTCACGATCACGCAAGCCTCGATCGCGCCGTTGACGTGGTGGGCCGCCCGTTTCTTCTCCAGCGCGTCGAGCAGGGGGAGCAATACTCGGTCGGAGGAGTAATCGCCGACGGCCGACTCATCGCGGCAGCCTTCTCGCGCTACGTCCGAACATGGCCTGTGACGGCCGGCCGTGCCGCTTTTTCCGAGACCGTTACGCCCCCGAAACAGCTGGCCGAACGGGTCGAACAACTCGCGGACGGGATCGGTTGCCAGGGCATCTTCGAGCTGGAGCTGATACGCCGGGCGGACGGCTCGTTCGCCGCAATAGACATCAACCCGCGCCTCTACGGATCGATTGTCCTAGCGCACGCGGCCGGCGCTCCAATGCCCGTCGTCTGGTGCGAGTGGTTACTCGGCCGGGATCCGGCCGCCGTGACTGCGCGGGGCGGAGTTCATTACCGCTGGGAGGACGCCGACCTTCGTCACGGGATGTGGCAACTCCGCCATGGTCACGTCCGCGAGGCGCTCGCGGTCGCTCGCCCACACCGTCACGTAGTCCATGCGCACGCCCGGCTCGCCGACCCCGGCCCGCTCGTGGCTCGGTTCATTGCGCTGGCTCGTAAAGGTCTGCGGTCTCGAACAGGGCAGTCAACTCAACCGAGCCCGCCGACGGTCGATGCCGGCCAAGCATCTCCACCACTCACGGAAGACACGTGACCAACGTCGTAGTCCTCGGGGCCGGCCCTCACGGGCTGGCTACTGCCGCCTTCCTTCGAGCGGCCGGCGTCCAAACGCGGGTCTTCGGGCGACCTCTCGAGTTCTGGCAGACGCGAATGCCGCGCAAAATGCTCCTGCGCTCGCGGCAGCGGTCCTCGAATATCGCGGACCCTGAGCGCTCGCTCGGCCTCGATGCTTGGGCCGCAGCCGAGGGACGCACGCTCGACAATCCGATTCCGATCGCCGATTTCGTCGAGTACGGCAGATGGTTTCAGCAGCATGCTGTTCCCGACCTCGACACTCGGCGTGTCTCGCTGGTCGAGACAAGCGACCACAGCTTCGAGCTGATGCTGGAGGACGGCGAGACGCTGCACGCAGACAGGGTCGTGGTCGCGGCGGGCCTGTCACCCTTCGCCGCGAAGCCCTCGCCTTTCGACGGGCTCGACCAGGCTCTTGTCTCACATAGCTCAGAGCATGTCGCGTTTGAGCCTTTCTCAGGGCGAGATGTACTCGTCATCGGCGGCGGCCAGAGCGCCCTCGAATCCGCAGCCTTGCTCCACGAATCGGGAGCACGCGTCGAGGTCCTCGTCCGCGCTGAGACTGTCCGGTGGCTGGCCGACGTTTCGACAGCTGGACGGCGGAGCGTGAGGGAGCGGATGGTTCCGCCGACGGATGTCGGCGGTCTCGTGACCGGCTGGGTCGCGGCCGTGCCGGACGTGTACCGCGCCGTTCCGGCCGGCCTCCAAGGCCCAATCGCCTATCGATGCATCCGCCCGGCCGGCGCCGGCTGGCTAAGGCCTCGCCTCACCGATGTTCTCCTCACGACCGGTGCGGCCGTCGTCTCGGCCCAGGAAGAGGGGGGACGTGTATTGCTGACCCTCGACGGCGGAGGAGACCGGGTCGTCGACCACGTGCTCCTTGCTACCGGATTTGTCGTCGACGTTACGCGGTACGCCTTCCTTGGAGAGCGTCTTCTCTCGCGTCTGGATGTCGAGCATGGGTACCCCCTGCTCGACCGCGGGCTCGAATCGTCCGTGCCCGGCCTGCACTTCGTCGGCGCCTCCGCGGCTTTGAGCATCGGCCCTTTGATGCGCTTCGTCGTCGGGTCCTGGTACGCGGCGCCCGCCGTCAGTCGGCGGGCGCTCGGTGGGCACCAGCCCCCTGGCCGGGTTTCCTTTTGAACGTCCCGCCTGAAACGCTCGAGATCCTTCGCTGTCAGCAGACGCTCGAGCCGTTGGAGGCCGTCCCCGACGGCTTGTACTCGAGAGGAGCCCGCCTCTTCTACCCGGTCCGCGATGGAGTCGTCTACATGGGTTACGACGCCGCAAGCCACGGCTTCATGCAAGAGATCATCGAGGCCGAGCGGGTCCACCAGGCCACTCCGGAGGCGGTCGAGCCGGGCCTTGCCTTCCTCGAAGAGAGCGCGCCGGATGCGTTCAAGCTCATCCGTCTGGCTCGCAAGCATCAGCGGCAGGAGGGTGTCCTGCGCGGCCTCGAGCTCGGCGCCGGTTCGGGTTGGGTCAGTTGGCTCTTCGCCGAGGCCGGGTACGAGATGTGGGCCTGCGAGCTCGAGCTCAACTCGCTCGTTCTCGGCCTGATTCACGAGCACGCCCGGTTCGGCGGCGGTCGGCGGATCGCCTGTGACGCAACGTACGCGCCCTTTGTCGACGGAGCATTCGACCTCGTTCTTTGCAAGGAGTTCGCCCACCACGTCGGGGACAAAAGGCGGCTCTTTCAGGAGGCGAACAGGGTGCTCAAACCGGGCGGCCTCCTCTTGACGCTCGATCCGGTCCGCAGCATCAGGGCGGTCTGGTCCTATCGCCGATCGAGAGACACGATCCCGGAGCACGCCATAACGTGGATGCACGAGTACCTGAGTGCGGTTCGGGCCAGCGGTTTCGAGACGATCGTGGCCGGCGCACTGAACGTTCGACCGTCGCGGCGGGTACCCGGCTCGACCTGGGCGGCACGACGTGCCCGCAAGGCGATGCAGGGTGCCGGGGTGGCCGATGATGCGCTTTCGCTTGGCTATTTACAGGTCGTTGGCGGAGACGTTGTGATCGTCGCCGCGAAGGCCCGCGAAGCCGAGCGCGTGCCGCGTCCTCGGATTCGTGTCCTCGACCCCGAGGCGCTGCAAGTCTCTGACGCCGACCAGAAGAGCTTTCGGCCGCTCAGCGATCTCCTCCAGGAACGGGCTCGGCTTGCTCACGAGGGCGGCGCGCCGGCTTCCTCGAAGCCCCCGTCCTGACGGCAACCGCGAAGCGCCGCTCCCACTCACGACCGTCGATCACCTCGTAGACGTCGTCGAAGTTGTACGTGTGCGTCCCGAGGTTTCCGGGACGCCAATCCGGGTCGATGCGGGCGACCGGCGTCTCTCGATACGCGTCGTCGGTGAGGACGTCGATCCGGTTGAGGCTGACGGCCCGGCCGTATCTCCCGGACGAATCTTGTCCGGGGCGGATCAACGCGCCGTCCTGGACGAAGATACGACCTGCGGGTCGGGCTGATCGGACATCCGAGACGACCGGGTTTCGAGGGTGCGGGGTCCATGGCCCCTCGAGCGAGTCGGCGAAGAAGATGCAGAGCTCGTCCGAGTACGGCGCCCCGTATTCCTTGACGTTTGCGAACAGCCAGAGCCTTCCCTCGTATTCGAGCAGGGTTGGATCCACCGCCGTCAGGTCCGAAAGCAACGTGCGTTCAAACTGCCAGACCGCCGGAAACGCCTCCGCGCGGTAAAGCTCGATCGCTCGATTCGCAGCGGTCTCCGGCAGCATGTACATCTCACCGTCATGCTCGAAGACAAACGGGTACGAGAGGTGGTACGAGCGCGTGAGCACGGTCGTTCGAGGCGTCGTCGACCCGTCCTCGAGAATCTCGAAGTGCGCAATCTCCCCGCGGGCACCCGTTGCCTCGAGCTCCTCGAAGAACACGTGATGCCGTCCGTCTCTCGAGACGACGAATGGGTCAGCGGTGGAGACCCCTCTCGGCGCGGGGTGGATCTCGAATCCCCCGAGATCCGCGCCCGCCGGCGCTCTCTTCAAGCGTTCGGCAAGATACCACCGCTCGCGATAGACCAGGCGGCGAAGCCGACTCCGCAGCCCACGCGCGAGCAGGCGGACGAGGAAAGTGACCATCTGCGAGTTCGACGGAACCCCGCGCGGTTTCTTCACATCCGCCGTTCGTGAGCTCGGCCCAGGCTCGGGCGAGATCTGGCCTTCGGCCGCGAGTTGCTCGAGGCTGCGAAGCATGAACTGCGTCGCCTTCCAGTACGGCGAGTTTCTGCTCTGGTACAGCGACTGCGGATGAATCGCCGACCACGACGAATAGATCTGCGCAGGACGGTCAGTTCGAGCCGAGTAGTCTTCGAGGACGGTCCTGGTCGCCGTCTCACCGTCGTGTAGCTCCCAGAAGAACGGAGGCCCGCCCCGGTAAAGCACCGGATCTCCGTGATGCAGCTTCCAGACTCCGTCCGGGAAGCTGCGAAGAATCGACCCACGAGGCTCTGTTTCCGCGAGCCACAGGCCGACGTCCGGGTCGTACGAGGCGATCGCGTCGAGGTCAGCGGCGGCGACAGCGTCCCGCGAAGAAGTCGTCGCCAGCTCGAGAACAGGCGTCTTCGACTCGAACTGTTCCGCCGCGTCGACAGGCTCGAGGGCGTCGGGCGAGGATCGAAAGGCGCGATAATCGGTCGCCTCATACAGCGAGAAGAGGAGTCCTCGAAGCTCTCGTCTGGCGGGAGGTACCGGGGGCGGAGCCGCGACTAGCAGGAGAACCACGTCGGCGAACTCCGCCGCGCGAAGCTCCGACAACAGGTAGGAGATCCACCGCGGAATCACGCTCCCGTCGAGTACGACGGCGACACGTGGCATCCGATTGGGTCGCTCAGGCGTGGCGTATCCGCCCGATCAGGCTGGAGAGAGCGGCCGAGGCTTCCGGCGGCACGGCGCCGAGCCGCCTCAACACGAGTACGAACGTTCCGAAGCCGAGGAGCCCTCCGGCCGCAAGAGTCACGAATGGAGAGAGAGCGGTTCCCAGCGTTTCCCGGGTCGCGATGACGAGGGCGAGCATCGCGGCGCCCGCGACAAGGATCTTCAGCGGTTGGTACAGGGTCGGCACGTGGCCTACGCGCGAATAGACGACGAGGATCAGGATCAGCGATGCCAGCTCCGAGCTGACCAGGGCGGTTGCAGCTCCGTTGATCGCGAACAGCGGGATCAAGATCACGTTCAGGACGAGATTTATGACGAGAACGGCGGCCAGGACGTACAAGGCCCAGGTCTGGCGATTCAGGGCGACGAGCGCATAGCCGATCACCTGCTGCAGGAAGCTCAACGCCGTCCCGCACATCAGCAGCTGCAGTGCGAGCGCGGCGCCTCCGTATTGCTCCCCTGCGATGAACTCGAGGATCTGTCCGCTCAAGAAGCTAAGCGCCACCAGTGGCACCGCGATGAACTGCATAAGCGTGAAGGCGTTCTGAACGAGGTTCCTCAGTCGCTCGCTGAACGGCTCCGCAGCCGCGATTGTCGGGAAGAGGGTGACCATGATGTACGACGGGATGAGAATCAGCATCTCGATCACCTTGTAGGAGACGCCGTAAAGTGCGACGTCTTTCTGGGTCGAGAGGATCGAGAGCAGGAAGAGATCGAGGCGGAAGTAGAGATAGTTCAGGACGATCACCGCTCCGAGCGGCAGAGACGCCTTGAGGAGCACGACCGCGAGCGGCCGGCTCCACTGACGTAACCGCGGCAAGCCGGTACGGGCGAGCAGGATCGTGCCCATACCCGCAAGGATGGGAAAGGCGGCGTACGCAAACGTCATTGCGACGAAGCCGAGGTCCGCGACGGCAACGACGATGACCAGCGCAAGGGTCACCACTCGCGTCGCGACGGCAGAGATCGACGACAGGTAGACCTTTTGCCGAGAAATCAGGTCTGCCTGCGCCGCCGACCTCGGCCCGACGACGAGCAGCTGGGGGGCGAGGATCAAGATCGCCAGCCGGACATCGAATCCGTGGTGTCCCGGATAGGCGAGCTGCGCGAGCCCGATCGCAACTGCAAGAGCGACGAGCGAGATTCCACTGACGATCAGACCGATGCTCGAGAGGATGTGTTCCCGATCGGGCTCGTCCTTCGCCAACTCTCGTCCGCCGATCGTCGTGATCCCGAAATCGGTCAGGATCGTGAACAGCGAGACGAAGATGAGCGCGGTGACGAGCGCCCCGTACTGCCGAAAGTCGAGGTAGCGGGTTGTCACCGCGACGGAGACGAGCCCACCCACAGCGAGGATCAACTGTGCCCCGAGTTGTGCGCTGAAGTTGACCGCAACTCGCTCCGCGAGCGAAAGGGCGCCTCGAGTTTGGGAGGGGCGCCGGCTGAGGCGGAACGGCCGCGTCAGAAAACGGGCGCGGCGCGCCCCGGATTCAGCCACGAGCGATTGAAGATCCGGCCGGAGGCAGCTCCCGCCTCAGGGTCACGGCCAGCGCCAGCACGACCATGAACGGAATGATCTTCTGCGCGTCCGAACCGACGTTGACGATGGCGCTCGTCGAAACGGCCACGATCGAAGCGACGATCGCCGGCCCCAGCCACGATTGCTCGTCCCAGGCGCGCTGCCGAGTCCAGCGGACGCCGTAGACGAACGCGGCGAGGACGGCTGTCAGGTATGCGGCGAGACCGAGCAGCCCGGTGCGCATCCAGAGCCCGAGATAGAAGTTATGTATGAAGGGCTGGTCGGCTATGCCAACCGTCTGCCCTCGGACGACGACCGGCTCGGTCATCCCGTACGAAGTTCCCCAGCCGATCCCTTGCACGGGGTTGCTGCGAATGGCCTTGAAGGCGAGATGGTCTTCCACAGAGCGCTGCTTCAGGCTCGCCTCCGATCGCACCGCCGATGGATTCTTGATCGAGGCGAAGCGGGACAACACGGGCTTGGCCGAGTGAAGGGCCCCGCCGTTGGACACGACGATGAGCGCGACCACGACCGCGGCTAGAGCGACCACCGCCCCGACCAGCCTGCTCTTTTTCGGGCTGATCACGAACGCCATTACCAGCCCCAGCGTCAGGCCGATTACAAGATCGCGAGTAAGACTCACGGCTACGCCGGCAAGACAGATGAAGAAAAGGCCCAGGATGGCGCCCCGCCTCCTCCGTGGACCGAAGAGCAGGTAGCACGCCGAGAATGCAGCGACCACATACACCAGCGGCAGCCCCGGCGGACGGACGCGAATAAGGCCGCCGAAGCCGGCCTGTGCGACGTCGGCGCATTGTCCGGCAGGACACGTGATCAAGTTGACGGTCGGGTCCTTGGTATAGAAGAGCACGTGTCCTGGGCCGACCAGGACCTGGGCGACTTGAAGCGCGACCACGGCCACTGACAACGTCGCCGCGATCACGAACAGCCTCGCTCTCGAGCCAGGTGTGCGTAACGCGAGCAGAGCGAGCCAGAACGTCGCGAAGAACGCGGTCTCTCGTACCTGGGTGAGCGTGCCGAAGAACTTCACGCCGTTGCTCAGCCCGACGGGGATGCCGAGCGCGGCGGCCAGCAGGAACACGCCGAGCGAGATGCCGACGAGACGCGATCCTCCTACCCGGGAGCCCTGCCGGTGCAATGTGAGATAGAGGGCGGCGATGATCGCGAGGCCCAGCACCAGCTCCGAGAGGAAGGGGTTGACCCCCGCCAGTGATAGTTGTGGATATGCGTACGGCTCGGCGAACGTGGCCGCGGCAAGCAGGACGACGACATAGGGCATCCAGGTCGTGGACGAGATGACGACGAGCGCGAGCAGGGCGACAGGCGCGACCAGGATCTTCGTCGATCCGGTCGACACTCCATAGCCGACGACGACCGCCACAAGGATCGTCGCGGCCGGGACGACGATGCTCGACCGGACCCTCTCGTCCGACACGAGCTGAGCCGGAGCTCGGAGCCCAGAGGGCGTGGCGCTTGCGAGAGACAATCTCATTGCGCGTCACGTCCCGGCAGGGACGTCCAGACCTCACGCGCGATCACCGCGGCGACCTCCGCAGGAGGCTGTTCCCCATCGACCACGCGAACTCCCAACCGCTCGGACTCCCTTCGATAAAGATCGACCATCCGTCTGAGTTCCGCAAGGCTCATCTCGCCCTTGCGGATCAGCGCGACCTCCGGGGGCACGCTCAGGTAGAACGCGCGAAGCGGCGTTGGCGAGAGCATTCGGAGCACCTGCCTCTGGAGCCAGAAGCGCCGTTTTTCTCCGTACCAGAACGAGAGCCACGCGGACGAATCGCAGACGTACCGGTCGAAGACCACGACCCTGCCGGCGACCGGATAGCGATAGCCCGGGCGTCGGTGAAAACTTGCGTTCACGAGGACGACGAAGAGCGTCCACAGCCGCGTGAGCAGACTGCTCCGCTCGCGGAGCCGTCGGGCCGGATCCTCCGGCAAGTCCGCATACGAAAGTGGTAGCGGGCGTTCCTCGTCTGTCGTCTGGTTCGAGAAGGGCCGAATCAGCTTCTTGGCCGAGCGGACGAGCTCGATCGCGCGATTCGAGCCGAGCGGCGTCCACTCCACCACCGTCGGGCACACGAGGAGCTGGAGCGTGCTCTGCAAGGCCAGCGCCTGGGAGCTCTTCCCTGCTCCGTCGAGCCCCGAAATCGCGACGACGTGATTTCGGCGCGGGAGCGCCGTCGAAAGCGGGCGCCGAAGCAGGTCGATCCGCTCGCTGGCCCCGTCCGTCGACCGGATCAGCTCGACCAGGGCGCGGCCGCGTTCGGGAAGACTCGGCGGTTCGTGAGTGAGATACGTGCGCTCGAGCATTGCGAGTGCGCGCTCCAGGCCCCAAAGGTTCGCCCGTGCGTGCGCTTCGAGCCAGGCTTCCGGGTCCTCGGTCACTGCGTTGTCGATCCGCGCTCGTCGCTTCGGATGAAGCCGTCCCTCACGAACAAAACGGCGCGCCAGCAGGAGCAGGAGGTGGTGGGGCGCCGGGCGGACGATGAAATCGAGCTCGCCTTCCCATCCGACGGGGGTCGCCTCAGCGTAGAGCCCAGCGAGCTCGTTCTCGGGGAGCGAAAGGCGCCGCGATGGCAGAAGCTCGACAAGGTACGCGGTGCAGTCGAAGAAATGAGCCCACTGCAAGCCTCTCCGCGCGAGCCCGGCCGCGTCCAGGCGCTCGGAAAGGACTCGCTGCTCGGGCGGACGAACGATCAACGCGAGGTCCCTTCCGTGCGGCGGAAGGGAACCGATGACGAGCACGCGATCGCGGACCGCCGAATCGGCTAGCTCAACGATCTCTGCAACGACGGACTCGCGGGCGGGTGCGTCGTCGGTTGCGTGCTCTAAGGCGTCCATCGGCCGTCGTCCTCGCTCGACCTGCGTCCCGCACCGACCGCGGGACGCTCCGGTGGCGCTGCCGCTGGCGCCGCGCCTCGCCGAATTCTAGCCGACTGTCGAGCATTTTTCCTTCCATGAGGTTCTAAAATGCCCTGTAATGCGGCGATTCCTGCCACCACGGCTGAGTAGACGTCCAGGTCGACGGTGGCTGAGCACGCCATAAGCCAAACGGCCCACGAGCCCAGGGCAGCGCGCTCGCGCCGTGCTCTGTTTCTCGTGGAGGACCTGCCCGTCCCCTTCAATCGACGCGTGTGGCAAGAGGCCCGCACGCTGCGACGAGCCGGGTTCGATGTCGTCGTCATCTGCCCGCAGGGAGACAGGCACGATCGAACGCCGTTCGACGTGGTCGAGGGCATCGAGATCCATCGCTACCCGCTCACGCTCGCGAACGGTGGGGTGCTCGGCTATGCCCGTGAGTACGGCCTAGCGCTGTCGCGGCTGCACCGACGAATCAAGTCGCTGTCACGGGAGCGGAGCTTCGACGTCGTTCACGCTTGCAACCCACCCGACCTCCTACTCCTTGCCGCGCGTTCGCTCAAGCGGACGGGCACTCGGTTCATCTTCGACCAGCACGATCTCGTTCCCGAGCTCTATCTCTCGCGTTTCGGCCGGGGCAAAGATCTCTTCTATCGACTCACGCTCCGCCTCGAACGACTCACCTTCGCGCTGGCCGATGTCGTGATCTCGACGAACGAGTCGTACCGGGCCGTCGCGCTCGAGCGCGGGCGGAAACGCCCGGAGGACGTGTTTGTCGTTCGCAATGGCCCGGACCTCGAACGCTTCCGGCCGCTCGAGCCCGACGAGTCGCTCAAGCGTGGGCGGCCGCACCTGATCACGTACCTCGGGGTCATGGGCCCTCAGGACGGAATCGATCATGCCCTGCGGGCGCTTGCGCTGCTGAAAGAGACGCGAACGGACTGGCACGCAATCTTCGTGGGCGACGGTGACGTCCGCCCGGCGATGGAGCGGCTGGCAGGCGAGCTCGGCCTCGATTCGATGGTCGAGTTCACAGGAATGCTCGTCGGTGAGGATGTGCCGCGGATCCTGTCGACGTCGGACGTCTGCCTCGCCCCGGACCCGAAGACAGCCTTCAACGATGTGTCGACGATGAACAAGATCCTGGAATACATGGCGATGTCGCGACCGGTCGTCGCCTACGACCTGGTCGAAGCCCGCGCCTCTGCCGACGGCGCTGCGCTCTATGCAGAACCGAACAACGAGCAGAGCTTCGCCATGAGCGTCGCGGAGCTTCTCTCCGATCCGAGGCGCAGAGCGTCGATGGGGGCCGAAGGGCGGTCGCGGATCGAACGGGCGCTCTCCTGGAAGCACTCGGAGAGTGCTCTCCTCGCCGCGTACGAGCGAGCTTTGGGGCCGAAGCTACCCCACGCAACCGCCCGGGAGCTCGTGCGCTGATGTGCGGGCTTGCGGTAGTCATCGGCCATCGTTCGCCGATCAGTTCCCGCGTCGGCTGGGCGATGCTCGAGACCATGCGCCACCGAGGACCGGACGGCTCCGGAGTCGTCACGTTCGACGGCGGGCGACCGACGGTCAGCCGGTCACCCGACGCCGAGGCGAGCCGAGGCAGCACTCTGCTCGCGTTCGCGAGGCTCGCGATCATCGACCTGAGCCCCGCCGGCTTTCAGCCGATGGCCGACGAGCATGAAGACGTCTGGGTCGTCTTCAACGGGGAGATCTTCAACTTCCGCGAGCTTCGGCGCGAGCTCGAGGCCAAGGGTCACCGGTTCGCATCGCGCACCGACACCGAGGTGCTCGTGCATGGATGGGACGAGTGGCGCGACGAGTTGTTCCAGCGCATCAACGGGATGTTCGCGCTCTGCCTCCACGATCGCCGAACCGGGGAAACCGTCTTCGCGCGGGACCGACTCGGCATCAAACCGCTCTACTACGCAACGCGGGCCGACGGCGCCCTCGTCGTCGCGTCGGAGGTCAAGGCGCTGCTTTCGGCCGGCGTCGACGCTCAGCTCGACCCGGCAGGCGTCGACAGCTACCTGAACTGGCGGTGGGTTCCAGATCCGGACACGGCCTTCCTGGGCGTGAAGAAGCTCGAGGCCGGCCATCTCTTGCACGTCGGTGCTGACGGCGCGACCAGGATCGAGCGGTACTGGGATCTCCGGTGGGAGCTCGATCGCGACGGGGAGGTGGAAATCGACGAGCTTCGAGGCGCAGTCGGGCGCGCGGTCGCTCGGCAGCTCGTCAGCGATGTACCGCTGGGCGCCTTTTTCTCCGGCGGAATCGACTCGACAGCCGTCGTCGAGATCATGCGGCGCGAGATGTCGCCCGAGCGGCCGACTTGCTTCACGATCGGCTTCTCCAAGCGGGACCTTGCCCACGATGTCGTGCCCGACGACCTTCGTTTCTCCCGCCTCTACTCGAGTCGTTCGGAGATCGATTACCGGGAAGCGATACTCCGGCCGAGCCTGGTCGACTCGCTTCCCGGCGTCGTCTGGCACCTCGAGGAGCCGATTGCCGATCCTGCCGCGCTGTCGGCGTACTTCATCTGCGAAGCAGCGAGCCGCGACCACACGGTTCTCCTCTCCGGAATGGGTGGCGACGAGCTCTTCGGCGGATACCCGCGGTACGTCGCCGCGGCGGTCGCTCGCTGGTACCGCTGGGCGCCGCGTCCGCTGCGCGCGGCCGCCCGTTTAGCCGCCGACTCCCTACCCGCGGCCGGCGGCGGGGCGTTGGCGCGGTTTGGCAGGAACTCACAGAAGCTGCTTTCGCATGCCGAGCTTCCGTTTCCAGAGGACTATCTCTCTTTCCTCACCTACTTCGACAATGACTTGCGTCGTCAGCTCTACTCGGGGGATTTCGCGGCCGCGGTCAACGGGTCGAACCCATCGGCGATCATCGGCGCCCATCTAGACGTTGTCGGCGACTCGCACTGGCTGCACCAGGCAATGTATGTCGACCTCAAGATCTACCTGCCTGCCCTTCTCACGTACATGGACAAGATGAGCATGGCGCACTCGATCGAAGCGCGGGTTCCCTTGCTCGACGAGCTCGTCGTCGACGTCATGAGGCGGGTGGCGCCGCGTAGCAAAGTCTCGGGAACGCACACGAAGACCATGTTCAAGCAGGCAATGGCTGGAATCGTTCCGAAAGAGATCATCAACCGCGGCAAGGCCGGCTTCACGGCGCCCGTTCGCGGCTGGCTCGCGAACGAGCTCGCAGATTTCGCCCAGGAAGTCCTGTCGCCGGCGGAGATCCGTCGCCGAGCCCTGTTCGAGCCTGAGCCGGTCCAGCGCCTGATTGCTGATTTTCGATCCGGGCGTCGGGATACCGCGATGCAGATCTGGCAGCTTCTGACGCTCGAGCTCTGGCAGCAAGCGTTCCTCGACCGGTCCGTTGCGAAGGCGTCGTCGTTATGAGCGATGGCTGAGGTTGTCGAAAAGGCGCAGGCAGATGCGGCGACCAAGCAGGGCGAGCTCCGCATTCTCGTAACGGTCACGCTGGGCCCCAACCAGCTACGGGCTCATCTCGAGCCGATCCTCCAGCTAGCTGAAGTCGAGCAGATCACGCTCGTCAGCGACAAGCCCGGCCCCGCAATGCCGAAGTTCCAGACGGTGGTTCCGCGGAGCTCGCTGATGCGCATCTTCGGTCGCGCGGGGGCGAAGCTCATCACGTGCATCCTCGTCGCCCGCAAAGAGAGGCCCGACTGGATCGTCTCCTACAACCTGGTACCTCACACGATCAACGCCAGAATCGTCGGCCTGCTCTTGCGGAGGCCCGTGGTGTGCCACATCATCGGCGGCCCGGTCGAGTGGCAGGGCGGGGGGTGGAAGTCGGACAACCGGATCCTCGGCCGCTTGCCGCGCCCCGTCGGCCTGCTCGAGGCCCTACTGGTAAAGGTGATTCGGGGGTGCGCGGTGATCGTCGTCATGGGGCCGGCATCGCGAGCTGCGCTCATCGACCGTGGCGTACCGGCCGACCGAGTGGCGATCGTCCCGGGCGGCGTCAATCGTGAGCGGTTCAGTCGCTCGAACGGCGCCAAGCCGCTCTATCAGCTCGTCACGGCAGGCAGGCTGATCCCGACCAAGCAGACCCTGCACTTCGTCAGGGCATTCGCGCGGCTCAGGGCCCGCCGCCCCGAGCTGAGGGCGGCGGTACTCGGTGATGGCCCGCTGGCAGACGCGGTCCGGGCCGAGGCGAAGCAGCTCGGGGTCGACGAGGCGATCGACTTCCTCGGTTTTCGCCACGACATCGAGGACGTCTACGCCCAGTCCGAGATCTTCGTTCTCACGTCACGGAATGAAGGCCTGTCGCTGGCGATGCTCGAGGCGATGGCAAGCGGCCTGACGGTCGTCGTCTCGGACGTCGGCGAGGCCCGGGTTGTCGTCGAGGACGGGCAGAGCGGCTACCTGTTCCCGGCGGGCGATCTCGACACTCTCGTCGCACGTCTGGAGCGGCTGCTCGACGACCCCGCGCTCCGCGGACGCCTGGCGGTGGCGGCCGAACGGAACGCGCTGCGCGTAGCCGACTACCGGCGGATAGCGGATGCATACAGGAGGATCCTCGTCGAGAACGGGGAGCCGCCGGCCGGGAGCTCGGTCTACTAGCCGAGCTAGAGCGTTACGTTTACTGCAGCCTCTCGCGTCGAGGCTGGCAGCCTCGAGCTCACGAGGGCCTTCAGGACCACCCGGAGGGGGCCGTGGATTGCCGGTGCGAGTGGGACGCCGACGACAAGCCGTCCATTCCCGTCGGCTCTGCGGACGCCACGCGCAACGATCGCTCCACCCGGCCCGATCACAAGGATTCGCACCCTCGCCTGAGCGAAGGTCTTCGCAGAAATCGACAGATCAGTCGGCGAATCGAGCCTGGGCCGGCCGACGAACGAGAGCTTGTAGGTACCCATCACCGATCGCAGGCTCTGCCCTCGAATGGCAGCATCCTGGTAGACCGTGTTCGTGTGCGGAAACGCGGATCGGTAAAAGCCCTGCTTCCAGTACACGCCTTGAGAGTCCGCCATCGTCTGGCCGAACATTTTTCGCACGACCTGTGTGCCGTTCATCCAGAGCTCGTAGAAGCCGACCGAGGCGTTGTCCGACCACTTGATCCGCGCAACGAAGTCGTACCAGACGTCGAACCGCAACCGGCCGAGCGTGACGTGCGCGTTGCGTGTCGAATCGTCGCAGTTCCGCGGATTCCGGCTCGACAGGTCCGTATAGATCTTGTTCCCTCCGCGACCCGAGCGCGCGTCGATCCCGAGCTGGATGTTGTTTCCGCACGGGTTCGTCGCGTTGTGCCATTGGGTGAAGACGTTGAAGTCGCCCGCGCGGGGCCAGAAACCATTCTTGTTGCCGGCGGAGGGGAACATCGTCGACCAGGCGTAGTACCGATCCTTGCCCTCGGTTCCCTGGGTAGTGTTGACCCCCACGTAGACCTCGGCCCGGTCGGTGTCCGAGGCACCACGATTCGGATACGTAATGAACTCCGCTGCGTGGCCGCCTTCGCGGACGGGACTGGTGACAACGGTCCCTGCGCTGTCCCCGACTGACGATACCGAGTAGTGGCTGTTCGTCCGCGAGGCCTGAATCTCCGACCACTGGGAGAAGTTGCCCGTGTCGTAGTCCCCCCGCCAGGTACTTAAGGCCTTCGTAGGCCCGGCATCGGCGGCCGGTAAGCCGAGGCCCACGAACACCAGGGCAGCCGCACACGTACAAAGACCTACCGACACGGCATGCGGAAATCTACTAAACGCACAAGAGTTCTCGGGATCCCCCGAAAGAGTTAGGCCGCGTTAAAGCGGCGGCGCCCTCGGGCCGAATAAGACGCCTGAAGATGAAGCTTGTTTCGCTCGCCGCCACAGCCCTCCTCTTCGCCGCGGGGTTCGCCGCTTCAGGTACCGCGAAGGGGTCTGGCGCGAAGCGGCACCACACAGGTCAGCCACCGCAGACGACGACCGCTACCACAACCACGCCTTCGGCCGGAACGACGACGAGCTCAACGACGACGACGAGCCCGACGGGCACCACCGCGCCGACCACGAGCACGAGCCCGACCCCACCACCACCACCGCCGCCGCCTCCGCCTCCGCCGCCGCCGCCCTCAAGCCCGGGCACGATCCTCTTCCGCGGCGACTACGACACGGGCAACTTCTCCCAGTGGTCCGACGTCCAATCGGCCTGCACCGGCGGCGGCTACTCATTGACGAATGTCGGCAACACCTGCGCCTCCGTCGTCCCAACCCCGGTCGCCCAGGGCTCTGACGCTGGCAAGTTCGTCTTGAGCCCCGACAACCCGGTGCAAAGCTCGACCGACCGGGCCGAGGTCTACACGAGCGTCGCCAACACCGGCGGTTATGAGGGGCAAGAGTGGTACTACGGCTGGTGGACGATGTTCCCGGCCGCCGGCAACCCCTCCGGCTTCTGGCCGAACTACGCCAACTTCAACGTCTTCACCCAGTTCCACAACCCGGGCTCGTGCGCCGAGAGCGTCCAGCTAGGTGTCAACGCGACTGGGTCCGCCCCCTACCTCTACTTCCAGGACGACACCTACCCGACCGGCAACTGCAACAGCTCGAGCAGCATGATCTACCGCAACCTCGGCAGCCTCCACTACGACCATTGGTACCACTACGTACTCCGGGTCAAGTGGTCGCGCGACCCGAACGTCGGCTTCGTTCAGCTATGGCAGGACGGCAGCGAGGTCGTGCCCCAGACCTACACGCAGACGATGGCTGACGTTCCCGGCTACAGCGTCTACTGGAAGCAGGGCTTCTACCGCGCGATCTTCGGCGGCCTCAACACCGTCTACCTGGACGGGGCTGTGCGGGCCGACAGCTACACGGCCGCGGCGCAGGGCTGAGGCGCCTTGCTTCCCCATAGACTGACGGCATAGCCCGTACGCGCGAGAAACAAGCGATGTCGGGTGCGGCCACTCCGACCGTTACGGTTCTCACCGCGACTTACAACCGGAAGGCACTCCTTCCACGCTTGCGAGAAAGCCTGCTGGCCCAGTCGTTCACCGACTTCGAGTGGGTGATCATCGACGATGGGTCTACGGACGGAACGGACGACCTCGTCCGCACGTGGCAGGCGAGCCGCTCGTTTCCGATTCGGTACTTCTGGCAGCCGAATGCCGGGCGGCACATCGCGTTCAACCGGGGCGTCCAGGAGGCACGGGGCGCTTATTGCGCGGTCATCGACTCGGACGACTGGTACCCACCGAACGCCCTCGGGCGGATGATCGAGCAGTGGAGCTCGATTCCCGCCGAGGATAGAGAGGACTTCGCGAACGTCGAGGGGTTGTGCGCCTTTCCGGACGGGAGACCGGTCGAGTCGGGCCGGCCGATGCCGCAAAAGGTCCTGGACTCCGACAACTTTTCAATCGTCGCTAGACATCGCGTCCTCGGTGACAAGATGGGGATGTATCGCACGGCCGTCCTACGCGAGTTTCCATTCCCTTCCATCCGAGGCGAGTACGTAACCGAAGACGTCGTGTTCCTCGAGATTGCGAATCGATACGCGTCGCGTTTCGTGGACGAAGTCTGGGGATTCAAGGAGTACCAGGCGGGTGGAATCACGGAGGCTGTCGACGCGGGTGCGCAATCTTTCGCACTCGGATTTCGCCTCTCCAACAAGGCCTTGATCGCACTCGATCGGCCGAAGCCCGTAACGGTGCTTCTCAAGGGATACGCGAACTTCACGCGGTACTCCCTTCACGCGGGCGTCGGCCTGCGACAGCAGATAGCGGAGGCTCCCCAACCGCTTCTCTGGCTTGCAACATCGCCGCTCGGGTTTTTCTTGTACTTCCGAGACTCGGCCCGGGCCCGCACTCGTTAGGCGATCGAACTCTGGCTCACGATCTCACCGCCGCATCAGCGTCAGCGGCCAGCGTCTGGAAAGCCTCCATGCCAGCGGGCGACCGTACCGGAAGATCGCCCATTCGGCCGAGCCAGCCAGTGATCTATCGAACGCCTGAAACAGCTTGCGTTCGCGCAATGAGTTGGTCCAGAGCTGCTTCCACGGATCCTCCCCACCGAGAAACTCGTAGCTGCGCAGCTCACTGGAGAACGCGCGCAGGAGCATCTCGTACGTCAGCACCTTCCCCGGCGAGAACGAGTCGTACGACGAGTCGTGTCCGCCCTTGATGAAGTAATGGACCCCTTCGTGCTCCATGCAGTAGTGGAAAGCGATCGCACGACCTTCGACACGGAGGAACGCCAGACGAAGCCATCCACGCTCCCTCGCCCAGCCTGCCACCTCTCGATAGAACCGCTCGGTGTCCGGCTGGGAGGCGATTGCAGTGTCTCGCTCACCCTTCCAACCGGCCGCCTCAACCCGAAACCCCTCTGCGAGATAGTCGTCGAGCCCCTCGCTTCCGTCCACCACCTCGACGGACATCACGCCAAGCTCGCTCAGTCGGCGGATTCTGCGCCGCACGTCTCCGCGGAGGTTCCGGCTCAGTCCCCGCTCGTATGCCTCCCACTCGCCGTCGGTCCGGACGAACGGCGACCGCTCGAGCTCCCGCGTCAATACCCGGTAGCCCCTTCCCGCGGCCGCCTCCCGACAGTCGGAGAGCGTCGGTCCCGTGGCATCGACGAACGCGAGCGAGACTTTCCTCTGCGGACGCGCGAACACGGCCTCTGCGAGCGGTCGCATTGCACGATCGTCTTCGAGTACCGGGCCGAAATCCGGCGTGTGCCAGTTTGTCGTAGAAGAGAGTGCTCCGAAACGCCGGCAAAACGGAAGCAGCGCAACGAGGCGATCGTTCTGACGAATCGTGTGAATCTCGAGCTTGCCTTTTCCGAACGCCCGCCACCAGGCATCGACCCAGCCCGGGCGACGAAACGGCGAAGCAGCGGTCTGCTCGGCGAGATCGTCCCACTCGCCTGCAAGCGGCTCAACCGAGTGGTGGATCTCGGTCGTGGGATCCTTGAGAAGAGCAGCGTCTCGCAATCGTCTCGTGTGCCGCAGGAGTGTCCCGCATCGGCCGGAAGCGCCGATACCCCTCTAGAATTTATACGAGTCCAGGCTAAAATCGATGGTGAGGCAGCCTGGAACCCCACGTGCCGGGCGTTGAGGGCGCGCGCTCCAGAGCTAATGGATCAAGGAACCCGATGACCGCACCGACGGCCAATGTGAATGGAACGGACGCGTCACCCCTGCGCGCCTACATCATGGTGCTACGGCGGCGCAAGCGGGTTGTGCTCGAGTGCGTCCTGATCGTCCCCCTCATCGCGCTCCTGGTTAGTCACTTTCAAACTGCGAAGTACCAATCATCGGCAGAGGTCTTGCTCAACAGGACCGACATTGCGCAAGCTCTGACGGGTATCCAGGACCCAGCAGCGGCACAGGCGCCCGAACGTCTAGCAGCCACCCAGGCCGAACTCGCCCGGGTACCGACAATCGCTCAGCGGGCGCTCAATTCGGTTGGCGTTAAAGCGGGGTCTGGATACCTGCTCGCCGAGTCGAGTGTGGACGCTCATCCGGATGCCGATCTGCTCGATTTCAAGGTGACCGATCGTGACCCCGTGCTCGCGCGTCGACTGACGACCGCGTATGCCCGGGAGTTCACGCTCTACTCAGCCGAGCTCGAACGGCAGTCGCTGAAGAGCGCGCTCGCCGACATAACCACCCGCCTTCATACGCTCGAAGCTGCCGGCCAGGCCAGGTCACCCTTGCACAGCGATCTCGTCCAGAGACGCAACCAGCTCACGACCTTGCAGGCACTGCAAACTGCCCCGTCGGCAGTCGTCAGGGACGCCGGCCCTGCGGTCAAGGTCTCTCCGCGACCTTTGCGCAACGCCGTGCTTGCCCTCGCCGTGGGCCTCATACTCGGGATCGGCCTGGCGTTTCTGTACGACACGCTCGATCCACGCGTGTGGTCGGCGGGCGAGGCCGCGGCGTCGCTCGGTCTTCCTCTGCTCGGCCGGATTCCTCGCCTGAAAAAGGAACACCTGCTGGTTGTGGCGGAGGAACCGCACAGCGCCGGGGCTCAGGCGTTCAGGATGTTGGCCACCAACCTCGATTTCACGAACGACGGCGAGCGGGCGAGGAAGATCCTCATCACGAGTGCCGTTCCGGGTGAGGGGAAGTCGACGACCGCAGCGAACCTAGCGATTGCGCTCGCCCGTAGGGGCCATCATGTCGTCGTCGTCGACCTGGATCTGCAAGGGCCAAGTCTGGCCGACTACTTCTCTCTCGACGGCCACGTGGGGTTGACCGATGTTGCACTGGGTAACGCCGATCTCGCCGACGCAATCGCCGTCGCGGGAACGTCGGGAAACGGGGTACGAGCGTCCTCGGATCTGAGTTCGTCCGGCTGGCGCGAATCAGGCGGGAGCCTAGAGGTGGTGCCTGCCGGCCCCCTTCCAGTCGAACCCGGCGAGTTCGTCACGAGGCCCATCGTGGAATCGATCATCGATCAACTCGGAACGCGGGCCGATTTCGTCCTCGTCGACACGACGCCGATGCTCGTTTCCGGCGACCCCGCGGTCCTCAGCACGTACGTCGACGCAGTCATGGTCGTCGTGCGGCTCGACCGCATTCGACAGCCGACAATGAACGAGCTCAACCGAAGCCTCGCTGCCATCCGATGCCCCAAGCTCGGAGTAGTCGTCACCGCGACAGACGAGGGCGAGCGCTATGGAAGGTACGACTCCGGTCACCGCAACGCACGGCCCAGGTTTCAGGCCTTGCAGCCGTCCGCAGATCGGCTCAAGCGCCACGCGTCCGAGGGCCGCCCCAACCGTTCGTAGCTACGCCTTCGGTGCGGTCGAATCCCCCTGCCGTCTTACTCGGCGGTGAGGCCATCGCGGTGTCCGTCGCGCGCAGCCTGGGTAGGAACGGGGTACACGTATACGCACTCGGCACCGCCGGAATCGACCCAGTTCAGTTCTCACGCTACTGCACCCAGTTCGTCGATCTCGGGAGCGGCGAAGGCGTGCAGGACCGCTGGATCGACTGGCTCTCCAGCACCGCCGGAGACCCTCGTGTGCTTCTTCCGTTAAGCGACGACGGGCTCGAACTGGTCGCCCGAAGACGGAGCGAGCTCGAGGACCTCGGGTACAGGACGGTCGAGGCGGACGACGACGTCGTGCTCACGATGCTCGACAAAGTGAAGACCTACGAGCTTGCCGGTCGTTTGGGGATCGCGACTCCGCGAATCTGGTTCGCGAACGACGCCGACTCGCTCGGCCGAGCGGTCGAGGAACTCGGCTTCCCGCTCGCGCTGAAACCTCGCCATTCGTACCAATTCGCACGGCACTTCGGTCTGCGCCAGAAGGTCTTCGTCATCCGTGATCGGGACGAGTTCGACGCAGTACGAACCAAGACCTCGACGCTGGGGCTCGACGTCATGATCACGGAAGTCGTGCCCGGGAGCGACGAGAGACTCTGGACGTGCACGGCGTACGTCGACGGAGATGGGCGACCCCTTCTCCATTACACGAGGAGGAAGGTCCGTCAGTACCCACCAGGATTCGGGCGGGGGTGTTACTACCTCCTCGAGTGGGACGCCGCGGTAGGCGATCTCGGGCTTGCCTTCCTGCGCGGAGCCGGTGTTCGAGGGCTCGCGTCGGTCGAGTTCAAGCGCGACGCGCGAGACGACCAGCTCAAGCTGATCGAGTGCAACCACAGGCTCGACGGTGCGACCGAGCTCGCCCGCGTCGGCGGGATGGACCTGGCGCGATTTGTTTACGACCGTGCGCTTCGAAGGGACGGCGAGACCTCACGGCCGCGTGAGGGCGTCCGTCTCTGGAACCCGGTCGAGGACACGCGCTCCGCATGGCAGCTCTGGCGACGCGGCGACCTAACGGCGGGTGGCTGGATCAGGAGTTTGCTTCACCCCCTGCGCTTTCAGCTACTCGACTGGCGCGATGTTCGACCGAGCCTGATCGGCTCGGCCAGGTTGACGATTCACGTCCTACGGAAGACGCGCTAACCCGATCCCTCTTCGAGCTCGATCGCCTCTCGGGTACCGACGAGCCGGAAAATCTCGTCGACCGACATGATCTCGGGGTCGACGGCCGCCGCGTTTCGTTTCGCTCGAAGCGTTTCGAGAACCTCGGTTGTCGCCTGCACGGCGGCGCGCATCGTCTGGTTGGCGAAGATGATCAGGCGGAAGCCGCGCTCGAAGAGCTCGTCGGCCGTGAAGTCTGGAAAGAGCGTCGGGACTGCAACGAGAGGCACGTTGTGGGCGGCGTCCCAGCGCTCGAGAAAGGCCTCGATGTCGGCCAGCGTCTTGTCGCGCGAGTGGACGAGTAAGGCATCCGCGCCGGCCTCGACGTATGACATGGCACGGTCGTATGCGTCATCGACACCGTAGCCGGCGATCAGGGCCTCGACCCGCGCAATGAAGAAAAACTCGGCCGTCTCCTGTGCGTCCTTCGCAGCCCGGATCCGCCGGGCCTGCTCCTCCCGCGGAATCAATTCGCGCTGAGACTCCCCCCGATAGAGGCTGTTCCGCTTCGGGAACGTATTGTCCTCGACGCAGATCGCTGCGATGCCCGAGCGCTCGTACTCGCGGACCGTTCGGACGAGGTTCGAAAGGCTGCCGAATCCATTGTCGCAATCGGCGATCACGGGCAAGGAGGTCGCGGCGTCGATCCGGACGGCTGCGGCGAGAGCCTCGGTCAGCGTGATCAGGTTCAGGTCGGGGAGGCCGTAAGTCATTGTGGAGACCCCAAGCCCGCTGACCCAGACTGCATCGAAGCCGCCGTTCTCGATTAGGTTCGCGGTCATCGCGTCGTGTGCGCCCACGGCGACGGTAGGCCTGTTTGACGCGAGCGCCGAACGAAGCTTGGCCCTCTTCGCCTCCGAGCGCGTCACGTCGACCCCCTCATAGGAGCAGCTCACCGTTTCGCGCCTCGGCGTCGAGCTTGCCGCGCGCGAACGCGCCAATGATTTGCATCAAGCGTTCGCCGATGGCCTCCTGGCATTCTGTCGTCATCGATCCGATGTGCGGGGTCAAGACCACGTTCGGGAGCTCAGCGAACGGAGAGATCTCACCCTCCCCCTCGTGGGCGTGGACGTCCAGGGCGGCTCCCGCAATCCGACCGGGCGCCGTGAGTTCCTTGTAGAGCGCCTCCTCGTCGACGATTCCACCGCGGGCAACGTTGATCAGGAATGAACCGGGTTTCATCAGCGAGAGCGCCCGCGCGTCGATGAGGTTGGCGGTCGACTCCTGGAGGGGCAGGTTGATCGTCACGAAGTCGCCGGTGCGGAGCACGTCGCCCAGACTAGCCAGCTCGATGCCTTTGCCGAGAAGCTCCTCCCCAACCGCGGCCCCGGGAGACTCGACGCATCCGATTGCTCTCATCCCCCAGACGCTTGCCAGCTCGCCGACGCGAGAACCAATGTTGCCGGCGCCGACAATCCCTACGGTTTTCCCATAGAGAATATGCCCGAGCAGCTCATGCTTCGGCCACCGCCCTTGCCGCACGAGGCGATCAGCCTGGGAGATCTTCCGTGCCAGGTCGAGCATCAGCCCGAACGTCAGCTCGGCCACCGACTGGGCCGAGGGGCCGGGAATGTTCATGAGCCGAATTCCCCGTCGCCGCGCGTTGGCGAGATCGACGTTGTCGAAACCCGACCCGGCTCGCACGATCAGGCGGAGGCCCGGAGCGGACCGCATCAGCCGGTCGGAGATTTCGACCCCGCTTCGAAAGATGAAGACCTCGCGGTCTCTCGCGAGCTGGATCAGCGAGGTCTCGCCGACCCCAACCGCCGAGGCGACGTCATGCTCTCGGTTGAGAAGCTCGAGGCTGCCGTTGTCGATTGGGCTCATCACGAGGATCTTCATGCCGCGTTCTCGTGGATGCCGGTGCGATACCGACGGGATCTGGTTTGCCTGGTCCAAGAGGGAGCGTTAGTAGGCGCCCCGGCTTCGGGCTAGTGCCGGCAGCGTTTGGAGCATCAGCTTGAAGTCGTTCAGGCCCGTCCAGTTCGTCACGTAGAGGTAGTCGAGCTTCACCATCTCCTCGAACGGGATCTCGCTCCGGCCGAGTACCTGCCATGGCCCAGTGATTCCAGGTTTCAGCTTGAGACGGCGTCGGGCCCATTCGTGGATGAACTGATCCTCTTCGAGGATGAGCGGACGGGGTCCCACAAGCGACATCTCGCCTTTGGCGACGTTGATCAGCTGTGGCAGCTCGTCGAGCGAGTGGCGCCGAAGAAAGCGGCCGAAGCGCGTGATTCGCGGATCGTCGGGGATCTTGAACATCCGCGGATCCCCGCCGTTGGCCGCGTGCTTGTTGAGATGGGTGTATTCCGACTTCCGAGCATCGGCGTCGACGCTCATCGTGCGGAACTTGTAGATCCTGAAGGTCGACTCGTCCGTCCCCCTCCGCACTTGCCGGAAGAAGACGGGACCCGGAGAGTCGAGCTTGATGAGCACGGCGATCACCGCGAAGGCTGGTGCAAAGACGATCAGGCTGACGAGCGCGACGGCGAAATCGATCATCCGTTTCAACCATCGCGAGCTTCGCGGCAAGTGCGCAGGCGGGAGACCGAGGAGTGGGAGACCCTCGACCGTATGGATGCTTACGCGCGGGCCGACGATGTCGAAGAGCCGCGGAACGATGTCGACCTGGACGTCGAGATCTTTCATCGACCGGACCAGGTCAAGCGTGTCCGGATACGGCTCGTTCGAGAACGCGACGATTACCCGCTCGACGTCGAAAAGGCGGACGATTGCCGGGAGGCGCTCCGGCGAGCCGAGCAGTGTCAAGTGTCCGACGTCGTCGCGCCGCTCTTTTGGCTTGGCGTCGACGAATCCCACTAGGTTGACGCCGTATTCGGGATGCTGAAGGAACTTGTGTGCGACGAGCTGTCCGACCTCGCCTGCGCCTACGATGACGGCGTTCTGCTGGTATGTGATCTGCTTTCTGGAGAACCACCTGGCAGCGGCACGACCCACCGAAACGAGGACGATAGAGGCGGCCCAGAAGGTGAGCAGCTTCGGGATAGCCGGATTGGCAAGGTCGGTCACCCACGCAACCGTGAAGAACAGCCAGCTGACGACCGTCGCGAGGTGGAAGACGGCCACGACCTCGTCGACAGTCGAGTGGTCCGTGCGTTCCTCGTCGCGGTTGTACAACCCATAGAGTCGAGCGGCCAGGACCCAAGCCGGAAGTGTCGCCAAAAACACAGCGGTTTCGGCGCCGAAGTCGAAGCCCTGCTTGCCGGCGGAACCGAGGCCGAAAACCAGCTCCGCGAGTAGGAAGGAGAGCAATAGGCCAACGATGTCGGCGAGTAGGAGCATTCGGCGGATGAGCCAGCCGCGCCGCTGGACCTTCGCCGTAATCCTCCGCCGTTCGAGAATCTCGAGCGTGCGTTCGTCGACCAGACTCACCATCTCGTCGTAGAGCGTCGCGGCCTGGGAAAGCGCGAGCCGTTCCGTCGTGTTCGACCGTCGGCCGGTCGGAGTCGCCTCGGACGGCGGAACAGCGCCATTGGTCTGCCGAGCGCTGGCATCGGTGACTGCAGACTCCATGCCGGTGGCGTCGTCGAGCGCGCTCATGCAGACCCGGCCTGGCGAGTCGTACACAAAACAGCCATTCGCACCGGCCGGATTGACCGGGTGCTTGGACTGACCCCCCCAAATTTGCGGGTCGCCGCAGATTGAATTTTTGACACCCTCTCCCCTTGAGGAACCGCAAAAGCCTCAAGATTGCCTGTTCAAGACTATACGGACATTTTGGCAATTGTCCAAATCAGCGGTTAGTAACCAAAGCCTCGTTTGAGGCCGGCCGATCCGAAGCTGAACACCCGGCTTCCGCGAAGTACATAGTGATGCGGCTCGTTTCAGCCGCTACACGCCTTTTGTTGCAGCTCTTTTCGCCTCGCTGCAACTGGACGCCGGGGTTCCGTCCGGACTTTTAATCCCAAGGTCGCAGGTTCGATCCCTGTCCGCCCATCCCCACCTCTCCGGCAAACTGGCGTCGCGCGAAGCCGCGCTGTTGGTGCCCGGCCAGGCACGGTCAACGCCAGTTCAACATCGGTCGAAGGAATGCTCGTCGAGCCCTCTAAGCTTTCGGTTGACGCGGGAGGCTCACCGGCGTTAGCCTCTCCGGCCGCCCACTCGCAACAGACCCATACGTGTGTGTGGGCGCCACTCTCATTCGTACTCTCGAGCGTTGTCGAACGAGGCAAGAAGCGGTCGTGCGTCGCCCACTGACGAAAAGATGCGACGGGTGCCCGTCGCTTAGCTGCGTGACTCGAGTCGGCGGGCGATGCCGGACTCATGCGCGACGAAAGCGCCCTGTCGCGTACACCGCTCGGCCCTAGCACGAGCCGCCGCCAGGCGGTGAGCGGGCTCCGACGTCCGAACCCGCCCACCTGGAGGAACAGCTCAGTGCGCGAGCGAGACGCGCTTGCGCAGAGCAAGTGCGCCGCCCGAGGCGAGCGCCGCACCCGCGAGCGCGACCGCGGCGCCGATGCCGGCATCGGCCCAGTCGAAGCCGCCGCTCGTGGCCGGAGTGCTCGGCCGCACCGCTGCGTCGACCTGCACGCTGCGGGACGAGGTGATTCCACCGAGGATCTCCGGCCTCGGGGCCGGCCGCCCTTCCGGCTGAGGCACGATCCCGGCGAGGATCTCGGGCTGGTGCACGACGAGGTGGCTCTGCGGGTCGGCCGCGGCCGGTCCTGCGCCCAGGACACCTAGCGTCGCCGCGACGGCGAACGTCACCGCCACCCTTCTCACGATGGTGAACGAGAGCTTCACGGTTCCTCCTTTCGTCGACCGCCCCGTGCGGTCGTCGTGAGAGGAGGGTCGCGCGGAGCGCCAAAGGCGCCGGTAGGCGGCCGGTAAGGACCGAGTTAAGGTGCTAGCAGCGGCGCACGGGAGGGAAGCGCGGAATGGAGTTTCGGCTGCTCGGACCGGTCGAGGCCGTCGGCGAGGACGGGCCGCTTCCGCTCGGAGGCCCCAAGGCTCGTGCGCTGCTGGCCCTCCTGCTGCTGCACGCCAACGAGGCACTCTCCAGGGAGCGTCTGATCGACGCGCTATGGGGAGAGCAGCCTCCCGCGACCGCGCCGAAGGCGCTGCAGGTCTACGTTTCCCAGCTGCGCAGGGCGATCGGCCCCGAACGGGTACTGGAGACGACCGCGACCGGGTACCGCCTCTCTCCGGGGCCAGGGCAGCTCGACCTCGATCGCTTCGAGGCGCTGCTCGGTGACGGGCGGACGGCCCTCCGTGACGGAGACGCGAGCGCGGCCTCGCGGCACTTCGGCGAGGCACTCTCTATCTGGCGCGGGCCCGCGCTCGCGGATCTCGCCTACGAGCCCTTCGCCCAGCCGGAGATCGCGCGTCTCGAGGACCTGCGACTCGCGGCCCTCGAGGGGCGGATCGAGTCGGAGCTCCAACTCGGGCGCCACACCGAGCTAACGGGCGAGCTCGAGGCGCTCGCCGCGCAGAACCCACTGCGCGAGCACATGCGCAGCCTGCTGATGCTGGCGCTCTACCGCTCCGGACGCCAGGCCGAAGCGCTCGAGGCCTACCAGGACGTACGGCGCGTCCTCGTCGACGAGCTCGGCATCGAGCCCGGTCGCGAGCTGCGCGAGCTCGAACAGGCGATCCTGCGCCAGGATCCAGTGCTCGACCTTGCGCCGGCCTCGATGCGGACGCGATCGGATCCTGAGAGCCAAGGCAGGTTCGTCGGGCGTGAGCGAGAGCTCGAGGAACTGCTGGCGAGGCTGGAGGGTGCCCTCGCCGGGCGAGGCAGTCTCTGCCTGATTGTGGGCGAGCCCGGCATTGGGAAGAGTCGGCTGACCGAGGAGCTCGTGTCCCGTGCGCGAGAGCGCGGAGCGCAAGTTCTGGTCGGGCGTTGCTGGGAAGCGGGCGGCGCGCCTGCGTACTGGCCGTGGGTGCAGGTGTTGCGGGCTTGCATCCGGGGACGCGAGCCGGAACAGCTCCGCTCAGAACTCGGAGCCGGCGCCTCGGATCTCGCTCAGCTCGTGCCCGATCTCCACGCACTGTTCCCGGACCTACCGGAGCGTATGGTCCTCGATCCCGAGTCGGCGCGCTTTCGCCTCTTCGACGCGATCGCTGAGTTCCTGATTGCCGCAGCCCGCTCGCGACCGCTGGTGCTCGCGCTCGACGACATGCACGCCGCCGACGAGCCGTCCCTCCTGCTCCTGCGGTTTCTCGCGCGCGAGATCGGCGAAAGCCGGCTCTTCGTCGTGGCGGCGTACCGCGACGTCGACCCGACCGTCACCGAGCCCCTCGCTGCGACCGTCGCGGATCTGAGACGGGAGCCGGTGACGCACCGAGTCGCGTTGGAGGGCCTCTCCGGGCACGCCGTCGCCGAATACATCGAGTCGGCTGGCGGCAGCGTTCCTTCGAAAGCGCTCGTCTATGCGATCCACGCGGAAACCGAGGGCAATCCCCTCTTCGTCGGCGAGATGGTTCGGCTGCTCGCCCAGGAAGGCAGGCTCGATGCCGAGGCCGTCGACAGCCTCGGGGTGCCGGAGGGGATCCGCGAGGTGATCGACCGCCGGTTGCGGCATCTCTCGTCAGATTGCTTCGAGCTGCTCACGCTGGCCTGCGTCCTGGGACGGGAGTTCGACCTCGCGGCAGTTGCCGCACTGAGCGGCACTCCGAGCGACGAGCTCCTCGGCGTCCTCGACGAGGCGATGGCAGCCCGCGTCGTCTCGACGCTTCCCGGTGTCCCGGGCCGTATGCGATTCGAGCACGCCCTGATCAGGGACGCGGCGTACGACTCGCTCACGGCAGCTCGCCGCGCACGGCTGCACCACCGGATCGGGGAGACCCTCGAGGAGCTCTATGCCGCGGATCTCGAGCCCCACCTGGCCGAGCTCGCGCACCACTTCTGCGCCGCCTTGCCGAGCGGTGACACGGAGAAGGCGTTCATCTATGCGATACGCGCGGCGCAGTGGTCGGTGGCACAGCTCGCGTTTGAGGAGGCTGCCCGCCTCTACGCGATGGCGCTCACGCTCGCCGACGACGGCGTTCGGCGCTGCGACGTGCTGCTGGCGCTCGGCGATGCACGTGCACGCGCGGGGGACGCGGCCGCCTCGAAACGCGCATTCAGCGAAGCCGCGGAGATCGCCGACGCGCACGGGCTCAGCGAGCACCTCGGACGGGCCGCGGTCGGGTACGGCGGGAGGATCATCTGGGCCGTCTCCAGGGACGACGATCAGCTCAAGTTCCTCATCGAACGGGCGCTCCAGGCGCTGGGTGACGAGGCTCCCGCACTTCGGGTCGAGCTGCTGGCGCGCCTCGCAGGCGGGCCTCTCCGCGACTCGTCCTTCCCACCAGAGCTCGGGCGCGCCCGAAGCGAGGAGGCAGTCGAGATCGCGCGCCGGCTCGGCGACCCGAAACTCCTTGCCCACGCCCTGGCCGGTTACACCCAGGCGCACTTGGCGCCCGATCTCCTCCCGGGCCTCCTGCCGGCATCGGAGGAATGGCTCGCCGTCGCGCTCGCGGCTGGCGACAAGGAGCGCGCGTTCGAAGCCCACGAGCAGCTCTTTCTGAGCTGGCTCGGCTTGGGGGACGGCGCGCAGGCTCGGGCGAACCTGCCGGAGATGAGGCGGATCGCCGCAGAGCTCCGCCAACCGACCCAGCTCTGGCTCTTCGGCGTCTACGAGAGCTTGCTCGCGCTGCTCGAGGGCCGCTTCGCCGACGCGGAGCGCCTGCTCGACGAGACGGCGAAGCACGCAGACGCGGCACCGCGCTGGAACGCCGAGATGACGCGACGCCTTCAGCTCTACATCCTCCGGCGCGGCCAAGGGCGTCTGGACGAGCTTGTAGACACGCAGGAGACCGCGCTCGAGGCCTTCACGTTCAGGACCTACCCGATCGTCGATTGCGTCCTGGCACGGCTCCACGACGAGCTCGGGCGCGAGGCGGACGCGGCGAGGATCTTCTCGACCCTCGCGAAGGACGACTTCGCGCAGATCCCGTTCGACGAGGAGTGGCTCGTGAGCGTCGGCCTGCTCGCCGAAGTGGCGCACTCCCAAGGAGATACGGCCCGCGCACAGATCCTGCACGACCAGCTCGCCCCGTATGCATCCCAGGTCGCCGTCGCATATCCCGAGATCAGCATCGGCTCATCGGCGCGCTACCTCGGGCTCCTCGCCTCGACGCTTTCCCGGTGGCAGGACGCTGAACGGTATTTCGAGGAAGCACTGGCCATGAACGAGCGAATCGGCGCGCGACCCTGGCTCGCCTACACCCGGGAGGACTACGCGCGGATGCTCCTCGCTCGCGGCCGCGTGGGCGATCAGGAGCGGGCGGGCGAGCTCCTCGAGCAGGCGCTCGACGACTACGGCGAGCTGGGAATGACCTCGCACGCCGCGAGGATTCCCGTGCTCGACTAGCCGGTCGGCCGCACTCGTGCTCGTTGGCAACGGGGTACGACTTGCGACGGCAGAGACTAAAGCCCGAGAGCAGCGCTTCGCGGTCGCCGTCAAAGCAGGCCGACGGCGACCGTCTTGGTCGCGATTCTCGTCCCGATGCGGGGATTGAGCCGGGTCAGCTCGCTGGTGGCGGACCGTCGTCGACGCGGTCGAGCAGTTCGGCGAGGCTGCCGCGCCGGCCGTAGATCGCTTCGAGCCACCACGTCGCGCCTGCGTCTGAGTACGCTGGCGGGTCGGCTTGGTCGGAGTAGCCGATGATGGCGGCGTCGAACGGTTGCGGCGTCGTGCGGTGCGAGCGGATCGTTTGCAGGGCGCTGGCGATCTCTTGCGGTGTCTTGGAGATCTGCTCGCCGCTGACAGCGTCGGCGAGCCAGCCGTCCCAGCGGGCCGCGCGGCCGAGGGCGCCGTGGCTTGAGCCGCCGATCCAGATCGGGATCTGGTGCGCCGGCGGCGGTTCGAGAGTGACGGCGGTTGCTGTGTAGAGCGGGCCGCGGTGGTCGACCGGCCGGCCGGCTAACAATTCGGCGAGTAGGTCGAGCGCTTCGTCGAGCAGCGCGGCACGTCGGCGCGGGCTCGTGTCCTCGCCGAAGGCCGCGAACTCGCGCGGGTCGCCACCGAGTCCGGCAGCGAAGACGACACGGCCGCCGCTCAAGCGATCGAGGGTCGCGAGCGTGTGGGCGACGATCTGCGGCCGGCGGCGAGGAAGTGGAGTGACCCCGGTGCCGAGCAGCAGCCGCTCGGTCGCCTGTGCGCTGGCGGCGAGTGCGACCCACGGATCGCTGGCGGGCGTGCCGGCCGCCCAAGCGAGGTGATCCCAGAGGAGGAGCGCTTGCCAGCCGGCGTTCTCGGCGGCTTCAGCGAGCCGAACGACGTTGCGCGGTTCGTCGAACGGAGGCGTGTTTGCGACGGAAAGGCCGTAGCGCATGCCTGGATGATCGCCGCCCGCCGAAGAGCGCGTCGGCGCGAGCTCAGCGCTTGCGAGCGAAGCCGCGCGGGAGCAGCGTCGCGAGGTGGGGGCGCACCGCCGCTGCACCCTGAGCAGGCGTCGCGCGTCCGCGAAGGCCGGGATTACGCCTACGGCGAAGTACGGATCGTTCTCTAAAAGGCCCGTTCTCGATGCGCCAGCCTCAAAGAACCGCTCCTCGCATATCAGTCCTCGCCCGATTGGATCGCACGTACGCCGCGGATCAAGTCTTCGGTTTCGGCGAGGCTCCAACGCTCGTTTGGACGTCGCCCCACGGTTTCTTGGAGATCACGAGCACGCTCAGCTGTTCATAGGCGCTGAAGCGGAAGTCGGCCCGGGCCGGGACGAACGCCGCGCGACCTTCACGAAGCTCGAACTGCTCTCCGTCGACGTCAAGCGTGCCGGCGCCCTCGAGGACGACGTAGACCGCATCGTTCGCGTGCGCCCTCTGCTGGTCAGGCTCCGGCGCTACAAGCACATAGATGCCGATCTCGAGCCGCGCCGATTCGTGGACAATCTCGTAGCCGCCGTCGGCGGCACGAAGGTGCGCTCTTGCGCCGTCGATGTCGAAGGCGTGAGCTGGAGTAGGTGCTTGCTGCTGGAGTTCGTGGGCTAGGGCAGTCACCTCGTCGATTCGGTCAGGGCGCTTCCGCAGCGCAATTGGCAGAGCCGCGGCAACGGACGCTAGGTTTGAGTTGCTAGGTCGGGTCCGGGTCACGCTTATGAGAATGGCAGCGCAAGCCGGGTTCACCTATCGGGTTACGCACCCATTCCGGGCGCGGAAAGGCCTGAGGCTGGGTTACGGGCCGCCGACGATGATGAGCTCGAACTCGCGCATCGGATGTCAGACCGCGGCGGCCAGTTGCTGACGTTTTTCCGCGATGCCCTGAAGAAGCTCGGTGAAGGAGGCGACGAATTTGTCGATCCGCTCGCGCTCGAGCTTGGCGACGACGTCCTCGTAATCGACACCGGCGACGTGCAGCTGGTTGAACAGATACTGCGCCTTCTGGTCACTCTCGAGCCGCAGCGCAACGCGGCCGCGGGCGCCGACATCGAGCTCTAGAAACGCCTGCGGCGACGTCGCGCCGGGACAGTCTTCGCTCGTTTCCAGACAAGCTGCTTCTTCGCGAGCCCGACGGCCACCAGCAACAGCGCCGCGCTAAGCACGGCGAGCGCGGACGTATAGGTCTCGAGAGCTTCCATCTTGTACCTCCTTTCTTGGGGAGGATCGCGGGCGCTTACCGATGCCGCCATCCGGCCTGGACCTCATCTGGTGCTGGCGACGACGCCGGCCCCGCATGCGAGATGGGGCCGCGACCGGATAGCCGCCCGGGCTCGCCGCCCTCACCATGCGATTAAGAGCGCCACACCAATAGAGCGACATTGCGCCAAGCGGCACCCGCTGCCGCCAGGAGAGGAGCAGCATGGAACGCGTAGCGATCATCGCGCACCTGAAGGAAGGCAGCGAGCAGCGCGCCGCCGAACTCGTCGCCGCCGGCCCGCCCTTCGATCTCGCGGCCACCGGCATCGTTCGTCACAGCATTTACATCTCGGCGAGCGAGGCCGTGTTTGTGTTCGAGGGCCGTGAGGTCGAGTGGATCGTCGATGAGCTGATCGATGAGCCCTTCCACTACGAGCTTCAACGCGCACTTGACCAGTGGAGAGAGATCGTCGAAGGACAGCCGCGGGTCGCGCGCGAGCGGTACGGCTGGCAGCTCGAGGAGCCCGAGCCTGCCGCCGCTCCAGCGCCTGAAGGGAGCGAGTCATGGGCGTGATCGCCGCCGCCGTCGACCACTCGGCCGGAAGTAAAGCGGCGCTGCGGTTCGCGCTCGAGGAGGCGCGGCTGCGGCCGGGGTTTCTTCCCGCCGCCGGCGGGGAGCTGGAGGACTTCCGCCAGGGCGCGGCGGCCGAGCTCGACGAGACCCTCCCGAACACGAGGGAGTGAGCGAAATGGCGTACGGAATGATCATCTTGCGTGTCGTCGCCGGCCTGGCGCTGGCGGCGCACGGCTCGCAGAAGCTGTTCGGCTCTTTCGGCGGCAGCGGGCCCGCCGGTACCCGAAAGTTCTTCGCCGGACTCGGTTTCCGCACACCGCTGGCGATGGCCTTCATCGCGGGTCTGAGCGAGCTTGGCGGCGGCCTACTCTTCGCCTTCGGCCTCGTCACACCCCTCGCCGCGCTTGCGCTGACGGTGGTGATGCTGAACGCGATTGGAACCGTTCACTGGAAGAAGGGCTTCTTCAACTCGGCCGGCGGCTTCGAGTACAACCTGCTGATCATCGCCACGGCGGTGGCGGTCACTGCGACCAGCCCCGGCCGCTTCTCGCTAGACCATGCCTTCGGCTGGGCAGGAAGAATCTCGGGCCCGTGGTGGGCGCTCGCAATCGTCCTGCTGGCGCCGACGATCGCGCTGGTGACCTTGACGATAGGCCGCGGCGCTCCGGCACCCCGGGCCACGGACGAGCCATCGACAGCAGCGTCTTCAGCGAAGGTTGCGACCGAACCTCCGAAGGAGCGGCGGTGGACATCCGCCTGAAGCGCGCCTACGAACCGGCGTCGGCCGAGGACGGGTATCGCGTTCTCGTCGATCGGCTCTGGCCGCGCGGCGTCTCGAAGAAGCAGGCCAAGCTCGACGAGTGGGAGAAGGAGCTGTCGCCGAGCAGCGAGCTCAGAGAGTGGTTCGGCCACGAGCCCGGCCGCTTCGCCGAGTTTCGCCGGCGCTACATCGACGAGCTCCGCGCCAATGTCCCGCGGCTAAAGGAGCTCAGACGGCGCGCCACGACCGGCACGCTCACGCTCGTGTACTCGGCCCACGACAGCGAGCACAACGACGCTGTCGTTCTCGCCGAGGTGTTGCGGCGCGGCCTGCCGAGGCCGGCAGGGTCGCAGTGACAGAGCTCGAGCGCCACTCGCCTCGCAGAGGCGGCGTCTTCGAGAGCGAAGCCGAGAGGCGCGCGCTGCTTCGGCGGATGGGCACGGATCCGGCGGCTTGGGTCTACCTCGACACGCTCGCTCGCGCCGCCCGAATGCCACGCAACGATCTCGGGCTCAAGCTCGAGGCGTTGGAGCACGAACGGCTTGTCTCCTCAAAGAGAGCGCCGGCTGGGTCGAGGTACCGACTGACTGACGACGGCCGTCGCGTAAGGGCTGGCTAGCGCGTCCGCCCGACGAGGTCGCGACTCGGCCCGGTACCGCGAACGGTCGCCTCAGGCCTGAGGGAAGGCCGGTAATGGGCCGCCTGAGCACGTCAACGAGGTGCGGGACGTGCTGGTGGCAGTGCTCCAGGGCTCGGCGATTTTGAAGATCGGCGGCAAAGAGCGCTCGCCCGAACGCGGCGAGACTTTGACACCGCCGTTGACGAGCTACGGCTGGATGAGTCCGCGGCGGATCGCATAGCGGGTGAGCTCGACCCGGTCACTCATTCCGAGCTTGTCCAGGATGTTCTGGCGGTGACGCTCGACCGTCTTGATGCTGATGAACAGCAGCTTCGCGATCTCTTTGGAGGTGTGCGCCTCGGCGATCAGTTTCAGGACCTCGAGCTCCCGCGGCGTCAGGACGTCGAACTGCTCCTCGCCGCGTCCCCCGCGCTCGACGTAGTCGCGCACAAGCGTCGTGACCGCGGACGGGTAGAGGTAGGAATCGCCGCGCATCGCCGCACGGACTGCGTCAACGATGTCGGTGTCTGCTTCCGACTTCAGAACGTAGCCGGAGGCGCCGGCCTTGAGCGCCTCGAAGAGGAACTGCTCGCTGTCGTGCATAGACAGCATCAGCACCCGCAGCGCGGGCTTGCGCTTGTGCAGCTCGGCTGCGGCCTGGATGCCGGTCATGCGCGGCATTGAGACATCGAGGATGGCCAGATCGACGTCCTCCTTGAGCGCTGTCTCGACCGCCTCATGGCCGTCCGCAGCTTCCGCGACGACCTCGAGGTCGGGCTTGGCGTCGAGAAGCCTGCGCAATCCCGAGCGCACAATGGGGAAGTCGTCGGCGATCAGGATTCGCGTCACGAGCGGGATCGGCATCAGCTCTTCACCCCGACCGGTTCGCCGACCGGAGCTGCTGACACTTCGAGGCGCACCTCAACGCCTCCGCGGCCGGGTTCGGTGATCGCGAGGGCGCCGTCGACGAGCAAAGCACGCTCACGCATGCTGCGTAGGCCGCCGTGTTCCTCCGGTACCGAGTCCTCGAAGCCGTGCCCATCGTCGAGAACGCGCAGGACGACACTGTCGGGCCCGCGCTCGAGCGCGATCGTCACGCTGGAGGCGTGCGAGTGGCGTGCGACATTGGTCAGACTCTCCTGCGCGATGCGGTAGACGGCCAGCTCGGTCTCCGGTGAGAGCTTTGGCAGAGACGGATCAAAGTCGCGCTCGACGCGGATCCCGGAAACTCGCCCGAAGGTCGTTGTTAGCTCGGTCAGCGCGCTGACGAGCCCAAGGTGCTCGAGCATCTCCGGCCGCAGCTCACTCGAGATGCGGCGCACCTGATCGAGGGCGCGGCGAACGGCCTCCTTCGCCTCGTCGATCTCGCTTCGATGATCGGGCGCGGCATCGGCAATCCCGTTCAGCTGCAGCAGCACTCCGGTCAGTAGCTGACCTACCTCGTCGTGCAGGTCGCGAGCGATCCCGACGCGTTCGGCCTCCTGCGCAGCGAGCGCGCGCCGAGCGCTGCGCCGGCGCTCGCTCTCGAGACGATCGAGCATCTGGTTGAAAGCCCGCACCACGCGGCCCACTTCGTCGTCGCGGCCGACCTGCAGCCGCTGCCCGGGCCGAAGCAGGTCGACCGTGTCCATCCGCCTGGCGAGGCGTCCAAGGGGTGCGGTCGCGCGCCGCAGGAGGAAGGCCTTGGCTGCCACGCTGATCGCGAGCCCGAAGACGATGATCGCCACCTCCACGGGCCTGGGCGGAGCATGGATCGTGACTGGGGTGACGATCAGCAGTAGCGCGATCAGCGCCAGGAGGCCCGCGTTGACCGCGAAGATGCGCCAAAAGAGAGAAACCGCCGGGGCCTCCATCGGCTCGACGTTAGCGGGGAGCTGCGTCTATGGCCATCGTCTTCCGGGCTGGCGCGAACGCGGGGCCGCGATCAGGACCGGTACCGGTGTCTCAGTCTCGAGCTCCTCGGCAAGCCCGCTCTTGAGCCCTCGCCGCAGGCGACCGCGTGCGCGCGCGCCGACGATGATCAGATCGGCGGCCTCCGCGCCGGCGATCTGACCCAAGAGCGAGCCCGCGTCGCCGACGGCCACGCGGCACTCGGCGCGTTCGGTCACGTCGAACTCGGCCGCAAGTCGCGCGAGCAGGCGAGCGGCTCCCTCACGGTCACCCTTCATCGTCACGCTCTCCTCGCCATCGACGTGGCCATTGAGTGCACCGATGCCCTCCGCGATGTGAGCGATCACAAGCCGCAGACCCAGTCGCTCGCCGACCTCAATCGCCGTGGCAAGTGCCTGGCGCCCCCCGTCCGTGTCCGTAACTCCGCAGACGATCGTCCCTCGCATTTTCGATCAGCCCTCTCTTCTCGTCTTTTCGTGAAGGGTCGCCGTGGGCTCAGCGCGCCGCCATACGGCCACGACCTCATTTCACGGCTCTGTTCCGCCCAGCAAGGCCGAGCGAGCGGCAGGCCGACCCGCGGACCGGCTACCGAATGCTGCGCCGCGTTCTACTGGGATGCGCGCGTTACCTAGGGCGCCAGTGGCGGTCGAGACCGCCGGCGCTTTGTGCCGGTCTCTCCGGTCTTTTCGTTGCGGACGCTGCGAAGGAAAAGCACCCCCCACGTGCCCCACACGAGTATCACCCAGAGGCAAAAGACGATCGTGATCATGAAGTCAGGGTTCATCGCAGGAACGTGCGCTGAGGTAGCGGCTCAGACTCGGGCCGGCCCAGCGGCGGCGGCGGGCCTGTTTCTGAAAACCAGTTCTCGCCCATGAGCTGAACCTAGCCTTGGCGCGAGCGCGCGTCGCTCCGGCGAAGACCCCATTCGGCACGGTTCGCGACCCAACGTGTTGGCGTTCGCCGCTCTCATCGAGCGAACGGAGCGACCGTCGTCCTCAGCTTCTGCGAGGCCTCCCGGCCGGATCCAATCGCTGACACGAGCGAGAAAGCTGCGCGCAGGCACCGGCATCATCGACAAACCGCTGCGTGGGGGAATGGAGCCGCCGCCCGATAGCCGCAGCCGAGAGGAGAGGCGGGCATCGCCTCAGGGACGACCCACGTCTCGCATTGCCATCGAAGAGAGGAGTCCAAGGTGAACGAACTGCCTGCAGAGCGCGAACGGGCGCTATTCGTCACGGCCGATGGATACGAGCAGCTCCGCTCCGAGCTCGAGACGCTGTGCACAGCCGGCCGCAGAGACATGAGTGAGCGGCTGCGGGAGGCACGCCGGGATGGTCATCTGGTGAACAACCCCGCGCTGTACGACCTGCTCGAAGAACAGGTCCGACTCGAGCGGAGGATCATGGTTCTCGAGGGGCAGCTGGCAGCGGCGGAGATCGGTGTTCCGGCAGCCGATGGTGCCGCCGGCATTGGCAGCTTCGTCCGAGTACGCGATCTGCAGACCGGCGACGTGGCCGAGTACGAGCTGGTCGGCGCGATCGAATCGAACGTCGGCAATGGACGGGTCTCGATCAGCGCCCCGGTCGGACGGGCCCTTGTCCGGCAGTGCGCCGGCACGGTCGTCGAGGCCGAGACTCCTCGCGGGACGCTCGCGATCGAGATCCTCAGCGTTCGACCACCGAACGTGCGAGCGCTTGCGAAGAAAGCTGCGTGACATTCCGCGGTTGCCCTCGCACGCGCCAACGTTCGTCGCCATCGACTCGAAGAGCGAGTCCATGTCCGCCACGGCGACTTGCTGGCTCCAGTACCAGGGCCGATCGACCTGATCGTCGCCAATCTCGTCAAACGCTGACCGACTCGGCATCCGAGAGACGCGATGCCGAGACGGACGCGGTCGGTCGTTGAGCCCGACAAGCACCGAAATGGGGTCACCGACCGATGGCCGCTCCGGCCCGGCCCGGCGACGCTGGGGTGGACGAAAGGAGAAGCGACATGGGTGGGTCAATCGTGTGCGGAGTCGACGGCTCGGCCGACTCTCAGGCCGCACTCGGCCTCGCCGCGAGCCTGGCTGAGCGGCTCGAAGCGAGGCTCGTACTCGTGCATGTTGCCGAGCTCGCCCTCGTCCCGTCCGCCGCCGTCGGCGGGATGGGCGCGGGCGGGATCGCGCCGCGACCGATGAGGGCCGCCAAGCCCGACGAGCAGGAGGAAGCTGGCCGACAGCTGCTCGAGCAGATCGCCGCCAAGGCGGGGCTGGAGGACGCCGAGCGGCGCGTGGTCGTCGGCTTTCCGGCCGAACGGCTCGCCGATCTGGCCGACGCGGAGGATGCCGAGTTGATCGTCGTTGGCTCGCGTGGGCACGGGCGGTTCAAGGCGGCGTTTCTCGGCAGCGTCTCGAACAGCTTGGTCGGCATCGCACGCTGCCCCGTGCTGATCGTTCCAGCCGGCGCCGCGGTCGCGCAATGACCTCGCTCGCGCAAAGACGTAAGGACCGGGCACCGAGCGTCGCTGCGGACGTCGAGGCCTCATCGATTCGAACGGAGGAGTTGCATGGCAACAACGACACATCAAGGAAAGGCGAGCGTGCACGAGACTTCCCCGACCGCGGGCTCGCTGCGAACCGATCCCGCCTACCAGGCGTTCACGTTTCTGCGGATTACGTTCACCGTCGCCCCGATCGCATTCGGGCTCGACAAGTACTTCAACGGCATGGTCGATTGGGAGAAGTACCTGGCTCCCTGGATCAACCGGCTGATGCCCGGCACCGGACACAGCTTCATGCTGTTCGTCGGCATCGTCGAGATCATCGCCGGGCTGGTGGTCGCACTGAAGCCACGCTACGGGGCATTCCTCGTCGCGGCTTGGCTCGCCGGCATCGTCATCAACCTGCTCACCTACTCGGGCTACTACGACATCGCGCTGCGCGACTTCGGACTGCTGCTTGCCGCGCTCACGCTCGGACGTCTCGCAATGAGATACGACTCCGCCCCGCTGCGGCTGCGTCGCTAGCAGCAATCGCGAGAGCAGGCGCTGCCGCAGCGTCTGCTCTCGCCGGAAGTCGGAACAGAGCTCGATTCAGAGGAGATGCCTATTTGCGGCGAATTCTGTAAATGGGCCGGGCAGGGATCGAACCTGCGACCTTGGGATTAAAAGTCCCCTGCTCTACCAACTGAGCTACCGGCCCGTTGAGGCTCATTGAAGCGGAAGCAGACGGCTCAGGAGCCGGCCGTTGTGCCGGACGGCACCGCGTCGACCGGCGCCTCTGCCTGCGCGCCGGCGCCCTCAACGTCCACATGGGGCAGGGTCCGGTCGAGCCAGGACGGCAGCCACCAAACGCCGCGGCCGGCGAGGACCAACACAGCCGGCGCGAACACCAGCACGCACACCGCGGCGAGCGCCACTCCCACGGAGAGGCCGACGCCGAACTGCTTCACCGTCGGGTCGGCATTCAGCACGAAGCTGCCGAAGACCGAGATCATGATCAGCGCCGCCGCCACGATCACGCGCGCGCCGCTGGCCAGTCCACGGCGGATCGCATCGCGGTCGGTCTCGGTCTCGGCGCGGTGCTGCTCGATCCGCGAGACCAGGAACACCTGGTAGTCCATCGAGAGCCCGAACAGGACCGCGAACATCATCAGCGGTACGTAGCTCGCGATCGGGACGGTGCCGTTCGCCGTGTGGAGGCCGACGAGGCTCAGACCCCAGCCCTTCTGGAAGACGGCAGTGAGCACGCCGAACGACGCCGTCACCGACAGCACGTTCGCGACGGCCGCTTGCGCGGCGAAGAGGAACGAGCGGAAGGCGGCCAGCAGGATGCAGAAGCTGAGGCCGATCACGACGGCGATCACCAGGGCGAGCCGGGACGAGATCCCGCTGGCGAGGTCGACGTAGCTCGCCGTCTGCCCGCCGACGTAAGCCGTGAGGTCCGTTCCCTGCGTCGCCTGCGGGATGGTGTACGTGCGTAGCGTCTTCACGAGATCTGCCGTGGCGGGCGCCGCGGGGGCCGTGGTCGCGATCACGCTGAATGTCGCGGCGTTGCCCGGCTTGTTGATCCGCGGCGGCGACACGACTTGGACCCCTTCGGTGCCGCCGAGCGCGTCCTGGAGGTTCACGAGTTGGGGATCGGTGCCGCGCGGATCGCCGCCGGCTTTCGTGAGCTCATTCGTGATATCGGTCTTCAGCTGCTCGGCCTGCTTCTGCTGGCTCTGAGCGCTCTGCTGCTGGTTCTGGAGCTTCACTTGCTGGGTCTGCAGCTGCGCGGCCTGGGTCTGGAGGTTCGCCGCCTGCGTCTGCAACTTGGCCGCCTGGACTTGCAGGTTGGCCGCATCCTGGACGAGCGCCTGCTTCTGCTTCACAAGACCGACCGCACCGGTCGCGAGCGAGGCGGCCTGCCCGGCGAGGGAGATCGCGCGGTTCGCGACGCTGACCTCCTGCTCGCGCAGGTTCTTCGCCTGGGTGAGCAGCGTCTGGGAGGCCTCGCGGTTTGCCTGGTCTTCCTGGACGAGCTTCGTGAGCTGATTCTCGAGCTTCGTCTCCGCTTTCTGGAGAGAGTTGAGCTTGGCCTCGAGCTTGGCTTTCTGGCTCGGGCTCTTCGTGTGCTCGATCTGCGCCTCGACCTTCCGCTGCTCGGCCTGGTTTTTCGTCAGCTTCTTCAGGACGGACGTCAGCTGCTTGGTCGTCTTGGCGCCGTCGCTGACGATCTTTCGCGCCTGCGAGCCCGTCCCCGCGATCTGCTTGTTCAGGGCCACCTGCTCTGCCTCGAGCTTGTTTGCGGAGGCCTGGAGCTGCGTCTGCTCCTGGGTGTCGGCTTTCGCCTGCCGCTCGAGCTCCGCCTGCTGGGCCTCGAGGCTCCCCTGCTGCTGCTCGAGCCCCTGCTGCTGCGCAGTCAGCTGCGCGCTCTGAGCGTTCAGCGTGTTCGCCTGGGTCGTGAGCTGCTGCTGCTGGCTCTTGCCCTGCTTTTGCTCCTGCTCGAGCTGCTTCTGCAGGCTCTGTGCCTGCTGGTTCTGGCTCGTGTACTCGCTGCTCGGCTTCGGTGGGGTCGCGAGCTTGACCGCGACGAGCAGTGGGCCGTTATAGCCGACGCCGTAGCCGGCGGCCATCAGGTCGTAGGCCTGGCGCTCGGTGGTCGACTTCGGCGTGGCTCCGATGTCCTCCTGGCCGAGGTTCAGCGAGAAGAACGGGACGATCAGCGGGATCAGCAGCGCGAAGACGCCGAGAATCGCCCACCACGGGCGCGTCGTCAGGGCGCGCGCCCACCCGCCCCAGAACCCACCCTCGAGATCCTTCGGCGAGGGACGGAGAAAGGCCGGGACGTGAAGCGACTCGATGTGCGGCCCAACGAGCGCGAGCACCGCCGGCAGGAGCGTCAGGGCGGCGAGCACCGCGGTCACGACCGCCACGGCCGCCGAGTAGCCGAGCGCCGTCACCAGCGGGATCCCTGCGACCAAAAGCGCGAGCAGCGCGATCACGACGGTCGACCCGGCGAAGACGATCGCGCTTCCTGACGTGGCGACCGCCATCGCGATCGACTCGTGCAGCTCCATCCCGTGCTTGCGGTTGTCGCGGTGGCGCGTGACGAGGAAGAGCGCGTAGTCGATGCCGACGCCGAGGCCGATCATCGTCGCGATCGTGGGGCCGATCGACGGGACAGTGGCCACGTGGCCGAGGAGCGTGATCAGCGACAACCCTGCGACCAGGCCGAACACCGCCGAGATGATCGGAAGGCCCATCGCCACGAGCGTCCCGAACGTGAACGCGAGGATGATCGTCGCTGCGACCAGGCCGACGACCTCGCTGCTCTCGCTGTCGGGCTCGGAGAGCTCGCTGCCCACCGAACCGCCGACCGCGACCTGCATCCCCGCGTTCACGCCGGGGTTGCCGGCGTCGAGGACGCTCTGGGCGATCTCCTGCGTGAGGTCGGAGCCGCCGACGTCGAGCAGGACCGGGATGAAGGCCGTCGTCTTGTCCTTGCTGATCTGGGCAGCGCCCTGCTGGGAGAAGGGATCGACCACGCTCGCGACGTGCGGGAGCTTCTTCAGCTGCTTGTAGGAGGCCTCGATCGCCTGCTTCTCGCTCGCATCGGTGACCTTCCCGGTCTGCGTGTGGAACACCAGCGGGTTGCTGCCGTTCTGCTGCGGCGGGAACCGCGACGCGAGGAGGTCTGTCGCGGCCTGGCTGTTGGTCCCGGGCAGCCGCAGGTTGTTACTGGTGTTGCTGCCGAAGCCGTGCGCGAGGGAGACGAGGGCGGCGATGCCCACGATCCACGTGCCGAGCACGACCCACCTCCACCTCGCGGTAAGCAGACCGAGCCGGTGCAGACCTCGGGCCATGCGGGCGAGGCTAGACCTCTGCTGGAGCGCTGTCTAGACCCGGGTATTGAGGGCGGTCGATGCCCCCGACGGGATTCGAACCCGTGCTACAGCCTTGAAAGGGCTGTGACCTAGGCCGCTAGTCGACGGGGGCTCAGGGGCAGGATAGCCCCGCGCCGGGAGAGGAGATAGCGGCCCCGAAAACTGCACTAGCCGTGAGACCGCGACAAACCAGTTGACGAGGGGCTTCCGGCAAGTCATAGATCCCCGGCAGCACCGACGCCATCGCCGAGCGCAGCCGCGGGCTACTTCTCTTTCGGTCCTTTTCCGGCGGTTAGGTTCACCGTGGCACCGTTCTTGAGCTTCTTGCCCGCCCGCGGTTGCTGCGCGAGCACGCGCCCCTTCTGCTTCACCTTCGAGGGCTTCTTCGTCACTGTGCCGACCCGACAATTGGCCTTGACGATCCTCGCCTTCGCCTTCGGGAGCAGCTTGCCGATCACGTTGGGGACGATGCAGGGTGGAGGTGCGCCGATCACCTCAACCGGCCTATGGCGGTCGGTGGTCGTCCCGTCGCCGAGTTGGCCGCGCTCGTTGTTCCCCCAGCACTCGACCCCGGCGGCCCTCGTGAGCGCGCACGTGTGGTCGTAGCCGGCGGAAATCGCGACCGCGCCGCTCGCCAGGCCGGAGACGTCAACCGGAGTGTGGCGCTCGGTGGTCGTTCCGTCGCCGAGCTGGCCGGCGTCGTTGAGGCCCCAGCACTCGACCCCGCCCGCACTCGTGAGCGCGCAGGTGTGGTTGCCGCCGCCGGCGGCAATCGCGACCACGCCGCTCGCCAGCCCGGAGACGTCAACCGGAGTGTGGCGGTCGGTGGTCGTTCCGTCGCCGAGTTGGCCGCGCTCGTTGTCGCCCCAGCACTCGACCTCGCCCGCACTCGTGAGCGCGCAGGTGTGGCCGTAGCCGGCGGCAATCGCGACCACACCGCTCACCAGCCCGGAGACATCAACCGGAGTGTGGCGCTCGGTGGTCGTCCCGTCGCCGAGCTGGCCGGCGTCGTTGTCCCCCCAGCACTCGACCCCGCCGGCGCTCGTGAGCGCGCAGGTGTGGTCGCCGCCGGCGGCCGCAATCGCGGCCACGCCGCTCGCCAGGCCGAAGACGTCAACCGGGGTGTGGCGGTCGGTGGTCGTCCCGTCGCCGAGCTCGCCGGCGCCGTTGCCGCCCCAGCACTCGACCCCGCCCGCGCTCGTGAGCGCGCAGGTGTGGCCGTAGCCGGCAGAAATCGCGACCACGCCGCTCGCCAGCCCGGAGACGGCGACCTGGGCGTGGCGGTCGGTGGTCATCCCGTCGCCGAGCTCGCCGGAGCCGTCGCCGCCCCAGCACTTAACCCCGCCGGCGCTCGTGAGCGCGCAGGTGTGGCCGTAGCCGGCGGCAATCGCGGCCGCGCCGCTCGCCAGCCCGGAGACGTCAACCGGAGTGTGGCGCTCGGTGGTCGTTCTGTCGCCGAGCTGGCCCCAGTCGTTGCCGCCCCAGCACTTGACCCCGCCCGCGCTCGTGACCGCGCAGGTGTGAAAGTAGCCGGCGGCGATCTCCATGGCCGAAAGGCCCGCGGAGAGGACGAGCGGGGGCGGCGAGGAGCCCTTCGCAGGTCCCGCGCCTGAAGGGGAGGTTGCCGCCAAGCCTGAGCTGGTCAGCAGCGCCGCCGCTCCGAGACTCCCGAGCGCGAAGCGGCGCGACGATCGGCGAGCAGTATGTGCGAACGGAACGCTCACCTCCCCAGTCCCTCTCGGTCGGAGGCTAGTCGTCGCGCCGGTAGACGCTGTCCGTCTTCTAACTCCTCGAAGGCGTTGGATTCAACCAAGACTGGTAACGCCTCAGGCAGCTCAGCGGGTTGAGGGATTAAGAGACAGCGCCGCCGTAGTGCGCGCTTACCGTAAACGCACGCTCGCCGAGGAAGCCCAGTAGTCGCTGCCTCGTCAGCTCTCCCGCGTGGCCTCTGCTTTCATCAGCTACGCGCATGAGGATCAGGAGCTGGTGCCCGATCTCGTAAGGGCCACAAGTCCAGCCATTTGTCGGACAAGCAATGTCCACCTTTTGCGGCGTTTTCCCGGCCCTTACCTCCTAACCCGATAGCCCCGCGCCGGGTTAGGAGGTAAGCGGCGGGAAACGCCGCGAAAGGTGGACATCCCCGTGTCCGCCGGCGGTGCCGGCGCGATGCTCAACCCCTCTCGCGTCCGTTCTCGAAGCGCCGCGACCGCTTCTAGAGTCAGGAACCGCCGAAGATGTTGAAGCCGCGCCCGGGCGGCGGCGCGATCAGTTCGAGAACGTCGTCGACGGTGATGATCCCGATCGGATGCTCACCGTTGTCGAGGACGGGGACGACCGTGAGATCGTAGTCGGTCATGGCGCGGACGATCTCGTCGAGGTCGGCGTCGGTGGTGACGCTCCGGCTGTGCTTGATCAGCTCCGTGACGCGGGTCTCGGCCTCGGCGCGGACGAGGTCGGGCAGGGAGACGGCGCCGCGGTAACGGCGGTGCGTATTGATCACGAAGACCCAGGCAAGAGCGTCGGACGGGGCCGCGGCGCGCCGAACGCGCTCGAGCGCCTCCTGCCGGGTTGCCTGGGTGTAGACGACGACGAACTCAGGGCTCATCAGCCCCCCCGCCGTGAGCGGTTCGTAGCCGAGCAGGCTGCGAAGCCGGCGCCGTTGTACGTGCGGGAGCAGCTCGAGAATGTGAGCACGGCGGTCATCGTCGAGCTGGGCTATCAGGTCGGCGGCGTCGTCGGTCTCCATGCGGGCGACCAGGTCGGCGAGCTCGAGATCGTCCCGGTCTTCCGCAAACTCGAGCTGGTGCTCGTCCCCGAGCTCCTCGAATAGATCGGCCTCCAGTTCGGGATCGTGCTGGACGGCCGCGATGATCTCTTCGCCCTGTCCGTGCGGTGCGGCCTCGACGAGGTCGGCGAGCTCTGCGGGGTGGAGACGGGCGAGCTTTGGGTGCGGTAAGCGCAGCCGGATGGTCGGGATGTGGCCGGTGAACGGCTCGAGGCTCGCCCAGTCGATGAAGTTCGAGACGCCGACCCTCGGCGCGACCGCGCGCGGCAGGAGGCGCCGCAACAGGCTCTGCGGGTTGATGTCGATCCCGACGACCCGCCACCAGCCTCCGACACGGGCGATCTCGATTTCGTTCGCGCGCACCAGCCGCGCACCCTCGACGTTGATCAGCTGCCGGTCGAGCAGGTCCTCGCGCAGCAGTAGTTCGCCTTCTCTGCGCTCGAATGGCTGCAGGTCGAGCCGTGCCTTGATGAGCGTGATGCGGCCGTGCTCGATCTCACCGATCTGCTCTGCCGGCACGAAGACCAGCCTCCCCGCGACCTTGGCCACCGCGCCGCTGATCGGCGGGTACTCCTCGCTCAGCCGCACCACCAGGTCCTCGATGCGGCCGAGCTTGTGACCATTGGAGTCAGTCAGCTCGCCGCTGGTGACGAGCGAGAGGTGCAGGATGGCTGGGGCGACACTCACGGCAGCAGGTAGGTGACTACGAGCGCGATCGACATCGCGCTGACGACCACGGTGACAAGCCAGCCGGCCAAGGAAAGCGCAGGGCCGCTGCTGAGCTCGCCGAGGAGCCCTCGGCGGCGACTGAGTAGCATCACGAAGACGAGGATGATCGGCAGCAGCAGCCCGTTTACAACCTGAGCGAGAAACATGACGTGGATCAGGGGAAGGCCCGGGATCAGCACGAGCACCGCAGCCGCACCGAGGAAGAACGCGAGCAGCCCGTAGAACGCGGGCGCCTGCCGGGGTCGGAGGTCGAGTCCGCGCTCCAAGCCGAGCGCTTCGGTCGTCGCATAGGAGCTGGTCAACGGCACCACGCCGAGCCCTAGGAAGGCGGCGCCGAGCAGGCCGAGCGCGAAGACCGTTTCTGCGGCGTGGCCAGCGAGGGGGCCGAGTGCCTTCGCCGCGGCGGCGGCATCAGGGATGCTGCGCTCGCCGTGTGCCCACAGCGTCGCCGCGGCGGCGATCATGATGAAGGCCGCGATCGAGTTGGTCAGGAACGAGCCGAGTGCGACATCGAACCGCGAAGTGCGGAGGTGTTCGGGTGTGAGCCGCTTGTCGGCGGAGTAGGACTGAATGAACGCCTGGCCCCAAGGTGTGATCGTCGTCCCCACCGTCGCGACGACGGCTAGTAGATACGCAGAGCTGACGTGTCCGTGCGGGGCTACCAGATACCTCGCGCTCTTGCCCCAGTCGGGCTTGGCGAGAACCGCTGAGAGCACGTAACAGACCGAGACGCCTGCTCCGACCGCAAGGAAGACGTACTGGACGCGCAGGAACCCAGCGCGGGAGAGCAACAGGCCGACCACTGTCACCGAGACGACCACCGAGACTGCGACCGGCACCCCAAACAGCGACAGCGCCGCGCCGATGCCGGCGAACTCGGCAAGCGTGGTTCCAAGGTTCGCGACAAGCATCGTCACAATGGCGAGCGCAGCCCAACGGATTCCGAAACCCTCCCGGACGAGATCGAGCAGGCCGCGCCCAGTCGCGAGCCCCAGGCGGGCACCGACCTCCTGGGTCACGAAGAGAGCGATCATGCTCGCGAGCACTACCCACAGCAGCGCGTAACCGAATTGCGCACCGACGACTGAGTAGGTCGTGATTCCCCCAGCGTCGTTGTCCGCGAAGCCACTCACGAGTCCCGGCCCAAGCACGGCTAGGAACGCCAAGGTCGGCAGCCGGACACGCGCAGTCCAGCGGGACCCCCTGAAACCAAGGCGCCCAGGCGGCTGACGGCGCGAGGCCAACATCCGCATCCATCTCTCCATTACGTGTTAGCCGGTGGCCGCCCGCGCGCGCAGACAAGCCAGAGAACGCCTAACTCGGGCGTGGAACCATCGCGCGCGCAGGCACGAGTTTTCGACCCGTACTGCCAGGAGCCACAGGCTCACCTCCGCGTGCTAGTTCCATGGCGGCAGTGTACCCGTGTCCTCCCGCAATCAGGGCCGATCGAACGCTCTAAGCTGCTCACGAACGACCTCAAGTTGCGAAGCTCACTGTCGAGACGAAACTCGCACGAAAGGTTCTCAGCCTCGGCAAGCTGTGCGCCTTCTTTCACCTACGCGGTGGCCACTTCCCGGACAAAATGTCCACTCTTCGCGGCGTTTTTTCCGGCCTTTCCCTCCTAACCCGATCGCCCCGCGCCCCCAGGAGGTCGCTGGGGCGGACCCGAGGGTCCGCCAACCGCGTTGACTCGGCTCGAAGTGACCGGGCTGAGGCCGCCATTAAGCTGTGTTCCCAAGGGCGGTTAGCTCAGCTGGGAGAGCGCCTGCCTTACAAGCAGGAGGTCGCAAGTTCGAGCCTTGCACCGCCCATCCCTCTCCACGAGCCGGTTTGCGCCTCGTTCGGCAGCTCGGCTCAGCCCGTCGTGTGGCCCGATAGTGGCCTGAACGTCAGTGCACCTCGTCGGCCTCGGGCTCGACGTGGACGAGCGGCTCCGCGATGCCGGTTTACGTCGTCCACTCACGCCGGAGCCGCTGGCCGCGGCAGAGCACGGTCGAGGAGCGCACCCGGCAGCCCATGCGCCGCGGCCCATGGCCCGGCCATCCGATCCGGATCGTCGACTAGTCGACCTCGACGAGCGCCGAAGGGGTAACTGGGGCGCAATAGACACAGCACGGCTCCCGTCGTAGGCTCGCTTCGTCAGGCCCTCGATTCTGCGGCCTCGTGGGCGGGGAACCGGACAAGGGGGAAGCCATGCACCGACGGTTTCGTCGCGTTGTGCTGGCAGTCACGGCCGTCGTGGTCATTGCGATCGCGGCCGGCGTTTCGTATGCCGCGACGGGCGGGTTCACTGGACATGCCGCCTCTTCAAGCCGTCTTTATGCGTGTGTCCTGGGGGGCGTTGAGCGCAACGAGCTAAGCCTGTCGTCAGCCGGCGCCAAGTGCCCGCTCGGCGGGCAGAAAATCTCCTGGAACATCGCCGGGCGGCCAGGTCGGCGAGGAGCGGCAGGGCGCCGGGGAGCGGCGGGCTCACCGGGCGCGAGCGGCTCGCAAGGGCTTGCGGGGCCTCAGGGGGTGCAGGGCCCCAAGGGTGATACGGGTGCCCAGGGCGCAATGGGCGCAAAGGGTGACACCGGCGCGCAGGGAACGCCGGGCCTCAAGGGTGACACCGGCACGCAGGGCCCGCCCGGTGTCGGGATCGACGCACTGTTCGGCGACGGGTCGGACGGGAACGTCGAGATCAGCAGCGACACCACGCTGAGCCGCGACATGTACTACGACAACCTGACCATCGATGCCGGCGCAACCCTCGTGCCGAGCGGCAACCGGGTCTTCGTCTCCGGGACGCTTACCCTCGACGACGGCGCGCGCATCCTCGCTGTCGGACCGGCCTCGGGAACCCTTGGCGGCGGCGGTCTTGGCGGCGCCTCTAACACGATCGGTCAAGGCGAGCCCAACTCGCTCGGCGGTGCTGGCGGGGACGGTGCGCCTTGCAGCGGGATCTGCCTCGGCGGAGGCGTAGGTCCCATAGCTGCGGCCGCCGGCGGCAAAGGAGTGTTCCGTCAGGCGCTCGCGGCGATCAGCGGACGCTCGCTCGACGGAACGATCGTTAACGGCGGCGCCGGTGGCGGCGGCGGCTCCAGCGGCACCGGCGGCGCCGGCGGCGGCGTGGTCGTCGTAGCCGCGCAAACGATCACTGTCAACGGCAACGCCCAGGTGCAAGCCGACGGCTTCCAGGGGCAGCCCACTGGCGGCGGCGGCGGCGGCGGCGTGGTGGTCGTCATTAGCGACACCCCCCAGCCCGCCGGAATCACGCTCAGCGCCAAAGGTGGCGACGGCCTCTCCGGCGGCGGCAACGGCGGCCCCGGCTTCACCGACTGGCTCAACTAGAAACGACCTTCAACCATGACCGCGACCTGCCCACGCCCACCCCCTAGCTCACGATGGTGCGAATCAGCTAGGAGGCTAGGCCTGTGATCAGGCAACGGGACGGATGACCCAGGGGCCCTAGACCGACGAACGGCCCCGAAGGGCCGCTCGTGCATCGCAGCTGAGGGCGGGTACTACTTCGCGGCCTTGGCGGCGGCGCGCTTGTCGTCGGCGGCCTTCAGCACCGTCGCCGCGGCGACGACCTCGGCCTCGGTCGCGACCTGACCGACGAGGGCGAAGCGCTCTGAGCGGGTGCCCGCCTTCCAGCCCTTCGCGCCCTTGGGCAGGTCGGCCTTCGACGTGGCGGGTTCGACCCGCATCCCCTTGCGGGTCTGCCGGAAGACGTAGCCGATGTTCTGGCCGTCGCGTAGAGCGAGGCGTAGTTGCGGGACGGTGCCCACTTGACCTTCGGCTCGATCCCGAGCGCCTTCAGCTCGGCGAGCAGGGTGGCGAGGAGATCGGATGCCTCGGCGTCCTCGGCCTGCTTGGCGGTGGACTTGTTGGTCGTGCGTGCCATGGTGACCTCCTTGGTCGTGTCGGGTTTGGCAACACGACAACCGTGACCGGCTGCGGTCGGCGGTGAGGTGACGCGAACGCGCCTACTCGTTCAGCATCGTGGCGGCGGGGGTAAGTCGCCCGGCCTTGCGACTGGGGCGAGTTCGCTCTATGAACGTCTCGTGGGCGAGCACGAGGATCGGGTCATCGCCACGGCGGCGACCTTTCTGGACAAGCTGATGCCTATCCTCGAGGAGAACTGCCCTGGCGCGGAAGACGAGGCCCTTCCGTTTCACGGCTTCGTCAAGTGGGTCCCTGACACGAACTCGTTCACGGGTGGGTGGACGGCCGTCACACACGTCTTCAGCGCCGAGCAGCAGTGCGCAAGCCGGATGCTTGGCGAGCTACGCGCCAGCGGATTAGCCGAGCTCGATGACCTCGAGAGAGCTCTCGCGGACGATCCGATCATCGGCCAGCGACTTGATCAGGAGGTAAGTAGCAGCGGGGCCGGCGGCGGCACCTGGCAGGCGGCCGGACTCGTCCAGGCGCTCGTCGATCGCGTGATCGAGCGGGCCGACGGCTTCCAGCTCGACAACGCGTCACGAGACGCACTGGCCGCTGAGTGGGCACTGAGGTTGCGCCGGTCGAGCGATCACATCGTGGCCATCGTGGCCTTGTACGAGTTCAGCGCTGACGCCACTCCGCTCGCCCTGGCCACCGACCTGGAGATCGATCTGCTGCGGGAGGAGGAGATCGCGGCGGCGCTCAGCTTAGGTGCCGGAGTACAGGGGCTCAGACCCGATGAACGCTACGCCAGCCCGACGTTTGGCATCCGCAGCTTCTTCGAGTCCGAGCTCTACGTCGGCGGCGTCCCGCCGGAGAGGAGCGACGATGAGGTAGCGATCGGCACCCGAGCCCGCGAGCGTGCCGAACGCGTCCTTCTTGCACTGCGCTTGTTCAAGGGGGGCCGCGTCGCCCAGAGCGGAACGTTCGACTGTGTGATCTGGTCAGAGGACAAACTGACACCGGCATCGGGGTCCTTCGGCGCTGGCTTTGGTTGGCACGCCGGCGAGCCTTACGTGCTTGCGGCCACAGATCACGAGCGGTTTCGTGAGCTCTGGTCGGCACTGGAAACGGTCTATGAGCGGCCGGTCCTCGCTGGTGCCCTACGGCGTTTCACATACGCCTTCGAGCGCACGCTTCCCGAGGACAAGATCGTCGACCTTCTGATCGCGGCAGAGAGCCTGTTCTTCAGCGACATGGGGCCTCGCGATCGAGGAGAGTTCCGCTTCCGGCTCTCGACCCGAGTCGCCCTGCTCGTGGGAGACACGCCGGACGAACGAAAACAGATCGCCAAGTTCATGCGACATGCCTACGACGCCCGCAGCGGGATCGTGCACGGCGGAGACCCCGGCAAGGACAACCTAAGGGCGCTCGATGGGAACCGTGTGTCTGCCGCCGAGTGCGCCTCAGCTCTTGACGACGTGATGCGCCGCGCACTTCGGTTGGGGATCATGCGACTCGCCACTGGAGAGCCGTTTCCGCCCGACTGGGACGAGTTGATGTACGGCGACTGATCTACGCGTTGCTGCCGATAGTGGCCGGGGCCGGACGGCGAGACCGAACGCCCGGGCGCTTCCCACGACCCGGCCCACGCCCGAGGCTAAGGCCCGCGCGGTTCGCCGCGCTAGTCGCCGTTGAGGCCGTGTCCGTTGAGGACGGGTCGTTCTGGGCCGTGGCCCGATAGTGGCCCGAACGTCCGCCTCGGACGCGGCCGGGTCTGTCCGCATCGAGCGGCAGTTAACTGCATCCGGGCGCGAGAAGTCCCTGCTGCTGGGCGGTTTCTAGACGGGACTACGCAGCTTGCCGCGCCTCGGCCCAGCTCCGTCGGCGCGGCCTTACAAGCAGGAGGTCACTGGTTCGAGCCCAGCATCGCCCACACGCTTTGCAGCGGCGCTTCGCCCCGCTGATCGCTTCACGGGGGAAACCCGGTTTCCCCCGTGTGCCCCCTCGTTTTGTTGACGCGCTTCCCGCGAAGGGAACGCGTGGTTGGATCCGAGAGACGCTTGTTAGCGGCGGCCGCGCAGGTTGGCCGCGACGACGGAATGCCTCACAATCAATACGAGGCGGTCTTGACAGTTCGAGGTGTCGAACACCGGCCTAGCGTGTGCAGCACGGCCGGCCCGCGCGTGCCGCACCGCGCGGGCCTCTCCCGTCTCTTACGAGCGCTAACGCGCTCGGTTGATCGCTCGCTCGAGCTGGGCCTTCGTCATCGTCGAGCGGCCCTCGATCCCCAGTCGCTTTGCCTGGTTGTACAGCTGGTCCTTCGTGCGGTTGGTTCCGCTACTGGACGAGCTCGAGGAGCGCCGCCTGCTCGATGACGTCGAACCCGTCGAGCGTGACCGCGACGTGCCTGACCTGGATCGACTTCCGCTCGCGCGGCTCGACGATCCGCTGCTGGTCGTCCGGCGGCTTCTCGACTTCGCAGTCGAACCGGTTCTCTTCTTCGTCGCGGACGATCGGGTGCGACTGGAGCTGCTCGAGCGGGACGCGCTACGTCGGCCCTGCTGTGACCGCCCACCGCCGCCGCCTTCGTCCTGGTCGTCACTGTCGCCGATCAGCTTCTTGGCGACGCCGACGGCAGCCGGCACGGCCACGCCGAGCGCCGCACCCGCGACGACCTTCTTGCTCGTCGACATGCCTTCGTTGTCTTCCATCTCGGCCTTCCTTTCGTAGCCCGCGGGCTCAGCCGCGCGCCTCGTTGAACGAGTCGATGAACCTCGGGATGATCCGTTCGCTGACGAAGTCCGGTCCGTTCTTCGCGAGGTATTCGCCCGCCGCTCCCGCAGCGTCCTCAGCGGCCGGAATGAGGGCGTCGCGCGCCGCGTCCCAGGTGCTCGCGAGCACGGAGCTAAACACGGTCCCAGCCTCACCGAGACCCGAGCCTGAGCCGGAGCCGCCGTTTTTCGACTGCCCGTTCGAGCTGCCGCGGTTCGACAGGGCCTTCTTGGCCGCCACGGCTGCGACGCTCGTCGCGGCGGCGGCCGCCGCGGCCTTGACCGCGGTCCCCTTCACGTCGACCCCGCCCTGTTCTTCCTGTTGATTCTCCTGCTGGTTTTCCTCCGTTGCCATCGTCCCTCCTGGTTCGCTAGGTGCGCGCCTTCGCCCGAGACGAGCCGCTGCTGCGGCCGCCCGAGCTGCCGCTGTTTCCGGTGCTCTTGATCTCGTCGAGGCGACTCATGAGCGCCTCGTTGACCGTGCTGAAGGTTCCGGCCGCCTCATCGGCGTGCTCGCTGATCTGGTCGGCGAGCTGAACAAGCCGGTCGAAACTGGCGTTGTCGCGAAGCTCCCGCCGAAGCTGATCGACGAGGTTCGAGAGATCGTCGGCCACGCGCTCGACGTCTTTTAGTGAAGCCATTCGATTGCTCCTTCCATTCGAGGACTAGGACAGCCTTTCCCGGTATGGCCACTCTCATGCGTGATCAAAGAAGGTCTCCCAAGGGACCGAGATTGAGGTTGAGGTCCCGGTCTTCTAGGTCGAAGTGGTCCTTTAGTTCCTGCATCCGCAGCTCGAGCTTCATGAAGGTCTCCCCCATTCGCTCGATCTCGTCGTCGGTGAGCGTGCCTTGCTCCATCCGTCTGAGGGCTTGGCGTTCCATCAGCTGGCGAAGAAGCTCGACCAGCGTCAGCACGAGCTGCGCGAGCCCTCGCTCCACCTGCTCCGGGTCGGCGTTGACCCGACGCGGGAACGCGCTCGACACTTGATCGAGCTCGCTCGCGATTCGCCCGAGGTCGCCGCCGCTCGCGAGGATCTTGTCGACCGGCTCGTGGCGAGCGCTCATGCGTCATCCTGGGTTTCCGCAAACGAGTACGGCGGCCACGGCCCCGTGCAGACCATGGTGAGCTCCGGATGCAGGCGTTCGAGGCCGGCGATCCGATCGCGGAACGCGGCCGTGCGCTCGTCCGGAACGAGGTACGCGGCGCGAAGTAGGTCGCCCGAGGCTCCGCCGAACCGCGCATCCGCACGCGACAGCAGGGCAAGAGGCCGGTGGAGCTCATCCGAGAGCCGGTCGCGCTCTGCCTCTTCCCCGAGGCGGGCGCGCATGTAGTCGGCCCCCGACAAACCCGTCGACCCTTGCCGCGGGCACTCGCGGCCGAGCACCCGCAGCCCGAACTCGACGCAGCCGCGGACGCGGGCCAGGCCGTGCTCGAGCGCAGGAGCCTTCGTCTGCACGGCGGCCGTCAGCTCCTCATCGCTCGCGAATGCACGGCCGAAGCGCGCAGGGAGGACCGCTCCGCTTCGCGCCATCAACCCCTCGACCACGCTCGCGTGGGCCCACACCGCCTCGTCCGTCGCCTCTGCAAACTCGGGCCCGGTTCGGCTGATCACCAGATCGAGCCCGGCGATCTGACGGCGTTCGAGCGCCGCACCCTCGACGCCGGCGAGAGGAGGCAGCTCCTCGAGTCCCCGAACGACCGCATAAAGGTGGATCACGATTGCGCTCCAGCGGCGGCGAGCGCACGCTCCCGTTGCTCTTCCAGCGTCGCGACGGAAGACAGCAAGACTCGGAGGCCGACGTAGACGAGGTCGACGTCAGCAACGGAGAGTGTGATGTCTCCGGCCACGACCACGCCCTTGTTCAGCACGCGGTCGACCAGCTCGACGAGCGTCACCTTGTATCGGAGCTGCTGTTCGTCTCGCACACTCACGAGGCCTGGAGCTCCTCGGGCACGAAGTTGTACGGCGGCCACGGACCGGTCAGCTCGAACTCGACGCCGGCGTCGCGATACTCGGCGGCGAGGCTTCCAAGCACCGCCTCGAACTTGCGCTCGTCCGCGCCGACGAGGTACGCGCCATGGAAGATCATCTCCTCCTCACGGCCCGAGACCTCCGGCGCCTGGAGGGCCAGCGGCAGTCCGTCGCCGGCACGCGCGAGCAGGCGGGCATGGATGTCGCTGCTTGCGGTGCTCCGCAGGCGCTCTACCTCGGAGGCGACGAGTTGCTCGAGGCGCCGGCGCTCCAGGTACGCGCGTCCTTCCGCCAGCGACGTCGCTCGTTCACGGAGCTCACGGATCTTGTCGTTGCGCGGCGCCTGGCCCGCGACGAAGCGCTCGCGGTCGACGAACGCCTTCACCCCGAGCTCGACGCGGCCTCTGACACGCTCAAGCGCCGCCTGCAGAGGTTCGCGGCGCTCCGACAGGAACCGCCGCAGTTCTGACTCGCTGCGATAGACGGTGCAGAAGCGGCAGGGCACTACCGAGACGGCGCTGAGCGTGCGCTCGAGCACTTGCTCGTGCGCGCGAATCTTCTGTTCGAGCCACGCCGCGTCTCCGAGCCGCTCCGCGAGCGCGGCCTCGTCGAACTCCTCGAGCGAGACGCGGCTCGCGACGCCGGCGAGCGGCCCTTCGGCGAGCAGCTCGACATCGTGAGCGGGGTCGACCGCGACATCGGCCTTCTCGAGGTTCGGGGTCGCTTCGTCGGCCGCCACGACGCCGTAGAGGTACCACCCGAGCTCGTTTGCGCTTCCTGCGGCGCCGCCGGTCACTCGCTCGACCGTTCTCGCTGGGGCGTCGTTGGCAGGCCGGCCTTCTCCTCGAGCTTTCGCAGGCGCTCCTCGAGCTCGCCGTGCCCGTTGCGCGAGAGGAACGGGTCACCCTGCCACCAGTCGATTCCCATTTCGCGGGCCTTGTCCGCGGATGCGATCAGGAGCCGGATCTTCACCGTCAGCAGCTCGATGTCGAGCAGGTTGATCTGGATGTCGCCGGCGATGACGATCCCCTTGTCGAGCACGCGCTCGAGCACATCGGCGAGCTGCGCGGGTTGTCCCGACCGGTAGTTCTCGAGCTCGCGGCTGCTCACGCCTGATCTCCTCGGTCCGCCTGCGAGCGGTGATAGCGGCGACCCCGCGTGTAGCGGAGGAGGTTACGGTCGTCGTCGAGCTCCATCTCGTACGAGGCCAGAACGTCCGTCGACTCGGGGATGCGGGAGAGCTCCAGGACCTCGAGGGTCACCAGCCAGCCGTCCCGCGTCCGCTCGAACCCTGAGACCGACTCGACGGGGAGGTCGAGCAGCGCCTCGAGTTGCTCGCGCGCGCGACCTACGGTTGCCTTCGCGTCGTCAGGAGTGGCACCGTGCCGCTCCTCGTCTCGTGGCTGGTCCGCTGGCTCCCCTCTCGGCGGGGCGGCTTGCGCTTCTGGCTCCGGCGAGCTGTCCTGCTCCTGCTGCTCCTCCTCGACCGGCTTCTCTTCCGGCTTCGGTTCTTGGTCCTCCTCGGCTCGAGGCTCCGCCTCCTCCTCGAGCTTGCTGTCGTCCTCGTCGCGTGACGTCAGCGCGCGCGCCGCCGCGGCGGCTGCGCCGACGGCAGCACCGGCGACGGCCACCTTCGCTGCCTGCTTGACGGCGTCGAGCGGTTGCTCCCCGTTGCCCTCGAGGGCGCCGTCATCCTGGTTCTCGAGGGGCTGGGCTTCGGTTGCCTGCCCACGCCGGCGCCCGCGTGCCTCTGCGCGCTTCTTCTGGGCCTTCGTCTGCTCGGCCATTACTGCTCCTCCTCCAGTTGCTCGAGGAGCTCGTCCTCGGTCGCTTCGTATTCGTCGAGGGTGAGCGCGCCCAGCTCGAACTGCCGCTCGGCCTCGGCCAGCCGCCGGCGCACCGACCTCTGCTCGCGCAGCTCGCGCTCGGCCTCCGCCGTGAGTTGCTCGGCGATCCAGACCGTGCCGCGAACGGGAGCAAGCGGAAGCGTCAGGAGGCCCGTAAAAAGACCCATCAGGCGGCCCCCGACGTTCCGACGGAGACGAAGCTGTGCGGAGCAAGCGGGCCGACGTACTTGAACCGGATCCGCCCGGCGTACTCTCGCGCGAGCTCCTCCATCGCGTCGTCGAAAGCGGAGACTTTTCCGCGCTCGACGAGGAACGAGGCTCGCAGAACCTGGTGCTCGATCGGCTCGTGGTCGACCTCGAAGTCGATCGCGAGTCGGCGCAGGCGATCGAGCAGCGCGCGCCGATCGCGATCGGTGCGCTTCCGAAGCTCGGCGGCGACGAGCTCGCCCAGCTCGACCTTGAGGGGATAGGTTGCGGCCGCGTTCCCCTGCCGCGTCTCCTCTCGCAGCCGGGCGATGCGCGGGTTCTCGTTGACGACCTCGGCAAGGATCGCCTGCTCATCGTAGTCCGCCCTCACGGTCAGCTCGACGCGGCCCTCGAACTGTCGCAAGAGCCCCTCGAACTCTTCCCGACGCGGCCTGAGGAATTCGTCGACGATGGCGGTCTCGTCCTCGAAGACGACGCCGAACCGGAGCGGCAGCACCGTCCCCCGTTCGAGCGCAGCGGCGAGAACTTCGGAGTGATTCAGCAGATCGCGCCGCTTCGCCTTGATCGACGTCGAAGCCACCGCGCTCGTGAGCGCGGCAAGCCCACCGTCGGCCACAATGCCGACCGCCTCGCCGCCGACTCCGCTCGCGCGGTCGGGCGGTCCGACCTTGGCCCAGGTGACGCCGTAGCAGTAGAGCCCGCCGACAGCGGCTGAGTCGGGTCCGGGACGAGAGGACGTTTGAGCAGCCACCGCTCAGTCCTTGTCGGCGCGCTCCTTTTGGCGCCGGTCGCCTGAGAACGCTTCCTTGGCGCCCTCCATCATCCCCTTCTCCGTGTCGCCGCCGCCGCCGTTGTCGCCCCGGAGCTCCTTCAGGCCGGCAGCCTCGGTCTGCGCAAGGTCGAGCCGGTTCACCGCCTCAGCGAAGCGCAGGTAGGTGTCGACGCTCGCGATCACGATCCGTGCGTCGATCGTGATCAACTCGATCCCGATCACGGCGATCCGGACGTAGGCGTCGATGACGAGCCCCTTGTCGAGGATCAGGTCGATCACGTCGGCGAGGCCGCTCGGGCTCGGCGCGCGCTGCAGGTAGTTGCTGGCTGTGCCTTGGGTCGCGATTGCCATTGCTCTCCTTAGGTCGACCGTGTTTTCGCTAGCTCGCGCTGACGCTGCTCGCGGCGGCGTTGCCGCTCCCGCCGTTGTCTTTCGCGCTCGGGGTCCGTTGCTGCGTCTTGGGCGGCGCGGTTCTCGGGCCTCGCCGGTTGCTTTGCCGCTCGTGCACCCGTCTCGCGTGCAGGGCTCTTGTCCTCGAGATGCTTCGCGAGCCCTCGCACCACGTCGGAGCCGCGTTCTCCGGGCAGCTTGCTCGCCGCCTGCTCGAGCGCGTCCTTGGCGAATGCCTTCCCGCCGCCCTTTTCGCGGACTTTCGGGAGCACGCTCTCGTTCCAGATCTGCGTCGTCTTTCGCATCAAGTAGGCCGTTCCGGCCGTCGCCGCCGTCGCGGCGAGCGGCTCGAGCAGCCGCTTGGCGGCCGAGCCCGACAGCTCCTTGAAGAAACCCTTCTTTGCATCGGCGGACATCTGCGGTTCGTCAGGCATGGATCACTCCTCGCCTCCGCCGTCGCTGCCGAGCCGCGAGGCCACCTCGCGTGCGGCGAGCGCCGCCGCTCCGACAGCCGCAGCTGCAGCAGCCCCCTTCGCGGCCGTTCGCATCGCGGAGCTGTCGGGTGTCACCTTCTCTTCGACACCCTCGATTGCCCCTTCGGTCTCCTTTTTCGCCCCTACTTCCTGAAGCTCCGGCAAGCCTCCGAGCTCGGTCTGATTCAGGTCGAGCCGGTTGACCGCCTCCGCGAAGCGCAGGTACGTGTCGACGCTCGCGATCACGATGCGGGCGTCGATCGTCACCAGCTCGATCCCGATCACGGCGATCCGCACATACGCGTCGATGACCAGACCCTTGTCGAGGATCAGGTCGATCACGTCGGCGAGGCCGCTCGGGCTCGGCGCGCGCTGCAGGTAGTTCCGAGCCGTGCCTTGGGTCGCGACAGTCATCGTCCGACTTAGCTCGAGCTCAGCGCCTCGCGGCGCTCCTGGCGGCGGTTTTCGCGATCACGCCGATCTGATTCGCGGTCGCGATCGTCTTCGTCGGAACCTTCCTCTGCTTTCGGTTCCTCGCCTTTCGGCTCCTCGCGGCCCTGTGCGTCGTCGCTCTCGTCGTCGTCACCCGAGCGATGCTGCTCCATATCCTCGGGCTGGGACCGGTACTCGATCTCTTTCGCGTCGCCGAACTCGACGTACGCCTTGAAACGCGCGAGGTCCGCCTCGACCGCGCGCGTCGCGAAGCGCAGACCCCACCCCATCTTCTCGATCATCCCCGTGGGAACGAAATCCACCGTCACGAGGATTCGGGTCAGGTTCTTGTCGAGTCGGTGGAAGCTGATGACCCCCGAGTGTTGGGTGCCGCTGACCGACTTCCACGCGATGCGGTCGTTTTGCCGCTTGTCGGTGATCTCGGCGTCCCACTCGCGCGTGCTGAACCAGATCTTCTCGCGCCAGTGGATCTTGTTCTTGTCGTCGTCGTCCTGCTCGACCTCCAGGACGCGGTGCATGAACTTGGGATACTCCTCGAACTGGGTCCAGGCCTTGTAGGCCTTTTCGACCGGGACGGCGACGTCCGTCCAGCGCTGGATCGGCAGCCGCCGCGTCTTGCCGCCGCCTCCACTACCCCCGCTCTTGCCGCCGAGCAGCTTCGAGGCGGCCTTGCCGGCGATGCCTCCGCCGGCGCCGAGTTCCTTCTTCGCCCCCTCGGCGCCCTTGCGGCCTATCTCTTCGGCCTCCTCGTTCGCTTCCGACCCGAGCATCTTCATGCCGTCGGGACCCTTCTGGGCGGCCAGCCCGGCCGCCGCGGCGGCCGCCGCCGTCGCAGCAGCCGGAAGTAGGACGTCCTTGCTTTTCAAAGCAGAAAGACGCGATTTGCCGTTGCTACTTTCAACTTTCGATTCGGCCTCATCGACCGCTTCGCGAGCCTTTTCCTCAGCCATGATTGGGAGATCCCCCTTTTCGTAGTTCGCAGCCGAGGGGGTTGCCGAAGAGGCGTTTCTGTAAACGCGGGAAAGCCGCGTGAACCTTGAGGAAGCTGCGGGTCACGCACCGACAGCGGCATGAGCGAGAGGTGGAGTCCCGTGAGAACTTCTCGTGGCAGAGTGTTGGATCCCGCCGCCGGAAGAAAGGTCACGCGATGACGAAGTACCTGATTTCGTTCCCCAGCACTGGGATGCAGGACATCCCCGAGGAGGAGATGCCTGACGTCGCCAACGACGCACACGCGGTCGTCCAGGAGGCCAAAGACGCCGACGTGTACATCTTCGCCGGCGGGCTGGACGAGGACGTGGATCCCGTCACGGTGGCGGGTGACGGGACGGTCACCGCCGGCACCTACCCGCTCGGAGGCATCACCGTCATCGACGTGCCCTCGCGGGAGGCAGCCTTGGAGTGGGCCGCGAAGATCGCCGCCGCCTGCCGGTGTCCGCAAGAGGTCAGCGCGTTCATGTTCGACCCGCTCGTCTGAGAAAAGAAGGAGGGAGGCAGCAGGCGCGGTAGTCCTCCGGGTGGAGGCGGTCACTGCTTTGCGTCCGGAAGAGGGGACGGCACTCCCGGACCGGGTGCTGGCCGAGCGGGAGTTCAGCGTCGCCCACGAGTACGACACCCTGGACCGCGATCTCGAGCGGATGGGAATGACGCTCTCGCGGCTGCCGGGCGAGGCCGGCGTCACCTGGCGGCTGTCGCTTCCCAGGGGCGAGCGGGTCGAAGCGTGGGAGCCCGGGAACGAAGGGCTCGCTCCCCCCGTCGAGATCGTGGACCTGGTCGGAGGCGTCCTCGCCGGGAAGGACCTCGTACCGGGGCCGCCAGTGAGCACAGATCCTGGAGCCGTTCGACTGCGCGAGATGCTCGAAGCGCAGCGCGTCTCGCTTCTCGTCCACGACCCCGGCACACGGCTTGGCGACGATCCCGAGAACCTCCACCAGCATCGTGTCGCGGCCAGGCGGACGCGCGCGATTCTCCGCGCGGGGAGGCGTTACCTCGACGCGGACTGGCGAAGCTCTCTGACCGGCCCGCTCGAGCAACTCGCGGAGGCGACGGGGCCCGTTCGCGATCTCGACGTGCTTCTCGAGCACGTGGCCAGCCAGCTCGACGTGCTAGACGAGCGCGACCGCAAGGCAGGTCGAACGATCGTCTCCCAACTGCAGCACGAGCGGGAGGCTGCGAGACGCAGTCTCGTGGAAACGCTCGAAGGCGAGCAATACGGTCTTCTGCTCGCCCGCCTGTGCCCCCCGCCACGGCTGGCCCCGGAAGCCGAGGGGATCCCGCTCGAGCGAATCGCCCGCAAAGAGTTCCGCCGTCTGGGCAAGGCCGCCCGGCGCCTGCCGACGAAGCCCGACGAGAACGCGACCCACCGGCTCCGGATCCTGCTCAAACGAGCCCGTTACACCGCAGAGCTCTACGGGCCAAAGGAAAAGGGGAGCCGGCGGTTTCTCGCCGCGGCCCGGGCCCTGCAGGATCTCCTGGGCGAGCACCAGGACGCGCGCGTCGCCAAGGAACGTCTCAGGGCGGCCACGGTCGTCGACTCACGAACTGCGGCCGCGTTTGTCGCCGGCCGAATCGCCGAACGACAGGACGCGCGGATGGCGGATGTACAGGAGCGCCTTCACGCAGCCTGGAAGCGACTCCGGAAGCGTGGCGCGCGGCTCGCGCGCCGTCACTAGAAGGGTCCCCCTATGGCGGTGTGGTGCTCGTGCCGCGCGAGCTCGACGACGACTTGACCAACCAGCCCAACGACCAGGATCCAGAGCACCAACGGCGGTGAGAGGTGCCCGGAGAGCACCGCCAGGATGCCCGCGAACCCTGCCATCCCGAGCCGCAGGAGGACATCGGTGTCGAAGAGCGCGGGCGACGTCGCGATCTGGATCGCTGCAAGCCCCGCCATGCACAGTGCAGTTCCGGCAGCGGCGATCCAACCGACGTCGTCGTAGCGCGAACCTGGCTCGAGAGAGATGATGGCGAGCTTCACGCCGACGCCGAGCGCGGCGATTCCTGCCGCGACGAAGTAGTGCGCGTAGATGAAGGTGAGCCCGCTGCGGATGTTGCGCTGAACGACCGCCGAGGCGTCGAGGAAGTCGAAGTAGAGCCACCAGATGGCAGCCCCTGTCAGAAAGCCGGCGAACGCAGCGGCGCCCGAGCGCAGGGTCCAGCTGACCTCGCCGGTCCCCAGCACGACGCCGATCACTCCTTCTCCGAGGACGATGATGATCAGAAGCCCGAACCGCTCGGCGAGGTGGCGAGGGTCGACTCGCGGGCCTCGCAGCAGGCGCCACGGGCGTATGGGGGCGGCATGCTCGATCGCGACCGCGATCCCCCACAACGCGTACTTCCACGGCACCGGCACCGCGGTCGAGATCAGCCAGATCGCCACAGCGAGGCCGAACGCCCCGATGAACCAGCCTGCGACGGGGCGTACGACCGGTACGGCGACGTACGCGCGCACGTAGAGCAAGATGAGAATCGTCCTCACGCACGCGTACGCGACGACGAAGCTGTTCGCGCCGCCGTGAAACGCGTTCGGAACCGTGCTCGCGAGACCAGCGACCGCGAACATGGCGAGAAGTGTGAGGAGCCGATAGACGAGGTCGTCGGTGTCGAACCGGGTTGCATAGAGCGTGAACCCGACCCAGGCCCACCCGATCGGGAGGAAGAGAAAGAGGAATCGCCCAAGGCCGGCCGCTGTCGGATCGTTACTGAGCGTCGACGCGACCGCGGCGATCGGCGCCCCGAAGACGCGGGAGACCAACAACAACATCCACCACCCGCCCCCCTCCACCCGGAG
>JBQCGP010000074.1:0-29324 GCA_051955535.1 Gaiellaceae bacterium | reverse complement strand
ATGCCGACCCCGAAGTCGAACCCCTCGAGGACGAAGTAGCCGCCCCACAAGACGGCGATCAGCACGAACCAGAAGCTCTGGAACGTCACGTCGGCACCGGGCTCGGGAGCTCTTCTCGTTCGACGACGACGGGCGGAGTGCCGCGTGGCCGCGCGTAGCGCCGCATGAGCACGAAGTCCACCGCGCCGAGCACGATGTAGAGGGTGATGAAGACGCCGAGGCTGAGCCCGAGCCACGCGGTGCCGACGTTGGGCGAGTTCGCCTTGCTCGTCAGGAGCAAGCCCTGCACGATCCAGGGCTGTCGTCCCATCTCGGTGAGGACCCAACCGGCGCTCGCGGCGATGTACGGGCGCGCAATCGCGACCATCGCCGTCCAAAGGAACCACCGCGCGCTCTCGAGCTTCTTCTTCCAGTAGAGCCAGGCCCCGGTCGCGGCGACGAGGAACATCAGCACGCCGGCGAAGGCCATCACCCGCATCGACCAGTAGATCACCCTGACGTTCGGCATGTAGTTGCCGGGGCCGTACTTGAGCCGCTCCTGCGCCTGGAGCTGATTGAGACCCTGGACCTGGCCGTCGAACGAGCCGGTGGCCATGTAGGAGAGGACTCGCGGGATTGTGATCGAGAAGCTCGGCGTCGGATCCTGCTTCGTGAAGCCGCCGATCTGGAACAGCGAGAAACCGCACGGCTGGCAGGTGTTCCACTGCGCCTCGGATGCCGCGATCTTCATGCTCTGCGCGCTCGTCACGGCCTCTCCGAAGCGGTTGCCCACGATCAGCTGGAGCAGCGTCACCGGCACGGCGACGATCAACGCGAGCTTCGCTGCCCTGCGAAAGACATCGACGTCGTGGCGGCGCAGGAAATGCCAGCAACACACGCCGAGCATCAAGATCGAGCCGAAGATCAGACCGGCGAGAATCGTGTGCAAGTACGCGCGGAGCGCAAAGCTGTTCGACAAGAGCGCCCAAACGCTCGTGAGCTGCGCCTCTCCGTTCACGATCTTGTACCCGACCGGGTGCTGCATCCAGGAGTTCGCGACGAGGATGAAGTACGCGGAAAGCCAAGTGCCCAGGACCGCGATCCAAAGCGTCGCGAGGTGCAGCCGTGGCGAGAGCCGGTTCCAGCCGAAGATCCAAAGGCCGAGGAAGGTCGACTCGAGGAAGAAAGCCGCGAGCCCCTCGACGGCGAGCGGCGCGCCGAAGACATTCCCCACGAACTTCGAGTAGAGCGACCAGTTCATCCCGAACTCGAACTCCTGCACGAGCCCGGTCGCCACTCCGATCGCGAAGTTGATCAGGAAGAGCGTCCCGAAGAAACGGGTCAGCCGCAGCCACCTCTCGTCCTTGGTGCGATACCACAGCGTCTGGAAGATCGCGACCGTTGGACCGAGGCCGAGCGTCAGCGGAACGAAGAGGAAGTGGTAGATCGAGGTCGTCGCGAACTGAACGCGCGCGAGGTCGACGGCGGTGGATGCGAGGAGCACGCCCTCGACTCCTGTTTACTCGCTCCCGACGGTGATCCGGCCGACGCGCTGATGGGTGAACGTCGCTCCGGCCCAGTCGACGACCGCCTTCGCGCGATCCTCGTTCGTCGGCAGGAGCGCCAGGTGCACGGTCCCCCAGGCGACCTGCGCCTTCTTGCCCGTCATCGTGCGCCCGGCGAGCATCTGCACCACAGCGGCGCCGCGGCCGATCGTCGCCATCGTGCCCTTGTCGCGGTACTTGAACGGCTTTGTCTCCTTGCCCGCGATGCGGCGCGCGATCGTCTCACCGACGTGCTCGCCGGACTGAAGCGCGACCGAGCCGAGCTGTGGGAGCACCTCGCCGGTTTTCTCGTCGACGATCGCCGCCGCGTCGCCTGGGACGTAGACCTCCGGATGCTCGGGGATCGCGAGGTCCGGCCCGACGCCGAGGCGGTTTCCGCGCTGCAGCTCGAGGCCGAGCGTCTGCACGAGTGGATTGCCCTGCAGGCCCGCGCCCCAGACGAGCGTATGCGCCTTGAGCTCTTCGCCCGACTTGAGGGTCACGCGGGTGGGCGAAACCGACGCGACGAGCTCTCCTGTCATCACCTCGACCGTGCGGTCGGTCAGCGCCTTCGTCGCGTACTCGCGCAGCTTCGGCTTGAACATGGCGAAGAGCTCGGGGCCGGCCTCGACGAGGATCACGCGCGCCTGCTCCGGCGTCACATCGGGGTAGTCGCCGGCGAACGCGGCGCGGTAGAGCTCAGCGAGCGCCCCGGCGGTTTCGACCCCGGTCGGCCCGCCGCCTACGACCACGACGTTGAGGGCGCCGTCGTCGATCAGGCTCGGATCGTGGTCGGCCGCCTCCCAACGCTCGAGCAAATGGTCCTTGAGGCGGACCGCGTGCGGGAGCGTATACATCGGAAACGCGTTCTCGGCCGCGCCCGCGGTCCCGAAGAACGTGACCTCGGCGCCGAGCCCGAAGATGAGGTAGTCGTAGGTGACCGGTGCCAGGTCGGCGAACTCGACCTGCCGTGCGTCGAGGTCGACCGCGGTGATCGTGCCCTTGTGAATCGTCGTGTTCTCTTGCCCCTCGAGCAGGTCGCGCAGCGAGTGACCCACCGCCGTGGTCTCGAGCAGTCCCGTGGCGAGCTGGTACAGCAAGGGCTGGAAGGTGTGGTAGTCGTGGCGGTCGACGACGATGATCTCGGCGTCCGCGTCCTTCAGCTTCTGCGCCGCGCCGACCCCGGCGAAGCCGCCGCCGAGCACCAGGACCGTCGGGCGACTCATGCGCCGACGAACCTCAGCTCGTACCGAGCGATCTTGCCCTCGCGGACGGTCAGCTCGATCCTGCGGTCACGTGCATAGGCGAAGTCGCCGGTCACCCTCATCCGGTAGATCTCGTGGACGTCGGTCACGATCCTCCCGCTCCCGAGATCGGTCAGCTCGGGCTCCTCGAACTCGAGCTCGAGGTTTTCCCGCGGCGTGAACAACCTGAAGCGCTCCTGCACCTCGGCGATGCTGCGGAGGGAGAGCTCAGGGGTCAGCCACTCGACGTCCGGCGCAAGGAGGGGGTAGACGGCGTCGCTCTCGCCGGTCGTCGCGGCCACGGCGAGGGCATCCAAGAACTCCCGGGCCAGCTCGAGATCCTGTGCGCTCATGCCCGGATCCCCCATGTGCTCGTCGTCGACTCGCCCGGCTCGAGGACGAGCAAGCCGTCTCCGGTGCGGAACGCGTTCGGCGCGCAGGTCATCGGCTCGACGGCAAGGCTGCGCCGGTTCACGCTCGGGAGCAGATCGCCGGTGAACAGCTGGAGATACTCGAAGCTCCCGTCGAGCCAGAGCGTGAGGGTGTGCTCGTCGCCCGGATCGCGAAGCTCGACTCGGGCAACGCCGTCCGCGTCGCGCCCGAGGTTGGTGAAGGCGTGGTCGAGCCGGGTCGATCCGATCGGCTGCGGGTCCCGAAAGTCGTACTCGGTCCCTTCGACGGGCTCGGCGTTCACCGGGAGCCCACGCCCATTCGCCTCCAGCACGGTGGCGCCCGGAGCGCGCAGGAGCAGCGTGTCCACTCGGTCGGTGCCGAGCCTCACGTAGGGGTGCTGGCCGCTCCCGTACGGGCAGCTCTCGAGCCCGATGTTCGTCGCGCTCGACTTCACGCGAAGGCCTTCGTCGCCGAGGGCATACTCCACGGAGAGCGCGAGCGAGAACGGGTAGCCGGGCTGCGGGTAGAGGGTGTGCTCCAAAACGGCGCGGTCGGCCTCGTGCTCGACCACCGACCACGCATCCCACCGGACGAGCCCGTGGATCGCGTTCCGCGCCTCAGGCTCGGTGAGCGGGAGATGGTGCCACCGGCCTCCGAACTCGTAGGAACCATCCTCGATCCGGTTCGGCCAGGGGATGAGCACCTGGCCGCGCCCGGCGCTCGCCATCTCCTCGGGGCCGTAGCCGTCGATGACATCCCGACCGCCGACGGTGTAGGAGCGCAGGCCAGCGCCGACCGTGACCACCACGGCGAGCTGGTCGCCCGCGCCGATCTCGATCTGGTCACCGGACGGCAGCCCATTGCGCATCAACTCGCCAGCCGCTCCAGGAGTTGGTCGCCGACGCGCAGCGAGTTCGCCATCGCCGTCAGCGCCGGGTTGACGGCGCCGATCGAGGGGAAGACGCTCGTGTCGACGACGTAGAGGTTGTCGACCTGGTGCGCCTTGCAGTTAACGTCGAGGGCCGACGTGGCCGGGTCGGTACCGAAGCGGCAGGTGCCCGCCTGATGCGCGCAGCCCGCGACCGGGATCTCGTTCTTCATGTAGGCAAACCGGCCGAAGAGGTGGTCGGGCTCCATCCGCAGCTGCCCGAGGATCGACTTCAGCTTCTTGTAGAGCTCTTGCTTCGGGACGTCGTTCGTGGCCGTGTACGCGAGCTTGACCTCGCCGCCGCCGTTGACGGTCACGCGGTTCTCGGGACGGGGCAGGTCCTCGGTCGAGAGCCAGAAGTCGATTGCGTGCTTTGCGATCTTCTCGAGCGACCAACTGGGCGCCAGCTTCGTCTCCGTCGGCTTTTCACCACGGAACATCTCCGGCTGCGACTTGCCGACCATCTGGATGTTGCCCAGCGGATAGTCGTGCTCGTCGCTGCCGAAGTAGAAGTCGTTGAGCCCGAGCGTCTTCTGGAAGACCGTCGGGTTCTCCTCGCGTGAGAGCGCGAGCACCGCCTCGCTCGCGTGGAACATGTAGTTGCGACCAACCTGGTCGGAGCCGTTGGCGAGGCCGTTCGGGTGCTTGTCGTTCGCCGAGGAGAGGAGAAGCGCGGCGGTGTTCGCGGCGCCGCACGCGACGACCACGACGTCCCCGGCATAGCGCTCCGTCGCGCCGTCCCGCTCGACCACTACCGCGTTCACGGCCGTGCCGGCCTCGTTCGTCTCGAGCTTTCGCGCCCTGGCGTTGGTGAGCAGGGTGACGTTCGAGTGCTCGAGCGCCGGCCGGACGCCCAGCACGTCCGCATCGGATTTGCCGTGCACGGCGCACGGAAAGCCGTCGCAGTTTTGACAGCGAACACAGACGCTGTAGGGCATGTTCGCCTCGTTCAACCGGATCCCGCACGGGGCGTGGAACGGGTGGTAGCCGGCAGCCTCGAGATCGTCCGCGAGCTGCTGGATGCGCGGCTCGTGCGAGACGGCGGGGAACGGATAAGGCGCGCTCACATGCCCCTCGGTCGGGTCCTCGCCGTGGGCCCCGTGGACCTCGTAGAGCTGCTCGGCCTGCGTGTAGTAGGGCTCGAGCTCGTCGTAGGTGATCGGCCAGGCCGGAGAGATCCCGTCGTGATGGCTCAGCTCGCCGAAATCCTCCGGGCGAAGCCGGTAGAGCGCCGCGCCGTAGAGCTTGGTCGCGCCGCCGACGAAGTAATGCACCTGTGGCTGAAACGGCTGCCCGTCCCCGTCGTACCAGGTGTCCTCGGAGATGTAGCGGTTGTCGACGAACACGTCCTGGGCGAGCCAGTTCGACGGCTCGCGCGGCAGCCAGTCGCCGCGCTCCAGCAGGAGGATGCGCTTGCCCGAAGGCGCCATGTGACGGGCGAGAGTCCCGCCCCCTGCGCCGGTGCCGATGATGATGACGTCGTAGGCGTCCACGGCTCAGACCCCCGCCTGGCCCAGGAGCTCGGGGAGCATGATCCGGCCCGCAGCCTCGAGTAGCGCCAGGTGGGAGAACGCCTGCGGGAAGTTGCCGAGGTGCCTCGCGGTGTCGACGTCGAACTCCTCGGCGTAGAGCCCCAACGGCGACGAGATTCGGAGCAGCTTTTCCATCAGGTTGCGCGCCTCCTGGAGCTCGCCGACGATCGCGAGCGCGGACACGAGCCAGAACGAGCAGATGAGGAACGTGCCCTCCTTCCCGGAGAGGCCGTCGTCGGTCTCGTCGGTGCGGTAGCGCAGGACGAAGCCGTTCTCGGTCAGATCCGTGGCGATCGCGTCGACGGTGGCGCGCAGGCGCTCGTCGTCCGGGGGCAGGAAGCCGAAGATCGCCGCAAGCAGGACGGACGCGTCGAGCGAGTCGGTTTCGTAATGCTGACGCAGAACCCCGTTCTCCGTGACGCCGTTCTCGAGGATGTCTGCACGGATCTCGTCGGCAGTCTGAGCCCACTCCGCCGCCTTCTGCGGATCGCCGCGAATCTCCGCGAGGTGGGCGGCCCGGTCGAGTGCGACCCAGCACATCAGCTTCGACGAGACGTAGTGCTGTGGCTTGCCGCGGGCCTCCCAGATGCCCTGGTCGGGATCCTGCCAGACCTTTTCGGCGCACTCCGCCTGCGACTCGACGATCGGCCAGAGGCGGCGCGGCAAGCGTTCGCTCCGGCGCGTGTGGATCATGATCGAGTCGAGCACGGCGCCGAAGACGTCGTTCTGGCGCTGGTCGAACGCCCCGTTGCCGATCCTGACGGGGCGCGCTCCCGCGTATCCGGTGAGGTCGTCGCGCGTCGTCTCGGTGAGGTCGCGGCGGCCGTCGATCCCGTACATGATCTGCAGCGACCCGTCCTCGGTTGGCTCGATGTCGGCGACGAACTGCATGAACTCGTCGGCCTCCCAGTCGAGGTTGAGGTAATGGAGGGCCTGGAGCGTGAACGTCGTGTCGCGCATCCACGTGTAGCGGTAGTCCCAGTTCCGCTCGCCACCCGGGGTTTCAGGCAACGACGTCGTGAGCGCTGCGACCGTCGCGCCGGTCGGCATGTAGGTCAGGCCCTTGATCGCGAGGGCCGACCGCTGCACGGGCTCGCGGAACCGGTGGTCAGGAATGCGCGCCCTGCTGAGCCACCGCCTCCAGAAGCTGATGGTCGCGTCGATCCGCGCGAACGCGTCGTCGCAGTCGGCGGGCGTCGCGAGCCCCTCGGCCCACGAGAGGGCGCAGTAGGCCCGGTCGCCCGGCCCTAGGGTGTGCCGGCCGCGCGCGCGGTTCCCCTCGATCCCGAGCGGAAGGTCTGACTGGAGCCTGACGGTCTGTCCCGCTCCGGTCGCGTCGGCGACATGGCGGTCACCGCCAACGAGTGTCCAGGTCGCGGGGGTGCGACCGTAATCGAAGGCCGGCTCGCAGACAAGCTCGACCTCGAGGCTTCCATCGAGGCATTCGACCGTCCGGATGAGCATGTGGTCGCCGTCGTCGTCGGCAGGCGGCCGGGTATGCGGGGTGACGGCATCCTCGTGGTCCCACGCCCCCATCGTCAGCGCTTCGCGGATGACGATCCACCCACTGGGTGACTTCCAGATCGTCTCCATGACGTTCGTCCCGCCCACGTAGTTCCGTTGTGTCGGGTGGGTGATCCCGAATGGGCCGAACCGGAAGAAGCCGGCTTCTCGATCGAGCAGGCTGCCGAAAATGCTCGGCGAGTCGAACGACGGGACGCAGAGCCAATCGACTGCGCCGTCGGGTGCGACCAGCGCGCCGGTGTGGCAATTCGAGAGGAAGGCGTAGTCCGCGATCGGCGGGAACGGCGACGGCGCCGCCGCGCTCTGCGGCTGCTGGGCCTGGATCGGCGCTTCGGTGCTCATGACGCCACCCACGGCTCGTGCCAGCGCCCTTGCCCGGCGATGAGCCTGTCCGCCTCCGCGGGCCCCCACGATCCTGGCGCGTATGGATAGACCGGCGGCGGCGCGTCGATCAGCGGCTGCATGATCCGCCACTGCTCCTCGACGCCGTCCTGACGGGTGAAGCGGGTGCTGTCACCCACCAAAGCCGCATGCAGGAGGACCTCGTAGGGCGTCGGCCCTTCGCCGCCCTCCGTTTCGAACTCCATGTCCAACGAGATCGCGGCTGCGCCTGAGGCATCGGCGCGGTGGGCATCGACGATCAGCTTGATCCCCGTCGTCGGGTCGAGCCGCACGATGAGCTGGTTCGGCTCGGGGCGCCGCGCGCGCAGATGGAAGCCGAGGTTTGGGGGATGCTTGAACACGAGCCGGAGCTCCGTCTCGGTCGCCGCGAGCTTCTTTCCTGTGCGGATGACGAAGGGCACGCCCGCCCAGCGCCAGTTCTCGATCTCGAGGCGGAGGGCAGCGTAGGTCTCGGTCGTGGAGTCGGGCGCGACGCCGTCGATGTCGAGGTAGCCCTCGTACTGGCCCCGCACGTAGTGGGCTGGGGCAGCGGTGACGACGGATCGGAAGAGGTCGGCCTCCGCGTCCTTGATCGCCGTCGCCTCTGGCCGGGAGGGAATCTCCATGGCCGCTGTGGCGACTACCTGCATCAGGTGGTTGACCACCACGTCGCGCAGCGCGCCGACCGGGTCGTAGAAATGTCCGCGGTCCTCCACCCCGAAGTCCTCCGCCATCGTGATCTGGACCGACTCGAGATGATTCCGGCTCCAGAGCGGCTCGAGCATGGAGTTCGCGAACCGGAGGTAGAGGATCTCCTCGACACCCATCTTCCCGAGGTAGTGGTCAATCCGGAAAAGCTGCGATTCGTCGACGTACTGGTGGAGCTCGTCTGCGAGCTCGCGCGCGGACTGAAGGTCGTGGCCGAACGGCTTCTCGACGATCACCCTGGCATTCTTCGTCAGCCCGGCCTCGGACAGCCCCTGCACGACCCGTCCGAAGAGAAAGGGCGGTATCTCGAGGTAGAAGGCCGGCAGCGTCGCACCGTTGATCGCGCCCGCCACGCGCTCGTAGGTGGCCGCGTCGCCGAAATCTCCGGAAACGTACGACAGGCGCGCTGCGAAGCGGTCGAAGACCTCCTCGTCGATCTGCTCTCCGGTGCCCACGATCGACTCGCGCGCCCGCTCGACGAGCTGGTCGACCGACCAGTCGTCGACCGCGACGCCGAGGATCGGGCAGTCCAGCAGCCCGCGCTGCTCGAGCCGGTAGAGCGACCTGAACGTCATCACCTTCGCCAGGTCGCCGGTAATCCCGAAGATCACCAGTCGGTCCGCGTACTTCGCTTCGGCTCGCGGCGAAGCCGGTGCTTCTCGGACCTTGGTCGGTGCGTCAACGCTCACTCTCTCCCCTTTCGCTTGTCAGAGCCGGGGTCACATCCGTCTGCTCGACGCAGACGAGCTCGAGGCCGAGCTCCTCGATGCGCTCGATGAACCCGTGCAGCTGCGCCTGATCGATCACGCTGCCGGTCAGCTCCGTGGTTCCCTCCACCCGTTCCATCTGTAGTCCGTTGAAGAGGTAGGCAAAGCGGCTGTCGAGCTCGCCACGCACGACCAGCCTGTAGGCCACTCCATCCCTGGGCCGCTCCATCGGCTCCACGAGGTTCGCGCGTCGGTAGGTGAGCGAGAGCGGCCGCTCGCGCGATTCACCTAGGTGGACTTAGAGCACGCCCAGCGTGAGCGCCCGTTCCACCGCCTGCTGGCGGGAGGAAACGCCGAGTTTCCGGTAGATCGACCTCGTGTGGCTGTGAATCGTGTTGTGCGAGAGATAGAGCTCGCGGCCGATTTCGCGCTCGGAGAGACGGCTTTTCAGCATCCGGAGAACCACCAGTTCCCGCTCGCTCAGCTTCGATTTGCCCGGGTGGGCCCGCCGCGGCCGCTCGAACGCCTCCAGGGTCGTCGCCAGGACGCCCGGATCGGGGCAGGAATCCACCGTTGCCCTGGCCGCTGCGAACGCCGACATCGCGGTCTCACGTCGGCCTGTCGCTCGGAGTAACGTGGCATAGCGAATCAGGGCCATCGCGAAATCGAGCGGCTGTCCTGAGCGCAGGACGACGACCCCGCGTTCGAGGTAGGGAAGCGCCTCTTCGAGCCGCCCCTGCGCCTGCAGCGCCACGCCCATCGAGATGTGCACTTCCCCGCGGACCTCCTCGAGGCCGTGCTCTCGGGCGACCTCCGCCCCCGCTTCGGCGAGCCGACGCTGCTCATCGACCTGGCCGCGCTCGGCGGCGATGAGGGAACGGTACGCAAGTCCCGAGCCCACCACGAGCCACCGTTCTTTTTCCAGTCCCGCGCCCACCGTCTGCTCGAACCACGAATCGGCGCCGTCGAGATCGCCGCGGTAGTAGCAAGCCATTCCAAGGGCCCAGGCGGCCCCTGGCCAGAGCGACGATTCCGGCGACTGGAGCTCGGTAGCCCGGAGAGCGTTCTCGTACGCGGCGTTGACGTCACCCCATGAGAATCCAGCCCGCAGCGTGGCCAGGCTCGCTTCGATCGAGCTCGAGCCGTCCGGTAGCGGTTTCCGCTCGGGCCAACCCAGACGTTCCACCGCGCCGATCGCAGCAGCGGCCTCTTCGCGTCTTCCTGCCTGAGAGCACATCCAGGCCCTGATGAGGAGGAGTTGGGGATCCTCGTCCGACAGCTCAGGTGGAAAGCCGTCGAGCCAGCCGAGAACGGTCGCATGCCGACCAGTACTCGCCATCCACATCCACGCGCCGGCAATCGTCTCGGATGCCTCGTCGAAGGCACCTGCTTGGAGCGCGTGGCTGATTGCCTCGTTCAAGAAGCCGTGATCGCGGTGCCAGGCGTATGCGCGCCGGTGCAGCGTTTCGGCCAAGCCGGGCTCGCGATGCTCGAGCTCGACCTGCAGGAGCTGCGCGAACAGATGGTGGAAGCGGTACCACTCGCCGTGATCGTCCAGTGGCACGAGAAACAGATTGCTGCGCGAGAGCGCCTCGAGCCGCGCGCGTGCACCTACGTCCTCGAGCAACGCGTCGCAGAGCGGACCGCTCATCCGGTCGAGGATCGACGAGCGAAGCATCAGGTCCTGCATCGCGGGGTCGTGGGCATCGAGCACCTCGTCGACGAGGAAGTCGACCACGTGGCGGTTTCCACCGCCGAATTTGCTCACGAACAGATCGCGGTCCTCGACGGCCTGGAGCGAGAGCGCCGCCAGGTAGAGGCCGGCAGGCCAGCCCTCGGTGCGCTCGACGAGATCCTCGACTTGCGGGCGTGTCAGCCCAAGCTCGAGGCGTTCATTCAAGAGCGTGTCCGCCTCGGCGGTGGTGAAGCCGAGCTCATCGGCGCGCAGCTCGAGCAGCGCCCCGTGGGCGCGAAGTGCCGCGAGAGGCAGGCCTGGCTCGCTGCGGGTCCCGAGAACGAGCTGGAACGTCGCCGGCGCGTACTCGATGAACCACGCGATGCTGTCGCGCGCGGGACCGCTCGACAGGCGATGAAAATCGTCCAGGATCAGCGCAGCGTCGCCGACCGCAGTCAGCTCGTTCACCAGCTCCGGCAGCACGAGATCGACGAGGCGCGCTGCTCCGACCGCTTCCCTCGACGTCGGAAACTCGAGCGACGGACAGGCGCGGCGCAGCGCCTCGATGACGTACGACCAGAACACCACCGGGTCTTTGTCGCCCTCGTCGATCGTCACCCACGCGACCGGGCGCGCCGCCTGCTCCAGCTCGCGCCACGCCCCGAGCAGCGTCGTCTTGCCGTATCCGGCCGCGGCCGCGACGACCGTGAGCTTGGTCGCCGGACCAGGCCGAAGCCGCTCGAGCAGGCGATCCCGCGGGACGGTCTGCTCCCGCTCCGGCGGAGGGTGCAGCTTCGTCGTCAACAGCGGTTGCGGCGGGCTGCGCTCGCGCCTCGTTGTCTCGGCCGTCGCCCTCAATTGTGCTCTCCCTCAATGCCCGGTCAGTCACGCGTGCGCCCTGCCAACGGCTGCGCGCTACCGAACTTTACGGGGCGCGATGTCCGCGCCGAAAGCGGCATTCGTACGGCCCCGCCTAGGTCATTTGGTGCAGACTCGCAATCCGTCAGATTCACCCAGGTGAAGTTGCCCTCCGACGAGCCCGGTCACCTAAGGGCGCACGAGACTCTGGACGGCAGCCGATGAAGGCCACAGCAAGCTCTGCTCGCGAGACCTCTGACGCTCCCGCTCGGGCCGGGCTCGTCCTCGCGGCGCTGATCGTCGTCGCCGGGGTCGCCAACCTCAACCTCTCGGTCGCGAACGTCGCGCTGCCCGAGATCGGCACGCACTTCGACTCCTCGCAGACGACGCTCGACCTGATCGCTGTCGGCTACTCGCTCGGCCTAGCCTGCTCGGTGCTGTGGCTCGGCGCTCTCGGTGACCGCTACGGCCGGAAGCTGATGCTGCTCCTCGGGACGGTCCTCGCGATCCCGATGTCGTTGCTGGCTGCCTACGCCCCTTCAGACATCGTGCTGTTCATAGCCCGAGTCGGCGGGGGGATCGCGGCGGGCATGGCCTACCCGACGACCTTGGCGTTGATCACTGCCCTTTGGGCCGGAGCTGGGCGCACGAAGGCGATCGCCCTATGGTCGGCGCTCGGCGGTGGAATCGCATCCCTCGGTCCGCTGGTGTCCGGCTTCCTGCTGCAGCACTTCTACTGGGGTTCGGTCTTTCTGGTCACGCTGCCGCTGGCGGTGGTGGCGATCGCGATGGCTTGGTGGCTGGTGCCGGCGCACGTGAACGAGTCGACCGAACAGGTCGACAATCTGGGCGGCGTTCTGTCGCTGGTCCTGGTCGGCGCGCTGATCCTGTCGATCAACTTCGCGCCCGTCCCGAACCAGGGCAAGTTGACCATCGTGCTCGCTCTGATCGCGGCCGCGGCGTTGGCTGCCTTCTACTTCCGGCAGCGCCGGGCCCGGAACCCGCTCTACGACTTGGACGTGGCCGCGCGACCAACGTTCTGGGTAGCCGCCTGTGCGGGCATCATCGTCTTCGGCTCACTCATGGGCGCGGCTTTCGTGAGCCAGCAGTACCTCCAGAACGTGCTGGGCTACTCGACCCTCGAGGCCGGCGCAGCCTTCCTGCCGGCGGTGGTGTTCATGGTGCTCGTCGCGCCTCGCTCCGCGCAGCTCGTCGAGACCCGCGGTGCTCGCTTCACGCTCCTCTGCGGCTACGTCTTCCTGCTGCTCGCCTTCGGGACGATGCTGCTTCTCTGGAAAGAGGGCAGCTCGTACTGGGAGATCGCGATCGCGTACGCGCTGATCGGAATCGGCGTGGGGTTCGCGGGCACTCCGGCATCACACTCGCTCACGAGCTCGGTGCCGGTCCGGCGCGCCGGAATGGCCTCGGGCACCGCCGACCTGCAGCGCGACTTGGGCGGTGCGATCATGCAGTCGATCTTCGGCGCCGTACTCACCGCCGGCTACGCCTCCGCCGCGGGAGCGCTGATCGCGTCCTCCGGCAAGAACGTGACCTCGAGCACGCAAGGAGAGCTGACGAAGTCGTTCGCCAGCGCATCCGACCTGGCTCAGCAGTACCCGTCGTCGGTCCAAGCCCAGATCGTCGCGGGAGCGAAAGCCGCGTTCCTACACGGCGATCAGTGGGCGTACCTCGCCGGTCTCATCGCCGTCCTGCTCGGGGCCGTGCTCGTCTTCTTCCTCTTCCCTAAAAAGCAGGAAGAGGAAGAGCTCCTGGCACGCTACAAGGCCGAAGACGCGGCGCCCAGCGAGCGTCTGCAAAGCCCGGAAGCCCTTCCAGCGCCAAGCGGTCAGGCATAGAACGTTCGCAGCCGCGGCCGACATGCGCGGCCGCGGCACACATCCGCTCCGGAAAAGCGAAACCGTCGGAAGTCGTCATTTCCGCGAAGCGGCCGGACTTCCGACGTGCCCTAAGGCTGGATCGCCCAACACCTTCCCCCAGACTCTTCCGCCCGTTACTCACTGAGGCCGAAAAGCTAGAGCAGCTCCCCAATCAGCGCCGCAGCCCGAGCGGCGCCGTCGCGCTCGACCGGCCGGTAGTCGACCGGCCGCCCGATTTCCTCGGCGATCGTCTCCGCGATCGTCTCGGGCATCGCGAGCTCGAAGTCCATCGCGCGCCCAGCCCGGTAACGGCCCAGCCGGTGGCGCACGTGGAAGTTCTGCTCGAAGTGGTGTCGCAGCGGGAAGTAGAGAAACGGCCGCCGGTTCGCGGTCAGCTCCATCGAGGTCGTGAGCCCTCCCTGCACGACGGCGAGATCGCAGGCGGCGAGGTGGCGGTAGAGGTCGTGGACGTAGGCGCGCACCTCGAGCCCGTCGTGCATGGGCAGGCTCGCGGGGTCGATCCGCGGCCCGGCAACGACGATCATGCGCAGCTCCGGCACGCGCTCCTTCGCCTCCGGGAACGACTCGATCACCCGCCGCAGCAGATGGCCGCCGACGCCCGAGCCGCCGACGGTGACGATGCAGACCCGCTCGTCGTCGCCGTAGCCGAGCTCCGCCCGGTCGCCGAGCTCGGCAGGGTCGAAGCCGGTCACGTAGCCGGCGAAGTCGAAGTACTGTTCGGTCCAGTCGCGGATGAGCGGCAGCTCCGCACCGAACGAGTCTGGCACGACATCATCCCGGTTGCCGACGAACACCGCCCGGTCGCGCACCCGCGGGAAGCGGGCGATGTGCTCGATCATCTCCGCGTTGTAGTCGCCGGTCAGGAACGCCTCGCGCTCGCCGCCATCGGGCATCGGCAGCCAGCCGACGAAGTCCGTCAGCCAGACGTAGGCGGCACGCTTCTCCTCGGGGTTCTCGTGCAGGTAGTAGTCGAGCTCCCACGCCTCGTCGCCGATCCAGAGGTCGTACCGCTCCTCGCGCACAAGGTCGTGGAAGACCATGAAGTTGGCGAGCAGGATCTCGTCCATCCGCCGGATCGCCTGGAAGCAGTGCAAGTCGTGCTCGGCCGACTCGCTCTCGATGTGGCCCGACTCGTTGGCGAGGTGGGCGCTCGCCGGGTGGATCCGCTCGCCGCGGGCCTCGAGCACCGTCGTCACCGGGTGCTGGGCCAGCCAGTCGATCTGAAGGTCGGGATGCAGCTTGCGCAGCTCGTCGGCGATCGCGACGTCGCGCTGGGCATGGCCCAACCCGATCGGCGAGGAGATGTAGAGCGCTCGCCTAGGGCGGCTGAGCGCCCGCGTCCAGCGCCGAACCCTGGGCTCAGGCGGTGCGATCGGCTCGGTGAACTCCCGGACGAGCGCGTTGATCTTGACGGGGTCTCGGGCGTGCGGTCCGTGACCCGAGCCTTCGAGGAGTACGAAGGCGGCGCCCAACTCCGATGCGAAGGCCCGAGCGCGCTGGTGCTCGACGAGCTCGTCCCGGGTTCCGTGGATCACGAGAGCCGGGCAACGGACCCGCGCGCAGAGCTCGACCGTCGTCTCCGGGTCGAGCTCCTTGGTGTCCCAGCCGCGAAAGCCGACGAGGAGGGTTTCGGCGTCCGTCTCGAGCCCCCAGCCGACGCAGTCCTCGATCTGCTTCGTCGAGTGGGGCTCCGTGAACATCTGCGAGATGAAGAATTCGACGTAACCGCGCCAGTCCCGGAGCCAGTAATGGCGGTTCTCCTTTGCCCAGCCCTCGTCCGTGTCGAGTTCCTCGTCGAAGGGAAACTCGGGAACCTCTCGCTCCCGCGTTGGCAGCGCCGGCGCAATGAAGACGAGGCCGCTGACCCGCTCGGGGTGCTCGGCGGCGAGGATGAGCGACTCGCCCATGTCGCACCAGGAGACGACGATCGCCCGCTCGACCTGTGCAGCGTCGAGCACCGCTACGGCGTACTCCGTCAGCTCGCTCCGCTCGTACGCCGCCGCGTCCCGGGGCCTGTCGGAGCGCCCGTTGCCGGGCGGGTCGAAGGTCACCGCGCGCCCGTGGCGCGTGAAGTAGGGGATCTGCATCTTCCAGCAGCGTGAGTGGACAAGCTCCCACGTCGGCGGGAAGAGGATCGTCGGCTCGCCCTCTCCGTACCGTTCCCAGAAGATGCGCACGCCCTCCCGCTCGACGAACCCCGCCTCATCCGGGTCGCGGGCACGCGTCTGCTCCCGAGCCGGCGCGGCGATGATCATGGGAGTGTCTCCAGAAACTCACGGATGAGCAGGTTCACCTTCACGGGATCGCGCAGGTGCGGCGCGTGCCCCGATCCCTCGAGCACGACGAGCTCGCCACCGGTCTGCTCCGCCATCGCAGCGCCTCGGGTGACCGAGTTGAGCGCATCGTGGCCGCCGTGGATCACGAGGACTGGGCAGCGGACACGCCGACAGAGCGCCTGCGCCTCCTCCGGCGTCAGAGCCGGTGCGTCATGGGTCGCGACCAGCACCTCGGCGTCGGTCTCGAGCCCCCAGCCGACGGCGTCCTCGATCGACTTCGTCGAGTGGGGCTCCGTGAACATCTTCGAGATGAAGAACTCGAGCCAGTCGCGGTAGTCGCGGAGCCAGTGGAATCGGTTGTGTTTCGCCCAACCTTCCACCACCTCGTATTCGGTGTCGAAGTCGTAGACCGTTCGCTCCGGCAGCGGCTCGCCGCCGCCCGGGAAGTTGGGCCCTATGAAGACAGCGCCGCCGATGCGCTCCGGGTGCTCGGCAGCTAGGAGGAGGCCTCGCTGCCCGCCGAACGAGAAGCCGACGATCAAGGCGTGCTCGGTGTCCGTCGCGTCCATCACCGCGAGCGCGTCGGCCGCGAACTCCCGTTCGTCGTAGGCGGCAGGGTCCCGCGGGCGATCCGAGCGCCCGTTGCCGCGCCCGTCGAAGGTGACCACGCGGTAGTGCCGCGCCAGATAGGGGATCTGCATCTTCCAGTGGCGCGAGTGGAAGAGCGACCACGTCGGCAGGAGCAACACCGTGGGCTCGCCCGACCCGTAGACCTCGTAGTAAGTGCGAACGCCCTTGCGCTGGACGTAGCCGGACTTGTCCGGGTAGCGAGCCCGCGTCTGCTCGGGCGCGGGTGCGCTCAGCTCGACAGCCACTGGTCGATCCACTCGAGCAGCTCGGCGTGGCCGGTGTCGACGCCCCCGAGGCGCTCGACGATGACCCCGATGTTGAACGTCATCACCAGCGAGACGAGTGCCTCGAGCGGCATCTCGATCCCGAACTCGCGGTGGGGCTCTTCGAACGCCTCGGTCAGTACCGCTCGCCACTCGCCGTTCACGCGCGCGAGGCGCTCGCGGAACTCGGCGTTGTTCCAGGCGAGCGACTGCAGCTCGAGCCAGACTTTCTCGTAGGTGACGTCCTCGCTCACCAGGTAGCGCATCGCCCTCCGCCACTTCTCGACGAAGGGCAGGTCGGCGGCGTAGAGCTCCCGCTGGCGGGCGATCAGGCGCCCGGTGAAGCGCTCGAGCGCCTGCACCATCAGGTTCTCGTTCGAGCCGAAGTAGTAGTGAACGAGGCCGTGGTTGACGCCCGCCTCCTCGGCGAGGCGGCGCGTGGTGATCTCCGCGTAGCCGACATCGACGAGCAGCCGCTCAGCGGCGTCGAGCAATGCGACTTCGGCCGCCGAGCGGGAGCTCGTCTTGGTTTCCGTCATCGTCTTCTCAACCAGGCCCAGAACCGGCCGAGCGTCGCCCGGCCCGCGTACGCGACCGCGGTCAGTGTCGCGCCCGCGGTCGCGACCTGAAGAACACTCTCCTCAACCGGGATTCCCATGACATGGCCGACTATCACTGGAAGATCTCCGTAGTGCAATCTCCGCCCTGCAGCCGCACCTCGTGCGCCCGCGCCGGTCCCTCGGGCCGGTTGTGGAAGTCGGCGAAGAAGTCGTGATCGATCTCCATGCCACCGTTCGGGTTGCACTCGATCCGCAGGAGCCACGAGCGCAGCTCCGGGTAGAACTGGTTGTCCCAGGTCGAGTAGAGCGAGTTGGTGACGTAGAGGCGGCGCCCGTCGTACGAGAGCTGGAGCATGTTCGGGCCGCCGTTCAGGTCGCGGCGCGCATCGGTCGGCTTCCCGATCACGCCGCCGAGCCAGATCTGCCCGGTGAGCTTCGGGCTCGCCGGATCAGACACGTCGTACTGGCGGACGTCGCCGTGCAGCCAGTTTGCCATGTAGAGGAAGCGGTCGTCCATTGACAGGACGAGGTCCGTGATCAGGCCCGGCACTGGGAACGGCCAGCCGTCGAGCTCGACGCCCTCGACCGCGATCACCTGGTCGGCCTCGAAACTCCCGTTGTCGCGGTGGAAGTGCCACATCGTGCTCGAAAGGGCGGCGCCGACGAAGCCCTCGTCGGCGTCGGGGTCGTGGAGCCAGCGGGCCTCGAGCGGAACGAGCCCGTTCTCCCCGAGGTCTACCGTCTGCTCGAGCCGCCGCTCGGCGAGGTTCCAGAAATGGAGCCTGCTCCCGTAGCGGCCGGCCCCCACGTCGTCGAGGTCGAATCCGCCCTCGTAGGCGTTGGGCTCCCCGAACTCCGACGACACGAGCGCGTTCTTGCGCGGCTGGTACCAAAAGTCGTAGTTGAAGCGAGGCGTCTCGCCCCCGTTCTGCCAGCGGCCCTTCATCTCGAAGGTCTTGGCGTCGAGCACGGCAAAGCCGCCTGCGCCGTTACCCTCGGCGTCGCCGAGCATCGAGATGACGACGTTGTCGCCCGGCATACAGTGGACGGTATGGGGCCGCGTGTAGCCGGTCGCGCGCACGACCTCCTCCGGCTCGATCACCTTCTCGATCGTCGGCCGGCGCGGGTCGTCGGCGACGTTGACGATGTAGATCCGCGACGAGCGGAAGCCCGGGATGATCAGGTGCGATCGGTCGGGCCCGTGGCAGGCCGACGAGCAGCGGTTCCAGCCGAAGTGGTGGAGCTCGTCGCCGACGCTGGACATCGGCATCGTGTGGAGGATGCGGCCGTCCTCTGCGTCGATGACGGCCAGGAAGTCCGGTGCTTCGACACCGGTCCCTTCACGCAGACAGGCGAGGTAGAGGAACTCCTCACGCGGCGCCTGCATGGCCTCCTGCGGCGAACGGTAGAGCGAGGGAGAAGCGGGGGACATCCTGACCTCCTCGTGGCTGGTTAGTCGATTGACTAAGTCATTTGACTAAATCCCACTCTCCCTGTCAAGAGGCCATGTTGCCGGGGAGACGGCCTCATGCGAAGCGTCGACAAATGCGAAACTGTGCGGCTCAGAGTCCATCTGGGAGCATCTGCGTCCGCCTGAAGACCGAGCGCCTGGAAACAGGCGGTCTCTGCTAAAAGAAAACCGCCGATTTCCGGCGGTTTTTTATGGAGCTAGCCGGACTCGAACCGGCGACCTCCTGGGTGCGATCCAGGCGCTCTCCCAGCTGAGCTATAGCCCCGGGCGGGCCAAGTGTAGCCGCCTCTACGGCGAGCCAGAAGTCGCGGAGCCGGCGCCGCGCTTTTCGTCGAGGCGGCCGGCGCGAATGGTCTCGGCCATCTTCTTCGACTCCTCGCGGTAGATCGAGCCGTCCTCGAACTCGAACCAGGGGTACTTCTTCTGGCCCGTCCTCGCTTCGGTGTTGTCGCGGCCGCCCGGCCACGGCTCCTTGACGACCTCGTAGTCGATCCCCTGCTCGTCGAGCGCCTTCTGAACCTTCCAGCACGGGTGGCCACCGAACTTGATCCACAGGTTCTTGCAGCGGTGGAACTTGACGGCCATCACGAACCTCCCTTCGGCCTGATCAACGTGACCCCGTCGCGGACGGTCAGCATTACCGAGGTAACCCGCGGATCGGATTTAACGTGCTCGTCGAAGGCCTTGATCGCGCGGGTTCCCTCGTCGTCGTCGCTCTCGTCGAGGACCCGGCCGCTCCAGAGGGTGTTGTCGGCGGCGATCAGGCCGCGCTCGCTCAGCCGCGGCAGGACGGCTTCGTAGTAGTTGACGTAGTTCGGCTTGTCGGCATCGATGAAGACGAAGTCGAAGTCGCCTTCGAGTCGCTCGATCGTCTCGAGCCCAGGACCGAGGTGGACGGTGATCTTGTCGGCGTGCGGGCTCTGCTCGATGTACCGCCGGGCGACTTCGGCGTGGCGCTCCTCGACCTCGCACGTGTCGATGTGGCCTCCCGGCGCCAGACCCGCGGCCATCGACAACGCCGAGTAGCCGCTGTAGGTGCCGAGCTCCAGCACACGACGGGCGCCACTGGCGTAGACGAGCATTTCGAGGAGCCGCCCCTCCACGGTGCCGGTCAGCATCTGCGGCGACTGCAGCGTCTGGCGAGTCTCGTCCGCGAGTGCGGCCAGCAGTGGCTCGGGCGGGGTCGTGTGGTCCGCGGCGTAGCGGTCGATAGGCTCGGGGACGAGGTCCACGGGCGGACTGTAGCTTGGCGCCCGTGGCAGGCTCGGAGCGAGTCCTCACCCAGCGCGATCTCAACCGCGCATTGCTCGCCCGGCAGCTCTTGCTCGGGCGGGCGCGCCTGCCACTGCCGCGGGCAGTCGAGCGGATGGGTGGCATCCAGGCGCAGTACGCGCCTTCCGCGTACATCGCGCTCTGGTCGCGGCTCGACGGGTTCGAGCGCGAGGCGTTGACGCGCGCGCTTGAGCGCCGGTCGCTCGTGCAGGCGACGGTCCTCCGTGGGACGATCCACATCGTCTCGCGCCGCGACTACTGGCCCTGGCGCGCGGCCGTTCGCGCAAGTGACGAGCGCTTCCTGCGCCGCGTTCGTCCTTGGGCGACGCCGCGGCGAACGCGGGCAGTGAACCTGAAGCTGCGCCGAGCACTCGCCGAGGGACCGCGCCGTGCCAACGACCTGATCGCGGCGGTCGGCAAGGACGCGTGGCCGGCGGCCGACCTCGACCTCGTCCGCGTACCGCCGTCGGGGACCTGGGAGCGGCGCCGCGCCGACCTCTATGCGCCCGCGGAGGAGTGGGTCGGTCCCGACGATGCAGAAGAGGAGGCCGGCCGCGAGCTGCTCGTCCGACGCTACCTCGCTGCCTTCGGGCCGGCCACGATCGCCGACATCCGCAGCTGGTCGCGGCTCGGCCGCGAAGAGACGGAACAAGCGCTCGAGCGGATCGGCCCGCGCACCTTCCGCGACGAACACGGCAAGACGCTGGTCGACCTGCCGCGCGCGCCTCTGCCCGACCCTGAGACGCCGGCTCCCCCACGCTTCCTGCCGACGTGGGACGCAGTCCTGCTCGTCCATGCCCGCCGCACCGGCGTGCTTCCCGAGGAGTCCCGGCCGCGGATCTTCAACTCGAAGCTCCCGTTCTCGATGCACACGTTCCTGCTCGACGGCGCCGTCGCCGGCGCGTGGCGATTCGAGAAAGGCCGGATCGAGCTGCAACCGTTCCGGCGTCTGACGCGGTCCGAGCGCGAAGCGCTGGAGCCGGAGCGCGAAGCGCTAGCCGCGTTCTACGCGTGAACCGCCGACGATCGCGTCGGTCCCGTCGTCTAAGCGGACCCACGCCTTGCCCTTGCCGTCGTAGTCCGGCGACCAGACGACGAGCGTCGCTTCGCGCCCGCCGACGTGTACTCGCTCGGTTCCCTCGGGCGCCCCTCCCCGCCAGACGCGCACGAACGGGTTCTCTTCCCACTCCCGGCCGATCGTCGTCTCGTCGGTATGCCCGGGATAGACCCGCGTGTCCGGCGGCAGCTTCATCAGCACGTCCATCACCGAGTCCCGGATCTGCGCGAAGTTGCCGCCGCCGACGGCGTCCTTGAAGAGAACGTCGCCCGTGAAGGCAGCCTCGCCGTTGGCGACGAACGTCAAGTGGTCGTCCTTGTGGCCCGGCGTCTCGAGCGCCTCGAAGCGCAGCCCGCCCGTCTGGAGAGGGCCCTTGACGATCTCGAGCCCGTAACGGCCGCGCAGCTCGTCGTCGCCCGCGACGTGATCGTGGTCGGCGTGGGTCGTCAACAGGTGCGTGACTGAGACGCCGAGCTGCTCGGCCGCGTCGTGCAGCGGTGCGAGCGGCGCGCCCGAATCGATGAAGACGGCCGTCCCGCCCTCCTCGTCCGCGACGAGGTAGGCGTTCGAGAGCCAGTCGGGATGCATGCTTCGCTGGACTATCACCGGCGGTACGCTAACCGTGGAAACGACGAGGAGGGCCGATGGCCGGGCTGATTGAGCGGACGACGAACATCATCAAGGCGAAGTGGTCGAAGCTGCTCGACCGCGCGGAGAAGCCTTCCGAGCAGCTCGACTACTCGTACGAGAAACAGCTCGAGCTGCTGCAGAACGTCAAGCGTGGCGTCGCCGACGTGGTCACGGCGAAGAAGCGGCTCGAGCTCCAGACGCAGTCGCTCGAGCAGAACGTCGTCAAGCTGGACACCCAGGCCCGCCAGGCCGTCGCCCAGGGACGCGAGGACCTCGCACGGCAGGCGCTCGAGCGCAAGTCCGCCGTTCAGTCGCAGCTCCAGGGGCTCGACGGCCAGATCAAGGGCCTCGAGGCGCAGCAGGAGAAGCTCGTCGCGAGCGAGCAGGAGCTCTCCGCGCGGGTGGAGTCCTTCCGCTCGGAGAAGGAGGTCATCAAGGCGCAGTACTCCGCGGCCGAGGCGCAGGTGCGAATCGGGGAGGCTGCGACTGGCATCGGCGACCAGATGGCCGACACAGGCGCCGCGATCCAGCGCGCCAAGGACAAGACGCAGGAGATGCAGGCACGAGCCGATGCGATCGACGAGCTGACCACGTCGGGGGCACTCGAGGACTACACCTCCGACCAGTCACCGCTCGACCGCGAGCTCTCTCAGATGGCGTCTCAGTCGCAGGTCGAACAGGAGCTCGAGCAGCTGAAGAAGGAAGTCGGCACCGGCTCGGGCGCCCCCGCGGAGACGGGCGCCGGCACCCCACCGAAAGAGCTCGAGAAGTAGCGCTCGAAAGCCGTTTGATGGGACAGTCCCTATTCGGGGACAGTCCCTGCTCGATTACAGGGGGGCGTTGAACAGGCCGAACCAGCGGGAGAGATCCTGCTCGATCGGCAGCTCGTTTTCGAGCTTCGCCTTCAGCTCGAGCTCCTCCGCGTTGTCTCGCTCCTTCTCGCCCTTCGGCACGAACGGCCAGAAGGCGCCGCGCTTGAAGCCGTAGATCCAGTACACGTCCGGCGCGTCGCCGAACTTCGGCTCGAACTTGAAGGCGGCCGCAAGCAACTGCCCGCCGAAGCCTGCCTCTTCCAGCCCCTGCGCGACCGCGTGCACCGCGGTCACCTGGTCCTCGAGAGCGGCGTCGCGGACGACGATCCACTCGTAACCGAAGTCGTCCGACTTGCGCTCGAGCCGCGAGCCGTACTCGCCGGCGACTGCGTCCAGTACCGCCTGGAGGTCGTTCTCGGCGCGCACGAACTCGCCGGCCGAGAGCGGCTTGAAGACGACCCCACCACTGCCTGCGGACTTCAGCCCGAGCTCGGCGTCGAGCGTCACCCGCGCCGTCGAGAGGGCGAACAGCCGCTCTTGCGCCGGGCTCTTGAGCTTCTTGCGCCCGAAGAGAACGTCGGTGAAGCCCACCCGCTAGGAGACGGGCCGCCCCATCTCGCGGGCGATCTTCTCGAGCGCCGCGAGACGCTTCTCGAGAGGCGGGTGATCCATGAAGATCTCGGCCGTCCGCTGCTTGATGCTCGTCGGGATGATGAAGAAGGCGTTCATTCCGGCGACTTCGCGCAGGTCGCGGTCGGGGATCACAGCGATCTCACTCGAGATCTTTTGGAGCGCGCTCATCAGATACTCCGGTGCGCCGGTGATCAGCGCCGAGCCGCGGTCGGCCGCGTACTCCCGGTAACGCGAGATCGTTCGGATCAGGACGAAGCTGATCACGTACACCAGAACCGACACCGCCAGGACAATCAGCCAGACGGGAGTGGAGTTGTTGTTGTTGTTGCGGTTCCCGCCCCCGAAGCCTCCGAACATGCCGGCGTAGAGACCGAACCGCGTCAGCAGCGCGGCGAGCATCGCGAAGAAGCTGGCGACCGTCATCACGAGAACGTCGCGGTTGGCGACGTGCGAGAGCTCGTGGGCGAGCACGCCCTCGATCTCTTCCTTGTCGAGGCGGCGCCACAACCCGGTTGTGACCGCCACAGCGGCGTGCTTCGGGCTGCGTCCGGTCGCGAAGGCGTTGGGAACGTCGGTATCGACAACGGCCACCTTCGGCTTCGGCAGATCGGCCATCGCACAGAGCCGCTCAACGACGTCGTGCAACTCCGGCGCCTCGTCCCGATCGACGATCTTGGCGCCAGCCGCCTTCAGGGCGAGCTTGTCGGAGGTGTAGTACTGGAAGAACGCCAGGCCGACCACGATCACGAGCATCGGGATCAGGCCGACATTCAGGACCTGGAAGAGGACTACGGCAAAGATGACGTAGAGGAGCCCCAACAGGAAGCCCGTGAAGAGCATCCTCAGCGAGAGCCCACGGTCGCGTCCAAACGTCTTGCGCTTCATCGAGAATCGGCCTTCCTTGAGGGCAAAGGGTTTCATCGGAATCGTAGCCGTCGGTCTGGCGCTCGCCGGAGCACAAAGCGCACACGCGGCGCGAGAGCGTGTGGCCGTGCGGGTCATCCCCGTGTTCGCGCCCGAGCGGTATGCGGCACGCGGGGCAGTCGGCTCGATGGTCCCCGCCTCCGGGTCGAACGTCAGCCGCGAGACCGCGCTCCTGTCGCTGACCCACGGCAAGCTGGAGAACTCACTGCTCGGCGGCAAGCCCGCGGGCAAGCCGCTGATCCGGCTCGGGGGCCCGCCGGCTCCCGTCACGATCTACGTCGCGCTGCCGCCGCCGGGTAAGCACCACAACCTTGCCCGGTACCCGATCGCGATCGTCGGTGGCGGCTATCAAGGGCTGCTCCTCTCGAGCTCGACGCGGATTCCGGGCCTTGTCTCGATCGCGGATGTCGCACCGACGGTGCGCGACCTCCGGCGCGGGCGAAAGCCGATCCTCACCTCCCGGGCTGATGCTCACGCGCCCCGCCACCTGGCTGAGCTGAACATGCGGCTCGACGCAGCCCACTTCGCCCGCAGGCGCAGCACGCGCGTGCTGATCGCGCTCGTGTTCGGGCTCGCGGCGCTCGGCTGGTTGTTCCGGCGGCCGGTCTTTGCGCGGGCGAGTCTTCTCTCTGTTCCGGCGATGGTGCTCGCCTCGACGATCGCGTCGGCGCTGCACATCGTCCACTCGATCCCCTGGTGGAGCGGAGCGATCGCGCTGGCACTGACCGTCCCGCTCGCGCTCGCCGCCCGGACACCGGCGCTCCTCGCCGTGGCACTCGCGGGGCTGCTCGGCGCCTACGCGGTCTTCCTCGGCGCCTGGACGGAAACGGTTTCACTCGCGGCGATCGGCCCGCATCCCGAGGGCGGCGGCCGCTTCTTCGGGATGACCAACCAGGTCGAGACGCTGCTGCTCGGGCCGGCGCTGGCACTCGGGGCGCTTGTCGGAATGCCGCTCCTCGCGGGCGTCGCGCTCGCCTCGCTCGTCGTCGTCGGCTGGAGCCGGCTAGGGGCCGATGGGGGCGGGCTGATCGTCTACGCGGCGGGCTTCGCGACCCTCGCGTTGTTCGAGACGCGCACCCGTGTGACCGTCGGCCGGGCGGTGCTGGCAGCCGCCGGCGTCATCGCCGTCGGGCTGGCGCTCGTCGGGCTCGACGCCGCAACCGGCGGTTCGAGCCACGTCACCCACGCGGTCGGTGGAGGGCCCGGCAGCCTCTTCTCGGACCTCGGCCACCGTCTGCATCTCTCGTGGCGCGGGATCGTCAACAAGACCGACCACCTTGAGATCACCGTCCTCTCACTGGTGACGCTCGCCGTCCTCGCAGTCCTGCGGCCGCGCTCCCGCACGCTCGATTCGTTCTTCGTCGCACTCGTCGTCTCCCTGCTCGTCAACGACTCCGGATTCGATGTGCTCCGCTTCGGAGCGCTCGTGGCAATCGCCATCTTCACCTGGAGCCGGGTCGCCGCCATGCACGATTAGACTCACGCTCCATGCGTGTCGCGCTCGCAATCATCGTCGCCGGCTCGGCGCTGCTGCTTGCAGGCTGCGGCTCCGAGGGAACCGTGAGCCCAACCGCGGCCGCCGTCGAGGGCACTGTGCCGCACCAGCAGACGACGTCGGCGGCGCTCCCCAAGGGCGATCCGGCGGCAGGGAAGCGGCTGTTCACCTCACTGGGCTGCAGCGGCTGCCACACCTACGGGCCGGCCGGCTCCTCCGGGACGATCGGCCCCGACCTCGACAAGCTCCCGCAGTACGCGCAGAAGGCCAATCAAGGCACGCTCGAGCAATTCACCCAGATGTCGATCACCGACCCCGGCGCGTACGTCGAATCCGGCTACCAGAACCTGATGCCGACGACGTTCGCGAGCCTGCCGAAGCAGCAACTCGCGGATCTCGTCGCGTTCCTCACTCAAAAGTCGTAGGCGTCGTCGCGTGATCGACGCGAAGGCTGCACGTAACGACCCCGACGCCTACCGTCGGGCGCTCGCGCGCAAGGGCGCGGCGGAGGCGTTCGACGCATGGCTCGCCGCGGACGAGCGCTGGCGCGGCCTCGTTCCGAAGGTCGACGAGCTTCGGTCGCGCCAGAAGATCGACGGGAAGCCGACGCCGGAGCAGGTCGAGGCGCTCAAGCAGGTCAAGGAGGAACTGCGCAAGACCGAACAGGAGCTCACCGCTGCCGAAACGGAGCGTGACGCCGCGCTAGAAGCGGTTCCGAACCCGCCGCACGAGGACGTTCCCGACGGCGAGACCGAGGACGACGCCGTCGAGATCCGCCGCTGGGGCGAGCCGCCGCCGCTCGAGCATCCGCGAGACCACCTCGAGCTCGGCCGCTTCGAGATGGAGCGCGCGGCACGGCTCTCGGGCTCCCGGTTCGGCTACGTCGTCGGCGACTCGGCCCTGCTCGAGCAGGCGATCTTCAGGCTCGCGATGTCACACCTCGTGGAAGCGGGCTTCACCCTGATGCGACCACCGGTGCTCGTCCGCGAGCAGGCGATGTACGGAACCGGCTTCTTCCCGACCGAGAGATCCAACATCTACGCGATTCCGAGCGACGGGCTCTACCTGACCGGAACCTCGGAAGTCGCGCTCGCCGGCTTCCACATGGACGAGATCCTCGAGGCGGACTCACTGCCATTCCACTACGCCGCCTACTCGACCTGCTTCCGCCGCGAGGCAGGCGCCGCCGGCAAGGACACGCACGGCATGTTCCGCGTCCATCAGTTCGACAAGGTCGAGATGTTCGTCTTCTGCCGGCCCGAGTAGACGTGCGAGGAGCACGACCGGCTGCTCGCGATCGAGGAGGAGCTCGCGCAGAAGGTTGGGGTGCCCTACCGGGTCGTGGACGTTGCCGCAGGCGACCTCGGCGCCTCGGCGGCGCGCAAGTACGACCTCGAGGGGTGGTTCCCAAGCCAGAAGCGCTACCGCGAACTTACCTCGTGCTCGAACACGACCGACTTTCAGGCCCGCCGCCTCCAGATTCGTTACCGCCCGAACGGCGGACCGCAGCCGGTCCACACGCTCAACGGCACGGCAGCGACCGATCGCTGGCTCCTGGCCGTGCTGGAGAACTTCCAGCGCGAGGACGGCTCGGTCGAGGTGCCGGAGGTGCTCCGCGAATACGGAGCGCCGGCCGAGATCAGGCCGAGCTAGCCCGGCGAGACGAACAGGCGCCGACGGCGCTGCTCGAGGTCGCCCTCGGCGGAGTCGAGCGCCTGCTCGCGTGCGTTCAGGCTCTGCTCGAAGCGCTCGAGCTCCGACTCGCGAAGGTCGAGCGCTCGACGGCGCCGCTCGACTCCCTGTTCGAGGTCGGCCGCCTGCGCCTCGCGGGTGCCGAGCCCCTGCTCCGCGATCGCCAGCCACGCCCCACGTTCCGCCACCTCGGCCGAGAGCTGCTGCAGCTCCGCCTTTCGGGCGTCGAGCTCTGTGAGCTCGGCTTGTGTCTGCTCGAGCCGGCGCTGTTCCTCGCGGACATCGCGAAGGGCGATCGCCGCCTTCGTCTCCGACGCGGCGAGCCGGTCGGCGCGGGCCTCGAGCTGCTCCGCCCGCCGCTCGAGAGTCGGCTCGCGCGCGTCCAGCTCCGCAGCGCGGCGGCGCGCCGTTTCCTCGCGCGGCTCCACCTCGGCCAGCCGGCGCTCCGCCTCGGCACGGAGCTCCTCGACACGCGCGTGCTCGGCCTCGAGGCTGGTCCGGATGCGGGAGAGCTCGGCCTCCCGCGGCGCGAGCTCGGCGACGGCCGCCTCACGCACACCTAGTTCCACGGCTCTGCGCTCAACTGCGTGTTCGCGCTCGCCGACGGCGAGCTCCCGCTGCGCGAGCGGCACCTCGGCGGCCGCGAGCCACTCGCCGCGCTCGTCGATCTCCACCTGCCGTGCCTTGAGCTCCGCTTCGAGAGCATCGAGGTCCATGAGCCGACGGCGCGCGGCTTCGACCCCGGCCTCCGCGTCGCGGACGAGCCGCTCCTTGCGCTCCAGCTCGACCCGTTGCTGGGCGAGCGCACGCTCGCGGTCGCGCAGGTCGGCGTCCTGGGCAGCGAGCTCCGTCGAACGCTCGGTCAGCTCTTCCCAGAGCGCGGAAACGCGGGCGCTCCGCTCCTCGAGCTCGAGCGCACGCTGACGGATCGCGTCCTCGCCGCGGCGCTCGCGCTCGGCGAGCGCCTCCCACGCGCGATCGAGCTCGTGGTGCTGCTCCGCGGCCACGCAACTCAGTTCGCTATTCAGCCCGGGCTACCTTTTCGCAGGGACTGTCCCCGAACGGGGACTGTCCCACCAAGAGGTTGTTGGGACAATGAGGTACGCGGCGGGGTGCCGGAGCGGTCGAACGGGGCGGTCTTGAAAACCGCTGACCGCCGAAAGGCGGTCCGTGGGTTCAAATCCCACCCCCGCCGCCTGACATGCCTAGCTTCAGGACGTCGGCGGACGGCGGGCCTTCCCGTTTGCGCGCCGGTTTGCGCCCTGCCTATCCGGACGCGCGCTCGGCGAAGATCAGCGCGAGAACCGAGAGGAAGGCGGCGAGCGGGAGAAGCCGGACTTGGATGCTGTGCATGACGGCGCTCCTTTCTGTCTACCTACTCGACGGCCAACCGCTGCGAACTCTTCCCGCCTACGGGCGCCGAAGGAGTCCGTAGGTCGCGAGGAGGACGCCGGCGAGGAGCGGGAGTAGCGCGAGATACGCGTACGCGGCCACCTAGTCCGACTCGACGCGGGCGGCGCTCAAGAAAACTCTCCTGCTCCTATGAGGTAGGCCCTTCCGTTGAGTTCCACCCGCGTAGGGGTACCTCTCCGCTCGCTCACGTACTGCAGAAGCGCGTTGAGGACGGCCACGATCTCGCCGTCGTCCCTTCCGTCTCGCACGAGGCTGACAACAACCTCGCATCCCTCGGCGCTCTCGAGCAGTTCCGCGTGGAACCCCGAGAGCGCGGCCAGCATCCCGTGCGCCGACTCGCGGGTCAGAGGGTGAATCGTGAATTTTTCCATCAAACCCCCCGACGAGAATCCGGCCCGCTAACCGGCCGGGCGTTGAGAGTGGATCGTTTCCGGCGGCGCGGGAAAAAAACCCGTGCCCCACGCGCCGCTCAATGACGCTGCCGGGTCAGGCGCTCCCGGCTGAGTCGTCGATACGTTCGTAAGGCTGAATCGACAACTACGTCAAAAGGTGAGAACCCTGCGTTCCGTCGCCATTGTCACCCTCGCTTTAGCGCTCGCCGCCCTGGCGGCGGCGCCGGCGCTCGCCGGAAGGGGTCTCGTCGTCGGCGTCAACGAGGACGCCGTCAAGTGGCGGCCCGATATCTCTTCGGTCGGGAGCGACCTCAACCTCGGTTACTACCGGGTGACCCAGGGCTGGGAGCCGGGCCGGACCCAGCCGAGCGACTCGGACACGGCTTCGATCGCCGCCGCGCTCGCGAATGCGGGGTCGCAGAAGATCCTCCTG
>JBQCGP010000073.1:0-9120 GCA_051955535.1 Gaiellaceae bacterium | reverse complement strand
GAGAAGACTCCTCCGGTCGGGGACTGACGGCAATCTTCCTGCGGCTGCGTTGGAGCTCACATCGCGGCGGCCCCCGGGCCGCCGCCTTTCTTTGAGGGACTGTCCCCGAAGGGGACCGTCCCATTAAACGGTTGTTGGGACAGTCCCCATTCGGGGACAGTCCCTGCGTGGATTAGTCGCTGCGATGCAGCAGCCGGCCCTCCATGCCGCCTGCGACCACGATTACCTGGCCGGTGATGTGGCCTGACAGCTCGTCGGAGGCGAGGACGACGACCTGGCTCGCGACGTCCTCGGGTTGCGCGATCTTGCGAAGCGGCATCGTCGCCGTCACGCGCTCCAGCACGGCGTCGTCCACCTCGCCGCGCGTCATCGGCGAATAGGTCCAGCCCGGACACACAGCGTTCACGCGCGCGCGAGGGGCGACGCGGACGACCTCGTTCTTCAGGCTCAGCAGCAGACCGTGGACGACCGCGGACTTGGCGGCTGCGTAGTCGGCGTGCCCGGCCTCGCCGAAGATCCCTGCCGTCGAGCCGACCAGGATGAGCGACCCGTGGCCGCGCTCGGCGACGCCGCGCAGGAACCCTCGCGCCGTGAGAAAGGTCGTTGTCAGGTTCGCGTCCAGCGTCTCCCGCCAGCGCTCGAGCGGCAGCTCCCAGACAGGCACGTCCTCGCGCGGCCAGACGCCGGCCACCGCGGCGCAGACGTCGAGCGGCCCTGCCTCGCCGAAGAGCCGTTCGACCTCGGCCTCGTCGGTCAGGTCAGCGCCGACCACCGGCGCCCCGCCCAGCTCCGCCGCGAGCGCTTCCGCGCGGTCGCCACCGCGGTTGTAGTGCACGAGGACCTTGGCCCCTTCCGCCGCGAACGCCCGTGCGCAGGCCGAGCCGATCCCGCCGGAGGCGCCGGTGACGAGCACCCGCTTTCCCGCCAGCCCGGTCTCCATCCGTGACACGCTACCCGCGTGAAGGTTCACATCATCAGCGACATGGAAGGCATCTCCGGGATCGCGAAGAGCGAGCAGTGCAATGCGAACAAGCCGCAGTTCGAGGAGGGGCGCAAGCTCTACACGGAGGACATCAACGCCGCGGTGCGCGGCGCGAAGGCCGGCGGCGCAACCGAGATCGTCGTCATGGACTGCCACGGAGCGGGCGAGGGCTACAGCTGGGCCTCGCTGATCGCCGAGGATCTCGATTCCGACTGCGAGTTCGTCGTCCAGGACGAGTGGACGGGCTACACCGGCTTCCTCGAGTCGGGAATCGACGCCGCCCTTTTCGTCGGAATGCACGCGATGGCGGGAACCGCCGACGGGGTTCTCAATCACACCGTCTCCGGCGTCGACTGGCAGAACCTCTGGTTCAACGGGACACGCGTCGGCGAGACGGGCATCAACGCTGCGCTCTGCGGGACGTGGGGCTGTCCCGTCCTGCTCGTCACCGGCGACACGGCGTCTTGCCGCGAGGCCAAGGGCCTGCTCGGGGACGGGCTCACCACGGTCGAGGTGAAGCAGGGGATCGGGACGAGGTCGGCGCGGCTGCTCGCGCCGAAGCGAGCCCGCGAGCTCGTCGAGGAAGGGGCGAGGCGGGCGGTCTCCGACCTCCGCGCGGTCGAGCCGTACGACCCCGGCCGGCCGTGCGAGATCAAGGTCGAGTACAAGGGAACGACCGCTCCTCAGAAGCTGCGCTTCCAGGACGGAGTCGAGATCGTCGACCCCCGGACGATCGTCTCCCGCGCCGATGACTGGTGGACGGCGTGGAAGCAGTTCTTCTTCGCCGCGGCCTGATGGGCGAGCCCTATCTGGACCTGCGGGTCCACGAACTACTCGAGTCGGTAACGAAGCGCGGCGGGCCGGCGGCGGGCGCGATCGCGGCGTTGACCGCGGCGTCGGCTGCCGCGCTCGTCGAGCTCACGGCAAGGGCGACCGACGCCGAGGCGTGGCCGGACGCGGCCGGCGCGGCGGCGCAGGCGCACAAGCTGCGGGAACGGCTCGTCCCGCTCGCGCGGCAGGATGCGGAGGCCTACCACGCCGCAGTGGCGCAGCTGCGCGAGCGCGACGACGACTTCGCGCTCGGCGAGGCGCTCGCCCGTGCCGCCGACCTGCCGCTCGAGATCGCAGACCACGCGGAAAACGTGGCCGCGCTGGCTGCCGACGCCGCCGCGCGTGCCCATCCTGAGCTGCGTGCGGACGCGGCCGCCGCGGCGGCGCTCGCGCTCGGCGCGGCCTGGGCGGCGGCGAAGCTGGTCGAGGTCAACCTCGCGATGCACGAGGACGATCCGCGCCTCGCACGCGCCCGCCGGATCGCGGCCGGCGCGACCAAGACCGCACGCGAGGCGCTGACCGTCGACGAGTGACCGCGGCGCTCGTCGCGCTTTTCCTAGCCTCGCTCGCGGTCACTCTCGCAGCCGCGGGGTTCTTCGCGCGCCGGCTCGACCGAGTCGGCTTCAGGCTCGGCCTCCCCGAGACGGTGCTCGGCCTGCTGACGGCGGTCGCGGCAGACTCGCCGGAGATCTCGGCGGCGATAACGGCGTTGGTGAAGGGGGAGCACAGCGCCGGGGTCGGCGTCGTGGTCGGGTCGAACGTCTTCAACCTCGCCGCGATGATCGGCGGCAGCGCGCTGCTGGCCGGGCTCGTCCACGTTCGCCGGGAATCTCTCGCGGTCGAAGGGGCGGTCGGCGTCGGGGTGCTGCTCCCGTCGTCGGCGCTGGTGGTCGGTTGGCTGACTCCGGCCGCGGCGGCAGCGATCATCGCGGTCGTGCTCGTCCCCTACGTGATCGTCCTCGCACTCGGGCCGCAGGGTGTCGAGCGGCTGCCCTTTCGCGGCAGGCGCTTCCTGCATCGGATGTTCGGCGGCGAGCACCGGCGCGCTTCCCAGGAGCACGTCACCACGTGGCATGCACTCTCGCTCGTCCCGGCTCTCGCGCTGATCGTCGCCGGCAGCGCGCTGATGGTCGAGGCGGCCGTTCGGCTCGGCGACCGCTGGTCGGTGCCCGACTACCTCATCGGCGTGCTCGTGCTCGCCGTGCTGACGAGCCTGCCGAACGCGTACACCGGGATCCGGCTCGGCGTCCAGGGCCGCGGCTCCGCGCTTCTCTCGGAGACCCTCAACAGCAACACGATCAATCTCGTCGCCGGGATCGCGATCCCCGCGTTGGTGCTTTCGCTGGGAACCTTTTCGGGCCTGGTGGCCTTCGATCTGACGTGGTTGATCGCGACGACGCTCCTCGTGCTCGCGCTGCTCGTCCGCGGGGTCGGCCGCGCGGCCGGTGGCCTCGTCGTCGGGCTCTACCTGGTCTTCGTCGCCGTCCAGATCGGGTTCGGACGATGATCGTCGCCCACCTCGATCTCGACGCCTTCTACGCGGCGGTCGAGGAGCTCGAGCAGCCGGACCTGCGCTCGAGGCCGCTCGTCGTCGGCGGCGACCCGCACGGGCGCGGCGTCGTCGCGACAGCGAACTACGAAGCGCGCAAGTTCGGGATCCAATCGGCCATGTCGGCCGCAGAGGCGCTGCGGCGCTGCCCGTCCGCGGTCTTCTTGCGGCCGCGGCACACGCTCTACAGGCAGTACTCGCGCGAGGTCTGGACGGCCGTCCGGGAGGTGGTTCCGACCGTCGAGCGGACCGGTCTCGACGAGGGCTACCTCGATGTCGGCGAGGTCGCACCGGACTTCGGGCGCGCGCGGGTCGTGGCCGAGGCGGTTCAGGCCGCGGTGCGCGGCGCGACGAGCCTGTCCTGCTCGCTCGGGGTGGCCAGCTCGAAGGTGGTCGCCAAGATCGCCAGCGACCGACGCAAGCCGGGCGGCCTCACCGTCGTTCCGGCCGGCCGGGGGCGTGACTTCCTTGCGCCGTTCGACGGTCGCCGCCTGGCGGGCGTCGGGCCGCGCGCCGAGGAGCGGCTGCGCCGCGCTGGAGTAGAGACGATCGGCGGGCTCGCGGCGCTTCCGGACGGGGAGCTGAAACGTCTCCTGCCGGGCAAGCTGGGCCCCCTGCTCCGCGACCGTGCGCGGGGGATCGACCCGCGGCAGCTCGAGACGACCGCGGAGACGGTCTCGATCTCGACCGAGGAAACCTTCGCCCGAGACATCGCCGACGTCGAGCAGCTCAAGGCCGAGGTGCGCCGCATGGCCGAGCAGGTGGCGGAGCACCTCGAGAAAGCGAGCCAGACCGCACGCACGGTTACGACCAAGGTCCGCTACCCGGACTTCTCGATCCGGAGCCGCTCGAAGACGCTGCCGGTTGCGACGGACGACGCCGCCCGGATCGCGGAGCTCGCCTGCGCGCTGCTCGAGCGAGCTCTGGCCGACCGCCCGGGCGCGCTGAGGCTGGTGGGTGTGGGCGTCTCCGGGCTGGAAGATCACCGCCAGCTCGCGCTGCTGAACTAAGAAGGCGTCGCCGTCAGGCGACGGGGAGGGACTGTCCCCGAAGGGGACTGTCCCAAAAAAAGGCTCTAGGGTCGTCAACGCTTAATGGGACAGACCCCTCCGGGGTCAGTCCCTGCGCTCCAAGAACGGTTATTGGGACAGTCCCCATTCGGGGACAGTCCCTCCTCCAAGCTATTCCTCTTCTTCGACCGACCAGCGGGCGACGTCGCGGATCGAGACGATCCCGATCGCGCGATCGCCTTCGACGACCGGGATGTGGCGGAAGCGCTGCTCGAGCATGATCTCGGCGGCCTCCCTCGGTGACGCGGACGCAGGCAGCGTCACCGGATCGGGCGTCATCCACTCGCGGACGCGAGCCTCGCTCGAGTGCGTTCGCCCGGCCACGGCGCGGGTGAGGTCACGCTCGGTCAGGATCCCGATCAGGCGGCCGTAGTCGGAGACCGCAGCCGAGCTGACCTCGCGGTCGACCATCTTCTGCGCGGCCTCGCCGATCGTGTCCTCGGGCGCGACGGTGAGGACGTCGCTCGTCATCAGGTCGTTGAGGGTGGCCATCGGAAGCGCGAGCATAAAGAACGGGCGCGCCAAGGGGGGTTTGGTGGAATGACGCACGCCGGCGGCACAGACGTTATTCCGCCAAACCCTCCTAGCTGTCCAGCCGAGCCTCCTCGAGGTCGAGATCCCTCGTTACGCGGCGCATGACGTCGTCGTTGATCCGGCCGTCGCGGCGAAGCTGCAGAACTGCCGACCGTTCGGCGTCGAGCACTTCGTGCATGAGCCGCTGATAGGCCTGGGATCGCTCCTCGATCGCTCCGTCGTCGCCAGGTGAGAATCGCGCCGAGAAGCGATTTCGCCGGAAGTCCATGAGGCCTCGCATTCGCTCGAGCGTCTCCGGCCGCACCCAGTCCTCGTCTACGAGCTCCTCGAGCCGCGCGGTCGCGGCGTTCGCGGCGTGAATCCGCGCCTTCGCCTCCTCCTTCTCGTCGAGCCGCCCGTCGTCCTCGACGCCGAGCAGGCGGATCACCGCCGGCAGCGTCAACCCCTGGAAGACCAGTGTCGCGACGATCACCGTGAAGGCGAGGAAGATGATCAGATCGCGGTTCGGGAACGCGTCGCCGGCGTCGGTCGTCAGGGGCAGTGCGAGCGCCGCGGCGAGGGTGACCGCGCCGCGCAAGCCCATCCACGAGAGCACGGCCGGACCCTGCCACGGCGGAGCCTCATCGCGGCCCCGGCGGCGAGACCACCAGACCCAGGTGCCGTAGGAGAGTGGGAAGATCCAGACGATTCGGGTGAGGATCACCGTGGCGCAGACGATGACGGCGTCGCGAAAGAGCTCACCGGCGGAACGCGAGAGCGCGTTGACGATGTGGTGGAGCTGGAGGCCGACGAGCGCAAAGAGAAGCGCGTTGACGACGAACGTGAAGATCTGCCACATCGCCGCGCCGTCCAGCCGGGTCTGGTAGGTGGTGAGCTCGGGCGTCCGCCAGCCCATGTAGACGCCGACCGTGACGACCGAGATCACGCCGGACACGCCGATCGCAGCAGCCGGGAGGTACGCGAAGTACCCCGACAGCAGCGCGATCGTCACCTCCACCGGCGGGTCGTCGAGTCGCCGCCGCAACTCTGCGATCAGGTAGCCGATTGCGAGGCCGACGGCGACGCCGCCCGCCGTCGACCAGACGAAGCGCAGGCCGGCTTCCCAGACCGAGTACGTGCCCGCCACAACGGCCACCACCCCGACGCGGTACAGCACAAGGGCGGTGCCGTCGTTGATGAGGCTCTCGCCCTCGGCGATGGCGACGACACGTCTGCGGACGCCGAGCCGCTGCGCAATCGTCGTAGCCGCGAGCGGGTCGGTGGGCGAGACGATCGCGCCGAGCACGAAGGCCGCGCCCCAGCCGACGCCTGGGATCAGGTAGTGCGCCGCCACGGCGACGCCCGCGGTTGTCGCGGCCACGAGCCCGATCGCGAGCGCGGAGATCTGGACCACGTTCTGGCGCAGGTCGCGCAGCGACGTGAAGTACGCAGCCGAGTAAACGAGCGGCGGCAGGATCGCGACGAGCACGAGATCCGGCGGGAGCGCGAGCTGCGGGATCCCGGGCACGAAGCCGAGCGTCAGTCCGCCGAGCACGAGCAGGATCGGGTAGGGAATTCGCGACTTCAGCGCGAGCACGAGCAACGCCGCCAACGCGACCAGCAGTGCCAGCAGCACGAGGTCTTCGTGGGCGCCGAAAGTCACGTCGCGACGATACGCGTCCGCCCGAGGCGCCCGAAGCGCGGCGACGTGGCGCTACGCCGGAGTCGATCCGGCTTTGTGCGCGTTTCGGCTAGACCGCGAGGATCGGCCGCGCCCCGGCCCGCGCTGCCTCTTCCAGCCGTGTCTGTGCATCGACGGCTCCGGTTGGCGCCGGCGCGTGCCAGATTCCGTCTCCGTCCAGCGTCCAGGCAAGTGCCTCGTCCGCCAAGAGCACCCCGAGAATCCCGTCGAGTCGCGCGCGCAGAGCCGGGTCGCGCACGGGGGTGAGAACCTCGACCCGCCGGTCGAGGTTGCGCTCCATCAGGTCGGCCGAGCCGATCAGGTAGGTGGCCTCGGCGCCGCTACCGAAGCGGAAGATCCGAGAATGCTCGAGAAACCGTCCGACGATCGATCGAACGCTGATCGACTCGGACAACCCTGGGACACGGGGCCTCAGGCAGCACATGCTGCGGACGATCAACTCGATTCGCGCGCCCGCCTGCGATGCGTCGTACAGCGCGTCGATCATCTCGTGGTCGACGAGGCTGTTGAGCTTGATCGTGATCTGCCCCTCCGGGCTTGCCTGGGAACGGATCAGCTCGAGCAGGCCTGATCGGAGGCTGGAGGGTGCGACCAGCAGGGTGCGGAACGACTGCTGGCGGCTGTAGCCGGTCAGGAGGTTGAAGACCTCGGACACGTCCTCCGTGATCTCGGGATCGGCCGTGAACAGACCCAGGTCCTCGTACACGGCCGCAGTCTCCTGGTTGTAGTTCCCGGTGCCGATGTGGGCATAGCGCCGGATCCCGCGGCCTTCGCGACGAACCGCCAGACAGAGCTTTGCGTGGGTCTTCAGCCCCACGACTCCATACGCGACGTGAATGCCCGCGTCTTCGAGCTGCTGCGCCCAGGCGATGTTCGCCTCCTCGTCGAAGCGCGCCTTTAGCTCGACGATGCAGACGACCTGCTTTCCCTCGCCCGCGGCACGGATGAGTGCCTTCATGATTCCGGTCTCGGCCGCGGAGGTCCTGTACAGGGTCTGTTTGATCGCGAGGACGTCGGGATCGCGTGCTGCCCCTTCGATGAAGGCCTCCACCGAGCTGTCGAACGAGTCGTAGGGATGCTGCACGAGCACGTCACCGTCGCGGATGACTGCAAAGAGATCAGGGGATCCCGCATCGTCCATCGAGATGAGGCGGGTTTGCGTGACCGGCTTCAGCGGCGCTTCCTTGAGCTCCGGCCGATCGAGCCCTGCAATCGACCAGAGGCCTCCCAGGGCGAGCAACCCGGGCGTGCGGACCACGTCGCTCTCGTCGAGACGAAGCTCGCGCATCAGCAGATCGAGGGTCTCCTCGGACATGGACGAGTCGACCTCGAGGCGGACGACGATCGGGGAGCGCCGCCGCCGCAGCAGGACGGACTCGACGGCTGCGACCATGTCTTCCTCGCCTTCGAGCTCGATGTCGTAGTCCGTGTTGCGGGTGACGCGAAACGGCGAGTGCTCGACGATCTCCATACCGGGAAACAGCGCCTCCAGGTGTCGCGCGATCAGCTGCTCGAGCGGTACGAAACGTTCCCCGTCGGGGAGCACGTAGAAGCGCGGCAGCGACTGCGGCACCTTGACTCGCGCGATCCTCCTCGTCAGCTCTCCCGGCACCCTCACCACGACCGCGAGGTTGAGCGAGAGGTTCGAGATGTACGGAAACGGGTGGGCCGGATCGACGGCGAGCGGCGTCAGGACAGGAAAGAGCTGCTCGTCGAAGAGCTCGTCGAGAAAAGCCTGGTCCTCGGCGTCGAGATCGTCCCAGTTCGAAAGCCGGATGCCGGCCGCGGCTAGATCCGGGACCAGCCTCGACGAGAAGGCGACGTCGCGCTCAGCAGCGAGCTCCTCGACCCGCTCGTTGATCTTGTCCAGCCTGTCCTGGACAGGCTCGTCGTCGGAGCTGCTCGCGGGGACCCCCGCTTCGAGGCGCATCTTGAGGCTTCCGACCCTGACCTGAAAAAACTCGTCGAGGTTGTCGCTGAAGATCGCGAAGAACTTCGCCCGTTCGAGCACGGGCAAGGAGCGTCGGTCCGCGACCCCGAGGATGCGTTCGTCGAAGTCGAGCCACGAGGCTTCGCGATTGAGGAAGCGGCTCGAGGGCCGTTCCTCGGCGACCGAGAGCTCCCCGGCCTCGAGCGCAGCATCGTCGAGGGCGGGCGACAGCGGCGTGGGGTGCTCCCTTTCCGCCATCGTCTCAGGATAGTCACGACGGAACGGCGTAGTCTTGGCTCACTCTTGCGTCGCCTTCCTCGACGAAAAAGCCGGGCGCAGCGCCGCTGAGCAGGCTCGCTCGTTTCCTCGATCCGCCGCGGCTGCGCACGCTCGATCTCCAGGTGGACCGTCGCGCGACGTGGCTCGAGTTGTTTCTCGACCTCGTCTTCGTCGCGGCGCTCGCCGGGGGGGCGGCGGCCCGGCCTTCCGCTCCGCCCCCGGCCGGCCGGGGGCGCGGGCGCTGTGGCTGACCCCCCAACGGGG
>JBQCGP010000072.1:0-52772 GCA_051955535.1 Gaiellaceae bacterium | reverse complement strand
CGCGCCGAGCACGGAACGGAAGTAGGACGAAGCCGAGCTCGAGGGCCGTAGGCGGAAGCCGAAGGTCAACGAGAACGGTGGACGAAAGCGAGACCGACTCGGCGAACGAAGAAGCTCCCTCCGGGGGGCTTCTTCGTTTTTTGGCCTCTTCTTTTTGTAGGTTCTGCTGGTGCCCGATACCGCCCAACTCGGGTTGCCAGGCGGGATTCGGGCCTGCCTGTTCGATCTCGACGGCGTTCTCACGCAGACTGCGCGGGTGCACGCGCAAGCGTGGAAGGAGATGTTCGACGCCTTCCTGCGCGAGCATGCGAAGCGGAGCGGCGAGCCGTTCGTCCCCTTCGACAAGGCCGCCGACTACAACGACTACGTCGACGGCAAGCCGCGCTACGACGGCGTTCGCTCCTTCCTAGCCTCGCGCGGGATCGTCCTTCCGGAGGGCGACCCAGGCGACCCGCCTTCCGCCGAGACGGTGAGCGGGCTCGGCAACCGTAAGAACGAGCTGGTGCTCGCGCTCCTGCGGCGCGACGGCGTCGAGGTCTACGAGGGTTCCGTCCGCTACGTGCGCGCCGTCCGCGACGCAGGCCTCCACCGGGCGGTCGTCTCGGCCAGCGCCAACACGCGGGAAGTGCTGAAGGCGGCGGGGATCGAAGACCTCTTCGAGGTTCGCATCGATGGGATCGTCGCGGCGGAACGGCACCTGCGCGGCAAGCCGGCACCCGACCCGTTCCTGGCCGCCGCGGAGGAGCTGAAGGTGCCGGCCGGCGAGGCTGCCGTCTTCGAGGACGCGCTCGCGGGAGTCGAGGCGGGCCGGGCGGGCAACTTCGGGTACGTCGTCGGCGTCGATCGGGTGGGCCAGCGCCAGGCGCTGCTCGAGCACGGGGCCGATGTCGTCGTCGATGACCTCGCTGATCTGATGAAGCAGTGATCACGCATCCGGCATTCACGGTCGAGCCCTGGTGCGTGCGCGAGTCCCACCTCGACCTCGACGTGCTCACGCAGACCGAGTCCGTGTTCGCGATCTCGAACGGCCACATCGGGCTGCGCGCGAACCTCGACGAGGGCGAGCCCTTTGGGATCCCGGGCACTTACCTGAACTCCTTCTACGAGGTCCGCCCGCTCCCCTACGCCGAGGTCGCCTACGGGCTCCCGGAGTCGGGGCAGACGGTTCTGAACGTGACGAACGGCAAGCTCATCCGGCTGCTCGTCGACGACGAGCCGTTCGACGTTCGCTACGGCCGGCTCGTCACGCACGAGCGGGTGCTCGACCTGCGCGAGGGCGTCCTGCGGCGACGGGTCGAGTGGGAGTCGCCTGCAGGAACGGCGGTCCGCGTCACCTCGACGCGGCTCGTCTCGTTCGTGCACCGTTCCGTGGCCGCGATTCTGTACGAGGTGGAGCCGGTCGACACGAAGCTGCGGGTCGCCGTCCAGTCGGAGCTGATCGCGAACGAGCCGGTGCCGCCGGGCACGAAGGACCCGCGCGCAGCCGCGGTGCTCGAGTCGCCGCTCGAGTCCGAGTGGTACGGCGACCACGACGCCAGGGTCGTGCTCGTCCATTCGACGAAGCAGAGCAAGCTGCGCATGGCAGCCGCGATGGACCACGTGGTCGAGGGCCCTGACCATACGGTCTTCCAGGCGGAGAGCTTCCCCGACATCGGACGCCTTGGCATCGCAGCCGACCTCGCGCCGGGGGAGCGGCTGCGACTCGTGAAGTTCCTCGCCTACGGCTGGTCGAGTCAGCGGTCGCTGCCGGCGATCCGCGACCAGGTCATCGCCGCGGTCGCAATGGCCAAGTACGCGGGCTGGGACGCCCTCGCCGAGGGCCAGCGCACCTATCTGGACGAGTTCTGGTCCTGCGCGGACGTCGAACTGGACGGCGACACCGAGCTTCAGCAGGCGGTCCGCTTCTCGCTCTTCCACGTCCTCCAGGCTGGGGCCCGGGCGGAGCAGCGTGCGATCCCCGCGAAGGGCCTGACGGGGCCAGGATACGACGGCCACACTTTCTGGGACACCGAGCGCTTCGTCCTGCCCGTGCTCACCTACACGGTGCCGAGTGCCGCGGCGGATGCGCTGCGCTGGCGGCACTCAACGCTCGATCTGGCACGCGAGCGGGCCGGCCAGCTCGGACTCGAGGGAGCCGCCTTCCCCTGGCGGACGATCCGCGGGCAGGAATGCTCCGGCTATTGGCCGGCGGGCACCGCGGCCTTCCACATCTCCGCCAACGTCGCCGATGCCGTCGCCCGCTACCAGGCAACGGCCGACGACGAGGTGTTCGAGCGAGAGGTCGGCCTGGAGCTGCTCGTGGAGACGGCGCGGCTCTGGCGCTCGCTCGGGCACCACGACTCCGGGGGGAGCTTCCGCATCGACGGCGTCACCGGCCCAGACGAGTACAGCGCGCTCCACGACAACAACGTGTTCACGAACCTGCTCGCGCAGCGGAACCTGATCGCTGCCGCAGACGCGGTCGCGCGGCTGCCGGACCCGGCTGCGGAATTCGACGCGGATCTCGAGGAGGCGGCCTCGTGGCGCGACGCGGCGAACGACATGGTCGTGCCGTGGGACGAAGCTCGCGGCGTGCATCCGCAGCACGAGGGGTTCACGGAACACCAGGTCTGGGACTTCGCCCAGACGGGGCCTGACCAGTACCCGCTGCTCCTCCACTTCCCCTACTTCGACCTCTACCGCAAGCAGGTCATCAAGCAAGCGGACTTGGTGCTCGCCATGCACTGGCGCGGCGACGCCTTTACCGACGAGCAGAAGGTGCGGAACTTCGCCTACTACGAGCCGCTCACTGTGCGCGACTCGTCGCTTTCGGCGTCGACGCAGGCCGTCATTGCGGCGGAGGTCGGCCAGCTCGAGCTCGCGTACGACTACTTCGGCGAGGCCGCGCTGATGGACCTCCACGACATCGAGCACAACACGCGCGACGGCGTCCACATCGCAGCGCTCGCAGGAGCCTGGCTCGCAGCCGTGGCCGGCTTCGGCGGCATGCGCGACCACGACGGCTACCTCAGCTTCGCGCCCGGCCTGCCGGCGCGGCTTGTCCGGCTCTCGTTCGGCCTTCTCTTTCGCGGCCGGTTGCTGAAGGTCGAGGCGACGAAGAGCGAGGCCACCTACCGGCTCGATCGGGGCAACCCGCTCGAGATCTCGCACTGGGGTGAGGCGATCACGGTCTCGACCGACGCACCGGTGACGCGCAAGATCTCGGAGCGGGCACCGCCGGGTCCGCAGCCCAAGCAGCCTCCTGGCCGCGAGCCGGACTCGCGCAGCTCGGACGGCTCGTAGAGGGACTGTCCCCGAACGGGGACTGTCCCAATAGCGGTTGTTGGGACAGACCCCCTGCGGGGGTCAGTCCCTGCGCTCTGCTCAGACGCGCTCGGCGCCCAGGAATCCCGCAAGCTCGTCGAGCGCCTCGTCGAGCCGCGACGTGTCTCCCCAGGCCCCGAGCAGCTCGAGCGTCTTCGTCTTACGGTTGAAGCGCGGCTCCGCGCGGCCGGCCAGCTCGTCGCCGACGAGCAGCGGCAGCACGTAGTACCCGTACTCGCGCTTTGCCGGCGGGACGTACATCTCGAGGCGGTAGAGGAAGCAGAACAACGCCTCGGCGCGGGCGCGGTCGTGGATGAGACGATCGAACGGCGAAAGCAGCGTCGCCCGGTCGGGCACCGGCCCGTCGCTGGCGTCCGGGTGGGCGACCCACTCGCCCTTCTGGCGCCGCACGCCAAGCGAGCGAAACCGCTGCTCAGCGAGGATCCGCTCGGCCTCGCGCAAGGGCACGCTCTCGGTCTCGGGCCACCAACGTTCCGTGAGATCCCAGAGGCGCTGGCCGCTGAGGCGGCCGACGACCGTGATCTCCCCGCGCACGTGCAGCGTCTCGAGCATCAGCCCGACCTGCCGGTTCCCCCACCAGCGGTGCCCGCGTCTGCCGGCCCCGGTGCGGTCCTCCAGCTCGCGGCCGAGCAGCGGCCCGCGGCGGTCGAGCTCGCGAAGGATGTAGCGGCGGAAGCCCGGGTTGTCCGAAAGGAACTGCTTCCGCCAGCGCTCGTGCTTGTAGCGCGTCGAGCGTCGCTCCTTTCTGATCAGCGCCCGGATCAGCGGCAGCGACTCGATCGGGTAGACGTAGGCGGCCCACTCGAAGAGCTTGCGGTCTCGCCAGAGCAGCCGGTCGAGGTCGCCGGTGTCATAGGCGCCGAGCCGGCTCCACAGCACGAGCTGCTGCGCGGGGGCGACGGTCGCGATCGGGTCGAGCTGAAGAAAGCCGAGTCGGCGCACGGTGTCGAGAACGCCGCGGGCCGACCCGTCGAGCAGCTGGGCTCTGACGGCGATCCGGCGCGCCTCTTCCGCGCTGACGACTTGACTCGCGCCCGCCACGGCGACGAAGTTAACCGCGTGCGGACCCAGGCGGAGAAGGCGGAGCGCTTCGCGGCGCTTCACGAGGGCGACCCTTTTGTGATCCCGAACCCCTGGGACGCCGGGTCTGCGCGCGCGCTCGCGGCGCTCGGGTTCCAGGCGCTCGCGACGACGAGCTCGGGCTTCGCGTTCACGCTCGGGCGGCGCGACGGCGACGTGACGCTCGACGAGGTGGTCGAGCACGTGCGCGCGGTCGACGGTGCGACCGACCTGCCGATCTCGGTTGATCTCGAGAACGGCTACGGCGCGGAGCCGGAGGACGCCGTTCGAGCGATCGAGCGGGTTGCCGAAGCCGGCGCGGTCGGGGCCTCGATCGAGGACTACGACCCGGCTGGGCATCTGTACGGACCCGAGCACGCGACGGAGCGAGTGGCGGCAGCGGTTGAGGCGTCGCGCGCGCTGCCCTTCCGCTTCACGCTGACGGCCCGGGCCGAGAACCACCTCCGCGGGAATCCCGACATCCAGGACACGATCGGGCGGCTGCAGGCCTACGAGCGCGCCGGCGCCGATGTGCTCTACGCGCCGGGTCTTCGCAGTGTGGACGACATCCGCGCCGTGTGCGGCGCGGTCTCGAACCCCGTCAACGTGCTCGCCGTGGCCGATCTCTCGCTCATGGAGATCTTCGGTGCCGGCGCGCAGCGTGTCAGCGTCGGCGGCAGCCTGACCTGGGTGGCGGTGAAGGCGATGGCGGACGCGGCGGTCGCAATCCGCGACCACGGCGACCTCTCGGCGCTCGCGGCGAGGGTTCCGCTCGAGGACTGGTTCGACTAGAGCCCGGCGTCGGGAAACGGAAACCCGGCCGGAGGGGTCGCGCCGGTCACAACGTGCCGCCGCATCGCGGTGTCACAGATCGCGTAGCCCCAGTTCAGGAGCCGCTCCTGTTCGCGCTCGGGGATCGAAGCGAGCCGCGTCTTCAAATCGGCGAGCCGTTGAGTCTGCTTGGGCGGACACGGAAACGCGTCAGGAAGCTGGTAGTCGGAGACGTGGCTACGGACGCCCCAGTAGGCGCCCTCGCGCAGACCTGCCTGGAAGCCGCCGATTGCCTGGCGCTTTCGCAGGCTCCGCACCTGGTTGTCGATGACGCCGAGCACCCGATAGAGCTGGATTGGCCAGAACCGCCATGGCCGAGCCGTCGGGTGCAGATGACCGCCGCCGTCGCTGATCAGGACCGTCCGCGCGCTTTTCCAGGCCGTCTCGAGGCCGAGGTTGTCGTAGACCCCTCCGTCGGTGAGCACGACCTTGCGCCGGTATTCGTCACGCTCCAGGTCGGCGCCCGAGCCCGGCACGAAGTCGGACGGGCGGAACCGGAGCACGACCGGCGAGAGGAAGGGCGGGAAGGCGGAAGACGCGGCGACCGCGGTCGCGAGCGGCGTCGTCGGGTTCCGGACCTCCCCCACGCGCCAGTCCCACAGGTACGGACGCGAGAAGCGCCAGAGAACGCCCGACTGAAGGCTGGTCGCGTTGATGACGAAGCGGGGCCGGTCGGGCAGGTCGTTCAGGCCGGTCGCGCCGAACAGGTGGTGCCGGTAGGAGCCGGCGAGCCGGTTGCCGGGGGAGCCCGGCAACAGGATTCCGAGCACGATCGCCGGTAGGTCGATCGTCCGCCCGGCGAGCGCGCGGAGCGGCTCGGCGACCTCGCGGGCGAAGTTCGTCGCAACCCCCTCGGCGTCGAAGGTGAGCTCGTGCCAGCGCCAGGCGAGGGCACCGGCCGTGATCGACCCGCCCGAGACGCTCGAGATCCGGTCGAGCTTCCGCAGCCAGCCGAGCTCGTTCAGCCGCATCAGCGCGCCGAGGTGGAAGAGCATCGCGCGGTAGCCGCCGCCCGAGAGGCACAGCGCAACGCCGTCGGTCGGCGCGGCGTCATCCGCCTCGCGTGGCCCGGCGGCCTTCGGGTGGACGGGCGCCGCTGCTTGCTCGAGCGCAGTCTGCCCCTGCTGCTCCTGCGCGCTCACCGAGTGCCGGCCCCGAGCACGCGCTCATTGTGACCGGTTCGGGTGGTCAGTGGTGGTGCCAGGCCGCGACGATCGGCGCGGCAACCGCGGCCACGACGATCCCCGCGAGCAGTGACCCTGCGACGGCCCGTCGCCGCAGGCGGCGGCCGAGATCTCCGTGCCGTTCCCGGACCCAGTCGGCGAGCGCAAGCCTCGGGAGGCGCCACAGGTAGGCGAGCACATGGATGCCGAGCGCGCCGAACCACACGATGAAGCTGGCCTTGTGCAAGGTGTAGACGGCCGGGCTCGGACGCTCGATCAGCATCAGCGCGACGCCGCTCGAGAGCAGCCCGACGGTCGATACAACCAGCACCGGCGCGATCAGGAACCGCATCGCCGCCTGCGGCGGCCCCGCGTCGCGGAAGGCCGACTCGCCGGTGTAGTAGCGCATGAGGCGGTAACCCGTACTCGCCAGCTTGAGCGCGATCGGCGGGATCAGGGCCACGCCGACGAGCATGTGCACGCTCAACATCGAATGCAGAGAAAGAAGCGTCACGCCTTCGACGGGCAGGAGCACAAGCAGCACCAGCCCCGTCGCGGCGGTCAGACGCGCGTTCGCGTCGACGGGGGTGAACCTCCTCGGCACGCCGGAAATGCAGCAGACGACGATGAGAGGACCGTGAGAGCCCTCACCTGGCTTTCATGTCGCGCGGCAACAATGGATTCATGAGAGTGCTCGTGATCGAGGACGAGCCGAAGATGGCCAGGCTGGTCGCGCGTGGGCTTCGCGAGGAGGGCCACGCGGCCGACGTCGCATTGCGCGGAGAGGACGGGCTCTGGATGGCGAATTCGGCGCCGTATGACGCGATCGTCCTCGACGTGATGCTGCCCGGGCTCGACGGCTTCGCCACGTGCCGGCGGCTGCGCGAACAGGGAACGTGGGCGCCGGTGCTCATGCTGACCGCCCGCGATGCGGTGACCGACCGTGTCGCCGGACTGGACGCGGGCGCGGACGACTACCTCCTGAAGCCGTTCTCGTTCTCGGAGCTGCTCGCGCGGCTGCGGGCGCTCGTTCGGCGGGCGCCGGGCGAACGACCCACCCAGCTCGAAGCCGGCGATCTGCGCCTCGATCCCGCGGCACGGAGGGTGTGGCGCGGCGAGACCGAGCTCGAGCTCTCGGCGAAGGAGTTCGCCCTGCTCGAGCTGATGTTGCGCCGCCGCGGCCAGGCGCTCTCTCGCGCCCAGCTCCTCGAAGGAGCCTGGGACCTCGGTTTCGAGAGCCGCTCCAACCTCGTCGACGTCTACGTCCGCTACCTGCGCGACAAGATCGACCGTCCGTTCGGCCGAAGGTCGATCGAAACGGTGCGTGGGGTCGGATATCGCCTCCGCACGGACGGCGGCTCGTGAGCCGGCTTCCGATCCGCCTGCGCCTGACGTTGCCGTTCGCCGTCGGGATGGCGATCGTGCTCGCCGCGATCGGCTTCTTCATCTACGCCCGGCTCGGCAGCGCGCTGCTTTCGTCGGTCGACCAGAACCTCCGCGTCCAGGCAGCCGAGATCGCAACGCACGCGGATCGGCCGAGCACCGCCCCGGACCGTGACCGTGCGGACGCCCCCCAGGTCGCGCAGTACCTGCGCCCCGATGGCTCGGTCGCGGAGACGACGCCCGGCGGCCTGGCGCCGATGCTCAGACCGGACGAGGTCGCCGCGGTCGCAGGCGGCCAGAGGCGCTGGCGCAGCGGCCCGATCGCCGGCCTGGACGGTGACTGGCGGACGCTCGCCGTGCCCGCACGAGTCGACGGAGTCGCGGGAGTCGCGGTGATCGGGCGGTCACTCGAGCCGCGGCAGGAGTCGCTCAATCGCCTCGTGACCGATTTCCTGATCGTCGGCCCGGCGGCGCTCCTGCTCGCCATCCTCGGCGGGTACGCCCTCACCGGCGCTGCACTCCGGCCGGTCGAGGCGATGCGGAGGCGAGCGAGTGCCATCACCGCCTCGACCCCGGGCCAGCGCCTGCCCGTGCCGCCGGTGCGGGACGAGCTCTCTCGCCTGGCAGCGACGTTGAACGACATGCTCGCCCGGCTCGAAGCGGCGCTCGAGCACGAGCGCCGTTTCGTCGACGACGCGAGCCACGAGCTGCGAACGCCGCTCGCGCTGCTGAAGACGGAGCTCGAGCTCGCCCTGCGACATCCGCGCTCGCACGAGGAGCTCGAGCAGACTCTTCAGGCCGCGGCCGAGGACACGGACAGGCTGGTTCGTCTCGCCGAGGACCTACTGCTCGTCGCGCGCTTCGACCAGGGCCGGCTGCCGATCCGGCCGGAGCGGCTATCGGCGCGATCCGTCCTCGAGCGGGTCACGGACCGTTTCGAGCTGCGGGCCGCCGAGCACGATCGCTCGCTGACGCTGCTGGACGGCTCCGACGCGTGGGTCGAGGCCGATCCGACGCGGCTCGACCAGGCGATCGGGAACCTCCTCGACAACGCGCTCGTCCACGGTGCCGGGGCGATCGTGCTCTCCGTGGAGCCGGAGGGCGACGAGGTCGCGTTGCACGTGGCCGATTCAGGTCCGGGCTTGCCGGACGGCTTCGCGGCTCGGGCGCTCGATCGCTTCAGCCGCGCCGACGAGGCGCGAGGCGAAGGTGGAGCAGGCCTCGGTTTGGCGATCGCCGACCTGATCGCCCGCGGCCACGGGGGCCGCGTCGAGTTCGGCCGTAGGGACGGCCGCGGCTTCGACGCCGCGATCGTGCTGCCGCGCGGGGCAGGCGCCGCCCCCGCTGTCCGCGAAAAGCTGCAAGTAACCAAGTCTTAGGCGCCTCTCAGCGGCGCCTCATCGTCCTCTCATCCGCGTCTGTTGAGCTTCGACGCGGATGGAACGCGCCCGGGCGTCCACGGCCGAAAAACAGCGTCGCGCAGTGCTCGACCGCGATGCGGCGACCGCTCGCGTTCGCCGCGCCACGACCGGGGCCCTCGCCGTTGCCGCGGTGCTCGTCGCGGCGTTTGCCGGGCTCGCCGCCGCCTCGACCACTCACGCGCGCAAGGCCGTCCGCCGCGCGGTGGTCCGCCGGTCGACGCCGACGGTGAAGACGCCCTCGGTCTCGCCGCCGCCGGTCACCCCGAGCGGCACTGCGACCCCGACCCCGGCGCCTTCGCCACCCGCCGCGGCGCCGGCGCCTTCGGTGTCGCCTCCGGCGGTCGTCTCGGGCGGAACGTGAGCCGTTCGGCGGCGCTGCGCGCGCTGGGAACGACGGCGATCGTCGTCGTCCGGCGCCCCGAGTGCCTCCCGAATGCCCGCGCCGCGCTCGTCCGCGAGCTCGACGCCGTCGACATCGCCTGCAGCCGCTTTCGCGGCGACTCGGAACTCATGGCGCTGAACAGCCACGCCGGGGACGAGTTCGAGGTCGGCCCGTACCTCCTGACGGCGCTCGAGGTCGCGCTCGAGGCGGCGGAAGCGACCGCCGGCGCGGTCGACCCGACCGTCGGGGAAGCTCTTCGCCTGGCCGGGTACGACCGCACGTTTGCGCTCGTCCGGCTTCGGGACGGCCGGCTCGTGCACGTCGCCGCTGCGCCGGGCGGCGGTTGGTGCAGCATCGAGATCGACCGGGAGCGGCGGACCGTGCGGATCCCTGAGGGCGTCGAAGTCGACCTCGGCGCGACCGCGAAGGCTCTGGCAGCCGACCACGCCGCGCAGGCGGCTGCGAATGAGACGGGCGATGGTGTCGTCGTAAGCCTCGGCGGTGACGTCGCCGTCGCAGGAGATCCGCCGGAAGGAGGCTGGGCGGTCGGCCTGGCCGACGATCACGCCGCCCCGTTTCCCGACGGCGGCCCCGCCGTCTCGGTCCGGTCGGGCGGGTTGGCCACCTCGGGGACCTGCGTTCGCAACTGGGCGACGGCTTCGGGCCGCGCACACCACATCATCGACCCCCGCACGGGAATGCCCGCCGTGACGCCGTGGCGGACGGCCAGCGTCGCGGCAGCGTCGTGCGTCGACGCCAACACCGCGAGCACCGCCGCGATCGTGTTCGGCGAGGCGGCGCCGGAGTGGCTGGCGGCGCGCCGGCTCCCGGCGAGGCTCGTCCGCCAAGACGGCGAGGTCGTGCGAGTGGCCGGCTGGCCGGAGGAACAGTGATCCTCGCCGCCGGCAACGGAACCGCGCTCTGGTACCTGACGCGGGCATCCGGCGTCGTCGCGCTGGTGCTGCTGACGGCCGGCCTCGTGCTTGGAATCCTCGGCTCCGTTCGCTGGCGGAGCGAGCGCTGGCCTCGCTTCGCGGTCGTCTCGATCCACCGCAACCTCACGCTCTTCGTCGTCGCCTTCGTCGCGCTCCACGTCCTGACGACGATCGTCGACGGCTACGCGCCGGTCGGACTGAAGGACGCGATCATCCCGTTCTTCTCCCGGTACCGGCCGCTCTGGCTCGGGTTCGGCGCCCTCGCCTTCGACCTGCTGCTCGCGCTGATCGTGACGAGCCTGCTCCGGGTCCGCATCGGCTTCGGGGCGTGGCGCGCCGTCCACTGGCTCTCGTACGCCGCGTGGCCGTTCGCGCTCGTCCACGGGCTCGCCGCAGGCAGCGACGCGCGCTTCACCTGGCTACGGATCGTCACGATCACCTGCATCCTGGCGGTGGGCGCCGCGGGGGCCGTGCGGCTGCAGCGCGCCGCGGGGCCGCCGGCGTTCCGGGCCGGAATCGGGGCCGCGGCGCTCGCGGTCGGAGTGCTCGGCCTCGTCTGGTATCAGGGCGGGCCAGGGAAGGGGGGCTGGGCGGCACGCGCGGGGACGCCCTCGTACATCTTGCGCCGCCATGCCTCGACGTCATCGCTCGCGACAGCCACGACCACTTCGACCGCACTGCCCAAGTCGTTCGACGGGCAGCTGACCGGCCGCTTCGCCCGCTCGAGCGATCAGGTCGGCGATGTCGGGCTCGCGTTCGGCGCCGCCGTGAACGGTCGCGTGCCCGCAGTGCTCCGCCTGACGTTGTGGGGAACGAGTGCCGGCGAGGAGGGCGTCGCGATGAGCGACAGCAAGGTCAGCTTCGCGCCGGCGAGCGGGCCCGGCTATACGGGCAAGGTCGTCGGACTGGCGGGAAACGAGGTGGAAGCCGACCTGACTGCTGCGTCAGGCGCCCACCTCCACATGACGATCGTGCTGAACCTCGACAACGCGACGAGCTCATTCACGGGCTCCGTCCACGGCAACGCCTAGGCGGAGAGCGAGTGCGGACTGCGCGCGCAACGGCAACGCCGATAGTCCGGCCACCCGGCCTGCCACGGCTGCTCGCCGGCGTCAGATCAGACTTCGCCGCGACGCTGGACGAGCACCTGGCCACGTACGGGCCGCCGCCGGCGGCGGGAACGATCGATCTGACCGCCCTCGCCGATGCCAGCGGCCTGCGCGGGCTCGGCGGCGCCGGCTTTCCGACCGGGCGGAAGCTCTCCGCGGTCGCGGGGCAGCGACGCCGCCCGGTCGTCGTCGCGAACGGCGCCGAGGGAGAGCCGGTCAGCGGCAAGGACAAGGTTCTGCTCCGCTACCTCCCCCATCTCGTGCTGGACGGTGCGGCCACCGCGGCACAGGCGCTTGGCGCGCGGGAGGCGATCGTGGCGCTCTCGCGATCCGACCGTGAAGGCTTGGACGCCGTCAGCGCGGCGATCCAGGAGCGGCGGCACGGTTTCGACAAACGTGTCCGCCTGCGCGCGGTCACCGTTCCCCCCGGCTTCGTAGCCGGCGAGGAGACGGCGCTGATCCAGTTCCTGAACCGCGGCGTCGCGAAGCCGACCTTCACGCCTCCTCTGCCCTTCGAGCGGGGCGTCGGACGAGCGCCCACGCTCGTTCAGAACGTCGAGACCCTCGCCCAGCTCGCTCTGATCGCCCGTTTCGGGCCCGATTGGTTCCGGGCCGTGGGCACCTGGGAGGAACCGGGCTCCGCCCTCGTCACGATTTCCGGTGCCGTGGGTGAGCCCGGCGTCTACGAGGTCGCGTTGGGAACGCCGCTGCGAGATCTCGTCACGCAGGCAGGTGGAGTGACCGAGCCGGTTCGAGCCTTTTTGATCGGAGGATTCTTCGGGAGCTGGCTCGACGAGCCCGAGGCGCGTGATGCACGCCTGCTCGAGGCCAACCTGCGCCCCCGGGGCGCCAGGCTCGGCGCTCGCGCAATCGTCGTCCTGCCGGCGAGTGCCTGCGGAATCTGTGAGTCGGCCCGCGCTCTTCGGTACCTCGCGGATTCGAGCGCCGGGCAGTGCGGGCCGTGCATCCACGGCCTAGACGCGATCGCCGCCTCCTTCGAGCGGCTGACTGCTTGGGGCGGTCGCGACGAGCGCCAGCAGCTCTCGCGTTGGATGTCGCAGGTTCGCGGCCGCGGCGCGTGCCGGCATCCGGACGGGACGGTGGCCTTCGCGGCGAGCGCGTTGAACGTCTTCGCGAGCGAGGCCGACCAGCATCTCCGCGGGCGCTGCCCGGGCACCCGCTCGGTGCTTCCCACGGTGACCGCGCAATGAAGCGAGTGCGTGTCAACCCGATCACGTGCGAGGGCCACGGCCTCTGTGCCGAGCTCCTGCCGGAGCGCATCCAACTCGACGAGTGGGGCTTTCCGATCGTCGACCCAGAACCGGTCACCGGCGAGGCGGCCCGCCACGCGGTCCGCGCGGTCGAGGCCTGTCCGACGCTGGCCCTGCTGCTCGAGAATGCCCAAGCCACGCGTTAGCCGGAAGAACGCCGATCTCGTAATCCGTAGTTCACCGCGCGGCGGATCGGCGCGCCGCCGGATGCCGTTGCGGCCCCGCGGGCAGACGATGGTCTCGAACGAAGGAGGCCACCATGAAGAAGATCCTGATCGCAACCGACGGCTCGGATTCCGGCCACGAGGCGGTCGAGTTCGGGCTCGAGCTCGCCGAAGAGCAGGGGGCGTGGGCGCACGTCGTTCACGTGACTGCCCTCGTCGATGTGGTGCCGTACTCGAATTTCGGCTTCATCGCGCCGTCGCTGCCGCACGAGTTCGACGAGCGCGACTACGAGCCGCTCGAAAGGGCCGTGGAGCTCGCCACGGAGAAGGGCATGCGGATCGAGACCAAGCTGCTGAAGGGACGACCGGCCGACGAGATCGTCGCGTACGCGGACAGCATCGACGCCGACCTGATCGTCGTCGGCTCGCGCGGACACGGAGCGTTCACGAGCGCGCTGATCGGCAGCGTCTCGCGCGGCGTGCTCCGCGAGGCCCGACGGCCCGTGTTGATCGTCCGCGGCGCCCCGATGGCTGCGGAAGCGGCGGTGGCGTGATGACCGCGGATACGACAACCGACGAGCTGACCGCCGCCGACGTGATGACGCACAGATTCGTGACGGCGGAGCCAGAAGACACACTCGGCGAGCTTGCCGAGCATCTGGCGGCAGCCGACGCCGGCTCGGCGCTGGTCGTCGAGTACGGACGGTTGGCCGGGATCCTGACCTCGCGTGACATCGTCCGCGCCGTCGCGGAGCGCGTGCACCCGAGCGAAGGGAGGGTCCGAGAGTGGATGACCGAGGCGCCGGCGACGGCGTCACCGGATCTCCCCATCGACGACGCCGCCCGGCTGATGCTCGAAGGCGGGTTCCACCACCTGCCGGTGACGGAAGACGAGCGGCCGGTCGGCGTCGTCGGGCTTCGCTCCGTAATCGGCGCACTTCGTCGCGGCTTTCCTGGCTGGTAAGCCGCGACCCTCGATACGGAAAAACCCGCACGAGCATCGCGGAACGCCCTGATGGCAGGCGCAGGCGTGGGGCGGAGACTCCGTGAAAAGTCGAGGAAGAAGAAGAGCCCCGACGCGACGGAAGGAGAGTCATGAGGAAGGTATTCGAGATCGGAGGAGTGGTCGCGTCCGTCGTCCTGATCGCGTTCGGCATCGCAGCGATCGTGATGGGCTTCAACGGCCGTTCGACGGTCAACGACAGCCTCAAGCAAGAGCAGATCACGGGCTCGCCCGACATGACGCCGGCGGCGATCAAGGGCGAGGTGGCCTCAGCAAAGGCTGCGCAGTCGAAGCTGGTCTCGCAGCTTAAGGCGACGGGCGTGAAGATCACGCCTTCGCCGATCACGGCTCCGACCTGCTCGGTCGCCGGCAAGCTCGTCGACACCGGCAGCGAGGCACGGTGCTTCGCGAAGTACATGCGGATCCATACGTTCGGCGCCACCTCGGGCCTGACGTACTCACAGATGGGCCGCTACGTCGCCAAGCCCGGCACGCCGGTTCAGTTCACGGACGGCCTGGGCGCGACCAGTGACGCGACGAAGGCCGTGACCGACCCGAAGACGAAGCAGCCGGTCGCCAACGGCCGGCGCGACATCTGGGTCACGTACACGGCTCTGACGACCGCGCTGAACACGAGCTACATGGCTTCGCAGCTCGCCCTGTTCGGGGTCGTCGTCGGCATCGCGCTGCTGCTCGCAGGGATCGGCTTCGGGATCCTCGCGGTCGGCGGGGCACTGGAGAGCGGGCGCACGGCCGTCAGCTCCTTCCGATCCAAGCCCGTGGAGCCGGCCCTGCCGGCCAAGGCGTAGACGGAATCCTCCGTCGCGAACGAACGAGCCGCCCTCCGGGCGGCTCGTTCACTTGGGAGGACTGCGGAAAACCCGCAGCCGGTTCTGCGGCCATGCCGGTAGCGATCTGCGGCTCGGGCGGGATGCCGGAATGGGCGCCCGGCCATAGCGTCCGGTGCAAAATCGGATTACGAAAGGAAGTGCCCCGATGTCGTCCGTATCTGCCTCGTCTCCCGGCTCGACCACCGCGCCGGCTCCACGATTCAATCGCTCAGGCACCGGCGGTTTCTACGCCGTCGTCTCACTGCTGCTCGGACTGCTGGTCGCGGTGCTGGGCTTCGTCGCCATCTTCATGTGGATCGACGCCCACGACGCGAAGAAGTCGGCCGATCGTGCGGCCTCGAAGGTCGGTGCATCGTCCTCGATGGACCCGAATATGCCCGGGATGAACATGGCCGGGACGGCCGGCAGCACGCAGAGCTTCGCCGGCGCGGCCCCTGCCAACGCCGCCGCCCTGGCCGCGGCTCACAAGCCCTACCCGGCGGCGCTTCCCGCCGCTCCGGCCGGACCGGTCGCCGACGTCCACCTCGTGCTCAAGGACGTGACCGTTCAGATCGCGCCCGGCGTCAAGTACGCCGCCTGGGCGTGGGCCGGCGGCGCCCCCGGGCCGGTCATCCACGTCCGGCAGGGACAGCTCGTCAAGATCACGCTGACGAACGACGGAGCGATCCCGCACTCGGTCGACTTCCACGCGGCCCGAGTGGCGCCCGACAAGGCGTTCCGCGACGTGGCGCCGGGCACCTCGGTCAGCTACACGTTCCGCGCCAACGATCCCGGTGTCTTCATGTACCACTGCGGGACGAAGCCGGTGCTGATGCACATCGCCAACGGCATGTACGGGGCGATCGTCGTCGAGCCCAAGCCCGGCGCCCTTGCGCCCGCGGCCAAGAACTACGTGCTCGTTGCGAGCGAGTGGTACCTCTCTTCGAACGGGCTCGGGCAGCCGGCTCAGTTCAACATGGACAAGGCGCACGCCCGGACGCCCGACTGGATGACCTTCAACGGCTACAGCGGCCAGTACGTCACGCATCCGCTGACCGCGAAGCCGGGCGAGCTCGTCCGCTTCTGGGTCGTCGACGCGGGCCCGTCGCTCGACACCGACTTCCACATCGTCGGCACCGTCCTCAACACCGCCTATCCGTTCGGCGCGATGGGCTCGGCCACCGCTCTACACAACGTCCAGACGGTGACCGTGCCGGCCGGCGGCGGCGGCGTGTTCGACGTGAAGATCGACAAGCCCGGTCTCTACCCCTTCGTCTCCCACGCATTCGCCGCGGTCGACGAGGGCCAGGTCGGGGTGCTCAACGTGGGCAACGTCAAGGGCACGATGAGCCACTAGGGGTTACTCGCGGAGCAGTACTTGCCTGAGGCGCTCGCTTGCGACGCCGACATAGAGGATGTCCCGGCCTTGCCGGGACATCCGTCTTGACGACAGTCCGTGCGTAGCCTCCTCAGGAACCGTCTAGCAGGCCCTGTTCGAGCGCGTAGCGGACGAGCTCGGCGCGGCTCGAGAGGCGGAGCTTCTGCATGATGTGCGCACGGTGCGTCTCGGCCGTGCGCACCGAGATGTAGAGCTCCTTCGCGATCTCCTGGTTGGTGTGGCCGAGGGCTAGCAGCCGCAGCACCTCGCGCTCTCGGTCGGAGAGCGGGTCCTCTTCGGCGCGCCGCAGCTCGGCCGTCTCGGCCGCGACGAGGCGCGCGCCGAGCTCGGGGTGCACGTAGCGCCCGCCGCCTGCGACCTCGCGGATGGCGGCGACGAGCTCCGTGTCGGCGGCTTCCTTCAGGACATAGCCGCTCGCGCCCGCCTCGAACGCCTCCCTGACATAGCGCGGGTCGTCCTGCATCGAGAGCACGAGCACCTTGGCTTTCGGCCGCTCGTGCAGGAGCTGCGGGACGACCTCGAGCCCGCTCTGGTCGGGCATCATCACGTCCATCAGCACGACGTCGGGCTTCGTGCTGCGCGCTTCGAAGATCGCCTCGCGAGCGCTGCCTGCCTCGCCGACGACCTCGAGGTCATCCTCTGCGTTGACGAGCAGTGCCAGGCCCGAGCGCACGACCGCGTGGTCGTCCACGATCAGAACTCGGGCGCTCAAAGGACAGGCACCTCCGCCGCCACCGTCGTTCCGGCTCCGGGTGCGGACTCGATCGCGAGCCTCCCGCCGAGGAGAGCGAGCCGTTCCCGCATGCCGACGAGGCCGAAGCCGCCGGTCGTCTTCTCGGGGTCGAAACCCTTCCCATCGTCTTCGACCACCGCCTTCACGGAGCCGTTCGTTCGCGTCAGAAGGATGCTGACCCGCTGCGCCTGGGCGTGCTTGACGACATTGGTCAGCGATTCCTGGACGATCCGGTACAGCGCGGTCTCGGTCTCGTCGGGAAGCCGCTCGTCCGGAAGCGCCGCCTGGAAGTCGACGGAAATGTCGCTCTGCTCCGCGAACGAGGCGGACAGGCGCTCCAGAGCGGGCACCAGTCCGAAGTCGTCGAGCGCGCTGGGACGCAGCTCGACCGCGAGCCGGCGGACGTCCTGGAGCGTCGCGACGACGAGCTCGCGCAGCTCCTCGATCGACGAGCGCGCGCCGGCGTCGTCCGTCCTTTCCTCGAGCGCCTTCAGGCCGAGCAGGATCGAGGCCAGCGCCTGGCCGGTCTCGTCGTGGAGCTCTCTGGCCAGCCGGCGGCGCTCCAGCTCCTGCGTCTCGACGACGCGACGGAGCGAGTCCCGCGCGATGCGCTCGGAGAGGTCGACCGCGAGGGCTGCGCGAGTGGCGAACGTCTCGGCGAGCCGGACGTCGCCGTCCGTGAAGCGAACGTCTCCGCCGAGCTTGTCGTGGGCCGCGAGCACGCCGATCGCGCGGCCGCGCGCAAACAGCGGCACCCAGAGGCCGGTGCGGGCTTCGATCAGCCGCGTCGTCTCGTGGTCGACATCGGGATCATCGAGGACGGAGTCGACTCGCTCGCTCCGGCCGCGCTCGAGCACCCGGCCGCTCTTCGAGCCCCTCCGCTCGATCCTCTGGCGCAGCAGCGCGTCGCCGCCTTCGCCGGCCACGGCGGCGAAGCGAAGCTCGCCGGGGCCGGCCGGCAGCAGCACCGTGACCAGGCGGGCATCGAGAAGCTCGCGCAGGCGGCGCGCGATCAGATCGAGGAGCCGATCGAGGTCGGTCTCGGTCGCGAGGGCGTTACCGACCTCATTGAGCGACTCGAGCTGCTTCGACCAGCCGGTCGCGGCCTCGTAGAGCCGCGCGTTTTCGACCGCCCCGGCGGCCTGGCTGGCAAGCAGCTCGACTAGTTCCTGGTCCTCGGCGGTGAAATCCTCCCCGCCGGCCTTCTCGGTCAGGTAGAGGTTGCCGTAGGCGACGCCTCGAAGAAGGATCGGGACGCCGAGGAAGGAGTTCATCGGCGGATGGTGCGGTGGAAAGCCGACCGAGCGGGGATCGTCCGAGATCCGGTGGAGCCGAAGCGGTTCGGCGTCACGGATCAGGACGCCGAGGATGCCGCGCCCGCGCGGAAGGTCGCCGATCGCGGCGTGGGTGGCGGCATCGATCCCCGTGGTCAGGAAGCGCTCGAGCTGCGTGCCGGTGGGGCCGATGACGCCGAGCGCCGCGTAACGCGCGCCGGTCAGCTCCGCGGCGGCCTCGACGAGGCGCTGCAGGAGCGCATCGAGAGACAGCTCCGAAGTGAGCGCCACGCCCGCCTCGACCAGCGCGCGGAGGCGCTTCTCGCTCCCGCTAACGACGGTCACGGGGTCAGCCTAACCCGCCCACGCTGCGGAACCATCGTGCGGATCGGGGGAAAGCCGCAACGCGAGTCGGTGGCGGCGCCGATGCCGAATCCATGCGGCTCGGCGAGAGTCGGGACGACAGAAAGGAGTAGCGATGAAGGCCCTCGTCTTTCACGGACCCGGCCTGCGCAGCTGGGAAGAGAAGCCCGACCCCACGACTCAGGAGCCGACGGATGCAGTCGTGCGCATCGACTCCGCCACCATCTGCGGCACCGACCTGCACATCCTCAAGGGCGACGTGCCCGAGGTAGAGCCCGGGACAATCCTCGGACACGAAGCGGTCGGCACGATCGTCGACACCGGCGCGGCGGTGACGACGCTCGAGCCTGGCGACCGCGTGCTCGTCTCCTGCATCACCTCCTGCGGCCGATGCGCCTTTTGCAGAGAAGGCCACTACGGCCTCTGTTCGGGCGGCGGCGGCTGGATCTTCGGCCACCTGATCGACGGCCTCCAGGCCGAGTATGCGCGCGTTCCGTTCGCGGACACGTCCCTCTACAAGGTCCCCGACGAGCTGACGGACGAGGACGTTCTCTTCCTGGCGGACATCCTCCCCACCGCATACGAGGTCGGCGTCCTGAACGGCGGCGTCGGCCCGGGCGACACGATCGCGATCGTCGGCGCCGGCCCGATCGGCCTGGCGACGGTGCTGACCGCGAAGCTCTACACGCCCGGGAAGATCGTCGCGATCGACCTCGCCGACTCGCGGCTCGAGAAAGCGCGCGAGTTCGGTGCCGACGTGACGATCAATAATGGCCAGGAGGACGCCGTGGAGCGGATGCTGGAGCTGACCGATGGTCTCGGTGCCGATGTCGCCGTCGAGGCGGTCGGCGTGCCGGCGACCTTCGAGCTCTGCACCGACCTCGTGCGCCCCGGCGGCCGGGTCGCGAACGTCGGCGTCCACGGCCACCCCGCCACGCTGCACCTCGAGAAGCTCTGGATCCAAGACGTGACGATCACGACGGGACTCGTCGACACCGTCACGACCCCGCGCCTCCTGAAGCTGATTGCCGAGGGCCGGCTGGATGCGACGCCGTTCGCGACCCACCGGTTCCCGCTCGAGGAGACGATGGCGGCGTACGACACGTTCGCGGCCGCGGCCGAGACCGACGCCCTCAAGGTGGTGCTCGAAGGCGCGCCGGCCAGGAAGCACCGGGGCACGAAGGAGATGGCGCTTGTCGGCAGCGATGCGTGACGGAGCGTCCGCCGGCGCGGCGGATGTGATTCTCCGCGACGGCGCGACGCTACGACTGAAGGCTCCCACGGCCGAGGACGCGGGGGCCCTGACCGCGTTTTTCGGAGCGATGTCGGACCGCAGCCTGTACCTGCGCTTCCACGGGGTGCAACGAATCGACGACGCCCTGGTCCGGCATTTCCTCGAGCCGGACTGGGAGAACCGCGGCGTCCTCGTCGGCGAGCTCGACGGGCGCATCGCCGCGGTCGGCGAATACGCGCGCCTGCGCGACGAGTCCGCCGCGGAGGCCGCGTTTGCCGTCGCCGACGAGCACCAGGGACGGGGAATCGGCACCCGTCTCCTCGAGCAGCTCGCGCTGCGCGCCTCCGGGGTCGGGATCGAACGCTTCGTCGCCGAGGTCATGCCCGAGAACCGCGCGATGATCGGCGTCTTCGAGGGAACCGGGCTCGAGGTGACCAGGGAGCTCGAAGGCGGCGAGTTCGAGATCCGCTTCCCGATCGCGTCGACGGAGCAGTACCGGGCCCGGGTCGACGAGCGCGACCACCTCGCGGTCGCGGCTTCGCTCCGCCCCTTCTTCGAACCAGGCTCGGTCGCGGTGATCGGCGCCTCCCCGCGCCGCGGCTCGATCGGCGGCGAGCTCTTCCGGAACGTCCTGGCGGCGGACTACGTCGGCGCCGCCTACCCCGTCAACCGCGACGGCCGGCCGGTCGGCGGCGTGCCGGCGTACAAGTCGATTGCCGACCTCCCGCAGCTCGTCGACCTCGCCGTCGTCTGCCTGCCCGGGCCGCTGGTGCTCGACGCGGCCGAGGAGGCCCTCGCGAGCGGAGTCACGGCGCTGTGTGTCATCTCCTCCGGCTTCGCGGAGGTCGGCGCGGAAGGGCTCGAGCGGCAGGAGCGCCTGCTCGAGCTCGTCCGTTCCCACGGCGGGAGGCTCGTCGGCCCGAACTGCCTGGGAATCGCGGTGCCGAGGCTGGGGTTGAACGCGACCTTCGGGCCGCGGGCACTGCCGGCCGGCCGGATTGCGTTCTCGTCCCAGAGCGGCGCGCTCGGGCTGGCGCTGCTCGAGAAGGCCGCGGAGCGGAACCTCGGCTTCTCGTCCTTCGTGTCGATCGGCAACAAGGCCGATGTCTCGTCGAACGACCTGCTCGAATGGTGGGAGGACGACGACGCGACGGAGCTCGTCCTGCTCTACCTCGAGTCCTTCGGCAACCCGCAGAAGTTCGCCCGGCTCGCCCGTCGGGTCGCGCGCCGGAAGCCGATCCTGGCGCTCAAGTCCGGCTCCACGGAGGCCGGTGCCCGGGCGGCGAGCTCCCACACCGCGGCGCTTGCGAGCTCGGACACCGCCGTCGAGGGGCTCTTCAGGCAGGCCGGCGTGATCCGCGCCGGCACGCTCGAGGAGCTTGTCGACGCGGCGGCATTGCTCTCGAGCCAGCCGCTCCCGCGCGGGCGTCGCGTCGGCGTCATCACCAACGCCGGCGGGCTCGGAATCCTCTGCGCCGACGCCTGCGCCGCCGCAGGCCTGGAACTGCCCGAGGCGAGCGAGGAGACCCAGGCGGCTCTGCGGCCGCTCCTGCCGAGCGAGGCGAGCCTCACCAATCCGGTCGACCTCCTCGGCTCGGCGACCGCCGAGACGTTCGAAGCGGCGATCCCGCCGCTGCTCGCCGACAAGCGCCTCGATGCGCTGATCGTCCTCTTCGTCCCACCGGTGGTCGCCGGCGCCGAGGAGGTGGCGGCGGCGATCCAAAGCGCGGTCGCGCAGGCGGCGACGGAGAAGCCGGTGCTCGCAGTTCTCATCGCCGAGCACGGAACGCCGGCCGTCCTCCGCAACGGCGCCGGCTCGATCGCGACCTTCGGCTACCCGGAATCGGCGGCCCGCGCCCTCGGGCTTGCCGCCGAGCGCGCGGAGTGGCTCCGGCGCCCGGCCGGGACGGTGCCGCCCGCGCCCGAAGTCGAGCTCGCCGCAGGCCGCGACATCGTGGCCGCCGCGCTGGAGGGGCAAGAGGACGCATGGCTCGACGCGCCGGCGACGCGCAGGCTCCTCGAGGCGTACGACATTTCGGTCGTGCCGGAGCGGACGGCCGCGTCCGTGGACGCAGCGGCCGAGGCCGCCCGCGAGCTCGGGCTGCCCGTCGTGCTGAAGACGGCCGCCCCCGGAGCGCACAAGACCGAGCAGGGTGGGATCGCGCTCGACCTCCGTGACGAAGATCAGATTCGAGCCGCCGCCGAGCGGATCGGCCCGCCGCTGCTCGTGCAGCCGATGATCTCGGGCGGCGCGGAGCTTCTCGCCGGAATCGTCCAGGACCCGGTCTTCGGCCCGCTCGTCGCCTTCGGGCCCGGCGGCGTCTTCGCCGAGCTGATCGGAGCCGCCGCCTTCCGCATCGCCCCGCTCACCGATGTCGATGCGAACGAGCTCGTCTCCGAGGGAAAGGCCGGTCAGCTGGTCGCCGGCTTCCGCGGAGCCCCCGCGGCCGACGGCCCGGCGCTGGTCGAACTCCTGCACCGGCTCTCGCGGCTCGCCAGCGATCTTCCCGAGGTCGCCGAGGTCGACCTCAACCCGGTGATCGCCCTGCCGGAGGGCTACGTCGCGGTCGACGCGCGCATTCGCGTCGCGAAGCCGGCCTCGCGCCGCGCGCTGAAGAGCTGGTAGCGCCTCCGCAGAAACCCGCAACGACTCCACGGAAAGCGAGCAGCACGCGTCGCGATTCGAACGGATGGCGCGCAAGGCGCGCCGATGGACGATTCGGTGGACGAAAGGAGTCTTCATGACAAGGCTGTTGGTAGTTCTGGCGGGCTTCACCGTCGGCGCCGGCCTCATGACCGGGGTGGCGATGACGGGCACGAACGCCGCACAGGGTGCGGCGAAGGCACCATCGAACTCGACGATCACGATCCGGCACCAGTCGCGCGGTTGCCACGCGTGGGCCGTCAACGGCGGCGCGTACCGCCCGACCCAGAAAACGACCCTGGCGCGAGACGGGACGATCACGTTCGTCGACAACGACGTGATGCCGCACAAGCTCGTGAAGACGAGCGGGCCGGCCGTCCGCTATCACGGCAACCCGGCGATGCGCCACATGAGCGCGTCCGTACGGGTCACGTTCGGCAAGCCCGGCGTCTACCGGTTCACGACGAAGCCCGGCGACGACTATCCCGGCATGTCGATGAAGACGATCGGCGAGGACAACGTCCTCCGCCTAACCGTGCGGGTGTCCTAGCGATGAAGGCGCCCTCCACGAGCCGCCGCCCGCTGAACGTGCTGATCGCGGGCGGCGGCGTCGCCGGCCTCGAAGCCCTGCTCGCGCTGAAGCGGCTCGCGCAGGAGCGGGTGGTGATCGAGCTCTTCGCGCCGGAAGCTCAGTACTGGTACCGGCCGCTCGCAACGGGAGAGCCGTTCGGGCTCGGCACCGTCCACGGGCTCGACCTGGGAGGCGTTGCGCACGAGACGGGCGCGCTCTTCACGCTCGGGCGCCTCGGCTCGATCGATCCGTGGCGCCGAATCGCGAGCACCTCCACCGGCGTCGAATCGAGCTACGACGCGCTCCTGATCGCCGTCGGCGCGCGGCCCGTGGCCGCGGTGCCCGGCGCGTTCACCTTCCGTGGGCCGGCAGATTCGGAGACCTTCGCGAACTTGCTCGACGGCCTCGGCGAGGGTGCCGCGGAACGCGTCGTCTTCGCCGTGCCCGGCGGGGTCAGCTGGGCGCTGCCGTTGTACGAACTCGCACTCGAGACAGCCGCCCGATTCGACCGCGACGGAGCGAACGTCGAGGTCGTCGTCGTCACGCACGAGGAGGCGCCTCTCGATCTCTTCGGCCCCGCGGTGAGCTCGACGATCGCCTCGCTGCTGGCCGATCGCGGCATCGAGCTCCGCACGAGCACCTACGCGGTCGCGTTCGAAGACGGCACGTTGCAGGTCAAGCCCGAGGGCGAGATCGCGGCCGACCGCGTCGTCGCCATGCCGCGCCTCCAGGCGCCCACGATCACCGGAGTGCCTAGCGACAGCCAAGGGTTCATCCCTACCGACGAACACGGCCGCGTACGAGGGCTCGACGGCGTCTTCGCCGCAGGCGACATCACCACGTTCCCGGTCAAGCAGGGCGGCCTGGCGGCGCAGCAGGCCGATGCGGCCGCCGAGGCGATCGCCGAGCTCGCCGGGGCCGACGTCGAGCCCGAGCCCTTCCGGCCCGTCCTGAGGGGCCTGATCCTGACCGGCGGACGGCCGGTGTTCGCCCGTGCCGAGCTCGACCACCCCGGCAGCCAGGCGCTGATGGGCCGCGAGCCCCTCTGGTGGCCGCCCGGCAAGATCGTCGGTCGCTACCTCGCGCCTTTCCTGGCTGCCCACGCCGGCGCCGTCGTCAGCGCGCCCGCACCTTCGGCGAGCGTTTCCGTCGAAGTCGACTTCTCCTCACTTCTGGACGCGAACTACGAGAAGCTTCCCGGGTGAGCCTGGAGACGGCCGAGCCGTTTGACATCGAGGGGGTCAAGCGGAGGCTGGCTGCCGGCGCCGGCGGCTACGAAATCGTCCACCGCTCTGCAGGTCTCGAGATCGGCGTCTACGTGCTCGTCGCGCCGGAGCCCGACCGCCAGTCGCCCCATGAGGACGACGAGGTGTACGTCGTCCTCGAGGGCCGAGGCACGCTAGAAGTCGAGGGGAAGCAAGTCGAGCTCCGCGAGGGCCATGCCGTCTTCGTCCCCGCCGGAGCCGAGCACCGTTTCGTCGGCTACGAGCAGCTGAGCGTGCTCGTGCTCTTCGAGAAGTGGAAGCCGTGAGCCTGCCCTCGCAGATCGCGCAGACGCTCGAAGTCGAGGAACTGCGGCAGATCGACGCCTACTGGCGCGCCGCCAACTACCTCTCGGTCGGGCAGGTCTACCTGCTCGACAACCCGCTTCTCCGCGAGCCGCTGCGGGCGGAACACGTGAAGCCCCGCCTGCTCGGGCACTTCGGCACCGTCCCCGGGCTGAACCTGATCTACGTCCATCTCAACCGAACGATCCGGGAGCGCGACCTCGACGCGATCTACATCTGCGGCCCGGGCCACGGCGGGCCCGCCGTCGTCGCGAACGCCTGGCTGGAGGGGACGTACAGCGAGCTTTACCCGCACGTCGGCCCAGGCGAGGAGGGGATGCGGCGCCTCTTCCGGCAGTTCTCGTTCCCGGGCGGCATCCCGAGCCACGCGGCGCCCGAGACGCCGGGGTCGATCCACGAGGGCGGCGAGCTCGGGTATGCGCTCTCGCACGCCTTCGGCGCCGCCTTTGACAACCCCGAACTGCTCGTCGCCTGCGTCGTCGGCGACGGCGAGGCCGAGACCGGACCGCTCGCGACCGGCTGGCAGAGCAACAAGTTCCTGAACCCGCGCAACGACGGCGCCGTGCTGCCGATCCTGCATCTGAACGGTTACAAGATCGCGAACCCGACCGTCCTCGCGCGGATCCCGGAGACCGAGCTGATGTCGTTCCTCGAAGGCTGCGGCTGGCGGCCGCTGATCATCGCCGGCGACGAGCCCGAGCCGGTCCACCAGGCGTTCGCCGCAGCGCTCGACGAGGCCCTCGACCAGATCGCCGAGATCCAGCGCACGGCGCGGGACGACGGTCACGACGCCCGGCCGCAATGGCCGATGATCGTCCTCCGCACGCCGAAAGGCTGGACCGGCCCGGAGGAAGTCGACGGCCTACCCGTCGAGGGCACGTGGCGCTCGCATCAGGTGCCGGTTGCCGACGTGCGCGAGAACCCCGACCACCTCCGCATTCTCGAGGACTGGCTGCGGAGCTATCGTCCGGAGGAGCTCTTCGACGAGGACGGGCGCCTGATACCGGAGCTGGCCGAGCTCCCTCCGCACGGGCCGCGCCGCATGAGCGCGAACCCGCATGCGAACGGCGGCGAGCTGCTCAGCGACCTCACCGTCCCGGACTTCCGCGACTACGCCGTGGCGGTTTCCGCTCCCGGCACGACCTTCAGCGAGCCGACCCGCGTGCTCGGCGCCTGGCTGAGAGACGTCGTCCGCGGCAACCCCGCGAGCTTCCGCATCTTCGGGCCGGACGAGACGGAATCGAACCGACTGGGCGCCGTCTTCGAGGTCACCGACCGGCAGTGGGAGGCCGCTCGGCTGCCGACCGACGAGCACCAGGCCTCGGAGGGACGCGTCATCGAGGTCCTTTCCGAGCATCAGTGCCAGGGCTGGCTCGAGGGGTACCTGCTGACCGGCCGGCACGGGCTCTTCAACTGCTACGAGGCCTTCATCCACATCGTCGACTCGATGTTCAACCAGCACGCCAAGTGGCTGAAGGTAACGCGCGGGATCCCGTGGCGCAGGCCGATCGCCTCGCTCAACTACCTGCTCAGCTCGCACGTCTGGCGCCAGGACCACAACGGCTTCTCGCACCAGGACCCGGGCTTCATCGACCACGTGGTCAACAAGAAGGCCGAGGTGATCCGCGTCTACCTGCCGCCGGACGCGAACACGCTGCTCTCGGTCGGCGACCACTGCCTGCGCAGCCGCAACTACGTGAACGTGATCGTCGCGGGCAAGCAGCCGGCGCTGAACTACCTGCCGATGGACGACGCGATCGTGCACTGCACGCGCGGCGCCGGCATCTGGGCGTGGGCATCGAACGACGATCAGGGCGAGCCCGACGTCGTGCTCGGCTGCTGTGGCGACATCCCGACCCTCGAGACCCTCGCGGCCGCTGCACTGCTCCGCGAGCACGTGCCCGAGCTCACGGTCCGAGTCGTGAACGTCGTCGACCTGATGCGCCTCCAGCCCGACACCGAGCATCCGCACGGGCTCTCCGACATGGAGTTCGATGCCCTGTTCACGCCGAACCGGCCGATCGTCTTCGCCTACCACGGCTATCCGTGGCTGATTCACCGGCTCACCTACCGCCGCGCGAACCACCAGAACCTGCACGTGCGCGGCTACAAGGAAGAGGGCACGACCACGACGCCGTTCGACATGGTCATGCTCAACGACCTCGACCGCTTCCACCTCGTCATGGACGTGATCGACCGCGTCCCGGGCCTTGCCGAGACCTGCGGGCGGCTCCGCCAGGAGATGAGTGACCGCCGGATCCGAGCGCGTGCCTACACGCGGGAGCACGGCGAGGACGATCCCGAGATCCGCGACTGGGTCTGGCCGTATTAGCGGCGGCGTTCTCGTCGTCAACGCCGGCTCGACGAGCTTGAAGCTCTCGGTCGTCGAGGCCGACGACTCGACGACGACCGTGGCGTCGCTCGACGCGGTTCCCGACGACGTCATCGCGGTCGCGCACCGCGTCGTGCACGGCGGCCGGCGCTTTCGCGAACCGGTTCTGATCGACGACGATGTCGAGCGCGGGCTCGCGGGAGCGGTTGAGCTCGCGCCGCTGCACAACGCGCCGGCGCTGGCTGCGATCGAAGTGACGCGTGCGGCGCTACCTGACCTCCCTCACGTTGCCGTCTTCGACAGCGCCTTCCACGCGACGATCCCTCCCGAGGCGGCCACCTACGCGCTACCTGCGCGCGCGCGAGACGGGTGGGGCATCCACCGGTACGGCTTCCACGGCCTCTCCGTGCAGTGGGCGAGCGAGCAGGTGCCCGTGCCGCGGCTCGTCGTCTGCCACCTCGGCGGCGGCTGCTCGGTGACTGCGGTTCGCGACGGCCGCTCGGTCGACACGACGATGGGCTTCACGCCGCTGGAGGGGGTCCCGATGGCGACTCGGGCGGGCTCGGTCGATCCGGGTGCGCTCCTCTACATGCTCGAGCATCACCTGACCCGCGAGGAGCTCGACCGGATGCTCGAGCACGAATCCGGGCTGCTCGGCCTATCGGGCGTCTCCGGCGACGTCCGTGATCTGCAAGCGTCGGACGCCGAGGCGGCCCGCCTAGCGCTCGCCGTCTTCACCTACCGGGTCGCTCTCGCTGTCGGCGCGATGGCGACCGCGCTCCGAGGTCTCGACGCAGTCGTCTTCACCGCCGGCGTCGGCGAGCATTCCGCCGCCGTGAGGAGCGCCGTCTGCGAGCGGCTCGACCACCTCGGTGTCGTGCTGGATGAGAACGCAAACGAGACCGCGATCCCGGATGCGACAGTCTCGGCGCCCGAGAGCTCGGTCGGTGTCGTCGTCGTGCGGGCACGCGAGGACGTGGTCGCCGCACGTGCCACTCGGCGGTTTCTCGCTAGCTAGTAAACGTCCCCGCCTTCGCTGTTGCCGGGACCGGGCGTCGGCAGATAGAAGACGTCCTCGTCCGGCTGCGCGCGGGTCCAGGAGAACGCTTCCTCGGCGATCCGGGGCGCCGCCGCCACGTGCTGGCCCCAGGCCGAGACGCTTTCCCAAAGCGCCGGATCCGCGATCAGCGGATCAAGCGCGTCGGCTTCGAGCTCCGATTCGAACACGAAGACGGCCTCATTCGCAGTCACGAAGACCTCGTGCCGTTCGAGGCCCTCGATCGACGCGGGGTCAAAGGGCGGGCCCTGCTTCAGGAGCTCGCTCACGGACGCGTGGGCTTCGGGCTTCAGAGGGAGAACCACGACCACCCGACGGTTCGCGCGAGCGCCGAGCTGGAGCGCCGCGAGCCGCTCTGCGATCTCTCCGATCAAGCTCGGCTGCGCCACGGTGGAGATGATGACTCGATCGCCGGTTCGTCGCTCCACTACCACCGCCGGGCCGCCGTTGATCCGGTCGGCGCGGGAGCGGCCGACCCGGATCGCCGCCACGTCTTCGTACGGGACGTCTTGCGAGCCGTCCCGCCCCTCGAGGCGGAGCGCGCGCGGGAGCAGCTCGAGCTTTCCCGTCGCGGGGTCGGCCGTTCCCTCTCGCCAGACGACTCCATAGCTCGGCTGCATTTGCGGATAATCACCGCAACGGGCTCGGCCCACATCGCACTCCATCCACACGATCGCTGCGGGAAAGCCGCAGCCGGAGGATTGACCTATGCCGACACGCAGCTTCACCGAGAGCGAGGCCAGGACCGTCGGCGAGCAGATCGGGATCGACTGGGCGACAGCGCCGTTCGACGTCGACCAGTTCCGGCGCGGCATGGACGTCGAGCTGGAGCATGGGCTCCACGACCTGCTCACCAACGTCACGGACGACGACCCGGTGGTCACCGGCAAGATCGCGCTCGCCCACCTGAACGAGTTCCCGGACTACTACGACCGGCTCGAGCAAATGGAGCAAGAGGCCGAGCGCGAACTCGGCTCGCACGGCTGAGAGACCGCCCCCGCCTGCGGAAAAGCCGCACCGGGGATCAGCCCTGCCCCGGATGCCGCTCCGCGTCGACGGAGCGACAGTCGAAAGTGGCATGAGGATGTACCCGCCCGATACCGGCGACACGATGGTGATCACGATCCGAGTTCACACTTCGAGTGCCGACGAGCTCGCGGTCACCGCGGGCGGGAGCATGGTCAGGGTGGTCGGCCCAGGCGGCTTCCGCCACGAGGTGACGATGGCCGACGCCGACCTCGATCGGCTGCATGCCCAGCTGTACCGCGGCATCCTCGAGCTGAGGGCGCCGCACATTGTCGATCCGCGTAGCTCGCCGGTCGTCCATGCCGTGCCGGTCGAGACGCTGACCTAAGAGGAGGCCGCAAGCCGTCACCGCTCGACGGCGTAACCCCGTCGTGCGAAGCTCGATAGGTCAAGTCCTGCAGGCCCTCGGGCTCGCAGGACTTGACCTTTTCAGGGGGACGTCCGGCTCACCTTGAAGCCGACGAGCCTGCTGCTGATCGCTCTCGCCAGGGCGTGCGCCCTGGCCGGCAGTGACGCGGGGGCGCAGACCACGAAACCCTGCACAACTGCCGGGCTCGTCGTGTGGCTGAACACCCAGACGAACCACGCGGCCGGCAGCGCCTACTACGAGCTCGAGTTCACGAACCTCTCCGGGCGTGGGTGTGTGCTCCGTGGGTATCCAGGCGTCTCGGCCGCCAACCTCGCCGCCAGCTAGGCAGTGCTGCAAGCCGCGACCACGCGCACCCACCGCGCCTCGTCCGGCTGGCCCGAGGCGGCAGCGGCGCGGCCCTGATTCAAGTCGTCGACGCGCTCAACTTCCCCCACTCGACGTGCCACCAGAAGAGGGCCGCGGGGGCTCCGCGTTTATCCGCCCAGTCAAAGGACGGCGAAGCTCGTCCCCTTCCCTTTCCCCGCCTGCTCGCGCGCCGGCCCAATTTATTTGCGCGTCCGAGCGGTGCAGCACTAAGTCCCCGAAAGGTTCACCGCCGCGGCCGGCATTTTGCGCGGCCGCGGCGGTGATCGCCTTACTTCGCTACGTGGGTGATGGGAGCGTTGAGGACGATGTGGGCGTCCTTGAGCGTCAGCTTCTTCGACTTCGCCAACGACTTGATCTGGTCGTCCCTCACTAGCAGAACCGGGGTCACACCCGCTTTCCAGGTGACGAAGAATTCCTCCCAGAGCGGGTTGTAGTCGGTCTCGCCCGGCTCGGAGCCGAAGACCGACAGCTGACCCTTCGCCGCCGTGCCCTTGATGAAGTACTGGGCCGGGGCGCTTTTCACCGTGCCGATCTCCTTGGAGTAGTTGGCCTTCAGCGCCGACGCCTGTGCCTTGTTGGAGACATCGGTTACGAGGAAGGTGTCCTTGTGCCCGTCGTAGTAGCCCTTGAAGACGTGCATCCTCGCGGATGAGCTGGGCCCGAGCGGCAACCCGCCGGTGGCCGCCAACGTCGTTCCAGCGGCGACTGCGAGCAGAACCGTCGTGGCAAGAATGATCCTGAGCGGCATCGCATTCTCCTTCGCTGCCTGCCTTGGCGTTGTCAGCTGTCGCTACGGGAGATGCGTGCTCGCGGTTTTCGCGCAGGAATCCGTCGCGAGCCGGAGGGTCTCGCCCGTCTCTGTCTCGGGCGTTCGTAACGAACGGCGTTCTGACTCGCCGCCGCGGAAGCGTGCGAGAGGGGCGACCCTGCGGCGGAGGTCGCCCCTCAGCCTGTGATCGGAGCGGCGAAAAAGCTGGGGCTCGACGAGCCGCCCCAATGCGTCTCAGTCTTATGATCCGAAACTAGTACGACTTCCGCTCCCTCATTCGAGGGATTCTGTTGCCCCTTGTTACGGGCCGTTCGGCCTAAGCAGTAAGAGGGACTGCGCAGAGCCCGGCGGCGCTAGGCTGACAGCGCCACAGCGAGAAGTAGTCGTTCCTGGGAGACCAGCTTCGCGCTCCTACTCCTCGGCTGAGCGGTCCACCACATTGAGGAGAAGGGGGTTGTCGTGGAGGACGAGCTTCGGTTTCCGCGGTCGCTGTCATTCGACGCCGACTACTGGCTCTGTCGCTGCGAGGGATTCAAAGTCGAACGCGCCGGAACGGCGCTCGGCGTCGTCGAGGAGGTGCGCTACCAATCGCGGCCCGACCGGCCCGACGTTCTCGTCGTGCGCGGCGGCCGGTTCGGCACGCGCAGCTTCGAGGTCGCCGTCGACGAGATCGACAAGCTACTGCCGAGGCAGGGCCAGGTGCTCCTTCGTCCCGCGCCCGGGCGGCAGGAGGAGCCCGAGCCGCTGCTCAAGGCCCTGCGCACCCGCCTGGCGCATTCGCGCGTCGCGCACTGAGCGGCCGTGCGGCTCGCGGCGGTCGGCGTCGTCCCCTTCGTCGCGCTGGCCTGCTGCGGGTGCGGCACGAGCTCGCATCACGGCGCGCCCGCGGCCCGGCCGCACGTGCTCGCAACGTGGGCCCAGATCACGGACGCCCACGTCGTCGACGAGGAATCGCCTGCTCGATTGGAGATGCTCGACCGCCTCGGACCGCCGTTCACGGCGTCATTCCGGCCGCAGGAGGCGTTGTCGGGCCAGCTGCTCGCGGCGGTCGTGCGCGCGCTCGACGCACAGAAGCCGGGGTCGGTCGTCGTCACAGGCGACCTGATCGACAACGCGCAGGCGAACGAGCTGACCGAGGCGCTCGCCGTGCTGCGCGGCGGTCGCGTCGATCCGAACTCCGGGGCGCCCGGATATCAAGGCGTGCAGGCTGCGTCGAATCCGGATCCGTTCTACTACCGGCCGGACGTCGACCCTCCCCGGCATCCGCACCTGCTCGCCCAGGCGGAGAAGCCGTTCGACTCGCCGGGATTGAGCGCGCCCTGGTACCCCGTCGTCGGCAACCACGACCTCTTTGTGCAGGGAAACCTCGCGCCGACGCCGCGGACCGAAGCCGTCGCGACGGGCTCGCGCAAGCTCGTCGCCCTCGACCAGACGGCGCTCGAGGCGGTGCGCGCACGGCGCTTCACGCCCGCGGTCGTCGACACCCTCCTCGCGGGCAGCCTGCCGGGGAAGACGATGCGCGTCGCGCCTGACCCGGCCCGCCGCGAGCTGACGGCGGCGCAGGTCCTGGGGCGGCTGCGGCGCGCGAGCGGACACGGCGGACGCGGGCCGCTGCTCGACTACTCGTTCGCGCTCGGCACCGACGTTCGCGGCATCGTCCTCGACACCATCCGACGCCGGATCGGCGCACACGGGGTCGTGCGCACGGCACAGCTTCGCTGGCTGCGGGCACAGCTGCGGAGCGCCGGCTCGCGCTGGGTCGTCGTCTTCTCGCATACGCCGCTCAGGTCCGCTTCAGGCGGCGCGGCCGCGGTCGCGGCGCTCGAGCGCGACCCGCACGTCGTCGCCGCGATCGCCGGGGACACCCATCACAACGTCATCGAGCGTCAGGCGCGGCTCGTCTTCATCACGACGTCGTCGCTCGCGGACTGGCCGCAACAGGCGCGGATGTTCCGGCTGACCTCGTCGCAACACGGCGGGGCCGAGCTGGAAACGTGGACGGTCGATCCCGACCTCCACGATCCGCTCGCGCGGATCTCGCACCAGCTGGCCTACCTCGACTATCAGGGTGGGCGCCCGGCCGGCGACGCGGGTCGGCCGAGCGACCGCCGGGCGCGCTTCGTCATTCCTCCCGCAGGCCGATGATCACCGGCTCGCCCACGGCGGAACGGCCGACCCACAACGAGGCCCCGTACGCCGCGGCGAGGAGGCCGCCGGTAACGATCGCGATCGGAACGAGGCCGGCCGTGAGCGGCAGCGAGACGTAGGTCGCCGCGAGCCGAGACACGATCGGGCCGACCAGGTTTCGCTCGAGGAAGATTCCGAGCGGCGCCGCCAGCGCCGCCACCGGCAGCGCCGCGCCGGCGAAGACGGCGGCGAGCTGGCGGGCACTACCCCCGCAGGCGCGCACGAGCGCAACGGCTCGCCGGCGTTCGTGCGCCGTCAGCGCCAGCAATTGCGCGAGCACGTACAGGCACACGAGCCCGTCGAGCAGGGCAATCGTGCGCAGCAACGAGACGAGAATCGAGACGAAGCCGCCGTTCCGCCCCGCCCAGCCGCGCACCGAGTCCGACGAGATGCCCCCACTGGACGCGCCGAACAGTCCTCGAGTGGCGAGCTCCGACTCGATTCTTCCCGCGTCGGCGCCGGGAGCGAGCTTGACGGCGAGCGAGGCCTGGGCCCAGCCGGTTGCGGCGAGCAGGCGCCGCGGCTGCACATACGCCAGACGGCCCTCCTCCTGCAGGACACGATCGATGCCCACGACGCGAAACCGAAGCTCGCGGCCGCCGGGCAGCTGGGCCGCCAGCGTCGCGCCCGGGTGCAGGTTCAGCGCCTCGGCCAGGCCGAGCCCGACCTCGGCCTCGTGGTCGTTGCGGATCCGCCGGCCTTCGGCCAGCGGCGGATCCTCCCAAGCCGTGTGGTCGCCGCCGAACGCAACGAGCGTGAACGGCTCGCCGAGGTCGAAGGAATCCGCGGCGGCCAGCGACCAGCGCGTCGTAACTGCCGAGACGCCGTGAATCCGCGCAACCTCCCCTGTCGACGAAGCCGGGGCGTCAACGGCGAGCTGGTAGCGCCTGCCGACCGCGGCCGGACTCGTGCGCAGGCCGGCGAGCACGGTCGCGATGGTCAGGATCAGGAGGATGATGGCTGCCGAGGCGCCGAGGACGGCGATTGTCGCGGCCGTCCGGAACGGACGCGCGAGCGCGAGCCGGAAGCCGAGGCCGGCCGGGCCGCTCGGCAGCGGAGCGCGCGGCGGCGCGCCGCGCACGTCAGCGGCCGCGAGGGTCTCCAGGGGCGAGCGCCGGGCCGCACGTAGTGCGGGCAGAGCGGAGGCGGCTGCGACCAGGGCGACTATCGCCGCGTCGGCGAGGATGAGAAGCGCTGCGAGCGATCGCCCGGGCGGCAGCTCGTTCACCGATTCGAGCAGCCGTGTCGCCGGGCCCGAGGCGACGAGCCAGCCGAGGAAGACGCCGAGCGATGCCGCCGGGAAGGCGACGAGGGCTGCCTCGACGCCGAAGCCGACAGCCACGCCGGTGCGGGAGGCGCCGACGGCGCGCAGGAGACCGATCGAGCTCAGCCGCCGCTGAACGTCGCTCGCCGCGGTCGCGGCGAGCATCGCGCCGGCTGCCGCGAGGGTGGCGATCGAGAAGCCGATCAGCAGCGCAATCACGATCCCGCCGGCGTTCGCGACGAGCGCACGGACGCCCGCACGTGTCACGAACTGCAGCCCGGAGACGCCGTAGCTCGCCGCCCGCGCCTGCGCGAGGGTCACGTCGAGCTGGCGCGGATCGCGCACCCAGAGCAGCGCCTGATTCACCGCGCCCGGCGACGCGCCCGCGAGTGCCTGCACGTCGTTGTAGCGAAGCCAGAGGCGCGGCCCCTTCGCGAGCGGGAAGGCGACCGTATCGGGCGAGAGACCGACCCCGACGACCTCGAACTCGCGCCCGTCGATCGTGATCGGCTCGCCGGGGCGCACTCCCCATGCCCGCGCCAGCCCGACCTCGACGACGGCCTGCCCGTCCGCCTGCAGGTCGTGTCCGCGCAGCAGCGCGTACGCGCGCGGCCCCGACCGCACTCCGACAAGGGTTGCGTGGCCGCTCCCATTGCCGTTCGCCTCGACGTGCCGGCCCGACACGGTCAACCGGTAAGCGGCCGCGCGCAGGTTCGGCAGCGCGCCGACCCGCGCGGAGACGTCGCCGAGTGGAAGCTCGTCGAAGGAGGCGATCGCATCCGGAAGCTGCGCCCGTGCCGCAGCCCGGTCGAAGCCGGTGGAAAGGCCCCAGGCAACGGTGACAGCAGCGCCGACCATTGCGGCCGCTGCCACGATGCCGGAGGCTCGCAGCAACGTGCGGCCGCGACTCGTCCGGAACCGCGCAAGCCCGTAGCGAAGAACCGCGTTCACGGCCGGAGCCGGCCTTCCTTCAACTGCAGCACATGGTCGGCCAGCTCGACCGCCTCCCGCTCGTGCGTCACGAGCAAGACGGCATGTCCGTCGTCGGCGACGCGGCGCAGGAGCGCGAGCACGGCCGCGCGCGACTCTTCGTCGAGATTCCCGGTCGGCTCGTCCGCGAGCACGAGCGCGGGGTCGTTGACGAGCGCGCGGACGATGGCGAGCCGCTGCTGCTCTCCGCCGGAGAGCGTCGCGGGAAGCCGAAGTGCCTGCTCGTCGAGCTCGAACCGCCGGACGAGCTCGCGCGCCCGCGCGACAGCCCCGTTGCGGTCCCGGACGAGCCGGGCAGGGAGCAGCACGTTCTCGAGACCGTTCAGCTCCGGTAGCAGGTGGAACGACTGGAAGACGAAGCCGACCTTCCGCCGCCGCAGATCGACTAGGACGGGCTCCCGGGCCCGGTCGATCCGGGTGCCTGCGATCTCGATGGTCCCGCCGTCCGCCGCGTCCAGGGCGCCGAGCAGGTGTAGGAGCGTCGACTTCCCCGAGCCCGACCGTCCGAGGACCGTCACGAGCTCACCTCTTTCGACGTCGAGGTCGACGCCGTTCAGAACGCGCACCGTTGCGCGGCCCTCGCCGTACGACTTGACGATTCCGCGGGCGCGGACGACGCGATCGGTCACGGAGCCAGGGTAGTCGGGCGCGTGCCGCAGCGATGGCCGGTCGCACCGCCGTTCGCGGCCAGGTTCAATCCCCCCGTCCTCCGACTCGCGGGCGTCGAGCTCGTCGTTACGATTGGGAACGGAAAAGTCGGCCCCGCCGACGCGCCTCACGTTCGGCAGCACCATCCCAAAAATGCCGAAGCCCGATGACCTTTCGGTCCCCGGGCCTCGACGCTGACACCGTTTCAGACCCGGCGGAACATGTCAACCTAGACGCGTCGCGACCGAAAGGAGAACGACCGATGAGTGACGACTCGCCGAGCTTCGCCAGCGACATCCAGCCGCTCTTTCGAGAACGCGATCGTCAGTCGATGCAGTTCGCCTTCGACCTCTGGTCGGAACACGACGTCGCCACGAACGCTGATGCGATCCTCGAACGTGTCCGCTCCGGGAGCATGCCCTGTGACGGCGCGTGGCCTCCTGAACGGGTGGCGCTTTTTGAGGAGTGGATTCAGGCGGGGAAGCCGGCCTGAGGCTTTTGGTCAGTTCCGCGGCTCGACGCTCACCGGAGGCAAGGCGCTCGCCTACGGCGAGCTCGTAGGCCGTGCCCAGAATTTCTTTTCGTCGTCAGTCGTCGAGGACGGTCAGGTCGAGTTGGCGGAGCCGCTCCGGATCGGCGAGAAAGTCGAGCTCGACGATCTTGCCGTTCCTGACCGTGACCGCGCCGACCGAGAACGGCTGCCCATGGAGGAAGGTGACGGCCCCGGCAACGCCGTTGATCAGCGCCGGCCGGATCTCCAGCCCCACCTGGGCGTAGCTGAGCGCCTGACTCGCAACCGCCTCGGCGCCGCGGATCTCTTGCCGGCCGCCGACCGGCCCGGAGTCCGACCGAAGAACGATGTCCGGGTCGAGCACCGCCACGAGCCGATCGAAGTCGCCGTCACGCGCGGCCGCAAGAAAGGCATCGATGACCTCGCGTTGCTGTCCGAGATCCGTGTCGGGCACCGTTCTCTCGGCGCGAACGCGGCGGCGCGCCCGGCTGGCGAGCTGGCGTGCCGCCTCGGGAGAGCGATCGACGATCGGACCGATCTCGTCGAAGGGCACGGCGAAGATGTCGTGCAGCACGAACGCGAGCCTTTCCGGCGGCGTCAACGTCTCGAGCACGACGAGCAGTGCCAGACCGACAGAATCGGCCAGCAGCGCCTCGTGCTCGGGATCGAGCCCGTCTGCCCGGTCGATGAGCAGATCGGGGAGCCCTTCGGAGATCGGGTCCTCCCGCCGCGTCTTGCGCGAGCGAAGCATGTTGAGCGAGATCCGAGCAACCACGGTCGTCAGCCAGGCACCCAGGTTGTCGACGCGGCTCGCGTCGGCGCGGTTGAGCCTCAGCCACGCCTCCTGCACCGCGTCGTCGGCCTCGCTCAGCGAGCCGAGCATCCGGTAGGCCACCGCCCGCAGGTGGGTGCGGTGCTCCTCGAATCGTTCCGCCAGCCAGTCCCGCTCATCCATGTCACGTTCCTCCGTCGCGTCGGCTCATACCCAGTAGACCCGCGACGCCACCCGAACGTGACGACCTGGTTTCCTTCGGCGGTGCGAATCCTCTTCGCAGGGGCAAGCGGCGTGCTCGGCCGCGCCGCGCTGCCGCACCTCGACCGTCACGAAGTCGTCGCGCTGACACGATCACCGGAGAAGCTGCAAGTCCTTCGCGAGCTCGGCGCTCAAGCCGCCCTCTGCGACGTCTACGAGACCGAGGCGCTTCTCCAGCTCGCGCTGCGTGTGCGACCACAGGCGGTCGTCAACTTCGTCACCGACCTGGCCGAGGCGTCTGCCGGTGCAAATAGCCGCGCGCGCCGCGAAGGCGGAGCCAACCTGCTCGACGCCGCGACCGCGAGCGGCGCATCGCGCCTCGTCGTCGAGAGCGTCGCCTTCCCGCTCGAAGGAGACGCCGGGCAGGCAGTCGACGAGCTCGAACAATCCGCACGCCGTTTCCCGGGCGAAGTGCTCGTCCTGCGCTTCGGCCGGCTCTGGGGACCTGGCACGGCCTACGAGGCGCCTCCTCGGCCACCGACGATTCACGTGGAGGCGGCCGGAGCCGAAGCCGCGCGGCTCATTACCCAAGCGCCGCCCGCGACGTACGTCGTCATCTGACCTGAACCGACCGAGCAGGTGGCTTGGGGGAGCCCGGGACGGGCTCCCCCAAGGCTGGTCTACGCCGCGAGCTCGAGCGCGGGCTCTTCCTCGGCCGCTACTGGTTCGCTTGGCTTGCGCGCCAGGAGCGCGACCCCAACCGCGGCGAGGACGAAGAAGGAGCCGACGAGCAGAGCGAGCTGGAACCCTTCGGTCGCTGCGTGGGCCGTGGAGTGGCCGGCTCGGAGCAGCGAGGCGGTCCGCTCGGTCGCGAGCGCGGAGAAGATCGCGAGGCCGAGAGCGCCGCCGAGCTGCGTTCCGGTGTTCAGGAGGCCCGCCGCCAGGCCGGCTTTGTCCTCACTGACCCCGGCATTCGCGGCGGTGGTCGCGCCCACGAAGGCGCCGCCCAGGCCGATCGAGGCGATCACAAGGCCCGGCAGGATGTCCCGCACGTACGAGCCGTCGACCGGTATCCGCGACAGCCAGTAGAGGCCGCCGGCGGCGATCACCAGGCCGGTCACGATCACCGGCTTGGTGCCGACGCGTGCGAACAGCTGGGACGCGATGCTCGAGGCGATGATGAACGCGCCCGTGAGCGGGAGATAGGCGAGGCCGGTCTGGATCGGCGAGTAGTGGAGCACGGTCTGCATGTAGAGGGTCAGGAAGAAGAACATGGGCAGGAAGCCGGCCGCCATGACCAGCTGGGTCGCGTCGGCAACGGCGACTCCCTTCACCCGCAGGATCGACATCGGCACGAGCGGCTTGGGCACCCGCCCCTCGTTGACGACGAATGCCGCCAGGGCGACTCCCGCAAGCGCGAGGCCGCCGACCGTGCGAGCTGCGCCCCAGCCGACGTCGGGTGCCTTCACGAGCGAGTAGACGAGCAGCAACATCCCGCCCGTCACCAGGAAGGCGCCGAGCGCGTCGAAGTTGGCGAGCCGGGCCGACGCTCGCTCGGGCTTGAGCAGCGCGAACGCTCCGACGAGGGCGACGGCGGCGAACGGGACGTTCACGAAGAGCACCCAGCGCCAGCCGGGCCCCTCGGTCAGCAGGCCGCCGAAGAGGACGCCGGCGGCTCCGCCGAGGCCCGAGACCGCCGCCCAGGCGCCGAGGGCGGTATTCCGTTCCTTGCCCGAGCGGAAGATCGTCGTCAACGTCGACAGGGCGGCCGGCGAGAGCATCGCTGCACCCATTCCCTGCACGAAGCGGGCGCCGACGAGCAGCGATTCGCTGTGAGCAAGGCCGCCCACCAGCGAAGCGGTGGCGAAGACGACGAGGCCGGTGACGAGGATGCGGCGACGCCCGAGCAGGTCGGCCACCCGGCCTCCCAGGAGCAAGAAGCCGCCGTAGGTGAGGATGTAGCCGTTGACGACCCACTGCAGGCCCTCCTGCGTGAAGCCGAGGTCGCGCTTGATCGACGGGAGCGCGATGTTGAGGATCGAGGCGTCCAGGATGTCCATGAACTGGACGAGACAGAGCAGGATCAGGATCGCGACGCCTCGCCTCGACGACAGGGACGCCGCGTCCTGCGCTCGCGGAGCGGAAGCGACGATCGGATAGCTCTCTGCGGTCATGACCCGGGTCTCCTTTCCTTTTGCATCTCGAAGGGAAGACACGCGGCGGCGCGGGAACGTGACGTCATCACGACACTCGCGTGTCAGGCCTGTTCGGTCGCGATCTCCGGCGCCCGCTCCTGCTGGCGGATTCGGAGGACGCTCCGCGTCCAGGCCGGCATCCACCAGTTCCAGTCGCCGAGCAGTCGCATCAGCGCCGGAACGAGCAGGGCGCGGATGACGGTGGCGTCGAAGATGATCCCCGCCGCGAGGCCGACCGCGAACAGCTTGATTTCGTAGCCGGGGCTCGAGGAGAGGACGAGGAAGGCGAACATCAGGATCAGCGCCGCGCTGGTCACGAGCTTTCCGGTCCGCGCCAGCCCGAGCTCGATCGCGCGGTTGGTCGAGCCGGTCTCGTCGTAGGCCTCACGCATGCGGCTGAGCATGAAGACCTCGTAATCCATCGAGAGCCCGAACAGGAAGGCGAAGATCATCACCGGGATCCAGGCGGTGACGGCCTGCGTCGCGTGGATGTTCCAGAGCGAGGAGCCGTGGCCCTCCTGGAAGATGAAGACGACGATCCCGAAGGCGGCTCCGAGCGAGACGAGGTTTAGGAGCACCGCCTTGATCGGCAGGACGATCGAGCGGAAGGCCCGCGCCAGCAGGATCAGCGTCAGCACCATCACGAACGCGAGCACGTAGGGGAAGTTCCCGTAGAGGGCGTGCAGGAAGTCGCGGTCGACCGCGGCGACGCCGGTCAAGGTTCCGTTCGTGCCCTCGAGTTGGGCGTTCGTGCGGTTGACGATCCCCTGGATTCCCGGGGCCGATCCGTCGATCGTGGGGAAGGCCTCGACCAGCGAGTCGGAGCCGCGGTGCCAGCCGGGCGGTGCCGCCGCGCCGACAATGCCGTCGACGCCGCGGAGCTTCGCCGCGACCGCCTGGGGATTGCCGCCGTCCTCGACGAGCACGTCGAGCGGCTTCATCACGCCGGGGCTGATGTGCGCGTCCGCCAGCATCTGCCGGCCGGCAATCGCGGTGCCGTTACCGGGGAAGTTCTTCAGCTGCGACTCGTTCGGGTTCAGCTGCAACCCGTAGAAGACGAGCACGCCGACGACCGCGAGCCCGACCGCCGCGACCGGGACCGGGCGCCGGATCACGAAGCGGGCCCAGCGCCCCCACAGTCCGTCCTCGGGGTGGCCGCGGTCGACCAGGCGGCGGGGCATCACCCGGACGCTGTTGATCCGCGTCCCAAGAACCGAGAGCATCGCCGGCAGGAGCGTGATCGCCGCCAGCACGGAGACGGCCGGGATCAGCATCCCGCCGATTCCCATCGAGCGGATGAAGGGCAGCGGCAGCACGATCAGCGACAGCAGCCCGACCGCGACGGTAGTGCCGGAGACGATCACCGAACGGCCGGCGTGGGTCATCGTCTCGACCAGCGCGGTCTCGACGTCCTCGCCCTCGCGCAGCTCGTCGCGGAACCGGAAGATCATCAGCAGCGCGTAGTCGATCGCCACCCCGAGCCCGACCAGGGCGATCAGGAACTGAACGATGATCGAGACGTTGGTGATGTAGGTCAGCGCCAGGACGAGCGTGAACGTGTTCAGGATCGCCGCCACCGCCACGACGATCGGCATCAGCACGGCCGGCAGCGTCCCGAAGACGAAGAGCAGGATCACGAGCGCTCCGAGACCGCCGATCACGGCTTCGAGCAGGACGCTGGAGCTGCCGCTCGTCCCGTTCGTCGAGGCTTCCTCGAGCGGATCGTGGCCGGTGACGTTGACGGTGATCCCCGCCGGGAGCCCGTTCGCCGCTGCCGCGCGCATCTTCAAGGCGCCGCTCGTCGTGCTGAACTTCGGCGACCCGGCCGGGTAGACCTCGAGGAAGGTCGTGTGATGGTCGCGCGAGACGTACATGTCGTTATGCGTCGAGAAGTACGAGCTCGTCAGCGCGCCCGGCATCGTCGCGGCAGCCCGCGTCATCGCCCGCCGGATCGCGACGCTCTTCGTCGCGTCGCCGTCGGTGTGGAAGACCACCACGTTCGGAGGGCGAACGCCGGCACCGAAGGCGTGCAGCGACCGCTGGCTCGCCTCGTAAGCCGACTTGTTCGGGATCGAGAAGCTCTGGTACCAGCGCGAGGAGAGCTTGCCGGCGGCGACGCCGCCGACGAGGGTCAGCACGATCCAGACCGCGATCACCGGCCAGCGGTGGCGGGCGGTGAAGTGCGCGAGCCGGGCCAGGCGCCCGGTGCCGTTTCCGTTGTTGCTTGCGCGTGCGATGGCTTCCATCAGTCCCCCTCTTGGTCGTCATTCGGACCGCGACAGGCCCTCAAACTCATCGGTGCTCGAATCACGAGCACAGGCTGCCCGCGCGACCCAGTGCCCGGCAATGGGGAGAGCCGACATTCGAAAGTACGGGTTGCCGCACCTCGAGATTTCGGGCTCCCCCATTGTTCGAGCCTGCAACGGAATGCAATCTGTTGCCAATGGCGAGCCGAGAAGCGGTCAGCGAGTAACCTGCCTCGACGGGGACTTGAGTTGACGAAGGCAGAGCGCTCGGAGTTGCTCGAGCAGGCCGCGCGGCGGGGACGGCGGGTCCTCGTCGTCGACGACCATCCGAGCTTCCGGGCCTGCGCTCGAGCGTTCCTCACCTCGGAGGGCTTCGAGGTCGTCGGCGAGGCCGAAGACGGCGAGTCCGCACTCGCATTGTCGGCAGAGCTCGCTCCCGACCTCGTGCTGCTCGACATCCAGCTCCCGGATATCAACGGCTTGGAGGTCGCCTCGCGCCTGCACGAGAAGGATCCGGAGCTTGCGATCGTCCTTGTCTCCAGCCGCGACGCGAACGCCTATGGATCGTGCCTGCGAGACAGCGGCGCCCTAGGGTTCATCACGAAGGGCGACCTCTCCGGCCCGGCGCTTGCGAGGCTCCTCGAGTGAGCGCGCATTCGGCGTCCGCCCCTGTGGCACCGTCGCTCTCCGGCTGGGCGAGAGACGGGCCGGAGCGGCCGTTGAGCGGAACCCTCGCAGTCGGAATCGGAGTCGCGGCGCTCGCAGCGATGGCGGGCGCCGTCTACCTGTCCGCGAGCAGCCACCATGCGCCGAATCCGATCGGACACGCGGTTCTGAGCGTGGTCGTCTGCTCGTCCTTCGTGGGAGCAGGCCTACTCGCACTCCGCCGCCCTCCGTACGTCCGTTTCGGGCTTCTCCTGGTGGCGGTCGGATTCGCGTCTCTCCTCGGAGCGCTGCACGACGCGAACAACGCGTACCTGTACACGATCGGTGTGCTCACCGCGAACCTCGTGTTCGCGGTGCTCGTCCACGCTCTGCTGGCGCTGCCGGGCGGGCGCCTCCGATCGCGCACGAGCAGGCTCATGGTTCTGGTCGCCTATCTCAACGTGCTCGTGCTGCAGGCGATCGCGGTGGTCTTCGATCCCTTGACGCGTTGGAAGAGCAGCCACCCTCCGAACAAAGCCCTGATCGTGTCGCACGCGAGCCTGGCGACAGCGCTCTACGAGCTGGAGGCGGCAATCGCGATCGCCCTCGCACTCGCCGTCGCCTTCGTGCTCTTTCGCTGGGCCCGTGCCAGGACGCCGGTTACACGCCGGCGGCTGATGCCGATCCTGATCGGCGGCAACCTCGGACTGCTTCTGTTCGGAATCGGGCTCGCGCTCGCACCGCTTTCGTCCAGTGCAGCGGTCGTCGGGATCGGCCTGGGGTTGCTCTCGTCGATCGCCCTCCCGGCGGCCTTCGTCGCCGGACTGCTGCAGGGCCGCCTCTCGCGGGCGGCGGTCGGCCAGCTGCTCGTCGAGCTTCGCGAAGGCACCACTGCCTCCGGCCTCCAGGACGCACTTCGTCGCACGCTCGGAGACCCTTCGCTGGAGCTCGCCCGCGCGGATGCCCACGGCCGTTACCGCGACGCCGATGGCCGGCCGATGACGCTGCCGGGCCCCGGCGAGCCGCGCATGACGACGCCCATCGAGCACCAGGGGGAGGAAATCGGGGTGCTGGTCCACGACAAGGTGTTGCGCCTGCGTCCCGAGCTGCTGGACGCCGTCAACGCCGCGGCCGGATTCGCGCTCGCGAACGAACAATCCCTCGAGACGCTCCGGCGGATGGAGGTGCGCAACCGGGCGCTGCTGGACGCGATTCCAGACCTGATGTTCCGGGTCAGGCGCGACGGGACGACGTTGGACGTCCGGGCCGACGACCCGGTGACTCTCGTTCTGCCCGTAGAAGAGCAGATCGGCCGTAACGTGCAGGAGATCCTGCCGCCCGACGTCGCCGAAGCAGTTCTCCGCTGTATCGAAAAAGCGCTGGCGACCGGTGCGATGAGCTCGGTCGAGTACGAGTTGGAGGTTGGCGGCAAGGCGCGGGTCTTCGAGTCGAGGATGGTGCCGAGTGGCATCGACGAGGTCGTCACCATCGTCCGCGACTTCACGGACCAGCGGCGGATCGAGGCCGAGCAGCGGCGTCTCGGCGAGGAGCAGGCGGCTCTACGTCGGGTCGCGACGCTCGTCGCGGGCGACGCGCCTCCCGAGCTCGTCTTTCAGACGGTCACCGAGGAGGTTTGCAGGGTGCTGGGGATTCGCGAGGCGGTGCTGGAGCGATACGAGGGCAAGACTCGCTCGGTCATCGTGGGCCGTTACGGGAGCCGACTCGCGGAGGACTTCGACGTCGGCACCGTGATCAAGCTCGAGGAAGGCCTGGCCGCGACCCAAGTGCTGAAAACCGGGGCCCCGGTCAGGGTCGAGAATTATGCGGAGCTCGCAGGTGAGGTCTCCCGCCGCGTGACCGCGATCGGATTCCGGTCCTCCATCGCCGTACCGATCGGCGTCGCCGCGTCACCCTGGGGCGCGCTCGTCGCGTCGCTGCGTGAGGAAGAAGTGATGCCGCCGGAGACGGAACGTCGGATGGCCAACTTCGCCTCGCTCGTCGCTCTCGCAGTCGCGAGCGCGCAAGCACGCGAGGAGCTGGAGGCTTCGAGGCTCAGGATCGTCGAAGCGAGCGACGCCGAGCGGCGCAGACTCGAGCGCAACCTCCACGACGGGGCTCAGCAGCGACTCGTGGCGCTTTCGGTCGGCCTGCGGCTGGCCATGGAGAAGGTTCGCACCACGCCCGACCAGGCGGCCGAACTGCTCGAGGTCGCCGCGGAAGAGCTGTCGCAGGCCCTGACAGAGCTCCGCGAGCTCGCACAGGGCATCCACCCGGCCGTGCTTACGGACCGTGGCCTCGAGCCCGCGCTCGAGGTGCTCACGGCACGGGCGCCTCTGCAGGTCGCGCTCGATGTGCGACTGCGAGAGCGCTTGCCCGAGCCCGTCGAGACGGCGGCCTTCTACGTCGTCTCCGAGGCGCTGGCGAACGTCGTCAAGCACGCCGGTGCCGACGAGGCGACCGTTCGTATCCTTCGCTCCGACGGTTCCGCGCTCGTCGAGGTCGAGGACAACGGCGCGGGCGGCGCTCGCCTCGATGGCGGATCCGGGCTGCGCGGGCTGCTCGACCGGGTCGAGACGCTGGACGGTCACCTGGAGATCGACAGCCGTAAGGGCCGCGGGACCCTGGTGCGCGCAGCGCTCCCGGTCCGATGAGCCTTACCTTCTTCTTCAGCGACATAGAGGACTCCACGGGGCTCGTAGGGAGGCTCGGCGACGCCTATCCAGACGCGCTCGCCGACTCGCGCTCGCTGATCAGGACCGCGGTCGCGCAGGAGGGCGGACGAGAGGTCGATTGTCGCGGTGACGAGCACTTCTGCGTCTTCGACCGGCCCGAGGCGGGTGCAGCAGCGGCAGTAGCCGCCCAGCAGGCCCTCACGGCCCACACGTGGCCCGGCGACGAACGAGTTCGCGTCCGGATCGGCCTTCACTGTGGCGAAGCGGAGAGCAAGGACGACGACTACGTGGGCATCGACGTTCACCGGGCCTCGAGGATCTGCCAGGCGGCGCACGGCGGTCAGGTGCTCGCGTCCGCGGAGGTTGCGAGTGCCGCGGGGTCGCTGGCGCGAGATCTCGGAACGTTCGATTTCAGAGGGCTCGGCCGTCCTGAGCGCATCTACCAGCTCGTTGCCGACGGCCTGCCTGCGGAGTTTCCGCCGCTTCGGGGGGTGCGGGCGCACAATGACGCGGTGCGGGCGGTCATCGCGGACGACTCCACTCTTCTCCGCGAAGGGCTCGCCCGTCTGCTCGAGGAGGTCGGGGTGGAGGTCGTCGGCCAGGCGAGAGACGCAGACGAGCTCATGCTCAAGGTGCGGAGCTACCACCCGGACGTCGCGATCGTCGACATTCGCATGCCTCCGACACACACCGACGAGGGCATCCGCGCCGCGCGCGAGATCCGATCGAAGCACCCCGAGACCGGCGTGCTCGTGCTCTCGCAGTACGTCGCGCACACGTACGCGGTCGAGCTGCTCGCCGACAGCGCCGAAGGCCTCGGCTACCTCCTCAAGGATCGTGTTTCGGAGGTCGACGAGTTCACGGCCGCGGTCCGGCGGGTCGCCGACGGCGGATCTGCCCTCGATCCTCTCGTCGTGGCCGAGCTCGTCGGCCGCAATCGAGGAGACGACCCGATCGAGCGGCTGTCGCCGCGCGAGCGGGAGGTCATGGAGCTCATGGCGGAAGGCCGCTCGAACCAGGCAATCGGACAGCGGCTCTTCATCTCGCCGCGGGCGGTCGAGAAACACGTGACCGCCATCTTCACGAAGCTCCGCCTGCCCGCGGCTCCCGAGGACCATCGCCGAGTCCTCGCGGTCTTGCAGTTCCTCGGGTCGTAAGGAGGGTCTGGCGGAATGGCGCTCGTCGCCGGCGTGCGCTGTTCGTTCCCTGGGGAGGACGCCGGGAGCGGCCCTATCCGTAGATATGGGCGCGACTGAGGACGCTGCCAGCGGGCGAGCAGCGTGCGCCGGCGGCACAGACGTTATTTCGCCAGACCCTCCTAAGTTCGGCTAACCGCACCTTCTAAAACCAGGGCGCCGTACTGCCAAGCGGTCGTTGGAGGGCCACCCTTTCGGAGTCCATTTCGGGAGGGAGGGCTCCGATGCCGACACCGCACGAATCCGCTCGGTCGAACGAGGTCGTCGAGCTACGCGAGTGGTACCTGGAGAGCCTGTTGCCGAAGCTCACTCGGGCCGCACACTCTGGGATCGTCGAGGCTGCCGCCGCCGAGGAGCTCGAGCGGCGCTTCAGCGAGCTCTTTGGGTCCGCCGACACTCACCCGGAGGCCGCGTAAAGCCCATGAGCCGCGTTCGCACGAGCTGGCTCGCGGAGCGGCACTCGCTGGGTGCGGAGGCCGTTCTCGTCGTCGGCCTCTACGCCGTCTACGAGACGACCCGGGGCCTCGCCGCTGGAGGCCCCGCCGTCGCGCTGCACCACGCGCGGATGATCGCCTCGCTCGAGCGTTCTCTGCACGTCTTCGTCGAGGCCAACGTCCAGCACGCCGCCGGTGCCCTGCCGGGATTGATCGGCACTCTCGGGCTGCTCTACCTGACCATGCACCTGGCGGTGACAGGCAGCCTCCTCTTCTGGCTTCACCGCCGGCGGCGCGCCGCCTTCCCGCTCGTGAGGACGACGGTTCTGATCGCAAGCGGTCTTGCCCTGATCGGCTATGTGGCCTTTCCGACCGCGCCCCCACGTCTGGCCGGACTCGGCATCGCCGACACGATCTCGGGCGACCACGTCGACATGAACCACGGTCTCCTCAGCTCCTTGTACAACCCGTTCGCGGCCGTTCCGAGCATGCACATCAGCTACGCGGTGATCGTCGGGGCGAGCCTCGTACGGTACGGCGGCCGCCCGGTCCTGCGCGCGGCGGGAGCCCTCTATCCGGCGTTGGTCGTGCTCGTGATCGTCGCGACGGGCAACCACTTCCTCTTCGACGCCGCCGCCGGCGTGATCGTCGCGGCGGTGGCTGCCGGAGCAGCGCGGCTGCTCGTGTCTTCCCGTGAACAGCGAGGCAACGCGGCCACTCCCCGAATTCGGTTGGCCGCACTCGCGAGTACGGGAAGCGACCGAAGCTCCCACGATCGCATCGCCGCCTGACGGCGGGTCCCGAGCACTACTCTCGCGCGTGCGTGCGGAGCGGGCCTAGGTGAGCGAAGGTGACCTCGTAGTCGAGGGTCTCTTCTACCTGGACCCCCGCCACGTCCGTGACGCGATCGCGGAACTGCATGCGGGAGGCGCGCTGCCGCTCGGCGACCTCGCGATCGTTCCAGAAGGTCAACGCGAGCGTTGATCCCTCCTTCGTGAGGAACAAGAGCCCTTCGAAACCGTCGGTGTGCCGAAGCCAACGAATCATTTCCTGCGCGATGATCGTCGCATTCTCAGCTGGCTGTTCCGAAGTGCTCACGCGCGTGAGGCTTACGTACACGTCAATCCTCCTTCCTGAGCAGCGCCAGGCCGGTCGTCCTTCGACCGGCCCTTCATCCTCGCAGCCCGCGCGAGCGACGACTCCCGATCGTGAGGACTCGCCCTTTCTGCCCGCGGACGATCAGGTGAAGGCGTTCACGGCCCGCGCGACGATGAGGCCGACCAGCGCCAGAGCGACGGTCGACTGAACGATCATCGTGTACTTGGCGCGGAGGGTCAGGGGCATGACATCAGTGGGGCTGAACGCGGTCGCGTTCGTCAAGCCGAGATGCAGGTAGTCGAGGAAGACGGGTCGCCAGCCGGGCGGCGCGAGCTCGGGGCTCATGTGCTGCGTGAAGGCGAAGTCGACAGGACCCGGATCGTGTTGGCGGGCGACCGGTCCGCCGCTGTCGATCAGCCAGTAGAGCAGCCCAAACGCGAGGTTGTTACCAAGCCAGATCAGCCCGCCGGAGGCCAGGAGCTCGGTCGCGTTCTGAGTAACTCCGGTGCCTTTGATCAGGTCGTAGACGAGAAGCGCGGTCGCCCAGAGCGCAGCGAGGACGAGCGCAACCACGATCGTCAGGGCAACGCGGCGCACGCGGTGAGCGTGCTTGGCGATTCGGGCGGGATCGCCGACAACCAGGAGTACCACGAGCGCCGCTTCGATCGCCGGCACAAGCCACGACGCGCGTGTGGGTGACTCGCGTGGCAGCCAGAGGCGTATCGCGATGTTGAGCGCTATGAAGGCAAGGAGCGCGATCGCCGGCGGCCAGCGCGACTCGCCGAGGGACGCCGGTGCCTCTACCAACACGGGCTCGCTCGAAGAGGTCATGGGCGAGCCGGCCCTCGATCAGCCGTCCGGCAAGCGAACGATCTCGTCCATCCGGGCGAGCCCTTCCGGGCGGTGGGTGATGAGCAGCACCGTTCGGTCGGCGGCGGCGTCGAGGACGTCGTCGATCAAGCGCTCGGCAGTCGGCACATCGAGGTGTGCCGTCGGCTCGTCGAGCACGAGAATGCGAGCGTCCGCGAGGAGGGCGCGCGCAACGACAAGGCGCTGGCGCTGGCCACCCGAGAGCTCGCAGCCCTCCTCGCCGACGAGCGTGTCCGACCCCTCGGGCAGGCTCTGCACCCAGTCGAGAAGGCGCGCCTGGCGCAACGCCACCTCGATCTCGGCGTCGGTGGCGTCGGCGCGCGCGAGGCGGACGTTCTCGCGGATTGTGGTCGAGAACAGGTGCGACTCCTGGCCGGCGACCGCGATCGCCCGGCGGACGTCCTCCATCCGGTAATCACGCAGATCGCGCCCGTCGACCGTCACGCGGCCGGCCTCCGGATCGAGGAAGCGGAGCAGCAGGTTCACGACGGTGGTCTTGCCGCTTCCGCTCGGGCCGAGCAACGCGACACGGCGGCCCGGCTCCAGACGAAGACTGAGGCCGTCGAGTGCAGGCCCTTCATCCGGCGAGTAACGGACTCGAACGTCTTCGAGCGCGACCGTGAACCGCCCCGGCGGGATCGGGAGTGGATGGGCCGGGTCCGTCACGGCCGGCTCGCGGTCGGTCAGGTCGAAGATCCGCTCCCCCGCGGCAACCGTTGCTCGGAGCTCCCGAAACGCTTCCGGCAGCGGCTGCACGGCCTCGAAGACCGCGAGCGTGGCCAGCGCGAGAACCGCGATCAGGACCCGGTCGAGCGAGCCCGCAGCATGGGCCGAGACGGCAACTGCGAGGACGCCGACCAAGGTGGCGCCGGTCACGAGCTGGCGCAGCCCTTCACCCGCACCGTCGGCCACGGCCGCTCGCCGCGCAACCCGCACCAGTCTCCGCTCGGCGGCGCCAACACCCTCTAGGCGGTCGGGCACGCGGCCGCAGGCGACGAGCTCCGCGCCGCCGGCCAGCGTCTCTACGAGCTCCGCCGAGAGCGCGCCGCGCGCGGGAGCCTGGAGCGCGGCCGATCGCACCGCAAGCGCGGAGGCGGCTGTTGGGACGACGACTCCGGCGACGACGAGGCCCGCCGCGAGGACCAACGCGGCTTGCGGCAGAATCGCCGCCACAACCGCGACCGTGACCGCCCCCGCGGCGACCGCCACCACGGGGGGCAGCAGCCCGCGAAGGTAGAGGTTCTGCAAGGAGTCGACGTCCGCGACAAAGCTTGCGAGCAGGTCCCCTTGGCGGCGTCCGTGCAGCTGCGTCGGCGACAGCCGCCGGAGACGCTCGTAGAGGTGGGCGCGAACGGCACCGAGGCTCTGCAGGGCAACGTCGTGGGAAGCGAGCCGCTCGAGGTAGCGGGCGACCGGCCTGGCCAGCCCGAAGAAGCGCACGCCGACAATGGCAACCGTCAGCGAGAGCACCGCCGGGTGCTCGGCCGCCCTGGAGATCAGGTATCCGGCCGTGCCCATGAGGCCGACGCCGAAGAGCACTGTGAGGACGCCGAGGCATGCAGCGAGCGCAAGGCGCGTCCGTCCGACGCCCGCGAGGAGCGTCAGCCGGCGTAGAGCCGTACTCACGCAGCCTCCTCCCGCACCGCCGCACCGCCCTCGAGCGCGACGATCCGGTCGGCTCGCGCGATCAGCTCGGGGCGATGGGCGATCAGAAGCACCGTGCGCCCGGCGCACAGGCGCTCGATGGCCTCTGCGACGACATCGGCACTCGTGCGATCGAGGTCAGCGGTCGGCTCGTCGAGGATCACGAGCGGTGCGTCGCGCACGAAGGCCCTCGCGAGCGCGATCCTTCGCCTTTCGCCGGCCGAGAGGGGCCGCCCTCCGTCGCCGACGAGCGTTTCGTACCCGTCGGGGAGCGACCGGATGAAGCGGTCGGCGCCCGCGAGCACGGCTGCGTCCCGCACCGCCTGGTCGCACGCGCGCTTGTCGCCGATGCGGATGTTGTCGGCAATCGGGCCCCGGAAAAGCGTGGGCCGCTGCGGAACCCAGGCGACCAGGCGTCGCCAGAGCTCGATCCGGCACTCTGCGAGGTCGATCCCGCCTACGGTCACGCGTCCCGAGCTCGGCTCGACGAAGCGCAAGAGCAGGCTCGCCACGGTCGACTTGCCGGCGCCGCTAGGGCCGACCAGGGCCGTGTTTTCCTCGGGCACCAGTTCCAGGTCGAAACGGTCGAGGACGAGGCCGGGCCGGGACGGATACCCGAACGAGACCGCCTCCAGGCGCACCGGAACCTCGCGGGGAGTCGGCGGCGCGAACCGGCCGCGCGAGCCGACGGCCGGAGGGCCGTCGATCAGCTCGAGCATGCGCTCCGCCACCGCCAAGCCGTCTGCACTCGCGTGGAACTGCGCAGCGAGCCGGCGGAGCGGCAGGTAGAGCTCCGGAGCGAGAATCAGCACCGTCAGGCCGGCCTGGAAGCCCAGACTTCCTCCGGCGAGGCGCACACCGACGGTGACGGCGACGAGTGCAACGCCCAGCGTCGCGGCCAGCTCCAGCACCGAGCCCGAGAGAAAGCCGACTCGGAGCGTCGCCATCGTCGTGCGCCGGTAGCGCTCGCCGACGCCGGCGAGGACCTTGGCCTGTGCGCGGCTGCGGTTGAACGCCTGCAGTGTCGGCAGGCCGCGAACGACGTCGAGGAAATGCCCGGAGAGGAGTTGCAGGGCCCGCCAGCGCTCCTTCGTGCGCTCTTCCGTGTAACGGCCGATCAACCACATGAACACCGGGACGAGCGGCAGCGTCAGAAGCATCACCAGCGCAGACGTGAGATCGATCGCACCGACCCAGCCGACGACGGCGACCGGGACGACACAGGCGAGCACGACCTGGGGGAGGTAGCGACCGAAGTACGCCGCGAGCCCGTCGACGCCCTGAACGCCCGCTGCCGCGATTTCGGCCGCTTCGACGCCGTCGAGCCCCGTTGGCTGCCGCGCGAGACGCCCGGCGACGAGCTCGAGCCGAAGCTGGGAGAGCACCTTCGACGCGGCCCCCGCACCCGCGACCTCGAAACCCCAGGCGAGCACGCCCCGCGCGGCAAATGTGAGTGCGAGCAAGGCGAGATCCCTCGTCACCGAGCCGAGCGATGCACCGTCGAAGGCACGCGTGACGATCCGTGCGAGCAGCGTCGCCTGCACGAGGACGAGCAGCGCTGTCGCGATCCCGGCCACGATGTCGAGGCCCAACAGCACGCGTACAGGCCGCGCACGCTTGACGAGGCGCGGATCGAGCGCACGCACCGGGCTAGCCCTCGGGCTGTGGGTGGAGCTCGGGAGCCGCCTCCGTAGCCGCCGGCCCGCCGCCGACCCGCTCGCGGAAGACGCGGTAGGTCCAGCCCTGGTAGAGCAGTACGAGCGGCAAGAAGATCGCCGCGACGACGCTCATCACGGCGAGCGTGTAGTGGGCCGAGGAGGCGTTGTCGACGGTGAGGCTGTTTCCGAAGCCGGTGCTCGAGACCATGACGCGCGGGTAGAGGCTCGTGAAGATCGTGGCGACCGAGAGCGCGACGCCGAGCGCGGTCATCGCGAACGCCCAGCCGCTGCGCCGCCGGAAGACGAAGACCATCGCCAACACGACCGCAGCGATTCCGAGCAAGGCGGGCAGGATGGGCGGGAAGACGCTCTTGTCGTGGGGGGGGCCCGCACCGACCCCCCTCCCGGCCCGGACGGGCCCCGCTGGCGCCGCGTCTGGATGTGGGCGAACGCCGTCGGCAGCACGGGGATCGCGCTGATCTGGGGGATCGGCCTCTCGAACCTCCTCTACGGTGTCCCGCTCGGCTCGGACGGCAGCTACGTCGGCGACTTCTGGGACCTCTGCAGCGGCTACACGATCGTCGGCGGGATCGCGTTCGTGCTCCTGTTCGCGTTCCACGGCGCCGCGTTCCTGACGTTGCGGACGACGGGCGACCTGCTGGCGCGCGCGAACACCGCCGTGCGGAGACTGGCGATCCCGGCCGCCGCCGTCGTGACCGGGTACCTGATCTGGACGGTCGCGGTCGCGGTCGACCGCAACGACAAGGACGTGTTCCCGCCGGTGCTGCCGGCGGTGATCGCGATCGCCGCGATCGCGCTGGCCGCGAACGCGAGCCCGTTTCGGCCGGCGTAGACGAGGACGGCGGCGACGGCGAAGCCGGCGACGGCGACCACGGCCGGGAGGATCGGCGGGAACACGTCCTTGTCGTTGCGGTCGACCGCGACGACCACCGTCCAGAT
>JBQCGP010000071.1:0-91082 GCA_051955535.1 Gaiellaceae bacterium | reverse complement strand
AAGTGCTGCGCACTTTCCGCGAGGGGCTCAGTTCGGCTGGAGGCTGATCAGCATTCGCGTTCCCGACAGGGCGGCCGTCACCCCGGTCTGCTTTGAGGGTGGCGTCCAGGATCGGAGACGACGGCCCGTGGCCGCGTCGAGTGTGCGCAGGCCGAAATCGCCGACGACATAGAGTCTCTTGCCCGCGAGGGCGAGGCCGTTGACTTCGAATCCGCCGACGCGCGCTTGCCACCGCGTCGCGCCGGAGCGCGGGTCAAGCCCGAGGACCGCCCCCGGGATGCCCGCGAAGACCAGGCTGCGGCCGGCGGCGAGCGAGGTCACGTCGGAGCAGCCGCTGCAGTAATGGGGTCGGCGGCGAGAGCGCCACTCGCGGAAGAGACGCCCTGTCCTCGCGTCGAGGGCGGCGAGCCCGGGCTTCGGGACACCGTTGACCTTGCGGAAGAGGCCGGCGATATACAGCCGCCCGCCGAGCCGCGCGATCGCTCTGACCCCGCCGCCTTCGATGTTCGACGTGTCGACGATTGCGTGCCACCCTGGCGCCGGTCGGCCGTCCGCGGGCCTCAGGGCGGCGAGTCCCGAGGTGTCCTGCACGCCGTAGCCGCCGAGGTAGACGCGGTCCCGTCCTGCCAGCAGCACGGGGTAGTTGATCCCCCCGGGAAGTGGCTGCCATGGAAGTAGCCGGCCTGAGTGGGTGTCGAGCGCCCCGACCCAGAGCCGTGGCTTGTGTTGGAGGCTCGCGAAGTCGCCGCCGACGTAGAGACGGCTCCCGATCCGCGCCAGCGAGGTCACCGAGACCCCGTTGCCGTTCGCCTCGGGCTTCCACAGCGGGTCGAGCGCCCCTTCGGCGCCGATGTGTGCGAGCCGTTTGCGGAGGAGGCCGTTCGCCCGGATGAAGCCGCCGCCGATGAACCAGCCGCCGTGACCGTCGGCGATCGCCGTTCGGATCGGCTGGTTCACGCGAATCTTTGCGAGCGCGCGACCGGTCTTTGCGTCCAGGACGACGCCGAAGCTTTGCCGTGGCGGCGCCGCGCGCCCGATCGCGCCGATGACGACGAAAAGGGCCGCGGCTGCAGCGACCGCCCGCACGCAAGCGATACGGGCGACTAGCCGGTGCGCGTCCGGCTAGAGGAAGCTCTTGAGCGAGTCGCGCGCGACGCGGAGGCCGATCACGCCGCTCGCGTCGTCGATGTCCTCGATCGCCTCCGCGGGAACGACCCGGCGGCGGCGCGCGAGGAAACCGGAGCGCACGGCGAGCGCGTCCGGAACGTCAGGGGCGGTGCCGTACATCGGGCACTCGACTCGGCCGACGACGCGGCCTTCGCGATCGGCTACGAGGAACCCGTTGAGCCAGCGAAGGTCTGAGGCGGCGACGGACATCAGCGCCCAACGTATCCGCGTCTCTTAAAGGCAAATCGTGAGCGCTGTAAACGTTTTGTTAACTGCCGGGCTTGCCGGTCATCGCGAACCACGCGACGCCGAGCGCGACTAGGTAGATCGTCGCGAGCCAGGGCACAGCGGCGGCCGCGCGGAACGTCTGCCGGCGCGATGCCAGGAACGCAAGAACGAGCAGCACGATGATGAGTAGCGCGCCGGGCTCGGTGACGATGAAGCCGACGCTGACCCAGCCGGGCTCGTTGTGCCCGCCCGGGTACTCCTTGCCGAGGATCCACTGGGCGCCCGCCCGCATGACGATAAAGGCGGGAACGAGCACGAAGAACGCGAGTTTGAACGCCAGCCCGCGCAGCCACAGTGAGCGCTCGGGATCGGCCCTCGTGGCGGCAAAGCCGAGGATCGCGACCGTGGCAGTGGTACCGAAGGTCAGTGTCGCTCCGAGCACGTGCAGGAAGAGCGGCAGGTTGAAGGAGTCGGGCCGGATCGCCGCCAGCATCACGCGCCGGGCTTCCAGATCATGATCCCGAGAACGGCGAAAGCGGCGAGACCGCTGCCATAGCTGATCGCGAGCGCGCGGACGTTCCTGAGCCGGGCGTTCAGCTCCGCACTCGGGGCGTCGCCCTCCGCCGCCAGCCGGGCCGCCAGCTTGCCGGTGGCGCGCTGGTACCTGCCGTCGGTGCTGCCGAGCCAGCCGGCGAGCGCCCAGAGCACGAGCGCGACGATCACCCAGGTCTGGCCGTAGCTGTAGTTCCACGGCGCCTCGTGGACGAGCCAGAGCCCGAACACGATGGTGAAGAGCATCCCGATGCCGATCAACGGAACGGCGAACCGAATCAACCCGAAGAGCGTCGCGACCTCGCTCGGCCGGCGGTCGACGGCGATTGCCGCCGTGTTCAGCAGGCCCGCGATCACGACGCCCCCGATCAGAAAGAACGCGCCGGTGACGTGGAAGACCAAGAGCCACTCGTAGAGGCCCACCGCCCGGGGACCATAATCGAGGCGATGGACGCCCCCGCTCGTCACCTGCGGTTGCTGACCGAGACGATCGCAGCCGTCAACTCGACGCTCGACCTCGAGGAGGTGCTCTCGCTCGTCGCCTCGAAGGTCGCCGAGGCGCTCGAGGCCGACGCCTGCTTCGTCTACCTCTACGACGAACGCGCCGACGAGCTGATCCTGCGGGCGACGCACGGGACCCGCGTCGAAGAGATGACACGGCGGCCGAAGATGAGGCCGGGCGAGGGGATCACGGGCGCTGCGGCGGCGGAGCGGGCTCCGATCAAGATCGCCGCGCAGGCGCACCTCGACGCGCGCTTCAAGGGGTTCTCCAACCTGCCCGAGGACGAGTACGAGTCGATCCTCGCGGTGCCTATCCTCGCGCGAGAGAAGCTCGCCGGTGCTCTCAACGTCCGGACGGTTCGCCCGCGGGAGTTCACGGACGCCGAGGTCGAGCTGCTCCTCGCGATCGCCGCGCAAGTCGCGCAGACGATCGTGCACGCGCAGCTCTACGCGGAGGCGCAGCGTCGGGTGGGGGAGCTCGAAGCGCTCGCGCGGATCTCCGAGGCCGTCTCCGAATCGCTCTACCTCGAGGAGTCACTCGAGGCAATCGTCAACGCCACGATGGAGGCGGTCGGCGCGACGGGGGCTGCCCTCGTCCTCGAAGACGGCGGGATCGCGAGGCCGGAAGGGCGTGCAGGAGCCTTTGCGGTGCGAATCCCGCTCCGCTGGAAAGGAAGGCAGATCGGCGAGCTCGTCTGTGACCGCGACACCGACTTCACGGCCGACGAGCGCGCACTGCTCGCCTCGATCGCCCATCACGCCGCCGTGGCACTCGAGCACGGGCGCGCCGTGATGCGCGGCGTTCTCGCTCAGGAGATCCATCACCGCGTCAAGAACAACCTCCAGACGGTTGCCTCGCTGCTGCGATTGCAGGCGCGCGCCGAAGACGGCGTCGATCCCCGCAAGGCGCTCGACGACTCCGTAAACCGGATCCTGGCGATTGCGGCCGTGCACGAGGTCTTGACCGAGCAGCGCGAGGAGGAGGTCGATCTCGGGGAACTGCTCGAGCGCCTACGGGCGATGCTCGTTCAGGGCCTCGGCGCCGGCAAGAGCGTCGAGGCGAAGCTGGAGCCGGTCTCGCTGGCCGGGAATCGCGCGACCGCGCTGGCGCTCGTCTTCAGCGAGCTCTTCCAGAACGCGCTCGAACACGGTGGCGAGCGGGTGCGGATCGAGCTGACCAGCCGAAACGGCGGCGCGGTGCTCGCGATCAGCGACGACGGCGGCGTCGACGAGAACCCCCGCAGCGGCACCGGCCTCTCCATCGTCCGCGCCCTCGTGCGGGACGAGCTGCAAGGGACGTTCGAGCTCCGCAGCGGGGCGGGCACACGCGCGGAGGTCGTGTTCCCTGCCTGAGGCGCCGCAGCTCGAGCCGCACACCGTCGTGCTGCTTCGCTGGCCGGAACGGCTGCCCGATCTCAGCGACGAGGAGCTCGAGGCCCTCCAGGCCGAGCACGTGGCCTACCAGCGTTCGCTTCGCGAACGGGGCCTCATCGCCCTCGCCGGCCCGTTCGACGGCCAGCCCGACGAGCGCTGGCGCGGCCTTTCGATCTACAGGGTTCCGCCGGACGAGGCGCGTGAGTACATCGAGCAAGATCCGTCCGTGCGCCGCGGCCGCCTCACCTACGACGTCTGGACGTGGCTCGTGCCGGTCGGCGAGCTGCGCCTATAGGACACTTCCCTGATGCGGATCCTGGTCGCCGAGGACGAGACGATCATCCGCCTCGACCTCGTCGAGATGCTCGCGCGCGCGGGCCTGGAGGTCTGCGCCGAGGCCCGCGACGGCGAGGAGGCGGTCACGCTCGCGCGCGAGCATGCGCCAGACCTGGCGATCATGGACGTCAAGATGCCTCGGCTCGACGGGATCGAGGCGGCGCGGCGGATCCTGGACGAGCGGCCGATCCCGATCGTGATGTTGACCGCGTATGGTCAGGAAGAGCTCGTGAACAGGGCTGTCGAGGCCGGCGTCTTCGGCTACCTCGTCAAGCCGTTTCGCGAACAGGATCTGCTCCCGGCGATCCGTGCCGCACGCGCCAGGCACGACGAGCTGCTCGCGCTTCGCGAGGAGGCGGAGTCGCTCACCGATGCGCTGGCCGCGCGGAAGACGATCGAACGGGCGAAGGGGCTGCTGATGGAGAAGGAGGGCCTCTCCGAGCAGGACGCGTTCGCCCGGCTGCGGAAGGCCTCTCAGGTCTCGGGGCGCCCGCTCAAGGTCGTGGCCGAGGCGGTCGTGGCCACGCTCGCCGACGAAATGCCTTAACCGAACGGCAATCAAAGCCCAACGAAACGCGCTTTTTGCTCAACGGAGGCTCTGCTTGACTTGGGGCGACCCACGACAAGGAGCTCTTCGTGGCCACGGCGGGTACCGGGGCTCAATCGAACGGCAGGCTCCACGTCAGGATCGCCGGCAGGGCTGGTCCAGCTGGCCGAGCCGCCTCGCGGAGGGGGCGCGCCGTCGCCTGGATCGCAGTCCTCGCCGCCTGTGCCGCGACGCTCGGCATCGGGGTCGTCGGCGTCTACCACTACGTCGACAACTTCTGGCTCTACCGCGGGTACGCGCCCCCACGCGATCCCGCCTGGGTGAAGCAGCGCGGGACGGCTCAGACGATCCAGGTGCAAAGCGCGGCGATAGGTGGCCGCAGCCAGCAGGTGATCGTCTTCCTGCCGCCCGGTTACACGAAGCACCCGCGTCGCCGCTATCCCGTCTTCTATCTCCTGCACGGCTCACCCGGGCTCCCGAACGCCCTGCTCCTGACCGTCAGGGCCGGTGTGGTCGAGGACGAGCTGGTGGCGAAGCACGAGATCCGGCCGATGATCCTGGTCATGCCGTTCGGCTCCTCGAGCCGGTTCACGGACACGGAGTGGGCGAACGGCGTCCGTCCGAAGTCGGGCTGGGAGACGTTCCTGGCGCGTGACGTTGTCGGTGCGATCGACCGCCGTTACCGGACGATCCGTTCCGAGAGGGGCCGCGCGCTCGGCGGGCTCTCGGAAGGCGGGTACGGATCGCTGAACGTCGGCCTCCATCACCCCCGCGAGTTCCGGGTGATCGAGAGCTGGTCGGGCTACCAGGAGGCCGACAACATCCTTTCGATCTTCGGGCACCAGAAGCGGCGGCTCGCCTACAACAGCCCCGCCGACTACGCGCCGAAGGTCGCGCGGAGCCTTCGTCGGCGCGGCACCTATTTCTGGTTCTACTCGAGTCAGGGCGACCGGGCGCTCCGGCAGAACGCCGCGTTCGCGCACGAGCTCGCGCGGTTGCACATTCGCCATCGCTTTCTCGTCGTCACCGGTGGGCACACGTGGCGCGCCTGGCGCGGCTACTTCCCCGAAGCGATCCTCGCCGCCTCGAGAGGGCTCGGGCGTGGGTAGCGCCCTTCGGATTGGACGCGTCGCGGCGGGATGCGCGCTCGCGTTCATCGTCGTCTTCTCGACACAGGGTTGGCTCTACGAACTGCGGAGCGCGACGCTCGCCGGGCCGAGGATCCGCGATGCGCTCCCGCTCGACGAGCTGCCGCGCCACGACTCGGTCTCGCTGCTCCTCTTCGTGGTGGTCTGGGGAGCCGCGGGCGTCGCGGTCGGGCTGCTGGCGCGGCGGGCGAGGATCGAGCGGCTGACCGCCGCGCTTCTGGCGGCGCTCGCGACCGGGCTCTGGCTCTTCGCCACTACCTGGGTTTCGCTCGTCGTCGTTCGCCAGGTGGCTAACCGGCAGGGCTTCCACGCGGCGACACACGTGCCCGCGCTCTACCTTGCAGCCGGCCTGATCGGCCTCGGCTGCGCCGTGTTCGCACGCAGCGGCGCGAAACCGTCGCGGCGCGCGCCGCTGATACTTGCCGCGCTCGTGGCGGCGACCGGCATCCTCGACATCGCTTCCGCGGCGACGCCGGAGCTGGCCGAGCGGCTCCGGATGGTCGAGGCGATCGCGCCGGACGTCGTGCCCGGGCTTGCGAGCGCGCTCATCGTCCCCACCGGGCTGGCGCTGATCGTGCTCGCGCGCGGCCTCCGTCGCCGGCGCCGGCGCGCCTGGCAGCTGACGGTCGCGCTCGTTCTAGTCTCCGCCGTGCTGCACATCCTCAAGGGGCTCGACTACGAAGAGGCGATGGTCAGCATCGCCCTGGCCCTTGCGCTCGTCGCGCGCCGCCACGACTTCGATCGCGGCGGCGACCCTGCGAGCCGGGCACAGGTTGCGCTCCGCGCCGCCGTCTACACCGTCGCGATCTTCGCCTACGGCACCGCCGCCCTCTGGGTCAACCGCATCGAGGTCGACAGGCCGTACTCGCTCGCGTTCGCGCTGAGGGAGACGGCGGCGGCGCTGGCTGGCCTGCATCCGCGCGGATCGGGGCACCTGAGCGGCCGGTTCGGCGAGTGGTTCCCGCTCTCCGTGTTCTTGCTCGGCGTCAGCGGCGTCCTGTGGCTGCTCGCGCGGTGGCTCGCGCCGTGGCGCTATCGATGGCACCGCCGCGAGCACGAGCAGGAACGGGTCCGGGAGATCGTGTCCAAGCACGGCATCGACACCCTCTCGCCGTTCGTGCTCCGACCCGACAAGTCGTACTTCTTCACGCCCGACGAGCGTGCGTTCGTTGCTTACCGGGTGATCGCGGGCGTCGCCGTCGTCTCGGGCGATCCGATCGGGCCGCCCGGCGCGGTCGAAGAGCTGATCCCAGCCTTCCTGGAGTTCGCCCGCGAGCGCGACTGGCGGGTCGCCGTGCTCGGCGCGGGCGAGGGAAGCCTTCTTTCCTACGCACGGCACGGGCTACGGGCCATCTACCACGGCGACGAGGGCGTGATCGAGGTCGCGTCCTTCTCGCTCGAGGGGAGGCCGATCCGCAAGGTACGGCAGTCGGTCCATCGGCTCGAACGCGCCGGCTACACGACCAGATGCGTCTACGCGGGCGACGTCGACCCGGCGCTCGCCGCCGACCTCGTCGCGGTGGCGGACGAGTGGCGCGGCTCGCAGCCGCAGCGCGGTTTCACGATGGAGTTCGGCTCGCTCTTCGACGTCGGCGGACGGGAGGCTCTCTTCGTGGTCGGGCGCGACGCGTCAGGCGGCGTTGCCGGCTTCTTCCACCTGGCCGTCTCGCCTGCGAGCCGGACGCTCTCGCTCTCCTCGATGCCGCGACTGCGCACGACTCCGAACGGCTTCAACGAGTGGCTCGTCGCGGAAACGGTGGCGTGGGCGCGGGAGCACGATTTCGAGCGGGTGTCGCTCAACTTCTCGCCCTTCGCGGCGGTGCTGGCGCCGAACGGCCGGCTGTCTCCGCCGCAGCGCGTCCAGCGCAAGCTCCTCTGCCAGCTCAAGGGGACTTTCCAGTTCGACAACCTGTCGGCGTTCAACCGGAAGTTCTTCCCGCGGTGGCAGAAGCGGTACGTCGTGCTCGAGAGCCTTGCCGACCTGCCGCGCGTCGGCCTCGCCGGACTGGCCGCCGAGGGCTACCTCCCGCTTGTGGGGCAGCGGCGGTGAACGGATCGACACTCGCCTCGTTCCTCCTCGCCGCCGCGTCTGCGCTCGCTCTCAACTGGGGCTTCTTCGCCCAGCACCGGCAGGCCTCGCAGTTGCCTCGGCTTCGGGTCGGGCGGCCGCTCCACTCGCTTGCGCTGCTGTTCTCCGACCGCCGTTGGCTCGCGGGGTTCCTGGTCGGGATCGGCGGCTGGGCGCTCTACGTGGCCGCGCTCTCGCTGGGGACGCTCTCTCTCGTGCAGGCCGCCTCGGCGGGCGGGATCGGAATCCTCGCGCTGCTCGTCTGGCGGCTCGACGGGGTGCGACTCTCACAGCGCGAGTGGACCGGCGTCGGGCTCGCCGTCTCCGGCCTGGCGCTGCTCGCCGTCTCGCTCGCAGGCGGCGGGACGACGCACCCGTTCGCCGCGCATGCGTCGTGGCAAGGAGTGGCGGCGTGGATGGCAGCGACCGGCATTCTCGCAGCAGCGTTCGCCGGCCCGTTGGCCCGCCTGCTCGCCGGCGGCGCCGGCCTCGGCATCGCGGCCGGTCTCTGTTACGCGGCCGGTGACGTAGGGACGAAGGCGGTGGTGGGCGGCGGAGCCCGCCTTGGCTTCGCCCTGCCGGTGCTTGCAGCGCACGGTCTCGGCTTTGTCTGCCTGCAGCTGGGGTTCCAGCGGGGCGGCGCGATCGCGACGGCCGGAGTCGCGACGCTTTTCACCAACGCGGTGCCGATCGCAGCCGGAATGGTCCTCTACGGGGACGGCCTGCCCTCAGGGGCGCTCGGTGTGGCTCGGCTGCTCTCGTTCGCCGCGGTGGTAGCGGGGGCGGCGCTGCTCACGCGCGCTCCCGCGTTGCCGGCCGAAAGGGTTCGCGCCGCGCCGGTGTCGGCCCGTTGAAACGAGTCGGCTGGGGTCTTCTTCTCGTCGCGCTGATCGCGGCGGGGGCCGTCGCGCAGGCCGCTCTCAAGAGCGAGCGCTCCGAAGGGCAACCCTCGATGCAGCTGGCGTCGTTCGCGTCCAGGGCGGTGCGAGGGCGCGTCCATCTCGTCGTCCTGCTCCCGCCCGGGTACGCGCACGCGGCGCGTCGATATCCGGTGATCTACTTCCTGCACGGCCTGCCCGCCTCGTCGAGCGCCTACCGCAACGTCGGTTTCCTGAACAACGCGCTCACCGCCTTGCGCGCGCAGGCGATCCTGGTGGCTCCACAGGGCGCGCGCGACAACGACACAGACCCGGAGTACCTGGATTGGGGCCCGGGACGCAACTGGGAGCAGGCCGTCTCGAAGGAGCTTCCGGCGTACGTCGACTCGCACTTCCGGACGATCCGAAGCCGTCGCGCCCGCGCGCTCGTCGGGCTCTCCGCGGGCGGGTACGGCGCGGTTTCGCTCGCTTTTCACCACCTGGACAACTTCGGCGTGGTCGAGTCGTGGAGCGGCTACTTCCACCCGACCAATCCGCAGGGAACGGCGGCCCTCGACCTCGGCTCGACGAGTCGCAACCGGCGCGCGAATCTGCACACTGCGGTCACGCGGCTTCAGGACACGTTCCACGCCCATCCAACGTTCTTCGCCTTCTACGTGGGCCGCGGCGACGCGCGCTTCCGTGACGAGAACCTCGCGCTCCACCACGAGCTCGCTGCCGCCGGGGTCCCGCACGTCTTCCAGCTCTACCCGGGCGCCCACGGGAGCCGTATCTGGAACACGCACGCGCAGGCGTGGCTACGGCTGGCGCTGGAGCACCTGACACCCGCGAGCGGCTCGGACCCGCCCGGGCCGAGCGGCTTCGTTCAGGTGAAGAAGGGCCCGGCCGGCGGGGTCGTCATGAAAGGCCGCATCCCGAACAGCGTCGTGCCGGGCGACCGGCGGGACAGCGCGATCTACCTGCCGCCGGGCTACCAGGCCGGCACGCGCTACCCGGTCATCTACCTCCTGTCCGGCTTTCCCGGCTCGCCGTCGGGCTTCTACGACAGTCTCCAGCTCGCGACGGTCGCGGACAACCTGATCTCATCGCATCGCGTGGCCCCGTTCGTCGCGGTCATGCCGGTTGCGGGGCGCGTGACCGGCAAGCGCAGCGACGAGGAGTGGGCTGGGCGCTGGGAGACCTACCTCGTTCGCGACGTCGTCCCATGGTCGGCCGCGCACCTATCCCTCGAGAGAGGGCCGAACGGCCGCGCGATCGCCGGTCTCTCCGCGGGCGCGTACGGAGCGGTAGATATTGCGCTCCGCCACCTGGGCCTGTTCGGCGTCGCCGAGTCCTGGTCCGGGTACTTCAGGCCGTTTCGCGACGGTCCGCTCACGCACGCGAGCGCGGCCGAGCTGGCATCACACAATCCGACCTTGCTCGTCCGGCGCGAAGCGGCACGGCTGCGGGAGGGCCACGCTCGCTTCTTCCTGTCGACCGGTTTCAACCACGGCGGGATCTTCCGGAGCTGGACGTTCGACTTCGCGCACGAGTTGCAGGCGCACGGCATTCTCCACCGCGTGTGGGCATCGCAGCGGCCGGACGGGGGCAGGTACCTGCGCCTGCAGCTGCCGTTTGCTTTGGAGTACGCGTTCGGTCAGGCCTGAGCCTGTTCGAAGAGCTGCTCCCAGCGCGCGAGCAGCGCCTGTAGCTCGTCTCGGGCGGCGCGGTGCGCGGCAAGCGTCTCCGCGTTGCCCCAGTCCTCGGCCAGCTGCTGCTCGAGCTCGGCGACCGCCTGCTCGCGGGCCGCGATCTCGGACTCGATGCGTTCGAGCTCGCTCGGGCGGGGCGCCGAAGCTGTTGCCGGAGCTGCCTTTTGCGGGCGCTTGACGTGCTCCGGCTGCGGAGGCGGAGCCGCCGCGAGCGCGTCTCGCCGCCGTACGTAGTCGGCCCAGCCGCCGTCGTACGAGCGGATCGTCCCATCTTCTACGGCGAGCGTCCGCTGCGCGACGGCGTCCAGCAAAGCGCGGTCGTGGGAAACGAGCAGAACGGTGCCGGGGAATGCCTCGAGCGCGAGCTCGAGGGCCTCGCGGCTCTCGTGGTCGAGGTGGTTGGTCGGCTCGTCGAGGAGCAGGAAGTTCGCGCCCGAGGCGACGACGAGAGCAAGAGCGAGCCGCCGCCGCTCGCCGCCGGACAGCTTGACGACGGCTTTGTCCTGCTCCTCCCAACCCGAGAAGAGGAAGCGTCCGAGCAAGTTCTGCGCCTGCGGCCGCTTCAGGCCGGTCGCCTTCTGCGCACAGTCGAGCACGCTGCCCGTCTCGTCGAGCTCGACCTCGTGCTGCGAGAAGTACGCCGGGACGACGCCGTGCCCGAGCCGGAGGGAACCCGCGACCGGCTCGCGCAGCTCGAGCATCGTTTCGAGGACGGTCGTCTTGCCGGAGCCGTTCGGCCCGACGAGCGCGACGTGCTCGCCGCGCTCGACCGCGAGGTCGACGTCGTGGAGCAGCGGCTTGGTGCCGGCGGCGACCTCGAGCCCGCGCGTCTCGATGACGGTCCTCCCGCTGCGCGGAGGGTCGAGGAACTCGAAGCCGAGCCGCTTGTTTCGCATCGTCAGCGACTGCAGCTCGTCGCTCGCCTGCTTGCGTTCAAGGTCGAGGCGGCCGATCTGGGTCAGCTTGGCCTGGGCCTGCTTCGCCTTCGACTTCTTGTAACGGAACCGCTCGACGAAGCGCTCCAAGCGCGCGATGTCGACCGACAGCCGGTCGGCGGTCTTTCCGGCCGCCGACGCGCGCGACGCCTTTTCGATCCGCCACGCGTGCCAAGGCCCGGCGAAGGAGATCGAGCGCCCGCCGGAGAGCTCGAGCACGCCGTTTGTGACCGCTTCGAGGAACCAGCGGTCGTGAGCGACGAGGATGATCCCGGCGTCGAGCGACTGCAGCTCCTGCTCGAGCCACTCGAGGCTCGCGACGTCGAGGTGGTTCGTGGGCTCGTCGAGTAGGAGCAGGTCGGGGTCGCCGCCGAGCGCCCGCGCGAGCGACGCGCGCGTCAGCTCGCCGCCCGAGAACGTCTCGAGCGCGCGATCGAGATCCGGCTCCGCAAATCCGAGGCCGCGGACGACCGAGGCGGCGCGCTCGCGCCAGGCGTAGCCGCCCGCGTGCTCGAGGCGCCCCTGCGCGTCGGCGTAGCGGCGGAGCGTGGCCTGGTCGTGCGCTCCGGCGGCCATTTGCTGCTCGAGCGCGCGCAGCTCCTCCTCGGTCGCCACGAGGTCGGATGCGCCGCTCAGCACGTACTCCTTGAGAGTCAGGCCCTGCTCGAGCGGCGGCCGTTGGTCGTGCAGCGCGACGCGGGTCCCTTTCGAGAAGACCAGCTCGCCACCCTGGTAGTCGGTCTCCCCGTTCAGGATCCGGAGCAGCGTCGTCTTGCCGGCCCCGTTCGGCCCGGCAAGCGCGATCCGGTCACGCCGCTCGACCTTGAACGAGACGCCGTCGAAGAGCTCCCAGCCGGAGAGCTCCTTGCGGAGCTGCGATGCGATCACCAGTGCCATGGCCTAAGCCTAGGAGGATTTGGCGCAAAGCAGTCTGTGTCGCCGGCGCACGCTCCTCGTCCGCTGAGCTGCGTCCTCAGTCGCGCCAATAGCTTTGGCTATTGACGCTCCCTGCGTCCTTGTCAGCGAACGAGCATCGCACGCCGTCGACGAGCGGCTTTACACCAAACCCTCCTAGAAGCGGCCGGTGCCCAGGCGTATCCGCGTGACGGATCTGTGACAAGTCTGCGCCTAACTCCGAACACACACTTTCGGGCGGTGAGCGCCTCCCGCTAGGAAGGAAGGCATGAGTCCCGCGACGCGATTGGAGCCGCCGATGCCTCGATTCCGGCACCTCGTCATGCTCGTCCTCGCCGCCGTGCTGCTGGCCGCCCCGGCCGCGCACAGTGCTTCCTCCGACATGGTGATCAGCCAGCTCTTTGCCGGGGGCGGCAATTCGAACGCGCCGTACACGAACGACTTCGTCGAGCTGTTCAACCGCGGGAGCACGAGCGTCGATCTCGCGAACTGGTCGCTGCAGTACGCCTCCGGTGCCGGAACGACGTGGCAGGTGACGCCTCTGTCGGGTTCGGTGGCGCCGGGCGCCCGCTACCTCGTTCAGCTTGCATCGGCGGCTGCTGTCGGAGCGCCCCTGCCGGCACCGGACGCGACCGGAACGACGAATCTCGCCGTCTCGGGCGGGAAGGTGGCGCTTGTGCGCGCGACCGCCGCGCTCGCCTGCGGTGGAGCTGCAGGCAGCTGCTCCGCCGATGCCGGCGTCGCCGACCTGATCGGCTACGGCTCGGCGACAGACTACGAAGGAAGCGGCCCAGCTCCGACTATCAGCAACACCGCGGCCGCGCTCCGCGCGGGAGACGGTTGTACCGATACCGACACGAACTCGAGCGACTTCTCCGCGCAGGCCCCGGCGGCACGTAACTCTGCCGCCCCAGCCGCCCCGTGTGCCGGCGTACCGCCTCCGGCCGACGCAGCGTCCGCGAACGCAGGCGTCGACATCGACATCCAGCCTGTCCTGTCGATTGCGCTCGAGCGCCCGAGCATCAGCTTCGGCCACGGCGTCTCCGGCGAGACGCCGCCGTCCGTGTCGGAGCGCGTCACCGTTACGAGCAACCGCGCGACCGGCTACGCGTTGACCGTCCACCGCTCGGCCTTCGTGCCGTCCGACCTGCCGCTGGGCCTCGGCGCGACGGCCCCTGCCGGTGGCCAGCTCGGCGGCTTGCTGGCGGGCGGCGCCATGGCTCCCATCCCGATTGCACCTGCCGCCGACCTGCTGGTAGGGACGGCTTCTGCGCCGAGCCCTCCGGCGGGAGACGCCTGGCCGACGATGGTCGGCTTCACCTCGCCGCTGCCCATCGTCGCGGCAGGGCATTACACGGCCACCGTCACCTTCACCGCGATCGGCCGGTGATGGCGGCGCCCCTCGTGGTGATCGCCGTCGTGCTCGCGCTCGCTCCGGCGGGCGCGGGCGCGGCGCGGAAACCCGTGGCGCTGACGGCAGTCCCCGCGCGCGTCGTGCTCCCGGGCACCGCGCGTACGGCCGTCCGGGTGACGAACGCGGGTACGAAGCGCGTCGTCGTCGACGTGTCGAGAGCCGGCTTCGCGCTCACACCGCGCGGCCGGCCTCGGATCGTCCACCGTGGCGCACGCTCCGCGGCCTCCTGGCTGAACCTGCAGCCGAGGCGCCTGGCGCTGCCGGCGCGTACGTCGGCGTCGCTCGTCGTCTCGGCGAGGGTGCCTTCGTGTGCGGAGCCCGGAGACCACGACGCTCTGGTGCTGCTGACCACGCGTCCGTCCTCGGGCGCCCGCGTCGCCGTGCGGGTGCGGCTCGGCGTCCTCGTGGTCGTTCGCGCGCCCGGCAAGGTCGTCCGACGGCTGGCCCTGCGGAGGCTCTGGATCACCGGACGCGGCGCCCGCCGTCGACTCGAGCTCCGGGTCGCAAACCTCGGCAACGTCACGGAGGCGCTTGCGCGCGTCCGTTTGACCGTCTCACGGGCGCGGACGGGTCGGCGTCTCGCCACGCTGGTCGCTGCCCGGCGTGAGGTGCGCCCGCACACGCAGGGAATCCTCGACTTCCACCTCCGCCCACGGCTGCGCGGCGCAGTGACAGCGCATGTGGTGATTCCCGCCGTGTCGGGCCGCCGCGCAATCCGCCGGACCTACAGGATGAGGCTCTGAGGAGCTCTAGCGCACGACGAGGACCGCGAAGCCGCTCTTGCTCGGGCTCGTCGTGCGCGTGCCGGAGTAAAAAGCGCGTGCGCGCCACCGGCCGATCGTCGGTGGGACGAACGTCGCGGTCGCGGTTCCGGCTCCAGAGACCCGGAGCCGGTAGCGCCGGGCGTACTGCCAGCCCATCAGTGGGTCGAAGCGTTCGATGCGCAGCGTCAGAGGCCCACACGTCGCGAAGGTGACGTGGGCCGTGACGGACACCCTTTGCCGTGGCGAGGCCGTGCCGTTGCCGAAGCTCACCTGCGCGGCCGGGATCTGGCGGACCAGGAGTGAGAGTGCGTAGGAACCGCGCGTGAAGTGCCGCGCACGGACGACGACGAAGTAGTGGCCGGCCGGAGCTGCTTGTTCAGCTCGCGTCGACCTGAGAATCCGCACTCGCAGCCAAGCCGGCGACCGGTTTCAGTGAGGAGTTGGAGGTCGAAGGAGGCCGACTCGGACTCGCGCAAGCCGAGCGTCACGTCGCTCCGCGTCCCGACGTCGAAACGGTAGAGGTCGACCACGTCGAGCCCACGTCCGTCGAGGGAGCCGCGCTTCGTCTGCAGATTGACAAGCGGCAGTCCCGGCGCCGTGTCGTCGGGGCCGGTGACCGCGGCCGACAGCCGATACCGCTGCGCCCCCGCTCGCGTTCCGTTCGCCGTGACTGCGCGCGAGAGACCCGTACAGACTCTGAACGCGCTCTCTTTACAGGACGTGACTGCGTGCCTTTCTGTCCAACTGGTCGCTTGCCCCGGCCGTTGACTCCGGATTAAGAACTCTTTGCGCCTCGGGAATGCAGGCCCGATCTCTCCGACGCCGCTGTTAGCTTCGATCGCGATGGTTCGTCGCCGACGCATCGTGCTCGCGACACTCTTCGTCGCAGTGACGGCCCTGGGCGCCGCCGCGGCATTCGGCAGCGCACGGGATGACCAGCCTCCGCCGCGGGCGAGCGTTGTCCGTCTGCGCACGGTGCGACCGCGCGGGGTCCTCCCGGGGTACCTCCTGATCGCCGACCGCGGTAACAATCGAATGCTGCTCGTGGACGCGCGCAAGCGGGTCCTCTGGGCCTATCCGCGGCCACACCAGCACCTGGCGATGCCGTTTCGGTTCGACGACGACACGTTCTTCGGCCCCGGCTTCACCCGCATCATCAGCAATCAGGAGGACCAGGACACGATCCAGGTCATCTCCTTCCCCGGCGGCAGGCTCCTGTGGCGCTATGGACACCCGAACGTCCGCGGGATCGCGCCGGGCTACCTGAACACGCCCGATGACGCGTACCTCCTGCCGAACGGGCTGCGGTCGGTCGCCGATGCCTACAACTGCCGCGTCCTCTTCATCTCCGCCGCGGGGCGGATCGTCCGCCAGATCGGCAGGGACGGCAGCTGCGTGCACGCACCGCCCCGCTCGCTTGGCCCCGTGAACGGCGCGACACCGCTCCACGACGGCGGTGTCCTGATCAGCGAGACGACTGGATCCTGGATCGACGACGTCGGCCCGCACGGTCGGCTGCGTTGGAGCGTGCGAGCGCCGGTTTCCTATCCGTCGGACCCTCAGCTCCTCGGCAACCGAATCCTGTTGGCCGATTACTCCAGCCCGGGACAGGCGATCGTGATGACGAAGCGGGGCCGAGTCGTCTGGCGGTACGGTCCTCGCTACGGGCCTGGCGAGCTCGACCATCCTTCACTCGCGACGCGGATCAGCAAGCGCCTGATCGCGATCAACGACGATTTCCGCGACCGGGTCGTCGTCATCGACATGCGGACGCGCCGGATCGTCTGGCAATTCGGCCACACCGACCGCCCGGGCCGGCGGGTTGGCTTCCTGAACACGCCGGACGGCCTCGACCTGCTGCCGTTCCGCGACGCGCGGCGGATTCCCACACTGCGTCGCCTGGTTGGACTGAAAGCCCGCGCGGGCTAGGAGGGTTTGGCGGGATGGCGCTCGTCGACGGCGTGCGCTGATCGTTCCCTGGGGAGGACGCAGGGAGCGTCCATATCCGTAGATATGGGCGCGACTGAGGACGCTGCCAGGGGGCGAGCAGCGTGCGCCGGCGGCACAGACGCTATTTCGCCGAACCCTCCTAGGCGCCGACGGCGGCGCCGACCAGCTGCCTAGCGGCCTCGGCGATGTGCTCGGCGTCGATTCCGGCCGCGGCGAGCAGCTCGGCCGGCTTGCCCGAATGCGGCATCTCGCGGACGGCCAGCTGCACGACGCGCGGACGCTCCTCCGCGTCGGCGAGCGCCGACAGGACAGCCTCGCCGAGGCCGCCTTCGGCCCAGTGGTCCTCCACGGTCACGATCGGCATCGCCAGCGAGCGGATCGTCTCCTCGTCCAGGGGCTTGATCGAGTAGAGGTCGATCACACGCGCGTCGATCCCGTCCGCGGCGAGCTCGTCCGCCGCCTTGAGCGCCTCGTGGAGAGTGATGCCGGCGGCGACGATGGCGACGTCGTCGCCGTCGCGCAGCGTCCGCGACCCGCCGATATCGAAGACCTCGTCGGCCTCGTAGATGACCGGCGTGTTCGGGCGCAGCGTGCGGATGTACGAGATGCCCTCGGTGTCGGCCATCTGGGCGACGAGCTTGGCGGTCTGGTTCGCATCGGACGGGTGGAGAACTGTCGAGCCGTGTATCGCCCGCAGCAAGGCGATGTCCTCGAGACCCATCTGCGACGGCCCGTCCTCGCCGATCGAGACCCCGGCGTGGGAGCCGGAAAGGCAGTAGTTGGCGCGGCTGATCGCCGACATGCGCACGAAGTCGTATGCGCGTGAGATGAAGGCTGCGAACGTCGATGCAAACGGCCGCCAGCCGGTGACCTGGACGCCGACCGCGGTGGCGATCATCTGCTGCTCGGCGATGAACATCTCGAAGTACCGCTCGGGCTCGGCGTCGCGGAAGATCTCCGCGAAGGTCGAGTTCGAGACTTCGCCGTCCATGGCGACGACGTCGCCGCGCGCCTTCCCGAGCGCCGCGAGCGCCTCGCCGTAGGCCTTGCGCGTCGCCACCTCGTCGCCCACCTCGTAGCGCGGCAGCTCGGGTGCGCCACGCTGGATCTCGGCTGCCCGTCCGCTGCGCTCCGGCTTCGCGACCTGCACGGTGATGTTCCTGATCCCGCCGAGCTCCTCGATCGCCTCATCCGGGTGGTCGAGCGCCTTCCCATGCCAGCCGAGCTGGTCCTCGACCTCCTTGACGCCCTTGCCCTTGATCGTCCGCGCGATGATCGCGACGGGCCGGTCGGTGGCGATCGCCTCGCCGTAGGCCTGGTCGATCGCTTCGACTTCGTGCCCGTCGATCTCCAGAGCGTGCCAGCCGAAGGCGCGGGCGCGGTTCGCGTAGGAGTCGAGATCCCAGCCGTGCATCGTCTCGCCGCGCTGCCCGAGCCGGTTGATGTCCATGACCGCGACGATGTTGTCGAGCTCGTAGTAGGCCGCGTGCTCGAAAGCCTCCCACTGTGAGCCCTCCGCGATCTCGCTGTCGCCGAGCAGCACCCAGACGCGCATGTCGGTCTTGTCGAGGCGCTTGCCGGCGATCCCCATCCCGACTCCATAGGGGAGCCCTTGGCCGAGCGAGCCTGTCGCGACGTCGACCCATGGGATCCGCGGCGTCGGATGTCCCTCGAGGATGCTGTCGAACTGCCGGTAGCGAAGGAGTTCCTCGTCGGAGATGACGCCCGCGGCGCGGTAAATCGCGTAGAGCAGCGTCGACGCATGGCCCTTGGAGAAGACGAGCCGGTCGTTCGCCGGATCCTTCGGGTTGTCGAAGTCGTAGCGGTAGTACTTCGCGAGCAGCACGGCCATCAGGTCGGCTGCGGACATCCCCGAGGTCGGATGGCCGGACTTCGCGGCGGCCGCGCAACGTATCGAATCGACGCGGAACTGCTGCCCGAGCTCACGCCAGAGTGTCGGACCTTCCATCAGGGGTAACGTAACGGTTCGATGAGGGTTGCAGTGGCGTTCGACCACCGCGGCGTTCGCCTGCGGGACGCGGTGCTCTCCGAGCTGGACGCGCTTGGGCACGACGTTCTCGACTTCGGGGTCGAGACGGACGAGGTCCGGATCGATTACCCCGACAAGGCTCGCGAGATCGGGGAGTCGATTCAGAACGGCGACGCTGAGCGCGGCATCCTCGTCTGCGGCTCGGGAGTCGGCGCCTCCGTCGCTGTCTCCAAGTTCGTCGGTATTCGCGGCGCCATGTGCCACGACGTCTACTCGGCGCACCAAGGTGTCGAGCACGACGACATGAACGTGCTCTGCCTGGGTGCCGAGGTCGTGGGGCAGGCGCTGACGGTCGACCTGATGCGCGCCTTCCTGCACGCGCGCTTTGACGGCGGCGAGCCGTACACCACGCGACTTCAAAAGATCGAAGAAATCGAGAAGGGACTGGCAAATGTCTGAATCACGGCTGCACAAGCTCTCTGCGCTCGGCCAGAGCGTCTGGATCGACTTCCTCTCTCGCGAGATGATCCAGACCGGCGGCCTCGAGCGATTGATGCGCGACGACGCCGTCGTCGGCGTCACCTCCAACCCGACCATCTTCCAGAAGGCGATCTCCGAGGGCGACCTCTACGACGAACAGATTCGCGCCCTGATGGAGGAGCTCGACGATCCGAAGGAGATCTTCTGGCGCCTGGCCGAGACCGACGTAGGCAATGCCTGCGATCTGCTGCGCTCCGTCTGGGACGAAACCGGCGGTAAGGACGGCTACGTCTCGATCGAGGTCGACCCGAATCTCGCCGGCGACACCGAGGCGACGATCGCCGAGGCGCGGCGGCTGCACAAGCAGATCGACAAGCCGAACCTGTTCGTGAAGATCCCCGCGACGAAGGCGGGCCTGTCCGCGATCGAGGAGATGATCGCGAACGGCAAGAACATCAATGTCACGCTGACCTTCTCGCTCGAGCGCTACAGCGAGGTGGCGGAGGCGTACGTTCGCGGGCTCGAGCGACTTGTCGGATCGGGCGGCGACCCCTCGAAGGTCGCTTCGGTGGCGAGTTTCTTTGTCTCGCGCGTCGACACGGAGACCGACAAGCGGCTCGACGACATCGGTGGCCACGACGAGCTGAAAGGGAAGCTCGCGGTCGCAAACGCGAAGCTCGCCTACCAGCGCTACAAGGAGATCTTCTCCGGCCCGCGCTGGGATGCGCTCGCGGGTGCGACCGAGCAGCGCTGCCTCTGGGCCTCGACGTCGACGAAGAACCCCGAGTACAGCGACGTCCTCTACGTCGACGAGTTGATCGGGCCCGAGACGGTGAACACGATGCCGGAGGAGACGATCCAGGCCTTCCAGGACCACGGAGAGGTGGCGCTCACCCTCGAACAGGGCATCGACGAGGCGAAGGCGCTCTTCGACCGGCTCGCCGAGGTTGGTATCGACTACGACGACGTGACGCGGGTGCTCGAGGAGGAAGGCGTGCAGAAGTTCGCCGACTCCTTCTCCGAGCTGCTCGACGGCATCGCCGCCAAGCGCGGCGAGCTCGCTGCCGCCTAATGGCGGTCGCCACCGAACAGCTTGTCGAGCGAATCTGGGCCCGCGACCCGACCGTCTGGACCGGCTCCGGCGAGGAGAAGTGGCTCGGCTGGCTCGACGAGCCGCTGCGGATGCGCGAGCGGATCGACGATTTGCTCGGTTTCGTCGACGAGGTCGCCTCGCCCGGCGTGATCGACGCCTTCGTCGTCGCCGGCATGGGCGGCTCGAGCCTGGCGCCGCTCGTCCTGCAGGAGAGCTTCCGAGGAGAGGCGCTGCACGTGCTCGACACCACCCATCCGGCGGCGATCCGGCGCCTGCTCGACGAGCTCGATCTCGAGCGGACACTCTTCATCGCGTCCTCGAAGTCGGGGACGACGCTCGAGACGCGCTCGCACCTCGAGCTTTTCTGGGAGCGGAACGGAGGCCGCGGTGAGTTCTTCGCGGCGGTCACCGACCCGGGTTCCGAGCTCGAGAGCCTGGCACGCGAGCGCGGCTTCATTCGCGTCTTCCACGGCGAGCCATCGATCGGCGGCCGCTACTCGGCGCTCTCGCCCTTCGGGATCGTCCCCGCCGCCCTGCTCGGCATCGACCTCGAGCGGTTCTTCGAGCGGACGGCGGAGATGGTCGAGGCCTGCCGGCTCGCAGAGGGCAACCCGGGCCTCGAGCTCGGCCGGCAGCTGGGTGAAGGGTGGCAGGGCGGTCGCGACAAGGTCTGCCTCGACGAGGTCAAGGGCGGCTTCGGGTTGTGGGCAGAGCAGCTGATCGCCGAGTCGACGGGCAAGGACGGCAAGGGGCTTGTTCCGGCGCCCGGGGAATCACCCGAGGGCCCCGACCGCCAGCGCGGCGAGGTGCGGCTCGAAGACCCCTACGAGCTCGGCCAGGAGTTCTTCCGCTGGGAGTTCGCGGTCGCCGTGGCGGGCTCGTACCTCGGCATCAACCCGTTTGATCAGCCGGACGTCCAGGCCGCGAAGGACAAGACGAACGAGGTGCTTGCAAGTGGCGACGTCGAGCTGCAAGCGGAATCGTCACCGGACGAGCTCTTCGCCCAAGCCCGCGAAGGGGACTACGTGGCGATCCAGGCGTTCATCGACCCGGCGCGCGAGGCGGAGCTTCAGCCGCTGATAGAGCGCGCCCGCGAGCAGACCGGCTGCGTTGTCACCCACGGCGTCGGGCCGCGGTACCTCCACTCGACCGGGCAGCTGCACAAGGGCGGCCCGAACACCGGCCTCTTCCTGCAGGTCGTGGACGACCCCGGTGAGGAGCTGCCGATACCCGGCAAGCCGTTCGGCTTCGCGCGGTTCATCCGCGCACAGGCGGCAGGCGACTTCGAATCGCTGAAGGAGCGCGGCCGCCGCGTCGCGCGCGTCCGACTGGAGGAGATTTAATGGCGAACCCCTCCCGCCCGCCTCGCACTTTCTGGCGGGCTGCAAACCGGCGCCTCGCGGCGTCCTCAGTCGCGCCCGTAGCCTCCGGCTACGAACGCTCCCTGCGTCCTTGCGACGCTTGGTTTTCGCGGCCAGAAAGCACGATTCGGTCGGGAGGTGATCGCTGATGGAACTGGGCATGATCGGCCTGGGCCGCATGGGCAATGGGATGACGGCCAGGCTCCGCGAGGGCGGGCACGAGATCCAGACCTACGACCCGAAGGTCGAGGCGCGCACGGCCGACTCGCTCGCCGAGCTCAAGGAGCAACTCGAGCCGCCGCGTCCCTTCTGGCTGATGATTCCCGCCGGGAAAGTCACCGAGGACGCCTTTCACGAACTACTCGGGATCGTCGACGAGGGCGACACGATCGTCGACGGTGGCAACTCGAACTTCCACGATTCGAAGCGCCGGTACCAGGAGGCGAAGGAAAAGGGAATCCACTTCGTGGACGTCGGCGTCTCCGGAGGCGTCTGGGGCCTCGAGGTCGGCTTCTGCCTGATGGCCGGCGGTGACGACGAGCCCGTGTCGCGTCTCGAGCCGATCTTCGAGACGCTCGCCCCCGAGGACGGCTGGGCGCACGTCGGGCCGAGCGGCGCCGGCCACTTCGTGAAGATGGTCCACAACGGGATCGAGTACGGCCTCATGCAGGCCTACGCGGAGGGCTTCGAGCTGATGGACCATTGCGAGTACGAGCTCGACCTGCTCGAGATCTCCGGCATCTGGCGCTACGGCTCGGTCGTGAGGAGCTGGCTGCTGGAGCTGCTTCACTCGGCCTTCGAGCAGCACGGCAGCGATCTCGGTGACATCGCGCCTTACGTCGAAGACTCAGGCGAGGGCCGTTGGACCCTCGACGAAGCGATCAAGATGAGCGTGCCCGCGCCTGTGCTGGCGGCCTCGCTCTTTGCGCGCTTCGCCTCGCGGGACGAGATCAAGTTCTCCGCCAAGGTCGCCGCGGCGCTGCGCAACGAGTTCGGCGGCCACGCGATCCGCGCGGTCGAAAAGGCGAAGGCAAGCCCCGACCCGCGATAGTTCGCCAATGGCGCTAGCCGAGGAGCAGCGGCCGGAGCAGGAGAACCCGCTACAGGTCGGGCTGCCGCTCTCGCGCCGGCCCGAGCCTTGCGCGATGGTGATCTTCGGCGCCTCCGGGGACCTGACGAAGCGCAAGCTCTTCCCCGCGATCTACTCGCTCGCGTTGCGTGAGCTGCTGCCCGAGCAGTTCGCGGTCGTCGGGGTGGCGCGCACCGAGGAGTCCGACGACGCGTTCCGGGAGCGGATGAAAGCGGCCGTCCAGGAGTTCGGCCGCGACGAGTTCCGCGAGGACGTCTGGGAGCGGCTGGCAGGCGGAATCCGCTACGTGACGGCCGACTTCATGGACACAGAAACATTCTTTCGTCGCGCGGAGAAGGTGCTGACCGCGCTCGACAAGGAGCGCGGCATCCGAGGCAACCGCGTCTGCTACCTCGCCGTCCCGCCCGACGTCATCGAGCCGATCGTCGAGGGGATCGGCACGCGGCCTGCGAAAGGCGGCTGGACGAGGGTGATCGTCGAGAAGCCGTTCGGGCACGACCTCGCCTCGGCGCTCGAACTGAACGACGTCCTCCACAAGTACTTCGACGAGAGCCAGATCTACCGGATCGACCACTACCTCGGCAAGGAGACGGTCCAGAACATGCTGGCGCTGCGGTTCGCGAACGGCATCTTCGAGCCGCTCTGGAACCGGCTGATCATCGATCACGTCCAGATCACTGTCGCGGAGTCGATCGGGATCGAGGGCCGTGCCGGTTACTACGAGAAGGCCGGTGCGATCCGAGACATCTTCCAGAACCACATGCTCCAGCTCGTCGCGCTGACCGCGATGGAGCCGCCGATCGACTTCACGTCGGACTCCGTGCGCAACGAGAAGGTGAAGGTGCTGAAGTCGCTGAGCACGCCGGGGCCTAGGGACGTCGTCCGTGGGCAGTACGGCCGCGGCTACGTCGAGGGCGAGGAGGTCCCGGGGTACCGGGAGGAGCCCGGCATCGACCCGAACTCGATGACGGAGACGTACGTCGCCGCCAAGCTCTTCGTCGACAACTGGCGCTGGGCCGGCACGCCCTTCTATGTGCGCACCGGCAAGCGGCTGGCGCGGCGGGAGACGACGATCGCGATCGAGTTCAAGCGGGCGCCTCATCCGCCCTTCGAGGAACTCGCGGCCGAAGGGCTGCAGCCGAACGTGCTGCTGATCAACATCCAGCCGGACGAGGGCGTCTCGCTCGCGATCGGCGCGAAGGTGCCGGGGCAGGGGCTACAGATCCGCACCGTCCACATGGACTTCCTCTACGGCGGGGCGTTCAGGACGGACATGCCGGAGGCTTACGAGCGCCTGCTGCTGGACTGCATGCGCGGCGACTCGACGCTCTTCACGCGAGAGGATGAGGTCGTCGAGCAGTGGCAACTCGTGGACGCGATCGTCGCCGCCTGGCAGCGTGACCGGCCCTCGTTCCCGAACTACGCGGCCGGGACCTGGGGGCCGGCGACAGCCGATGACATCCTGAAAAGGGACGGGCGCCTGTGGCGTCGGCATTGATCGTTCATTCGGGCATGGCTGACGAGCTCAGACGGATGCGCGGGCAAAGCCCGCGCATCCTGAAGTCGGCACCGCAAGCGGAGCCTCCGTGGCGAAGACACTGACGTCGGTTTCGGAGATCGAGCGGAAGCTCGCCGCGCTCCGGCTGGATGACGAGCGCGGGGGTGCGCGCCAGCGGACGAGCGTGATGACCCACATCGCCTGGGTGCCCGAGGAGTGGGTCGAGGCCGCGGAGGACGTGCTCACGGGGCTCGCAGACCGGCATCCGTCGCGGACGATCGTGCTCTTTCCTCTTGCCGGAGACGGCGGGCTCGAGGGGGAAGTGGACGTGGAGTTGTTCGCCAAGGGCGCGGGCCGTGGGGTCTGCACGGACACGATTCGGATCCGGCTCCACGGAACGAGCGCTGCTCATCCGGCAAGCGTCGTCGAGCCGCTCCTGATCCCCGACCTGCCCGTATTCCTGCGCTGGCGAGGGTTGCCGCCGTTCGGGGACTCCGCGTTCGAGGAGCTCGTCGAGACCGTCGACCGCTTGATCATCGACTCGACCGAATGGGCCGGGTTGCCGGCGCCTTATGCAGACCTCGGCGAGGTGTTCGACCGGGTTGCGGTCTCCGACATCGCCTGGGCGCGGACGAGCCGCTGGCGGCCGATGCTCGCGTCGCTCTGGCCGCAGATCGCCGAGGTGCGGAAGATCAAAGTGACCGGAACGCTGGCGCAGGCGCACCTGCTGGCCGGCTGGCTGCGCTCACGGCTCGAGCGCAAGATCGAGATGGAGCACGAGCCCGCCGAGAAGCTCGTGGGAGTGGAGCTCGATGGCGAGCCGGCGCCGTTCCCTCCGGGCGATCCGCCCCGACCGGCCGACCTGCTTTCCGACGAGCTCGACACGCTCGACCGCGACCCGGTCTACGAGGCCGCGGCTCGGGCGGCTGTGACGTAGCCCCGGGCGGCGGCGTATAGAGGACATGAACGCGAAGCAGCCTCGTAGCTTCGCCGCCATCGCCGAGCAGCACCTCGACGACGTCCTCGCCTATCTCGTGTACCTGACCGCCGACCACTCCCTCGCCGAAGACCTCACGGTCGACACCTTCGAGCGTGCTTTGCGCCGCTGGCGACGCTTCGACCCGGGGCGTGGCTCTGCTCGCACCTGGCTCTGCCAGCTGGCGCGCTCGGCCGCGCTCGACCACTTCCGGTCGGAGGCTCGGCGGCTCCGCCGCGAGGACCGTTACGCGGTGCACGAGCTTCGCGAGGTGCCTCCCCCGAGCTTCGGCGAAGGCCTCTCCCCCGAGCTCGAGCACGCGCTCGCTGAGCTGTCCCGGGCAGAACGCGAAGTCGTCGCGCTGCGGGTCGTGCTCGAGCTCGACGGAGAGATGGCCGCCCGCGTTCTCGGAATCAGTCAGAGCGCCTGCTCGACGCGGTTGAGCCGCGCGCTCCAGAAGCTGGAAGGGATGGTGAGCGCACATGCTGTCGCCTGAGCTCGCATCGGAGCTTCGCGCCGCGCGCCCGGTCGCCTCGTCGAAGCTGCATGAGCGCGTACTGGAGCTCGCGGCACGCGAGCGGCCGGCGCCTCGGCCTCAGTTCTCGTTGCCGCCGCTGCGGCGGCTCGCGCTTGTCGCCGTTCCGGCCGCACTGGCGGTCGCCGTCGGCGGAGCGCTGCTGCACGGGTTGGTCAACTCGGGCTCGGCTGGAAAGAAGGCGGCGCCCGCACCGCAGCCCGCGGCCCGCGCCCGTGGCATTCGCGTACCGCATGAACCGCCGGCACTGCCTAACACCGGCGCGCCATCCGCCACCGCGCTCCCGAACACGCAGCAGGCTCGGCTCCAGCAGTACGGCGCCTACCTGCGCCTGCAGGTCGAGGACGTCGGCGCGCTGTCCGACGCGACTAAGCGTGCGATGCGATTCGCGCGCGATGTGGGCGGCTACGTCGCCTACGTCCGCTACAGCTCGCCGGCGCACGGGCAGGGCGCTGCGTCGCTAATCGTCCGCGTGCCGGTCGACCGTGTCCAGGACGTGATCGAGGAGTACTCGAACCTCGGCACGATCCTCTCGCAGAAGGTCAACATCGTCGACGTCACCAAGGCCGTCGAGGAACAGGCACGCGAGATCGCGCGGCTGAGGGCTCAGATTGCGCGGATCGAGGCCGGCGGCGTCACGCCGCAGGAGCGCTACAGGCTCGCGGAGTTGAAGGCCAGGCTCGACTACCTGACGAAGCACCGCGCCGCCACCGTTCGCCGCGCGCAGCTCGCCCGCGTCGCGCTCGAGCTGGCGACCAAGCCGAAGCATCATGCGGCGGCATCCACCGGCCGGTTCGACCGGACGATGAGCGACGCCGGTGGCGTCCTCGTCCGGGAGGCCGCGATCCTCCTCTACGCGTTGATCGTTGCGGGACCGCTGCTCCTGCTCGGGCTCGGCGCCGTCGCGCTAGGGCGAATGCAGCGACGCCGGTTCGAGGATCGCGTCCTCGAGCGGCCCTAGAAGGCGACCCAGCCGGGCAGTTTGCCGTCCCGGCCGACGGCGGCGTACTCCACTCGAAACGGGACGCCGGTCACGGTGCCGCTCGTGACGATCAGCGTGACGCGGCGGCGCTCGCTGGAGTTGCGGAACAGGGTCGAGAGGACGACACCGCGCCCGGGCCGGAACCGCTTCGCGACGATCGCGCGTCCGTGTGGCCCGCCGACAACGAGGGTGACCTGTGGGCGCGGGCCGTCCCCGTAGGGGACCGAGACCACCAGACCACGGGCGCCTCGCGGCACGCTGACCGGTATGTAGTGCGTCGACAGCCCGGAGACGGCCCGGATTGAAACCTTTCGGGGTGTGGTCGAGCTCTTCAGCGAGAACGGGTTGCCGAGCTGAAGCCCCCGGCGGTACAGGTTCAGTGAGAAGCGCGTGAAGACGTGTTCGAGCGACCCGGCGCCGCTGCCACGCAACGCCTTGTCGAGCTCCGTTACCCCGAGCGTCGTCGAAATGCCCCGTGCCTGGTCCGCGGCGAGGTCAGCGAGGTAGCGGGGCAACACCTTCGGGCTCAGACCCGTCAGGTAGAGCCACCACCAGGCGCCGCCGTAGCAGTGCACGCAGGAACCGCGCTCGTCGTCGAGCGACACCCATGGCGTCTTCAGCCAATCGTTGAGATAGGCGGTGTTCAAGCGATCCTGAGCCTGCGGGAAGACACGCATCGACATGGCCGTCGCGCTTCCTTCGAGCGCCCAGGTCGGAACCTTGTCGCCCGCGAGGTACGAGAACTGGATCAGGTGGAAGAGCTCGTGGGCGACCGTGATGTCGATGCCGCCGTTCGGCTTCGACGCGGTTGTGTCGAGCGTCGGCGAGACAAGGACGAACGTGCCGCCTTCGGCATGCGCCTGCTTGAGCGTGAAGCCGAGGACTCCGGTCGGCAGCGTGTCGATGTAGATGTCCGGCTTGGTGTCGGGCCCGGCGGTGTCGGGGAGGGGCTGCTTGAAGCCGTGCCGCTCGTAATAGAGGAGGGCGACGTCCGCCGCGGCACCGATCTGCTCCACGTAGTCGGGTACGCCGTTGCCGTCCGCGTCGGTGAGCGGCGGCGCCTGGGGGCCCGACGTGACGTAATGGACGACGGCCCGGGAGGTGACGTATGGCTGCGCTTCGGGCGCCGTGTACGCGAACTGGCCGCCGTTTGTCGGTCTCGGGACGACGACGGGAGTCGCGGCGCGCGCGGAGTGTGCGCGGCCCGCGAACACGAGCGCGCAAACGAGCGTAGGGACGAGGACGCGGGCCACACGCATTCCGTGGAGAGTGTCGGCAGGCCGCGCAAGCCCGGACTCACTCGTTCGGGTGAGGCTGGCCGAACGCGAGCGCGCCTTCGAGCGCCGCACCCGCGGCGAGCACGAGTGCATCCCGGCCGGGCGGTGCCGCGAGCTGAACCGACGCCGGGAGTCCGTCTTCGGCCGGTCCGCACGGCAGGGCGAGCGCAGGCCATCCCGTCAGATTGAAGAGCGCCGTCAGACGGGTGAGGACGGTGCGCGTCCCCTCGCCGTACCTGGGCGCCACGACAGGGAGCGTGGGGGTCACGAGGAGGTCGAGGTCTCCCAGCGTCTCCGGCAGCTCCTCTCGGAGGCGCTCGCGGAGCCGGCGAGCGGCGTCGACCTCGGAGTCGGTCAGCCCCAAGGCACCGTCGAGCGAGCTTCGGACGTCGTCCCCATAGTCCTCGGCGCGCTCGGGGAAGAGACCGGCGTGGGACTCGAGCGCCTCCCGTCGAAACGCGGGGCCCCAGTCCTCGCGGTCGGGGACCGGGAGCACGAGCGCTCGCGGGCTCGAAAAGTGGGCGACAGCTTCCTCGACGCGCGCGCGCACAAGCGGATCGGCCTCGTCGAGCCAGGCCATACCGATGCGCAGCTCGCCGAGCTCGACCTCGGTCGACTCGAGCTCCGGCACGAGCGCCTTCATCATGCGGACGCACCCTCCGACGTCGCAGGCCATCGGCCCGGCGTGGTCGAAGCTCGGCGCGAGCGGAAAGCAGCCTTCGATCGGGACCAGCCCGTAGGTCGGCTTGAAGCCGACGACGCCGCAACAGGCGGCGGGGATGCGGATCGAGCCGGCCGAGTCGGAGCCGAGCGAGGCGTCCGCGAGCCCGGCCGCGAGTGCCGCGGCGGAACCTCCGCTCGAGCCGCCCGCCGTCCGGCCGGGCGCGCGCGGATTCGGGACTGCGCCGTAGTGCGGGTTCTCGGACGTGACGCCGTAGGCGAACTCGTGCAGGTTCGCCTTGCCGACGTTCACGTAGCCGGCCCTTTCGAGCAGCCGCACGGCCTCGGCCGTCTCCGCAGGAATGTGGTCGGCGAAGATCACCGAGCCGTACGTCGTCCTCAGCCCGGCGGTGTCGAAGAGGTCTTTTACGGCCAGCCGAACGCCAGGCGGCGGGTCGGCGACCTCAGTTATCCAGATGCCCTCAGTCGACCAAGTCATTGCTTCGTTGCCGCAACGCCCTACCGCGGGGATTAACCGGACGCCCGGGTAAAGCCCGGACGTCCTCCAGGAGGCATCGCAAGCGATGCCTCAGTCGAGCCAGAGATAGACGTACGCGACGAGGATGGTTGCGCCGAACAGCAGCAGCACGAACACGAACAGCGCCAGCCCGAAGATCACGTTCCGGCGGGCGAGCTCGGCGTCGAGGTCGACGGGCTCGTCCACCATCGTCTGCGGGATGGGCGGCTCCGGTAGTTGCTCGGTCACAGCGCGGCGTCCAGGGCCATGGCCACGAAGAGCAAGGCCAAGTACAGGAGCGAGAAGTGGAAGAGGAGCGCCGCCCGGCGCGGCGTGGGCTCGCGGCGAAGACCAAGGGCCAGGCCGAGGAACGCAACGCCGAGCGCAAGCGCCGCCACGAGGTAAGGCAGCCCCAGCGTCCCGTACAGGAACGGCGACGCAGTCACCGCCACCAGCACGACTGTGTAGAGCACGATCTGTTTGGTCGTCTCGCGCTCCCCGCGGACGACGGGCAGCATCGGCACGCCGGCGGCCTCGTAGTCACGGCGGATCAGCAAGGCGAGAGCCCAGAAGTGCGGAGGCGTCCAGAAGAAGACGATCGCGAACAGCAGCAGCGCCGGCACCGTCACGTCCCCCGTCGCCGCGGCCCAGCCGACGAGCGGCGGCACCGCTCCCGCCGCGCCCCCGATGACGATGTTCTGCGGCGTCGAGCGCTTCAGCCAGCGCGTGTAGACGAAGACGTAGAAGAGGCCGCCTGCGAGCGCGAGCAGCGCCGTCAGCACGTTGACGAGGCTCGCGAGCAGCACGAAGGAGAGAGCCGACAAGGCAAGGCCGAACTCGAGCGCGCGCGTCGGCGCCACGCGCTCGGCGGCGACCGGGCGGCGGTCGGTGCGGCTCATGTGCCGGTCGATGTCGCGGTCGATCACGTGGTTCAGCGCGCTCGCGCCGCCGCAGGCGAGGGCGAGGCCGATCATCGTGACGACGAAGAGCCACGCCGACGGCAGGCCGCCTGCCCCCACGATCATCCCGCAGGCTCCGGTCAGGAGGAGCAGGCTCATGATCCGCGGCTTCGTGAGCGTCACGTAGTCCCTCCACGGGGCGGCCGGGACCTGCTCGCCTCGAAGCGTCTCCGCGGTCGCGATCAGGGCGGCGGCGAGTGCCAACGCCGCGAAGGCGATGTGCAGCGGCCGCCCGATTACGAGCGCGGCAGCGAGGAAGAACGCAAGAGCGGCCACGGACGGCCAGACCAGACGCCGGTGCGCCACCCAGCCGGCAGCGACGAGGGCGGCGAGCGGCGGCACCGCCAAGGCGGCGAGTGCGCGGTGGGCCGTGTGCAGGGAGAGGGCGCCCGAGACGACGGCCAACGCGGCCGCGGAAGACGCTCCCACCGCGATCAGGCGCAGCCAGGGACCGGGGCGAACGTCAGGCATGAACGGCCGCCTCCTCCTGCAGACGCCGCCGCAGGTCGCGCAACGGGCGCGCGCTCGTCACATAGGGAACCTTGTCAAAGTTGTACTCCGGCGGCGGCGAGCTCGTGTACCACTCGAGGGTGTCGGCCTTCCACGGGTCGTTTCCGGCACGCCGTCCCGACCGCGTCGTCTTGACGGCGTTGATGATGAACACGAGGGTCGCGAGCGCCATCACGAAGGCGCCGATCGTCGAGACGAGGTTCCACGCCGCCCACCAGCCGTGGTGGTTGTAGGTCCAGACGCGGCGCGGCATGCCGAGCAGGCCGAGGAAATGTTGCGGGAAGAAGGTCAGGTTGATCCCGATGAAGTAGAGCCAGAAGTTGATCTTTCCGAGCCGCTCGTCGAGGAATCGCCCGAACATCTTCGGCCACCAGTAATAGAAGGCTGCGAAGAGGGCGAAAGCCGAGCCACCAAACAGCACGTAGTGCATGTGCGCGACGACGAAGTAGGTGTCGGTCACCTGCCAGTCGAACGGGAACGACGCGAGCATCACCCCCGACAGGCCTCCGATCGTGAACACGCCAACAGCGCCGAGCGCAAACAGCATCGGCGTGTCGAGGATGAGGTTGCCGCGCCAGGTCGTCGCGATCCAGTTCAGGATCTTGATCCCGGTCGGCACCGCGATCGTCATCGAGGAGAGCATGAAGAAGATGTTGAGCGCGGTCGGCATCCCGACCGAGAACATGTGGTGCGCCCAAACGAGCATCGAGTAGAAGCCGATCGCGATCGTCGAGAAGGCGACCGCCTTGTAGCCGAAGATCGGCTTGCGCGAGAACACCGGGATCACCTCGGACAGGATCCCGAAGGCGGGCAGGACCATGATGTAGACCTCGGGGTGCCCGAAGAACCAGAACATGTGCTGATAGAGGATCGCGCTCCCGCCCTTGCTCGGTAGGAAGAAGTGCGTGCCGACGTTGCGGTCGAGCAGCAGCAGCGTCAGCGCGCCGGCGAGCTCCGTCAGCGCGATCAGGATCAGGATCGCGTAGACGTAGATCGACCAGACGAACAGGGGCATGCGCATCCAGCTCATCCCCGGCGCGCGCATGTTGTGGATCGTGACGATGAAGTTGATCGCCCCGAGGATCGACGAGATCGACGTCAGGTGGATTGCGAGGATCCAGAGGTCCTGGCCCCTGCCGGGCTCGAAGGCGCTCTCCGAGAGCGGCGGATACGAGTACCAGCCGGCGCGTGCGGCGCCGCCGGCGGCGAACCAGCTCGCATAGAGGACGATTCCGCCAAGAACGAAGAACCAGTAGGACAGCGCGTTCAGGCGAGGGAACGCCATGTCGCGCGCGCCGATCATCAGCGGCACGAGGAAGTTCCCGAGGCCGGCGAAGACCGGCACGACGACGAGGAAGATCATCGTCGTGCCGTGCATCGTGAAGAGCTGGTCGTACTTGTTGCGCGTGAAGATGTGCTCGTTGGGCTGCGCGAGCTGGGAGCGCATCAGGAGCGCGATGATCCCGCCCGCCACGAAGAAGAGCAGGCTCGTGAGGATGTACATGATCCCGATCCGCTTGTGGTCGACGGTGGCGAGCCAGCTCGAGTAGCGGCCGCGCGAGACGACGGTCGAGGCGGGAGCGGGGGTTACGCGAACGGCCATCAGGGGGCGAAGCGCTTCGTGTAGGCGATCAGCGCATTCATCTGTCGATCGGTCCAGCCGCGGCCGACTGCCGGCATCTGGATGCCGCCGTTGCGGAGCAGCGTCTTGATCGCGTCCGGCTGCTTGAAGATCGGGTTGCCCTGCAGATCCGGGCCGAATGCACCCTGGCCCTGGAAGCCGTGGCAGGTGGCGCATACCCCGTCGAAGGTCATCTTGCCGAGGTCGGATGTGCCACTCGCCTGGGCTTGCGCTTCCTTGTCGTACCAGGACTGGAAGTCGGTGTTCGGCATCGCCTGGACGTTCGCGAACATGTGCGCGTGCTCGTAGCCGCAGAACTCCCCGCATTGGCCCTTGTACGTCCCCACCTTGGTCGCGGTGAAGTGCAGGTGGTTCGTCCTCCCGGGGATGGCGTCGAACTTGCCCTGGAGGGCCGGGATCCACCAGCTGTGGACGACATCCTCGGAGCCGACGTCGAGCTTGACGTCGCGTCCCGCGGGCACGCGCATTCGCTGGACCTGGATGACGCCGTTCGGATACACGAAGTTCCAGTAGAACTGGCGCCCCTCGACCTTGACGACGAGCGAGTTGTTCGCGGCACTCGCGGGGTTGGCCTTGTCGATCCCAGGAAGCTTCACGAGCACGTAGGTGACGATCACCACCAGGATTACCACCGGCGCAACTGTCCACATCAACTCGAGCCTCGGGGCTCCGTGGATCTGCGGCCCCTCCAGCGTTTGGGAGCGGCCTCGGTTCCGGAAGCGGACGATGAAGACGATCAGCGCGCCTTCGACGAGGATGAAGATCGCTCCGGTGATCGCGATCAGCAGCCAGTAGATGTCCGCGATGTTGCTCGCCTGCGGCGAGTCGGGGCCCCGCGGCGAGAGACCTGCCGGGTCACCCGCGAGGGCAGTGTGTGCGAGGGCGAGCCCGAGCAGACCGACCAGGACGAGCGCGGCTAGGGCTCTCCTCCTCACACGCTACGCGTCCAGTTTCGCCGCCGGTCGCGTGACGAGGGACGAACCTGGGCGCCGCATCAGCTATCTCGGAGGTCGGCCACGGGCACCGGCGGGCATTCTATGAAGGGTGGCCGAGTGGACGCGCGTACAACTTCCGGCTGGTATCGGGTCGCACTTTCAGGTGTTTCTGAACGGAGTACCCCAGCACGAGGGCCGGGACTTTCGGCGTGAGGGAGACGAGCTGGTCTTTCAGGCGCGCCTCGCGAAGGAGGGCCGCCTCGGGTTCTGGCGCTGGCTGTCGCTGTTCCTCGGCGTCGCCGGCACGTATCGCCAGAACGACAGCGTCGACGTGGTCTACGAGGCCGTCGGCGGGCGGCGCGTCGTAGCGTCGGGTCTCCCCCTACGCTCTGAATGAGGCAGGGACCGTCCCCGAACGGGGACTGTCCCAACAACAGTCCGCAGTCAGACTCTTTCGTTCTCGGCGGCGTCCGGTCCGGCGCCGTTCGAGCCGCAGAGCCTCAGCCGCATCAGGGTGCCTCCGTCCGCGGGCCGTTCGGCGCCCACACCGCCGCCGTGGGCCTCGGCGACCTGCTTGACGATCGCAAGCCCGAGCCCGGACCCGGGCAGCTTCCGCGCGGCCGGCGCCCGGTAGAAGCGGTCGAAGACGTAGGGCAGGTCGTCTTCGTCGATCCCGGGCCCGTGGTCGCGGACGATCACCTGCCCGTCGTGGACGGTGATCTCGACCTTCCCACCCGGCGGGCTCCACTTGGCCGCGTTGTCGAGCAGGTTCGAGACGGCTCGTGCGATCGTGTTCGGGACGCCGTGCAGCTCGTACGGCTGGAGGTCGGCGACGAACTCGACCTGCGGATAGTCCCGCCGCGCCTTCTCGAGGACCTCGTTGACGAGCAGGTCGAGACGGACGTCTTCGGCCTCCTGAGGATGAGTCTGGCCGCGGGCGAGCTCGACGAGCTCCGTGACGAGGGCGGTCATCTCGGAGAGCTGGGCGACGACGTCGTTGAGCAGCTTCTCGCGCTCGTCTTCGGGCATGTTGCGATCGCGTGCCAGCACCTCGATGTTGGTGCGCAGGCTCGTCAGCGGCGTTCTCAGCTCGTGGGAGGCGTCAGAGACGAGCTGGCGCTGCGAGCGCGCCGACTCTTCCAGCGCCGCGAGCATCGTGTTGAAGCTCGTCGCCAGCCGGCTGATCTCGTCCTCCCCGCGCACCTCGATCCGCTCGGAGAGGTCCTGCGTCGCGGCGACGTGCTCGGTCGCCTGCGTAAGCCGACGGACCGGGGCGAGCGCCGTCTGCGCGACCGCGAGGCCGAGCCCGCCCGCGATCGCGACCCCGCCCGCTGCGATCAGGAACAGGAAGATTCCGATTCGGTGAAGCGTGTTGTTGACCTCACCGAGCGAGCGCGCGACCTGGAGCGCGTAGATGTTGCCCCTCTGATCCTGGACGGGGATCGTGTAGACGCGGTAGTCGCGGTTGCCGATGGTGGCATCGTTGAAGCGGGCGCCGTGGCCGGTCTTCGCGATGTCGACCGCGTTCTTACCCGGCGGCAACGCGCCGGATTCGAACTGCGTCCGCCAGGTTTGGCCTGAGCTGCTGACGAGCTGAACGAAGTCGAAGCCGCTGCCGAACGAGGGCAGCGCGACGCCTTCGAGATAGCCGCCCTCGATGTGCAGGCCCGGCCCCGGCCCCTGCACGATCGAGGTGGCACGGCCTTTGAGCGCATCGTCGACCTGCCCACGCAGCTGGTTGCGGACGACGACGTAGACGACCAGCGACGCGATCACCACGGCCAGCGCGACCGCCGCCGCGGCGACGAGGGTGAGGCGGGTGCGGAAGCTCACGGCTCGCGCAGTGCGTAGCCGACGCCGCGAACCGTCTGGATCAGCCTCGGCTTTCCGCCCGCCTCGGTCTTGCGCCTCAGGTAGCCGATGTAGACGTCGAGCGAGTTCGACGAGAGCCCGAAGTCGTAGCCCCAGACCCGCTCGAAGATCAATGACCTCGTCAGCACCTGGCGCGGGTTCAGCATGAACAGCTCGAGCAGCGAGAATTCGGTGCGCGTCAGCTCGATCGAGTCGCCGTTTCGGCGCACCTCGCGTGTCGAGGGGTCGAGCTCCACGTCGGCGAATCGGAGCATCTCGCCTGCGCCGTTCGTCGTCCGCCGCAGCAGCGCGCGCAGGCGCGCGAGCAGCTCAGCGAGCGCGAACGGCTTGACGACGTAATCGTCGGCGCCGGCGTCGAGCCCGGCCACCCGGGCCTCGACCTCGTCGCGCGCGGTCAGCATCAGGATCGGAATCCGGTTGCCCGCGCCGCGCAGGCGCCTGGCGGTCTCGAGGCCGTCGACGTTCGGCATCAGCACGTCGAGAACGATCGCGTCCGGATGGACGGCGCCTGTGTCAAGTCGGTAGAGCGCTTCCGCACCGTCGGCGGCCAGCTCCACCTCGTAGCCCTCGAGCGCAAGTGCCCGGCGCAACGACTCGCGGACGGCAGCTTCGTCGTCGACGACGAGGATCTGTGCGGAACCGCTCATGCCTGCCATTGTGGCGTTAGAGCGTGAGAGCGGCCTAAGAGCGCGGCCTAGGAGCTCGCCCATCCCTGCCGGCGAACCGCGGCCGCCAGGAGGGCCGCAGGTTCGCCGAAACTAACAGGGACCGGGGAAGGAGTCATGCGCCTCAGAACTGTCCCACCCGCGCCTGAGAGCGGCCTAAGACCGGGGTAAGAAGTCTTTAAGGAAGACGGCTCGCACTTCTTAGGCAGCTCTTAGCCCTGCTTCATGGACCTCTTACGCGGTTCTGGTCTGATTGGGTGACATTCGATTGGAACCAGGAAAGGAACTTGGAAATGCATCGCAAGCGCACGCCCTACCTGCTCGCCGCCTCCGCGCTCTTGATCGGCGCCGGGGCGGGCGTGGGCAGCTACGCCGCCTTCGGCGACAACGGCGGTAACACAACGACAATCGTCCAGCAGGCAGCCGCACAAGCCTCGCCGACGGCCAACACCAAGACGTTGTCCGTCAACGGCGTCTACCGCAAGGCCGGCCCCGGCGTCGTCGAGATCACGGTGACGACCTCTTCTGGCAGCTCGAACAACTCGCCGTTCCCGTTCGGCGGCTCGGGTGGTGGCGAGTCGCAGGCGCAGGGCTCCGGGTGGGTCTACGACTCGAACGGTCACATCGTCACGAACGACCACGTCGTCCAAGGGGCGACGAAGGTCTCGGTCACGTTTGCGGACGGATCGAAGTACGGCGCGCACGTCGTGGGCACTGACCCGTCGACCGACCTCGCGGTGCTAAAGGTCGACGCGCCGTCGAGCAAGCTGCATCCGCTGACGCTCGGCGACTCGAGCAACCTCGAAGTCGGTGACGGCGTCGTGGCAATCGGCAGCCCGTTCGGCCTCGAGGAGAGCGTCACGAGCGGGATCGTCAGCGCGCTCGGGCGCGACATCAGCGCTCTCAACAACTACACGATCTCGGGGGCCATCCAGACCGACGCCGCGATCAACCACGGCAACTCTGGCGGCCCGCTGCTGAACATGGCCGGCGAGGTTGTCGGCGTCACCTCGCAGATCGAGAGCGACGGCGGCGGCAACGAGGGTGTCGGGTTCGCCGTCCCGTCGAACACGATCTCCCAGGTCGTCTCGAAGCTCGTCAACGGCGAGAAGGTCACGCACCCGTACCTCGGCGTCTCGATCGGGACGCCCACGAACCAGAGCGGCGCTCAGGTCGCCACGGTTCGCAGCGGCTCGCCTGCCGACAAGGCCGGGCTCAAGGCCGGCGATGTGATCACGTCCTTCGGCGGCGAGACGATCACGAGCCCGGACGATCTGACCGCGGCCGTCGCCGCCAAGCACCCCGGTGACAAGGTCAGCATCAGCTACTCCCGGAACGGCACGACGAATACGACCGAGGTGACGATCGGAACCCGCCCCTCGTAGACAAGGCTTCTCCTCCCGTGCAAATAGCGCGCCCCTCCCCTCTCACCCGGCGCGCAACTGGGCCGGCGGCCGCCGCAAGGCGGCCGCCGTTGCTTGATCCCTCGTCCGAGTGAATTCGCTTGTTCTTGCGTCGTCCTCTGGTTAGCTGCGTAGTACGGATAGACGCGGCGCGCCGAGGGGGAGCGGCAAGACCGGCTTCGCGCCCAAGGTCTCCCGTTGAGAGAAAAGAGGCGGGGCCCCGCTGCGGCGCGGGCCTCGCCGCCTTTTAGTCCACGAGTGCGAGCACGTCGTCGAGGACGCCGAGGCCCTCGTCGAGCTCTTCGCGAGTGATCGTCAGCGGCGGCGCCACGACGATCACGTTCCAGTGGGTCATCAGGTAGAGACCACGTTCCATTGCGGCCTTGCCAAGCTTCGCCATCGGCGCGAATGCTTCGCCCGAGGCGTTGAACGGCACTAGCGGCTCGCGCGTCTCGCGGTCGCGCACGAGCTCGATACCCCAGAACAGGCCCTTGCCGCGCACCTCGCCGATCGACGGGTGACGCTCCTGCAGTCGTGGCAATTCCTCGGCGAGCACCTCGCCCATCGCCGCCGAGTTCTCGACGATTCCCTCTTCCCGGAACGCCTCGATCGAGGCGACGCCGGAGGCGCAGGCGAGCACGTGGCCCGAGTAGGTGAGGCCGCCGGCGAAGTACTTGTCGCTGACCCAATCGGCAATCTGCTCCGAGATCACCATCGCGCCGAGTGGCACGTAGCCTGAATTGATCCCCTTCGCAACGGTGAGGATGTCGGGGATGACGTCCCAGTGCTCGCAGGCGAACCACTTGCCCGAGCGGCCGAAGCCGGCCATCACCTCGTCGCAAATCAGCAGGATCCCGTTCCGGTCGCAGACCTCGCGGATCGCCTGCAGGTAGCCGTCGGGCGGGACGATGATCCCGTTTGTGCCGACGATCGTCTCCAAGATCACCGCCGCGACGTTCTGCGGCCCCTCGTACTGGAGGATCTCCTCGAGGTGGGGAGCGCCCGTGCAGACCGGGCACGGATCGGGGTGGCCCGCGGGGCAGCGGTACGTGTAGGGGTCGAGCATGCGGACAACGCCCGGAATCCCCGGCTCGGCCGGCCAGCGCCGCGGGTCGCCGGTCGCGGTGATCGCGCCGCCGGTGGCGCCGTGGTAGGAGCGGTAGCGCGCGATGATCTTGTGGCGACCCGTGTACCAGCGGGCGAGCTTGATCGCGTTCTCGTTCGCCTCGGCGCCGCCGTTCGTGAAGAAGGACATCGTCAGGTCGCCCGGCGTCACCTCCGCGATGAGCCGCGCCAGCTCCGAACGCGCTTCGTGGGCCATCGGCGGCCCGATAGTCGTCAGCTTGTCGGCCTGCTCCTTGATGGCCGCGACCACTTTCGGGTGCTGGTAGCCGATCGAGACGTTGACGAGCTGCGAGGCGAAGTCGAGGTAGCGGTTGCCGTCGTAATCCCAGAAGTAGCGCCCCTCGCCGCCTGCGACCGGGAGCGGCGCGATCTGGTCCTGCACCGACCACGAGTGCAGGACGTGCTGCTTGTCGAGCTCCTGGATTCGCTTCGCGTCGAGTCCGGCTTCGACCGCCATGGCCCGATCCTACTCGTCTGCGGACCTGGTCCCCGGACATGTCCACAGACCAGGTCCCGGGACATGGCTACGGACCAGGTCCCGGGACATGGCCACGGTCCCGGGACATGGCCACAATGAGTCCGACCGGCTCCTGTGCGCGCTAGGCTGGCCATCTGACGAAGGAGGCCGCTATGACCGAGGTCGCGGAACCGCGCGAACAGACGGCGCAGGCCGTCACGCCCATCAGCCACTGGATCGACGGAGCGCAGGTACACGGGCGCTCCGGTCGAAACGGTCCGGTCTACAACCCTGCCCTCGGCGTCCAGACGGGCGAGGTCGCCTTCGCCAGCCCGGAGGAGGTCGACGCCGCCGTTCAGGCGGCCAAGCGCGCCTTCGCTTCGTGGCGCGCGATCTCGCTCTCGCGGAAGACCGAAATCTTCTTCCGCATCCGCAAGCTTCTCGATGAGCACCGCGAGGACATCGCCAAGATCCTCACCGCCGAGCACGGCAAGGTTCTGACCGACGCGATGGGTGAGGTCGCGCGCGGGCTCGAGGTGATCGAATACTGCTGCGGCATCCCCGAGCTGCTCAAGGGCGGTTTCACGGAGCAGGCCTCGACCGGCATCGACGTCTACTCGATCCGCCAGCCGCTCGGAGTCGCTGCCGGAATCACGCCGTTCAATTTCCCCGCCATGGTGCCCATGTGGATGTGGGCGCCTGCGCTCGCCTGCGGGAACACCTTCGTACTGAAGCCGTCCGAGAAGGATCCCTCAGCTTCGGTCTACACCGCCGAGCTGCTCAAGGAAGCCGGCGTCCCCGACGGCGTCTTCAACGTCGTCCACGGCGACAAGGTCGCGGTCGACGCGATCCTCGAGCACCCGGACATCGCCGCCGTCTCGTTCGTCGGCTCGACGCCGATCGCACGCTATGTCTACGAGAAGGGCACCTCGCACGACAAGCGCGTGCAGGCTCTCGGCGGCGCCAAGAACCACATGATCGTGCTGCCGGACGCGGACATCGAGATGGCGGCCGACGCAGCGGTCTCGGCCGGCTACGGCTCGGCCGGCGAACGGTGCATGGCGGTCTCGATGCTGGTCGCCGTCGGACATGCCGCGGACGAGCTCGTCGACGCGATCAAGGTGCGGCTGCCTGACGTGAAGGTCGGCGACGGCATGGCGCCTGACTCCGAGATGGGCCCGCTCGTCACGCGCGAGCACCGCGACAAGGTCGCGTCGTACATCGACAAAGGGCGCAGCGAGGGCGCGACCGTGGTCACCGACGGCCGCGAAACGGCGCCCAACGGTCACGGCTTCTTCCTCGGCGTCACCCTGCTCGATGACGTCAAGCCTGAGATGGACGTCTACAAGGACGAGATCTTCGGGCCGGTCCTCGGCGTCACCCGCGTCGACACCTATGACGAGGCCGTGCGGCTCGTCAACGAGAACCCGTACGGCAACGGCGTCGCGATCTTCACGCGCGACGGCGGCGTTGCCCGCCAGTTCCAGTTCGACGTCAACGTCGGCATGGTTGGCATCAACGTGCCGATCCCGGTGCCGGTCGCGTACTACAGCTTCGGCGGCTGGAAGAGCTCGCTCTTCGGCGACCTGCACATCTATGGGCCCGAGGGAATTCAGTTCTACACGCGCGGCAAGGTCGTGACGTCTCGCTGGCCGGACCCGGCCACGTCGAAGGTCGACCTCGGCTTCCCGCAGACGCGCTAGCTCCGAGGGGCTGTCCCCGCAGGGGACTGTCCCACAAACCGTGTCAGGCAGAGCAGGCGGTTGATGGGACAGTCCCCGTTCGGGGACAGTCCCTGCTAGGCGACGGCTGCTGCGGGTTTCAGTTCCTGGCCGAACTTTGCCCGGGCGACGTACTGCCCGATCCCAGGCTGGGCGACCAGCTCGTCGCCCTCGACCAAGACGTTGCCGCGCAGCAGCACGATCTCGGGCGTTCCGGTCACCTCGGTGCCCTCGTACAGATTGTAGTCCGTCTTCGAGTGATCGGTCGCCGACGAGATCGTCACCCGCTTCTCGGGGTCGAAGATCACGATATCGGCGTCGGAGCCGACCGCGATCGTCCCCTTGCGCGGGTAGAGCCCGAACAGCTTCGCCGGGTTCGTCGCCAGGAGCTCCACCATCCGGTTGAGCGTGATCCGGCCGGCGCGGGCGCCGAACTCATGGATCATGTGCAGCCGGTTCTCGAGGCCCGGACCGCCGTTAGGGATCTTCGAGAAGTCGTCCTTGCCCATCGTCTTCTGGCCGTCCCAGAGAAACGCACAGTGGTCGGTCGAGATCGCGGACAGCGCGTCCGTGCGCACGGCGTTCCAGAGCACGTCCCAGTTCGACTTGTCCCGAACCGGCGGCGAGTAGACGTACTTCGCGCCCTCGAAGTCCGGCTTCTTGATGTCATCGAGCGAGTTGAAGAAGTACTGGGTGCAGGTCTCGCCCCACACGTCCCACCCGTTCTCGCGCGCCCGCGCGATCGGCTCGACGGCCTCGCGGCAGGTGACGTGGACGACGTAGAGCGGCGCGCCGGCGACGTGCGCGAGTTGGATCGCCCGGTTCGTGGCTTCGCCTTCTGCCTCGGGTGGCCGGGTCAACGCGTGGTAGAGGGGTTCGGTGTGGCCGGCTTCGAGCGCCTCGCGGACGAGCACGTCGATCAGGTCGCCGTTCTCGGCGTGGACCATCACGAGCGCTCCGGACTCCGCAGCCACCTCCATCGCGCGGAAGAGCGTCTCGTCGTCCACCATCAGCGCGCCCTTGTAGGCCATGAACAGCTTGTAGGAGGTGATGCCCTGGTCTGGCAGGCTGGCGAGCTCCTCGAGGGTGCCGCCCTCGTCGAGATCGGTGATCGCCATGTGGTAGCCCATGTCGATCACCTGCTTGCCGTTCGCCTTGGCGCGCCACTCGTCGATCGCGTCTGCGAAGGTCGCGCCCTTCGGCTGGATGATGAAGTCGACATGCGTGGTCGTGCCGCCGAACGCCGCGGCGGTCTGGCCCGACTGGACGTCGTCGATCGTGACCGTGCCCCCGAACGGCATGTCGAGGTGCGTGTGCGGGTCGACGCAGCCGGGGAGCACGTACTTCCCGACTGCGTCGATCACACGATCTGCTGTCACGTCGAGGGTCTCGCCGATGAGTGAGATCCGTTCGTCCTCGACGAAGACGTCGGCGACGTAGTCGTCCGCCGCGGTGATGACGCGGCCTCCTCTGATCAGAACGGACATACGGATCCTCCTCCGCTTACTCGCCGCCGGGTGTGATCTTGACCTTCGCTTTCTTCCAGGACTTGCCGTAGATGTCGTAGTGCTGCTTCTTCAGGGTCGCCTGTGCGGCCTTGGCGAGGTCGGTCCGATACGCCTCGTGGCCGGGCACCTTCTTCAGGTTGTTGTACTTCGCCGTCGTCTTGGCCGTGAACTTGTAGTCCTTGGGGCTCATCAGCCCGATCCCGAGCGGCGACGGCCAGACGAGAGCGTTGATCTCGTTCATCTGCCACGTCTGGTGGCCCTTGAGGAGCGTCGGGCCGTGCGAGAGCACGATCCTCACGCAATCCTTCAGGTGCGTCCGGCAGTAGATCCAGCCCTTGAAGGACGCGACGAGGAACTTCTTCGCAGTCGCCTGGTTCTTCTTGTCCTTGAGCCAGGACTCGGTGCCGAAGATGCCGTCTTCGAGCATTCCGGTTCCGATCTTCTCCATCTTGATCACGTTCAGGTTTCTCAGGCTGTAGAGCTTCCCGGTCTTCGGGTTCTTGTTCTCCAGGACCTGGGCGAGCTCGTTGTACGTCATCGCAGACGCGGCGTCGATCTGCCGGTTCAGGAACAGGTTCATGTCGAAGGGCTGTTTGACGATCGTCACACCCTTGTTGTGAACCGGGTCCATGCCGGCGCGGCTGAGTGCGGCGAAGAGCTCGAACTCGTTGCCGCCGAGCCAGTTACCGACCTTCTTGCCGTGCATCTTCGCGATCGTGTTGATGCCGCTGTTCTTCCAGGTGATCTCGGTCATCCCGCTGCGCGCGAAGACCTGCGCGATGTTCACCAGCTTTGTGCCCTGGTCGCGCGCCGACATCAGGCTCGGCAGCCAGTCGAGACCCAGTTGAGCCTGACCTCCCGCAACCACCTGCTCCGGGATGATGTCCGGCCCGCCGACGCGGATCTTCACGTCCAGGCCTGCCTTCTTGTAGTACCCCTTAGCGTCGGCCGCGTAGTAGCCGGCGAACTGTGCCTGCGTCACCCACTTCAACTGGAAGGTGAGCTTCGTCAGCTTCTGCGACGAGTGCTTCGACGGTGCGGCGGTGCCGACCGCCGCGAGAATTCCGCCGGCGACCGCTAGCGTCGCCAGCGCCCCGACCCAGTACCTACCGTGTTTCATCCAGTCCCCTTTCCCCAACGTCCGACGACGCGATTCTGACGCCTCCTCAGTCCGATGTCGATGGCACCCAGCGAAGTGCCAACCGTTCGACAAGCGCGACCGCGATGTAGAGCGCCAAGCCAAAGATGCAGACCACCAGGACGCCGGCCCACGCCTCGTTGAACTGGAAGACCCGTGAACGGGACAGGATCAAAACTCCGATCGCGTTCAGGGCCCCGCCGAAGTACTCGCCGACGACTGCGCCGATCATCGCGAGCACGCTCGCGATCTTCAGGCCGGTGAACATGAACGGGAGGGAGGTCGGAATGCGGACTCGGCGGAAGACCTCGACGTTTCCCGCCGCGTAGGAGCGCATCAGCTCGAGGTCCTGCGGGCGGACCGAGGTCAGGCCGCGCAGTGTGTTCACCAGCACCGGAAAGAAACAGAGGACCGCGGCGATCGCAATCTTCGAGCTCTTCGTGAGCCCACCGCCGAACCACTGGTTCGTGATCGGCGCGAAGGCGATGATCGGGATCGCATTCGCGGCGACGGCATACGGGAGCAGCGCCGTTCCTAGGGGGCGCCAGCGGGCGAGCACGAGCGCGAAGAGGATCGCGATCCCGGAGCCGAGCACGAATCCGCCCAGCGCTTCCTGGAACGTGTACCACCCCGCCGACCACAGCTCGTGCTTGTCCGTCCAGAACGCCGACGCGATCGAGGTCGGCTTCGGCAGCAGGAACTGCTGCGCGTGCGTCCAGACGATCAGCCCTTGCCAGAGGGCGATGACTCCGACGAAGACGACGAGCGCCGGCAGCCAGTCGACGGCGCGGCGCCCGACCATCCGCCCGAGCCCGTCCCGCCAGACGGGCTGAACCGCGACAGGCGCGCCGCTGCTCATGCTGTCGCCTTCTGGGCCGTTGGTGCGGCGCGATCGAGGTCATGCCCGAGATGGAGGGCCTCGCGGACTCGCGTCACGAGCTCGAAGAAGTGCGGCTCCTCGCGCGTCGTCGCAGTCCGCGGTTGCGGCAGGTCGATCGGAATCAACTCGGAGACCCGGCCCGGCCGGGGCGACATGACCACGACGCGTGTCGACAGGAAGACGGCCTCCGCAATCGAGTGCGTGACGAAGACGATCGTCGAGCCGCTCGCCTCCCAGATCTTGAGCAGCTCGATGTTCAGCCGCTCGCGCGTCATCTCGTCGAGCGCACCGAAGGGCTCGTCCATCAGCAGCAGCGCGGGATCGAACGAGAGCGCTCGCGCGATCGAGACCCGCTGCTGCATGCCGCCGGAGAGCTGCCACGGCCGGTGGCCCTCGAACCCCTGCAGCTCCACGAGCTCGAGCATCTTCTGCACGCGCTCGTTTCGCTTCTGACGCGGCCACCGCGCCATCTCGAGCGGCAGGGCCACGTTTTTTGCGACGGTGCGCCAGTCGTAGAGGACGGGATCCTGGAAGACGATCCCGTAGTCGCGGTCCCGCCGCGCCTGTCGGGCCGACTTCCCGTTGACGACGACAGTTCCCGCGCTCGGCTCGATCAGGTCGCCGATGATTCTGAGCAGCGTCGATTTCCCGCAGCCCGACGGGCCGATTAGCGAGACGAACTCGCGCTCGGCGATCTCGAGCTCGATCCCCTGCAGTGCAGTCGTTTGCCCGAACTGCTTCGAGACGCCGTTGATCTCGACGACCGTTGCGCGATCGGTCATACGAGGTTCTCCGGTGCCCGCCGCACGACGAGCTTCTCGACGATCACGATCACGAGGAAGAAGGAGATCCCGAGCGCCGCCGCGATCAGGTTCGTCGCCCAGAGACCGCGCGGCTCCGTTGAGTAGTACTGGCTGAAGTTGATGATCTGGGCTCCGAGCCCGTTCGGGATCGACGACGGCAGCTCGCCGATCAGTGCGCCGACGACACTGGCCGTCGCGCTCACCTTCAATGCCGCGAAGATGTACGGCAGCGCGGCGGGAAACCGGAGCTTCCAGAGAATCCGCCAGTTGCCGGCTGCGTAGCTTCGCATCAGGTCCAGCGCGCGCCGGTCTACCGAGTTGAGCCCGCGGATCGTGTTGACCGTCACGGGAAAGAAGGTCAGGTAAGCGGCGATAAGCGCGACCGCGCCCCAGTCTTTGAGGCTGTCCGGCAGCTTCGGGTTAGCCCAGACCACGACCATCGGCGCGACGACGAGTATCGGAACGGTCTGCGAAGCGACCACCCATGGCAATAGGCCGCGCTGAAGCAGCCTGAACTGGGCGAGGAGGACGCCGAGGGAGAAGCCGACGAGCGCGCCGATCGCGAATCCGGCAGCGGCCTCCTTGGCCGTGAAGAGGGCGCCTTTGACGAGAACGGTGATCAGCCGGGGGCCGACGCCGCCCGGCGAGGCGCTTCCCCAGAGTGCGGCGAAGATGTCGCTGAGGTGGGGCATCGTCGTGTCGTTGACGACGAATGGCCACGTCCAGCCTTCGTGGATCCAGAGCCCGCGGTACCCCTCCCACAGGCCCCACAGCGCTGCGAGAACGATGACGAAGAGCGCGACCCGTCCGGCTGCTCTCCGCACGGCGAGAGTGCGTCGCTCATGCGGTGCCTGCGCGGCCACGGTCGCCACGGCTATCTCTTACCACACCTGCTGATGCGGTTTACGATCGCGCCCATGCTCGATCCGGGCCGCACCGTCGCAGAGCTCCGCGAGCTTCAGGAGCTGACCGGCGACGAGAACGGCGCCCAGCGCGTCGCCTGGACGGAGACGTGGTCGACCGCGCGGAAGTGGCTCGACAAGAAAGTCTCCGAGCTGCCGGTGGAAAAGACCTGCGATGCGGCCGGCAACCAGTGGTTCACGCTGCCCGGTGAGTCCGAGCGAGCGCTGCTGATCGGCGGCCACATCGACTCGGTCCCGAACGGCGGCTGGCTCGACGGCGCCCTCAACGTGATGGCGGGCGCCGAGGTGCTGCGCCGGATCGCTGAGGACGGCACGCCCCGTCTGACGGTCCGGCTCGTCAACTGGGCCGACGAGGAGGGCGCGCGCTTCGGCCGTTCCCTGTTCGGCTCTTCGGCCGCGGCGGGCTCGATGGACGACCAGGACGAGCTGCGGCAGCGCCGCGACTCGGATGGCATCTCGCTTCCGGACGCGATCACCCGGTTCGACGTCGACCTCGACTCGGCGCTCGAGGCGCGCTCCGAGCTCGAGAACGCCGCCGCCTACCTCGAGCTCCACATCGAGCAGGGCCCGGTGCTCGAGTCTCTGGACCTCCCACTCGGCGTCGTGCTCGGCACGTTCGGGGTGGAGCGCAACCAGGTGACGTTCCGCGGCCAGGCTGCGCACGCGGGCTCGACGCCGATGGACAAGCGCCGCGACGCGCTCGCCGGGGCGGCGAAGCTCGAGCTCGAGATCCGGGAGATCGCAAAGCGCGCAGGTGAGGGCGCCGTTTGCACGATGGGCGGCGTCGTCACGAAGCCAGGGATCGTGACCTCGGTCGTCGAGGTCGCGGAGTGCCTGCTCGACCAGCGCCACCTCGACGGCAGCCAGCTTGCGGAGATGCTCAGCAACGCCGAGGCCGCCTCCCGGAAGTTCGCAGCGGAGGAGGCCATCGAGGTCTCGTGGGAGCGGATCTGGAACATCGAGCCGATCCTCTTCGACGAGCGGCTGATCGAGCTCGCCGACGAGGCGATCACCGAGGTCGCCGGCTCGTCGCACCGTCTGCCGAGCGGGCCGCTCCACGACGCCGCGGAGGTCGCGCGTGCTGGGGTGCCGACCGTGATGCTGTTCGTCCAGAGCCTGCGCGGGCTTTCGCACACGAAGCTCGAGGACACGAAAGAGGAGCACCTCGAGTTGAGCGTCCAGGCGCTCGATCGCCTCGCGGAGAAAACGCTAGCGCTGGTCGGCGGCGAGGCGTAGGCCGAGCCCGACGAGCACCACGCCGGTCATGGCGTCCAGCGTCCGTCGGACTCGCGAGCGGCGCAGGAAGTCGCCGGCCTTCGCGACCGCGAACGCGTAGCCCGTCAGCCACACGAACGTCATCGAGCAGAAGACGAGCCCGAGCAGGAGGAGCGCCCCGAAAGCAGGCCGGCTTGCGAACTGCGGCAGCAGGCTGGGGAAGAACACCGCCATCTTCGGGTTGCCGAGGTTGCTGACGATTCCCTGACGAAGCGACCTTCCGCGCGGCGGCGTCTTCGGTTTCCGAAGTCCCCGGCGTAGCGCCGGGACGAGTGTCTGCAGGCCCAGGTAGACGAGGTAGGCCGCCCCGGCGACCTTGACGGCGACGAATGCCGGCTCGGAGGCTTGGAGCACCGCGGCTAGCCCCGCGCTCGTCGCGAGCGCCCAGACCGCCTGTCCGGTCGAGACTCCGGCGGCCGTGAGGATGCCGCTGCGCCGTCCGCCGAGCAGCGTGTTCCTGATCGTCAGCGCCGTGTCCTGGCCGGGCGTGACGATCACGATTGCCGCGACGCCGAGGAACGCGACGAAGTGCGTGATCACGGGACGAGTGTCGCAAAGGGAGGGCCTGACCCCGTAGGGCTCTGTCCCATAAACGGTTGTTGGGACAGTCCCTGCGGGCGTATGCTCGAAGCCCTCATGGCACGTCTCACCTTTGGCGTCACAGTTCTGCCCGATCCGCCGTACACGCGGCTCGTCGACCTGACGAAGAAAGCTGAGGAGCACGGCTTCGAGTACTCCTGGACGTACGACTCGCACATCCTCTGGCAGGACTCGTACGCGACGCTGCCGCTCGTCGCCGCCGCGACGGAGAAGATCAAGCTCGGCCACTTCGTGACCAACCCCGGCATCCGCGACCCCACGATCACGGCCAGCTGGTACGCGACGATGCAAGACGTCTCCGACGGCCGGATGGTGATGGGGATCGGCCGCGGCGACTCCTCTCGGCGCGTCGTCGGCTTGCAGCCGGTCAAGGTCGCCGAGTTCGAGCGCCGCTGCCAGATGATCAAGGACCTGATGAACGGGCGCCAGGTCGACTGGAACGAGAAGGAGCTCCAGCTCAACTGGGTTCGCGGGGAGCTGCCGGAGATCCCGATGTGGATCGCCGGCTACGGCCCACGCGCGCTCGCTGTCGCCGGGCGCGTCGCCGACGGGGTCATCATCCAGCTCGCCGACCCGGTGATCATCCAGTGGATCATGGATACGGCACGCCGGGCCGCCGAGGAGGCCGGACGCGATCCGTCCGAGCTCAAGTGCATCGTCGGCGCGCCGAGCCACATCTCCGAGGACGTCGCGGACGCGCGCGAGCAGTCACGCTGGTTCCCGGCGATGGTCTCCAATCACGTGATGGACCTGATCGAGCGCTACGGCGAGGACTCTGAGATTCCCAAGGAGCTCACCGACTACGTCAAGGCGCGGAAGTTCTACGACTACAAGGAACACTCACGCGTCGGCGCGAAGCACGGCGAGTTCGTCACCGACGAGATCGTCGACCGCTTCTGCGTGCTCGGCACCGCGGAGGCCGCCACGGCGAAGCTGAAGGAGCTCGAGTCGGTCGGCGTCGACCAGTTCAACATCTACCTGATGACGCACGGGCAGGAAGAGACGCTCGCCGCCTACGGCGACGAGATCATCCCGCAGTTCGCAGGGATCGCCGCCTAGACCCAGACCGCCGGCGCTGCCGAAAGGCCTGCCGTCTCCGCCGTTCGGCGAGGGCGATCTCCGCGCACTCGATCCGGTCGAAAGATGAATCGCGGAACGCGGCCAGCAAGACCTGGTACCGGGAAGGCTCGAACTCGTTCCCGCAGATCGGGCAAATGCCAGTCCGCGGCGGGCCCTCTATTTCGAGCGTCCCTTTCCCTTCGACTGTTCGCCCGACGTTGGGGCGACGGAAGGCGGCGCCTCGGATTGCGGCCCCTTCCCGCGCGGTCCCGTGTGGTCGTGGTTTGGATCGCCATGCCCCCAGCCGGGCCGACTGCCCTTCCCAGCGGTCTGAACGATCGATACCGAAGGCTGCGGCGGCGTGACCGGCGGCGGAGCCGGCGGGCTAGGCGGTGACGGAGGAGGGCTTGGCGGAGGAGGTGGGGGCTTTGGCGGTGCCGGCGGTGGGGGTTGCGGTGAGTGGTGCTTCGGATGACCCGGTCCCTTTTGCTGGGGAGTAGACGAAGCCGGCGAGGGCGAGCTGCTCGGGGCGTGCGGCGAGGTCGTCGCCGATGCGAGCTGCCGCGACTCCGACGCACTCGTTGTGCCGCTGTCGCTGGCTGGCGCAGCATCCGCGGTTATCGCGCCGCGCACCTTCGGGTGCCGGTTCGCGGGCGCAGGCCTGATTGGAACGATCCGAGCTGAAGGCGGCGAGGAGAACCACGGCGGTGCAAAAGGCTTCCCGCCGTAGATGTACTGCGTCTGGAGGTTGTGGCCGTGACTGAGCGCGGCGCGCCAGGCATATCCGGAGGCGACGCCGCAGGAGACTAGGAGCGCGAGTTGCAGGCCGAGGCCGAATCTCCGCACTCGCAGGAGTATCTCGGTCGCGTCAGACGGACTCGCTCGAGACTTCGGCCGTGGGGTCGACGACGAAGCGGTTCTTGCCCGCGCGCTTCGCGGCGTAGAGCGCTTCGTCAGCTCGGCGTAGGAGCTGGTCGGACGTCTGTCCGGGGGCCGACTCGGCGACCCCGAAGCTTGCCGTCAGCCGGACGGTGTCGTTCTCCGAAACCCGCATCGGCGAGGTGGCCAGCTTGTCCCTCGTCCGACGGGCTACGGCCGCGGCCGCGTCTGCAGTGGTCTGCGGAAGCAGGATCGCGAACTCCTCGCCGCCCAGCCTGGCCGCGACGTCGAAGTCGCGCACCTGCGAGCGGAGCAGCTCTCCGAAGGAGGTCAGCGCCCGGTCGCCGCCGTGGTGGCCGTACTCGTCGTTGATCCGCTTGAAGTCGTCGAGGTCGGCGAGGACGACGGAGACCGGTGAGTCGAACATCCGTGCGCGCTCGAGCTCGGTCTCCAGGGCCTCCATGAAGCGGCGCCGATTGACGAGGTTCGTCAACTCGTCCGTGGTCGCCTGGCGGCGGACCTCCTCGTGAAGCCGCGCGTTCTCGAGCGCGATGCCGGCCTGAGCGGCGACCCACTCGGCGAGCTTTCGGGTCTCGACGTCGAAGCCGCCCGCGGGCGGGTAGAGCAGGAGCCTCGTGTCGGCCTCGGAGTTCTCGCTCGCCAGGTCGAGTGTCAGCGGGCGCGTCCGGCCGCCCGCTTCGCCGAACCAGCCGATCTCGACGTCCCCGTGCAGCATCTGCGCGCCGCGTGCGCCGGTCGCCTCGGTGACGACCTCCAGAATGAGCGGCACGAGCGCGCGCGGGTTGTGCGTCGCCGCCAGCGCGTCTCCGACGAGCGCGATCGCCTCGCGCGCGTCACGCGCCGCCGGGTGGGCACGCCGTCGTTCGTGACGCAGGCGAGTGCTCGGCGCCGGGCGAGGCTCGTTGCGCCGTGCCGTGCGGAGAATCGAGACCAGCAGCGCAAGCGTGATCAGCGAGATTGCGGTCGCGAGCGCGATCAGCAGCACGTGCGGTGCGTTGTGGAGCGGCCGGCAGTCATGCAGTCACGAGGCGGGAACGCCCCGCCTTCAAGCGTGACGTTATCGCCTTCGCGGGACGATCACAGCACTCAATTGGGGGGTTCTCTCCACGTGCCGATCGGGCCGTTCGCCAGGAAGAGCTTGAGCCCGTACGCCGTAGCCAGGTCGTCCTCGGGCTCGAGGTGGTCGAACCCGGCGCGAACGAAGCGGTCCCAGGCAAGCGCTCGGCCGACCGTGCCGGTGCGGTAGGCCAGGTCGGCCGCCTCCCGGAGGTCGCCGAACGGCTCGAGGTACGCGTCCCGGAGCCGCCTCACCTCGTCGCCCCCCGGCTCGAGGTCGAGCTTCGCGGCGACCGCACGGAGATTCACGGTCAGCGAGTGGAAGGGATGAGAGATGCAGCTGTCGCCCCAGTCGAAGAAGACGTAACGCCCTCGAGCGAAGAAAACCTGTCCATCGTGGAGGTCGTCGTGCTGGATCGTCTCGGCGATTCCGTAGCCTGCGAGCTCACGGCAGAGCGACTCGAACTCGGGGAGCGCCGCGAGCGCGCGCTCCCGCTCAGCGGGTGTCAGGCCGCGCACGGGCTCGGCGAGCACCGCGCGAAGCTGATCCGGCAGCACGGCGAGCCGCGCATCCGGCACGCCGAGCGCGAGCAGCTCGTCGGCGACAGGTGTGGCGGCGAGCTGTAGCTCGGCGTACCGCGGCAGCGCCAGCTCCCAGTGCCGAAGGTCGGCCGGCGTCACCACGGCCTCGCGCAGCCGCGCACCGGCGTCCCGCATCAGCATCCAGGCGCGGTCGAGGTCGGCGTCGACGACGGGAGTGACGCGATCGGGAGCGAGCTCGAAGAGGCGAACCGTCAGCGCCGGCTCGAACTCGAAGCCCGGCCCGACCGCCTTGAAGTACAGGTCCTCGTCGTCGGTCGGCACGCGGATCACGGTCGACCACCACCTGACGTGGAACTGATCGAGCTCGCCGGTCACCGAGACCCGCTCGCGAATCCACGCGTCGGCCTCCGCGAGCCAGTCAGCCTCGGTCCAGCGCAAGCTAAAGAGGAAGCTCGACCGAGCGTAGCCCGCTGAGGTCGAGCCACGTCCGGTCCGGCCCTCGCACGATCCGCATCAGGACCGCGCTGCAGTGAGCGCAGCGCACCACGGTGCCGGGCGCCTGCACGTAGACCTCGAGGCGGGCGACGAGATCGGCGGCGCCGCAGCTTCCGCAGACGCCGGTCGCGGTCGTCATGTCGACGCCGAACAGCTCGAAGAGGAGCCCGCCGATCGCATTCCCGTCCAGCCTCATGTCACTCGTGTGCATCAGCCGGTCGCTCCGAACCGCTCGGTTCTGATCGACTCGGGCTCGTAGCCGAGCTCGACGAGCCCGTCGGCGGCGGCGTCGACGAACCGTGTCGACCCGCAGATGAAGACCTGCGGCCGCTCGGCCGCGGGCCAGGCGACCTCACGTAGGAGCGCCGCGTCGATGCGCTTCGAGTAGCCCGTCCAACCGGGCGGCTGGGCGCGTGTCAGCGTGTACACGACCTCGACGCCGTTGCCGTCGCGCTCGGCCAGCTCGTCGCGGTAGATCACGTCCTCGACCGTCCGCGACGAGTAGAGAAGGCGCATCCGCGCGCTCGCGGACGAAGAACGGATCATCGCCATCAGCGGCACGACCCCCGACCCGCCGCCGACGAGGAAGACCGGCCGGCCGTCGTCCTCCCAGACGAAATACCCGCCGATCGGCCCCCGCAGCTCGAAGCGGTCGCCGTCACGCGCCTCGTCGACGAGCCACGGCGAGACCTCACCGTCCGAGAGTCGCTCGACCGTGATCGCGAGCTGCTCGTCCGGCGCCGAGGCGATCGAGTAGCTGCGCTGCGCCTGGTAGCCGCCCTCGGCCGTCAGGCGGACGTCGAGGTGCTGGCCCGGCCGGTGCCCGGCCCAGCCGTCGGCGTCGAGCAACAGCGTTCGAACCCGAGGCGTCTCGTCGACCTTCGCCGCAACCTCGGCGACGAGCCACGTCAGTCGCCCCAGTACCGCTGTTCCAGCCAAGGGTCGCCGAGGAGGTGGTAGCCGTTCGACTCCCAGAAGCCGGGGCCGTCCTCGTCACGTAGCCGCAGGCCGCGCACCCACTTAGCGCTCTTCCAGAAATACAGGTGCGGTACGAGCAGCCGGGCCGGGCCGCCGTGCTCCGGCTCGAGCGGCTCGCCGTCGTAGGTATACGCGACCCAGGCCTTGCCGTCGGTGACGTGCTCGATCGGCAGGTTCGTCGTGTAGCCGCCGTCGCAGTACGCGAGCAGGTACTCCGAGTCGTAGTCGACGTGATCCAGGAGGGCGTCGACCGAGACACCCTTCCAGGCCGTGTCGAGCTTCGACCACTTCGTGACGCAGTGGATGTCGACCGTGACCTCCTCGCTCGGGAGCGCCTGGAACTCGTCCCACGTCCATCGGACCGGCTCCGCGCCGCACTCGATCGTGAAGGTCCACTCCTCGAGCGGCGTGTGGGGGGTCGGCCCGGCCGAGAGCACCGGGAAGTCGTCCACAAGATGCTGTCCGGGCGGGATCCGGTCGGCGGGACCTTCGCGGCCGCGCCCGTGAAAGCCGCGTGAGATCAGAGGCACGAGTGCGACTCTCTCAGGTCGCCGCCAGTCCGGCAACCGTCTCCGGCAACCCGTCGACGGCGCCGATCTCGGTGAGGCGTCCTTCGGCATCGACAGTCCATGCGTGAACCTTCTGCGCGTCGGCGTCGAGCGCGTACAGGAAGCGACCGTCGGCGCTGAGCGCCTCGTCACGAACGCCGGGCTCCCCGGGTCGCGTCGCCGCCGCGACCGCCTCGGCGAGCTCGATGCTCCCGTCCTCGGCGATCCGGTAGCTGGAGATCGTCCCGTCGCCGAAGTTGGTGACGTAGACGAAGCGGCCGTCGTTCGTGACCGCTGCCCAGCAGACCTCGCTCCGAGTGTTCGCCACGGAGCCGCTGACGTGCTTCACCTCGCCGGGCTCTCCGACCGCGTACGACGAGGCCGCAGCCCTGCCGATCTCGCCGCCGAATGCCTCGGTGACGACGAGCGCCCCGGATGCGGTGAAGTCGAAGCCGTACGGAGTCTGTCCGGCCGACCGAATCGTCGCGGGTCCCTCAGCGTGGCCGCTCTCGTCGACGGCGTACGCGCTGAGGGAATTGGTACCGCGCTCGGTGACGACGAGCGTCGCGCCGTCCGGGCTGAACGCGATCTGCGCGCCGTCTGCGCCGTCCCCGCTCAGCGGTCGCTTCGAGTCGCCAATCGGCTCGAGCTTCCCGCCGGCGATCCGAAAGCCGTCGATCGTGGCGGACCCGTTGTTGAGGACGTAGACGAGTCCATCGTGCAAAGCGACGCTCGTCGGCCGCGAGCCGCCCGACTGCGCCGTGTCCTCGAGGCGCAGGCCGTCGGCCTCGACGGTGAACAGCGAGACGTCGTCGCTGCCTGTGTTCGCCACGAGCACGTATCCGTCGGCGGCGATCACCGAGCTCTGGGACGGCAGGTGCCGTTCGCCTGTGCCACGTCCGCCGGTTGCAAAGGTTCCCGCCTGAGTCAGAGACCCGTCGCCGGCGCGGCGGTAGGCGACGACCTCGTTCATGTCGGCGTCGTTCGTCTGCACGTAGACGGCGCCCATCGGTTCGTTCTCCATTGCCACTCCTCCTGCGACCCCTCGGTTGTCGCAGTGCAGTCGCGCGGGGACCGCTGCCATTACAACTATCTGCGGGCGGCGACGAGCGCGCTCGCCGCGGCCTCGAGGTTCGCGCGGCCTGCGCCGTAGCTCGCGATGTATGGGGCTTCCTTCGGCTGCCAGAGGGGGAGCCCGGTCTCGACGACCACCGCTTGCGGGGCTCGTCCGAGCAATCGCTCGACCGCCGCCCGCTCCCACTCGTGTCGGTGAGCGTCTCGAACGACGACTACGAGTGGGCGTCCGTTCGGCTCCGGAAGGGCGTCACCTTCCCTGACGACCACCGCTTCGGCGACGTCCAGGACGTCGGCGAGTCCGTGGCCGGCCTCGCCCGCGGCGATGGACGCCGGCGGGCGCAGGTCCACGAGCAGAGGCGGTGCCGAGAGGCCGATCGCCCCGTCACTCCGGAGGGCGAGCGCGGCCGCGCGGGCGCCGAGCTCGGGGCTGGGGGTCGACGCGGATGGGGTCGCCGCCCACTCGGCGAGCGCCCGCACGCGCTCGGCGGCTTCGCCAAGGCGCTCCCCGGCGAGGCGACCTGCACGGACGGCATCGACGACGGCGGCGTGGACTGCGCCGACGATCGGCTCGTCGATGTCGGCCCCGAGGCAGAGGGCGTCGGCGCCCGCGACCAGCGCTAGAACCGCGCCTTCCTCGACGCCGACGGCATCGGCGACGGCGCGCATCTCGAGAGCGTCGGTGATCGCCACTCCGCCGAAACCGAGCTCGTCGCGCAACAGCACCTGCAGGATCTCGTGACTCAGGGTTGCCTGTTCGGGGGCCAGCTCCGGCACGAGGACGTGCGCGGTCATGATCGAACGGACGCCAGCGGCAATCGCGGCGCGGAACGGCTCCAGGGCCTCGCCGACGTTCCCCTCGACGACCGGAAGCTCGAGGTGCGAATCCTGCGAGGTGTCGCCGTGGCCGGGGAAATGCTTGGCGCACCCGGCGATGCCTCCGCCTTGCAAGCCGGTGACGAAAGCTCGGACATGACGCGCCACGAGCGACGGCTCGCCGCCGAAGGAACGAATCCCGATCACCGGGTTGTCGGGATTCGAGTTCACATCCGCGACTGGTGCGAAGTCGAAGTTGATGCCGACGCCGGCGAGGTCCGCCGCGATCGACGCTGCGACAGCCTCGGTCAGCTCGGCGTCGTCGACGATTCCGAGCGCCCAGTTGCCCGGATAGGAGCTTCCCCGCCGGGCCTCGATGCGGGTGACGTCCCCTCCTTCCTCATCCGTTGCCACGAGGAGGTCGTCACGCTCGGCTCGGAGCGCGGCGGTCAGCTCACGTACCTGGCCGGTCGTCTCGATGTTCTGGCCGAAGAGGACGACGCCGCCCAGCCCGCGCTCGACCCAACGGCGCACCCACTCGGGAGCGCTGACCCCGGCGAAGCCGGGAAAGAGGCAGGCCGCTGCGGCCCGCTCGACGTTCATCCTCTGACGGCGCCGGCGGTCAGGCCGAACGCAATCCTGCGCTGGATCGCGACGAAGAAGAGGACAACCGGGAGCGCCGTCAGCGTTGCGCCGGCCATCAGCGGCCCCCAGGCCGTCCCACGGTCGGTGATGAACCCTGCGAGCCACAGGGTCAGTGTCTGGTTGCCGGGGCTGTGCACGAGGACGGAAGCCATCAGGTACTCGTTCCACGCCTGGATGAAGGCAAAGATCGAGGTTGCGACCAGCCCCGGGCCGATCAGCGGCAGCAGGATGCGGACGAAGGCGCCGAATCGGGTCGACCCGTCGACCTGAGCCGCCTCCTCGAGGTCCCGCGGGACCCCGAGGAGGAAACCACCCACGGTCCAGACCCTGAACGGCAGCACGAAGGTCAAGTACGTGATGACCAGGCCGCTGAGCTTGTCGACCTGGTTCGCCTTCGAGAGCACCAGGTAGATCGGGATGATCAGCGCGTTCAACGGCACCATCTGCACGCCGATGATCAGGACGATGAACGCCTTGCGGCCGTAGAAGCGGAACTTCGCGAGCGCGAGCGCTGCGAGGAAGGCCAGCACGAGCGAGACGGCGACGACTGAGACCACGACGATCAGGCTGTTCCTGACGGACGTCCAGAAGTACGGCCTGTGGATCGCGTCGGAGAAGTTCGAGAGCGTCGGGTGCGTCGGGAACCAGACCGGCGTGTTGGCGAAGATGTCCGAGCCCGGCTTGAACGCGGTCGAGACCATCCAGTAGACCGGGAAGATCATCACGAGGAAGACGAGGATCCCGAGCGCGTCGACCCCCCAACGGCGGGCGCGCGTCCGGCGGCTCCGTCGCCTCAGCGGCCTCAGGCCCGCAACCGGCGCTCCGGCGACCGTCGAGCTCATTCGACGTCCCCGAGCTTCACCATCTGCCGGACGTAGAAGACGCTGATCAGCGCCATGATCCCGACCATCACGACCGCGATTGCCGAGCCGAGCCCGTACTCGCTGATCTTGAACGAGGTCACGTAGGAGTAGACCGCCATCACGTAGTAGTCAGGCGAAGGGGTCGTGTTCGTGATCAGCCAGACCTGGTTGAAGACCTGGAAGTCCCAGATGATCGAGAGGCTGATCACGATCACGTAGATGGGCTTGAGGAGCGGCAGCGTGATGTCGCGGAAGGCGCGCCAGCGGCTCGCGCCGTCGATCGCCGCCGCCTCGAGCAGCTCGCCCGAGACCTGGGTCAGGCCTGCGTACAACGTGATCGCGACGAACGGGATTGCTCCCCAGACGATCAGCGAGATGATCACGGCCCAACCGCTCCAGGGATTCGCGAGCCAGTCGTGGTGGTTGAAGTTCCCGACGCCGAGCTTGGTCAACGTCCAGTTGGCGACGCCGAACTCGAAGTCGATCATCCACGACCAGATCGAGATGGCGACGACGACGGGCGTCGCCCAGACGAAGATCAACCCGGCTGTCAGGAGCAGCCGCACCCAGGAGCTGAGCTCCGCGAGCAGGAGCGCGATCAGCGTTGCGAGCACCACGGTCAGGACGACGCTGACGGCCGTGACCCCGACCGTCCTCAGCAGCGTGTGCCAGAAGACGGTGTCGTGGAAGATCTGCGTGTAGTTGGCGGTGCCGACCGCCTCGCCCTTGTGCTGCACGAGCTGGAACAGCCCGTAGTGCTGGAACGAGAGCCGGACGAGGTAAGAGAGGGGATAGGCAAGGACGGCGGCGATCACAATCGACGCCGGCAGCAGCAGCCCGTACGGGGCGGCGGCATGCCGAAGGCGCCGCCCCAGTGGACGGCGCCTCGGCGGGAAGGATGCCGCGACCGTGGCCGCGGCAACCGGAGAGCGGGAGCTCATCGGGTGAGCATCCCGCTTCCGGTTACTTCATTCACGACTTCGCGTTCAGGATCTTGTTGATCTGAGAGTCCGCCTTCGAGGTCGCACTCTTGATGCTGGCGCGATTCGTGAGGATCGACGTGCACATCGTCTTGAGGAGGTTGGAGCTCTCGACGTTGACCCAGTTCGGCGCGCTCGGCACGAACCAGCTGAAGGTCGCTGCCCTGGCGAACGGCGCCAGTGCCGGGTTCTTCGCATTCACGCCCAGCAGCTTCGTCGAGTTGGCGATGTTGCCGGCCTTCGCGATCAGCGTCTCCGAGGCAGTGCCCGTGTAGGCCTTGACCCAGTCGGCCGCGAGCGACTTGTTCTTGCTCTGTACCGGAATGCCGATGTCGGAGCCGCCGAGGAACGTCGGCAGGTACTTGCCCTTGATGTGGCTCGGCATCGGGTAGGCGCCCATCTTCTTCGCGAAGGACGCCGGCGCTGCGCCGCCCTTCGGGTTGAAGACATACGGCCATTCCCAACCGTTGCCGATGAACGCCGCGGCGCGCCCCTTCGCGAACGGAATGCTCGGGTACGGATGCGCCTCGTCGTTCGTCTTGCTCGCCCGCGAGAAGGCCAGCGTCATCTTCTTGAACGCGGTCAGGCCCGCGATCGCCTGCGGCGTGTTGAGCACGGCCTGCCACTTGCTGCCCTTGTGGATGGCGATCTGGCCGCCGAAGTCGAAGACGTAGGACATCGCGACGTACCAGTTCTGCCCCGGCTCGTACAGCGCGGAGAAGTTCGGGTTGCCGCCGTACTTCTTCATCAGCTTCTTGCCGATGGTCAGGAACTTCGCATACGTCTTCGGAGGCGACTTGTAACCGATGCTCCGGTAGAGGTCCTTGCGGTAGATGACGGCCCGGGCACCGGCGTAGTACGGGACGCAGTAAGTGTGGCCCGCATAGGTGCACGACTGCTTGAGCCCTCCGAGCCAGGTGCTCGAGTTCGGATAGTTCTGCGGCTTGATCGCCTGGAACGCCTTGGCGGCCATGTACTTCGCCGTCTGCGAGTTCCCGAGCTCGATCGCGTCGGGGGTGTCGCTCGCCGCGATCGACGCGTCGAACTTCTGCAGAACGCTGTCCCAGCTCTGGTACTGAATGTTGACGTCGACGCCGGGATGCTGTGCCTTGAATTGGCTGGTCGCGCTGGCGACCGCCGCAGGCCAACCGTTCTGTGCGTCGCTCATCAACCACACGGTGATGCTCGAGGCCGATGCTTTAGTCGTACCGCCCGACGCAGTGGACGCCGGAATCGCGAGCGCGACCGCGAGCGCCACGGCGGTAATGATGCGTGTCCTCATACGATCCCCCAAAGGTTGGTGGACCGCTCACGCACGCTGCTCCACTGTGGCTGAGCAGAAGCCGCGTGGGGCGGCCGGGATACTGGTACATACCACTTCGCCACGGTTCTGGACTCTCTCATACCAATCACGAGGATGTCAAGACCACTTGGCAGTGGGAGTTCAGAGACCGTTGCGGCCGACGAGTCGCGGTGCACGGCCATCGTGGGCCTCCGGCTGTGTGCTCAGGTCCGTGACGATCCGGTAGCGGTCGCCGCGGTAGATCGAGTGCACGAACTCGACCACGTTCCCCTCGCCGTCGCGTGTGAAGCGCTCGAACTGGAACGCCGGTGAGTGCAGCGGTACGCCGAGCGCCTCGGATTCCTCGGCGTTCGTGACCGTCGGCTCGATCGTCTGCACACCGCCTGCGATCACGGTTCCGTAGCGTTCGCGAAGCAGCTCGTAGAAGGAGTGATTCTCGAGCTCATCGCCTGTCAGGCCGGGAACGAGCGCCTCGCGGACGTGAAGGGTCTCGATCGCCATCGTCTCTCGGTCGGCCAGGCGCAGGCGCCTCACCACGACCACGGGCTCCGACGGCGACACGTGTAGAAAGCGGCCGAGTTGAGCTCCGGCGGGCACGACGTCAAGGCTGAGCGTCTTGCTCGCCGGTTTCATCCCACGGCGGCGCATGTCCTCGGTGAACGAGGTCATGGTCAGCTCCTGCGCGATCTTCGGCTCGCTGACGAACGTTCCCGAGCCGCGGCGCCGCACGAGATGGCCGTCGCGGACAAGGTCGTCGAGCGCGGCGCGAACGGTCAGCCGGGACACGCCGAGATCAGCGCTCAGCTGGCGCTCAGATGGAATCGCGGCGCCCATCTCGAGGTCCTCGATCAGGGCGAGAACTTGCTCGCGGGTCTCGCGCTGCTTGGTCACGTGCCGACCGGAGCGAGCGGGTCGAGGATGGTGTTGGTCGCTGGGTCGTGCTCGGCTGCCAACAAGCTCGCGCCGCTCTCGGGATCGAAGAAATGGAACTGCGTGGCGTCGACCGCAACCTGCAGGGGCCGGCCGACCTGCGCCTCGATCCGCGGGTCGAGACGGGCGCCGAAGAGGGCTTGGTCAGCGGGGAGGAGGGTCTCGTCTTCGGCTTGCCGAGCCGCTTCTGACGCCACCCGCGGCGCTTCGACCGGGAAGAAGACGAGCAAATCCGAGCCGAGCTCCTCGACCACGGCCGGCGTGATCTCGATCGTTTGCCCCCCGGCCGAAGCCGCGGTGAAGCTCTCCGGCCTGATCCCGAGGATCACTTGACTGCCGGCGCGGCCGGGCGGAAGGCGCCCGGGCGCGAGGGGGATCTGGAACTGGCCGAAGCTGACTTCGTTTCCTTGCAGCGAAGCCTCCACGAGATTCATTGCCGGCGTACCGATGAACCCCGCGACGAAGAGATCGGCAGGCTCGCGATAGAGGCGCTGCGGGGAGTCCACCTGCAGCACGCGTCCCTCGCTCATGACGGCGACTCGTTCGCCGAGCGTCATCGCCTCGGTCTGATCGTGGGTGACGTAGATCGTGGTCGCGCCGAGGCGGGCGTGAAGCTGCGCCAGCGACGCGCGCATGCCCACGCGAAGCTTTGCGTCGAGGTTCGAGAGCGGCTCGTCCATCAGAAACGCCTTCGGCTCGCGGACGATCGCGCGACCCATGGCGACGCGCTGCCGCTGGCCGCCGGAGAGATGTGCGGGGCGACGGTCGAGCAACTCTTCGAGGCCGAGCATCGCCGCCACCTCGCCTACTCGGCGCTCGATCTCCTTCTTGTCGGTCCTACGTACCTTCAGCCCGTAGGCGATGTTCTGGCGAACGCTCATGTGCGGGTAGAGCGCGTAGCTCTGGAAGACCATCGCCACGTCGCGGTCGCGAGGGGCGAGGTCGGTGACGTCACGCTCGCCGATCGAGATGCAGCCGTGGCTGACCTCTTCGAGCCCGGCGATCATGCGAAGCAACGTCGACTTACCGCACCCGGAAGGGCCGACCAGGACCATGAACTCGCCGTCCGCGATGCGAAGCGAAACGTCGTCGACCGCGACCACTCCTCCCTGAAAGACCTTCGTCACGTGCTCGAGCAGGATCCCGGCCATGGCGCGCAGCATACGAGACCGGACCGGCGAAAGACAAGACCAAAAAGTGACGAAACCGTGAAATGGTATTGACCACTGCTCTTCCACCCGCTTAGACTGCGCCCATGGGCCGCGGCGAGCAGACCGACGAACTCGGCCTCGACGAGCTCGTTACCGAGAGCCGACTGAGCCAGGACGCCGATTACGACGATCTGTCGACACGGGACCTGGTCCGGCTCGTCAACCGCGAAGACGCCATCGTCCCCACGGCCGTGGCGGCCGCCGGGGACGAGCTCGCGACCGCGATCGACGCGATCGTCGCGAAGCTTCGTGGTGGCGGCCGCCTCGTCTACGTAGGAGCCGGAACCTCGGGCCGACTCGCCGCCCTCGATGCCGACGAGTGCGAATCGACCTTTTCCACCGAGCCCGGGCAGGTGACCGCGATCGTCGCCGGCGCGTCGCTCGGCTCGGCGGCCGAGCGCGACGCTGCCGAGGACGATGCGGAGGCCGGCGCGGGCTCGGTGCGAGCTCTCGGTATCGCAGGGGACGACGCAGTCGTCGCCGTCAGCGCCAGTGGACGGACGCCGTTCGTGGTCGGGGCGCTCCGGGCAGCCGCAGCCGCCGGAGCCTTGACCGTCTGCCTCGTGTCTGTCCCGGACTCCGAGCTCGCGCGCATCGCCGAGCACGAGGTCTCGGTCGTCGTGGGCCCCGAGGTCGTGGCAGGGTCGACGCGCCTCAAGGCGGGGACGGCGCAGAAGCTTGTGCTGAACTCGATCTCCACCCTCTCGATGATTCGCCTGGGAAAGACCTACGGCGACCTGATGGTCGACGTGGCGTCCACGAACGAGAAGCTCAGGGTGCGCGCCCGCCGGGCCGTGAGCCTCGCCACCGGCGCGGGCGACGATGCCGCCGACGCCGCGCTTGCCGCGGCGGGAGGTGATGCGAAGGTCGCGATCGTCTCGCTGCTTGGCGACGTCGATGCGGAGACCGCTCGCGAGCGATTGGAACGAGCGGGGGGAAACGTCCGGAGAGCGCTCCGATGAGGCTTGGGGTCGAGGCTGCGCTCGTCGGGAACCGGCTTATCCCAGGTGACGTCGAGGTTGCCGACGGAGTCGTGACCGCGTACGGGCTCGCGTCGACGAACGGGCGCGGAATCGCCACGCCAGGGTTCGTCGACCTGCAGGTGAACGGATTCGGCGGTGTCGACCTACTCGAGGCCGACGCGGACGGCTTTCGCCGGGCGGGAGACGCCCTGCTCGAGACCGGCGTGACGGCCTACCTCCCGACGTTCATCACCGCGCCTGAGGAGCAGATCCTCACCGCTTTGAGCGAGCTTCCGGTCGCACGCGACGGGCCACGGATCCTGGGGGTCCATCTCGAAGGCCCGTTCCTGTCTCCTGCGAGGCTCGGCACCCACCCACCCGCCTACCGGCGCGATCCCGACCCGGACCTGCTGCGACGCCTGATCGAAGCCGGCCCGGTCCGGCTCGTGACGCTCGCGCCCGAGCTCCCCGGCGCCGAGGAGCTCGTCGACCTCCTTCACCTCCAGGGCATCACCGTCTCGGCCGGGCACACGGACGCAAGCGCTGCGGAGGGAGACTGGGCCTTCGACCGCGGGATCCGGACGGTCACCCATCTCTTCAACGCCATGCGGCCCCTGCGTCACCGCGACCCGGGGCTTGTGGGAGCGGCGCTCGCGCGGGAGGACGTCGTCGTCCAGGTGATCGTCGACGGCATCCATCTCGCGGACGAGACGGCGAAGGTCGTCTGGCGTGCCGCTGCCGGGCGAGTCGCCCTTGTGACGGACGCGATCTCGAGTGCCGGCGTCACCGGAAGCGAAGGCACGTCGAGCCTCGGCGGCTTCGAGGTCTCCGTTCGGGACGGCGTCGCCCGTGGGCCCGACGGCGTGCTCGCCGGCTCTCTGCTGACGATGATCGAGGCGGTTCGGAACCTCCACGAGCTCGGGGCGCCGCTCGAGGATGCCCTCACCGCGGCCACTGCGGTCCCGGCGGGCGTGATCTCGGAGCGGATCGCCGGCTGGCTGGATGTCGGGCTGCCGGCCGACCTGCTCGTCCTCGACGACAACCTCGAGATCGAACGCGTCCTGATCGGCGGAGAAGCCCGTGTCGTTGCCTAACGCCGCCTCGACAGCGCCCGCGGATCGCCCGGGCGAGCTCTTCTTCGCCGAGATCCGGGAGCAGCCGGAGGCCCTCCGCCGCCTGCTCGACCACGAGGCGGAATACGGTGAGATCGCACGGACGATCGCCGGCCGCCGCCCTTCGCTGATCCGGCTCGTCGGTCACGGTTCGTCCGACAACGCCGCGACCTACGGCGTCTACGCCTTCGGTCTCATGCCGCGCATGACCGCCACGCGCGACTCGATCTCGCTCAGCGTCTACTACGGCGCGGAGTTGGATTTCTCGGCTTCGGTCGTGGTTGCGCTCTCGCAGTCCGGCAGGACCCCCGACGTCGTCGAGTACGTGCGGAGGGCGCGGGAGCTCGGCGCCTTCACCGTTGCCGTCACGAACGAGACCGCGGCCGAGCTGGGAGAGGCCGCCGACGCCACCCTGCCGCTGGCAGCTGGTCCCGAGAACGCCGTAGCGGCGACTAAGACCTACCTGAACCAGCTCGCGGCCCTCGCGCTCCTTGCGGGAGGGATCGCCGGGCGGGGCCCCGAGGTTGCCGATGACCTCCGACACACCGCGGACCTGATCTCCACTTCCCTCACCCGGCTCGAGGCCGTTGCGCGGCCGATTGCGACTTCTTTTGCGTATGTCGGCAGGATGTACGTGATCGGTCGCGGCCTCGAGTTCGCAACCGCGCGGGAGGTGGCGCTGAAGCTGACGGAGACCTGCCGGATCGCGGCCGAGCCGCTGACCGCGACAGACCTCGCGCACGGCCCGGTCGCCGCTCTCGATTCTCTCTTCCCGGTCTGGACGATCGCATCGAACGACGAGAGCCTCCCCGCCGTCATCGAGGGCGCGAGCCGGGTCCGCGCGGCCGGAGCGACCGTGGTCGCAAGCGGCAGCGCGGCAGGCGAGATCGGTGTGGCGCAGTACCTCCTCACGGTGCCCGAGGCACCCTCGCCGCTTCTCGCTCCTCTGCTCTCGGTCGTGCCTGGCCAGCTGTTCGCCGGGGCGCTCGCTCAGGCGAAAGGGCTCGACCCCGACCGGCCCGAAGGCCTGAGCAAGGTCACGATCGCGCGCTAGACGCCGGCGGCGGCCTGCCGCCGTCGGGAAACCGTGTCGAGCGTGACCGCGGCGAGAAGAATTACGCCGGTGGTGACGTACTTGACCCAGTCCGCGTACCCGACGAGGTCTGTCCCGTTGCTGATCATGCCGATGATCAAGCCGCCGAAGAGCGCGCCGCTTACCCGGCCGCGGCCGCCGAAGAGGCTGACGCCGCCGATCACGGCCGCGGAGATGGCGTCGAGCAGGAGTGTGCCGCCACCGAACGTCTGATCGACGCCGTTCAAACGCGAGGCGAAGATAATGCCGCCGAGTCCGGCCAGGGCACCGGAGATGGCGAAGCAGGTGATCCGGATCATCTTGACGTTGATTCCGGCCCGGCGAGCGGCTTCGGCGTTACCCCCAACGGCGTAGACATGGCGGCCGAAAGTCGTGCGGCTCGCGACGTACGACGCCGCCACGACGACTGCGAGGAGGATCAGGCCCACCAGCGGCACGCCCCGCGAGTGATTGCAGACGGCCACGGCGGCGAAGGCGAGGCCCCCGTAGAAGACGACCCGGGCGGTCGTGATGATCAGGTTGCCGGTCGGGAGCCCGGCTCTGAGGCGGCTGAAATAGGTTCCGAACGATCCGATCGCCAGGCCCACCGTGAAGACGATCGCGATGACCCAGCCCGCGTTCTTCGTCAGCACGTAGTTGGCGACGTCGTTGATCCACTGGTCCTGGATCAAGATCTGACCCTGGGCGGAGATGATCTTGATGATCAGTCCCTGCGCGATCAGCAGTCCGGCCAGCGTCACCACGAACGAAGGCACTCCGATGAAGGCGATGATCGACCCCTGGACCGCGCCGTAGACGATGCCGGTCAGGATTGCCAGCCCGATCGCGACAAGCGCCGGATAGTCGTGACTCGAATTGGGAAGCTGTGCCTCTGCAACGACGACGCTGGCGAGGCCGCTGACGTACGCGACCGAGAGGTCGATCTCCCCGATCAGCAGCACGAAGACGACGCCGATGGCGATCACCGTCGTCCCCGCCATCTGCTGAATCAGGTTCGTGAAGTTGACCGCGCTGAAGAAGATGCTCGACTTCGAGGTGAAAAAGATCGTGATCGCGACGATCCCGACCAGCACCGGCAGGCTGCCGACGTCGCCCGCCTTCAGCGCCTCCCAGCGGCTCCGGACGATCGCGACGAGACTGTCCTGGTCCCCGGCTGCTGCCTGGATCTCTGCCGGCGCGGCCGAGCTCATGCGGCCGTCTTCCCCGCTGCCGCGCCGAAGGTGATCGCCTGAACGATCTCCTGCTCGTTCGTCGACGCCCGGTCGTAGACGCCGACGTTCTTTCCAAGCCGCAGGACCGTGATCCGGTCAGCGACCTCGAAGACGTCTGTGAGGTTGTGGGAGACGATGACCACGGCGAGCCCTTGCGCACCGAGGCGCTTGACGAGGTCGAGCACCTGCCTGGTCTGCGCGACTCCGAGCGCGGCGGTCGGCTCGTCGAGGAAGACGACGCGGTTGTTCCACAGCACCGCTCGGGCGACCGCGACCGACTGGCGCTGACCGCCGGAGAGCGTCGCAACGGCCTGCCGAACGGACCTGATCGTCGTGACCGAGAGCGACTGCAGTGTCTCGGTCGTGCGCTGTTCCATCGGCGCCTCGTTCAGGCGGAAAAGCGGATCGTGGACCTCGCGCCCGAGGTACATGTTCTGAACGACGTCGAGGTTGTCGCAGAGCGCGAGATCCTGGTAGACAACCTCGATTCCCAGCTTGGCGGCGTCTTTGGGGCCGTGGATCGTCACCGGCTTCCCGTCGAACAGGATCTCGCCGCTGTCGATCGAGTAGATTCCGGCGACGCACTTGATCAGGGTCGACTTGCCGGCGCCGTTGTCGCCGACCAGTGCCATCACCTCGCCTGCGCGGACCTCGAACTCGACATCCTGCAGCGCCTGGACCGAGCCGAAGCTCTTCGAGATGTCACGGAGCTCCAGCGTTGGAGGTGCTGCGGCGTTCACAGAGGTGGGTTTTGTAACACGGCGGGGGCGCTCAGGTGAGCGCCCCCGTCTATTCGGTGCTTACTTGCAGAACTTGGCGTACTGGCCGTTGCAGACCTGGCTTCTCTTCAGGAAACCCTCCTTGAAGAGGAGCTTGTAGTTCGCCTTGGTGATCCAGACGGGAGTCAGCAGGATCGACTTCGTGCCGCTGACCTTGTTGTTCACGCCTGGGACCTTCTTGTGCTTGAGGATCGCGATCGCGGCTGCGGCAGCTGCGTTCGCCTCCTTGCGGACGGACTTGTAGACCGTGCCGCTCTGCCAGCCGGCGAGGATGTACTGGACGCCGGTCGGCGTCGCGTCCTGTCCCGTCAGCGGGACCGACTTGAGGCCGTGCGCCTTCAGCGACGCGACCACAGCGCCGGCGAGCCCGTCGTTCGCTGCCAGGACGCCGTCGATCTTGTTGCCGTTCTGCGCAAGCATCTGGTCGAAGATCGTCCGGCCCTTGATCGGATCCCAGTCGGTCCACTGGTCACCCGAGTTCGCCTTCTTGAACGTACCCGCGCTGAACAGCGGATTGAGGACCGAGTCATAGCCCTGCTTGAACAGCTTGGCGTTGTTGTCGGTGATGCCGCCGTTCAGCTGAGCGATCACGGGGTGCGACGAGTACTTGCCCCGCGCTTTCAGGGCCGCCACGAGCCCGTGGCCCTGCAGCTTGCCGACACCGACGTTGTTGAACGAGACGTAGTAAGCAGCCTTGCTGCCGACCACGAGGCGGTCGTAGTCGATCACCTTGGCGCCCGCCTTGACCGCGTTGTTGGTGATTGCGTTGCCCGACGCCGCGTTGATCTGGTCGAGCAGGATCACCTTCGCGCCCTTGGCGAGGCACTGCTGCGCCTGCGAGGCCTGCTTCTGCGGATCGTTGAGCGCGTTCAAAACCTGCGCCGAGACCCCTGCCTTCTTGAATGCAGCCTTGAGATACGGAGCGTCGAAGAGCACGTAGCGCGTCGACGACTTGGTGTCCGGCAGCAGGGCGCACGCCTTGATCGACGCGGCCTGCTTGGCCGGAGAGCTGGTGCGCGCCGACGCAGCGGCGGCGATCAGCCCAACGAGGACGGTCGCGGTCACGGCCGCGATCGCCCAGCGAGGGAGTTTCTTCACTTTTCCTCCTTCTGACGAGACCCGGTAGTGCTTTCGTACCACACCGGCTGTTGCCCTCACAAGTGGGACTGTCGAGCGGCTCGTTAGTTAGAGGAGAACCGACCACCCGGGCCGCGAACCGGGCCGGGCGGGCGCACGCTAAGCCGCGCAGCGAGGGTCGTGGAAGCAGGCCAGCTGAAGCAGCAGCCGGTGCAATGTTTCGCGGCTCTCGGCGTCGAGCGGCGCCAGTAGCTCCTTCTCGAGGCCCCCGATGATCTTCCTCAGCCGGACGAGCTCGTCCCGACCTTCGGAGGTGAGGCTGACGATGTGTCGCCGGCGGTCGCTCGGGTCGCGGTGGCGCTCGATCAGTTCGCGCTCCTCGAGCGAGTCGAGGATCCCGACCATCTGGCTGCGGTCGACGTTCAACGCGTCGGCGATTGTCGCCTGCGTCTCGCGGGCTTCCTCGGCGAGGAGCGCGAGAACGCCGTAGTCGTAGAGGCTCGAGCCGCCGCGCTCGACCTCCTCGATCGCCCTTGCCTTGAACGCGAAGCCGAGCCGCGCGAGCAGGAACGCGGAGTTCGCCAGCAACTCCTTCGCGACGCGGGAGGGAGGAGCCGGAATCTCGGTTGCTTGAGTAGTCACGAAAATTAGTGTAGCACCAAAACGTGGACTTGTGATACGGTTGACACCGTCAACGATCTGGAGGGCAAATCAATGAGTGCTGAAATTGTTGCACAGTCGGCGGACGATTTGCATGAGGCCGCCGATAGGAAACGATGGCTCGGCCTCGCGGTGATCGTGGCGGCGCAGTTCATGGTCGTCCTCGACGTCGCGATCGTGAACGTGGCACTGCCGTCCATCAAGACGGATCTCCACTTCTCGGAGACAAGCCTGCAGTGGGTGATCACGGCCTACTCGATCTTCTTCGGCGGCGTGCTGCTGCTCGGCGGTCGGCTCGCCGACCTGCTGGGCCGCCGGCGTCTGTTCATGGCCGGCCTCGTGCTGTTCACCGTCAGCTCGCTCCTCGACGGGCTCGCGTGGTCGGAGGGCTCGCTGATCCTGTTTCGCTCGCTCCAGGGTCTCGGAGCGGCGCTGCTGTCACCCGCGGCCCTGTCGATTTTGATGACGACCTTCCGCGAAGGCCGTGAGCGCAACCTCGCGCTCGGTATCTGGGGAGCCGCGTCGGGGAGCGGCGGCGCAGCGGGCGTGCTGCTCGGCGGCGCGCTGACGAGCTCGCTGAGCTGGTCGTGGATCTTCTTCATCAACGTTCCGGTGGGCATCCTCGTGCTCGCGGTAAGCCCGTTCCTGCTGAGCGAGAGCCGGGCCGATCTCGGGCATCGCCGCTTCGACTTCACCGGCGCGGCGACGATCACCGGCGGTCTGATGGTGCTCGTGTACGCGCTGACGCGGGCGACGCAGCACGGCTGGGCCACGGCGGAGACGATCGGCCTGCTGATCGGGTCGGCCGCGCTGATCGGGGCGTTCGTGCTCGTCGAGTTCCGCTCCAAGGCGCCGCTATTGCCGATGCGGATCTTCAGGCTGCGCACGCTGACCGCCTCGAACATCACCGGGCTGCTAATGGGCGGCGCGGTCTTCTCGCAGTTCTTCCTGCTGACGCTCTACATGCAGCAGGTGCTGCACTACTCGGCGCTGAAGACGGGCGTCGCCTACATCGCCCTGACTCTGGCGGTCATCAGCTTCTCGGCCGTCGCCCAGGCGCTCACCACGCGCCTCGGGATTCGGTGGGTGTTGTCCGCGGGCCTGGCGCTCTCGGCCGTGGCGCTGGTGATGTTCGCTCGGCTTCCCGTGGACGGGAACTACTTCAGCGACCTGTTCCCGGCGTTCCTGCTCAGCGGGATCGGCCTCGCGCTCGCGTTCGTGCCGATCTCGATCGGCGGACTGACCGGCGTGCGGCAGGCCGACGCGGGAATTGCCTCGGGCCTGATCAACACGTCGCAGCAGATCGGCGGAGCGATCGGCGTCGCGGTCGCCACCACGATCGCCACGACGGCAACGTCCAATTACCTCGGCGTGCATCCGGGCGCCTCACCGCTCGGCGGAGCCGCATTGACGCACGGCTTCTCGATCGCCTTCTATGTACTGGCGGCGATCGCGGTCGCCGGGGCGGTGGTAGCGGCGGTGCTGGTCGAGTCGAATCCCGCAACGCCCCAGGAGGAGTCGGCTCATGAGCCGGAGCTCGTTCCGGCGGAGGTTGCCGCTTGATGATCGCCAGCGAGATTGACGACCTGCTGCTGCACATCAGAGGGCTCGTACTCGTCCGCGAGATCCTCAGGCAGCGCGGTGCCAGCGCGGCTGAGCTCGACGAGCACACCGCCGAGCTCGACCGGCTGAAGAGCCGGCTCGCCGAGCTCGCCGTGCCGGCAACCCTCTCAGGACGCTGACAGGCGGTGGGGGCGGTCTTCGGGCCGCCCCCACCGTCTACCGTCGCTGAGAAGGAACCGCCGCGCCGGCGACGCTGGGCAGCCACTCCCGCACCGCTGCGGCCACGGCGTCGAGATCGGCCTTCAGGCCGTGGTCACCAGGCACCTTCACGACGTCGCGCGACGGACCGGGAGGCGGCATCCCGAATGGATCGCGCTCGCCCTGAACGACGAGCACCGGCACTGTGACGTCTTCGAGCTCGGCCAGGCGGCTCTGGCGAGGCTTGCCGGCACGCGACGGTGGCTCGAGCGGGAACGCGAGGCAGAGCACCGCGACGGCTTCGGTGGCGTCGACCGTCCTGCATGCGACGCGGCCGCCGAGCGAGCGGCCGCCAACGACGAGTGGTAGCCCGGCGAGCTCTTTCGCCTTCAAATGGGAGACAACCGCGATCCAGACGGCTTCGAGCTGCTTCGCCGGAGCGGGCGACCGCCGCCCGGCGACGCGGTAGGGCTGCTCGACGAGCGCGACGCTGAACCCGTCCTCGTTCGCGGCCTTCGTGGCTGCGACGAGGTCTGGCGCCTGGACGCCGCCGCCCGCCCCGTGTCCGAGCACGAGCGCACCGAGAGGTTCATCGACAGTGTGCAGGTGCGTCCGAGCCGGCCCGTGCGGCGTCTCGATCTCCGGCATGTAGGACAGAGTCTCTCAATCGGAGAGCGCGGATCTGTTGAGATGACAGCGTGGCGACGCTTGAATGGGAACGCTTCGAGGGTTTCCTCTGGAAGACCACGTCATTGCTGGTGTTCGCCGACGGTGAGTCGCTGGCCGTGGACCCGGCGATCTCAGCGGACGAGGTCGCTGGGATAGGTCGCCGAGCAACGGAGCTTGGCTCGCCGGTCCGGCATGTGTTGATCACGCATGGGGATTGGGATCACGTCTGCGGCATCGGCGGGTTTCCCGATGCTGAAGTCGCGATGGGCGAGGAGACGGCTGAAAAGGTTGCGAGTGGCAAGGCCGACCAGTCTGTCCGGCGCGCTGCTGAGCACTACGGCTTTGCCCCGGCGGGTTCTCCACGTGTCGACCAAACGTTCAGGCGGGGTTTGGCGGTTGCGCTCGGTCCGTTCGTCGTCGAGACGTTCGCGCTTGTGGGCCACACCGCGGACGGCAGTGGCTTTCGTCTCCGCGACCAGGGGCTGCTGATCGTGGGCGACTACCTGTCCGCCGTTGAGTTCCCATTCGGGACCTCTCCTTCTGCCTATCGGATGGCGCTTGCCGGGTTGATCGAGATGCTTCGCGAAGACCCGCCGGAAACCGTGATTCCCGGACACGGGCCGCCTCTTCAAGCCCTTGACGCTCTGAGCATCGCGGAGGCCGATCTCTCCTACCTACGCTCGCTCCACGCGGCTGTGGCCGACGCGTTGTCCCGCGAGGGCATACGCGACGAAGCCCGCGCTGCCGGCTTGGCCGTTGACCCGCCACGCGAATATCCACCCGACTTCGAGGAGATGCGCGGCTTCAATGTTGACCGAGAGATCGAGGAGATGCTCCCCGAGCCTTCAGAGGCCGCAGCGGGGTAGCGGACCCACCGCCCACAGCAGTCGTCCGTAGCATCCGCGCGTGGAGGTAGGAGTACGCACGGGCGGATGTCTGTGCGGGGCGATCCGCTACAGCGTTCGCGGTGACCCTGTGCATGTCAGGCGTTGCCACTGCGCGGATTGCAGAAAAGAGTCTGGCAGCGCGTTCAGTGTGTATGCGGTGTGGCCTGTCGAGGCGTTTGAAATGAGCGGCGAGATCTCGAGCTATGACGGCCGCGGCTTCTGCCCCCACTGTGGGTCTCGGCTCCTTGACACATCCGACCCCGACGGCGCGCTCATCGAGATCCGGATCGGAAGTCTGGACGAGGCGCCCTTCGAGCTGAAACCTGTAGACGAGATCTGGGTGAAGCGGCGCGAGAGTTGGATACCGCCCGTCGAGGGCGCAGTGCAGCACGAAGAAAAGTAGCTACGCGACGGCGTGGCTGCGATTGAGATTACGGCGCTCAGGGGTATACGAATCCGCCGCGGTCGTCCAATTCGGAGCCGTACTTGACCGCGACGCCCCAAACATTCCCTTCCGGATCGCGGAAGCCGAAGCCGTAGCCCCACCCCGATCGTGTCGGCTCGACGTCCAGTTCCCCGACGTCCGCGAACTCGCGAAGAGACTCATGCGCTTTGACGACGGTCGGCTCGTCCTCGCAGTGAATCGTGAGCGTAAAGCCGGGAAATCCGGAACCGACGTTTGCGAACTGGCCTTCGAACCGCGTCTCCGAGAACAGCCCTAGCACGACGCCGTTCGAACATTGGAAGACGACGTGCTCGGGAACGCTGGTCGGCGCTTCCGGCCAGCCGAACTGGCGATAGAACGCCGCCATTCGGTCGATGTCGCGGCAGGCAAGCGTGACCGCGTTGATTCGCGCCGGCAGCCCCACCACCGTCACAGGTTACGCTCGCCCACCTCAGAACATGTCTCCTCCGAGGCCCCATGTTGCCGTGGCGCTCTCGAGCGCATCGACGGTTGAGTAATCGAGCGGCGCAGCCCGATCGTGATGCTCGGGTGCTTCCTCGACCTGAGCACGGTTCACACGGAGCCACACTTTCCGTTCAGACGTGCTGATCTTCTCCACCGCCCCAGCCGGAACGACGTGGTGCACTTCGTGGAGCCGGTGCAAGCGACTGACGACGAGATAGCTCTCACCGGGCGCATAGCTCGCCCACGAGACCTTCCCCGCGTGCCCATCGCGCGCCTCCACCTGGAAGTCCTTGATGCTGTCGTCGGACGCGAGCATGCCCTGGGGGAACGACCAGAGTTGCTCGCTCGGCTCTTCAGGCGAGCTCAGAGCAGCAGCCCCATCTCGATGCAGTCCCAGAGCTCACCGCTCGTGCGCCGGTACTGCTTGATGCGTCGGCCCTCCTCGATGAAGCCGAACTTACGGTAGAGCTCGATCGCGGCGGTGTTGTGCGCGAAGACTCCGAGGCTGAGCTTGTGCAGGCCGCGGTCACGTGCCCACTCGATCGCGGCCGCCAGAAGTGCCGAGCCGACGCCGCGTCCGCGCCACTCATGCGCGACGGCCATACCGATCTCTCCGAAGCCGTGCCGACTCGGCTCGACGACCAACGAGCCGATCAGCTCCTCTCCGGCGACCGCGACGAGTGTCCCGTCGACCGTCCAACTTGCCGCGCGCGCCTCGACGTCAACGGGCGGCTCGGTTGCGATCCCGTCGCGCTCCTCGGCGACTGCGGCGAACAAGACCGCAAGCGGGAGCCGGTCATCCTCGCCCGCAGGGCGGATCCGGAACAGCGCTTCCTGCACTCGCGGATCCTCCCACGGGTGACAAGGTCGCAATCTGCGCCCGACGCTGAGGTCGGGGCTCTAGATCCGCTGCCCGGCGGAGCTACACTCCTTGGGGCGGATGACGGACGACGCGGATCTCCAGACGAGGCTCGACGAGGCGAAGGAGCCGGTCAGCCACCGAGGCCGGTTCTCGTTCGCGTACGTCGAGCTGAAGTGGCTCCCTGTCAGCGAGTCGGCGTTCCTGCTCTGGGTGCTCGCGGCCCTCTTCGGAGTCTGGCTCCTCGTCGGTTATCTGCTCGGTCTCATCTGAGCCGGCGGCTCACCGCCCCGGTCTGAGCACGATCGACGTGAACGTCTTCGCGCAGATCGCGAGGTCGACCAGCAGGTTGCGGTTCCGCAGGTACCAGAGGTCGTACGAGAGCTTGTCGGCGGCGCTGTCGCAGTCGCACGCATAGTCGGAGCGCAGCTGAGCCCAGCCCGTGATCCCGGGCTTGACGAGAAGGCGCCGCGTGAAGTACGGCACCGCCCCTTCGAGCATCGGCAAGAACTCCGGCCGCTCGGGGCGCGGGCCGACGATCGACATGTCGCCCTTGAGGACGTCCCACAATTGAGGCAGCTCGTCGAGATGGGTCATCCGGACGAAGCGGCCGACGCGCGTCATCCGGGGATCGCGCTCTGCGGTGAACAGCGCACCTTCGGCCTCCGCGTCGGCTCGCATCGTCCGGAACTTGTACATCGTGAACGGCTTGCCGCCCTGCCCGACCCGGACTTGGCGGTAGATGATCGGGCCGGGGCTCAGCCGCACGAGCCCGGCGACGACTGCCGAGATCGGCGCCGTCGCGACAAGGCAGATCGACGCGACGACGACGTCGAAGGCGCGCTTCGCGAATCTCGAGTACGGCCGCTGCCGGAGATGCAAGATGCTCAAGAACCACGACGGCGGCAGGCAGCGCAGCGGCACTCGCCCGAATGCGTACTCGAAGAAGCTCGCGACCGTGGCGACCTTGAAGCTCCCGTTTCGCGTCTCGAGCAGCCGGTTCAGCGCCTGTTCCTGTGCCTCGTCGTCGGCGAGAACGACGAGATCGGGCCGGTAGCTCTCGACGATGCCCTTCAGGTCGGCGATCGTCCCGAGCGTCGGGGCGCCGGCGATCGGCTCGTCGGGTCGGCCCTCGCCCACCGCGCCGAGGACCGAGAAGCGCATCCCCTCCGACCGCCGCACCGCGTCGACGACTTCCCATGCGGAGCTCCCCGTGCCGATGATCAGGACGCGCCGCCGCCGCCCTATCACCCGCTGGCAGACGCTCTCCCAGATTGCCGCGAGCGCGAAGATCGAGACCGCACAGGCAATCAGCGTCGGCGCCGGCACGGGTCGCCCGAGCCAGAAATCGAGTGCCGAAACGGCGACGAGCCCGACCGCCGTACCCACGGCGGCCCGAATCGCCGAGCCAAAAACGAAGTGGATCCCTCGATATGCGCTGCGCAGCGCGAGCAGCCAGCCGACGGTGAACAGCGCCGCCGGCGCCAGCACCGACCTGACCGAGCCGTCCGCCGCCGCGCACAGCAAGAACACCGGTAGCGCGACGAGAACCCAGCGGCCGAGCTCGGCAACCGCGCCGGGCGACCCGACTGCGGTCCGAAGACGCGAGGAGACGGAGGTATCGAGCGGAAGGGGCTCCAGGCCGGGCGCACGCCGGGGCTCGATGTGCCCCAGATGCACACCTACGCTCACGGGTCCTCCTCCCAAGACCTGTTGGAGCCCCGCCAGTCTATCGTGCCGGGAGCCGGCAGTGCAATCACCAGCGGAATCCGGCTTTGGTGCCGGCCTTGTAGCGCTCTAAAGTTGTCGTTGTCCGCGGAGGAAAGATGAACCGAGTCGCCGTCATCGGCCCCGGCGGGGCAGGCAAGTCCCGGATCGCCCGTCAATTGGGCGAAGCCGTGGGTGCTCGCGTCGTCGAGCTCGATCGTCTCTTCTGGCGGCCCGGCTGGGTCGAGACGCCGGCGCCGGAATGGGAGGAGATCCAACGACAGGAGCTTGCGCAGGAGCCCTGGGTCGTCGAGGGGCTCCACGTGGACACGGTAGACCTCTGGCTCGAGGCGGCTGACACGATTGTCTTCCTCGATATCTCGCCGCTCGTCGCAACGTGGCGCGTGAGCAGGCGGCGTCTTTCCGAGGACGATCGGTCGAGCGCGCCCGAAGGCTGCGAGCCCGCCCCGGCTTACCGCGCCCTGATCAAGTTTCTGCTCTACCAGTGGGAGTACCGGAGAAAGATCCGGCCCGAGATCCTCAGGATCCTGGAACGGCGGCGCGGCCACGCCGAGATCGCCGTCCTGCGCACGCCTCAGGAGGTCGACACCTTCTTGGGCCGGGTTGAGCGCGGCCGTGAGGCGCAGCCCGCGTGAGCGCGAGCCCGGCCTCTCTTCGGATCGAAGAGATCTCGACTGCCGACGACTTCGCCCGCCTCGCGGAGCCGTGGGACGAGCTGGTGCGCTCGATGCCGCGGCCGAGCCCGTTCTTGCTCCACGGCTGGGTCGAGGAGTGGTGGCGGCACAACAGCGAAGGCGCCCGGTCCCTCGTTCACGCTGCTTTCGACGACGACGGCCGGCTCGTCGGCGGCCTGCCGCTCTGCCTGATCGACCGGCGCGGCCTGCAGGTGTTGTCCTTCCAGGGCGGCAGCCAGTCCGCATTGGCGGACCTGGTCCTGGATCGCGCCGCGCCCGCTTCGACCGCCGAGGCTCTGGCCGAACGCGCCGAATCATCGGGCCAGGATCTTGCCCTGCTCTACGGGCTGCCGGCTTCGAGCAGGCTGGTCGAGGCGATGGGTCCGGATCGCGTCCAGCTCGTGGAGCGGTCCGAGGCGCCCGTGCTCGAGCTCGACAGCGGCTGGGAGGAGGTCTACCGCGCCAAGACGACGGCGAAGCGCCGCAACCAGGACGGGCGGAAGCGCAGGCAGCTCGCGGGCGTCGGGCGAGTCGAGACGCAGGTCGCGCGCGAGCCCGACGAGCTCGAAGCGGCGCTCGAGGACGCATTCGAGCTGCACGAGATCCGCTGGCGCGGCAGGCCAGACGGGTCTGGCTTCGCCACTCCGGCCGGGCGGGAGTTCCATCGCGCGGCGCTGCGACGGCTGGCTGAGCTCGGGATCCCGCGCATCGTCCTCCTGAGGCTCGACGGCCGACCGATTGCCTTCCACTACTTCTTCTTGTTCGAGCGGAGGATGTACGTGCACCGGCTCGCCTTCGACCCGGCCTATTCGCGCTATTCGCCCGGCCTCTTGAACACGCTTGACTCGATCGAGGCCGCGGACGCGGAGGGCGCAACGATGGTCGAGTTCCTCGGCGGTGCCGAGCGCTACAAGCTCGAGCTAGCCGACCGGCTCGAGCCGCTCTACGAGGCGATCGGGTTGGCGCCAACGCTGCGCGGCCGCGTGGCCGTCGCTGCGGTCGTGAACGGGATCCGCGTTCGGAGGCGGGCAAAGCAGTCGGAGGCGCTGCGGCGGTTCTACTACGAAGGTCTCTCGCCGGCGCGAATCGCGGCGGGTCGGGTCGTCCGGCGCGGCCGGAACAAGCAATGACGCGCGGGCCCACCGGGCTCGAGATCGCGCCCGCGCCCTTCTATGCGGCCAAGGCAGTGCTCACGCGAGGCCGCTCGGCCGCGTGGCTCCTGCGGGCGGGCGGGCGGTCGGCGCCCGACGGCATCCGGATCCTCTTCTACCACCGCGTCTCGCGGGAGAAGGACGAGCTCGCGGTCTCGCCGGAGCGTTTCGCCCGGCAGATGAGCCACCTCGCCGACGAGGGCTATGCGGTCGTCGATGTCCTCACGGCGACGGCGATGCTCGGCCGTGGTCGGGAGAGGAAGACGGTCGCGCTCAGCTTCGACGACGGCTACCTGGACGTTGCCGAGAACGCGCTGCCCGTGCTCGCCGGGCATGGGTTCCGCGCGACGGTGTTCGTCGCGCCGGCCGTGATCGACGGCGACGCGGCCTTCGAGTGGTACGACCGGCAGCCGGCACTTCTCGACTGGGACGGGATCCGTGAGCTCGACCGTGAGGGTGTGCTGTCGTTCGAGGCGCATTCGCTCACCCATCCAAACCTGCTCCGGCTCGGCGACGACGATGCCCGGGAGGAGATTGCCGGCTCGAAGGCTGCGCTCGAGGCGCGCCTGGAGCGGCCGGTCGAGGCGTTCTCGTACCCCGCCGGGCTGTTCGGCGAGCGCGAGCGCCGCTACGTGATCGAGTCCGGCTTCCGCGTCGCGGTCTCCTGCGAGCCCGGCGTGAACGACGCGGAGACCGACCGGTTCGCGCTCCGCCGGCGCCAGATCGACGGACGCGATGCGCTGCTCGACTTCAAGGCGAAGGTCGGCGGCGGCCACGATTCACCGCTGCCGCTGCGTGACCTCTACCGCCGCTCGCGCTTCGGCGGGGAGGACGAGACTCCGGCCGCCGCGAGCTCCCGCCGGTAGAGCTCGAGGTGCGCGCGGCGGAACCCTGAGAGGTCGAAGAGCGCCTTCGCCCGCGCCCGCCCGGCCCTCCCGAGGCGGCGTCGCAGCTCGCGGTTGGCTAACAGCGGCCGCAGCGCCTCCGCCAGCGCGACGGGGTCTCCCGGTGGGACGAGCACGCCGGTCTCGCCGTCGCGAACGAGCTCCTTTAGGCCGCCGACGTCGGAGGCGACGATCGGCAAGCCGGCCGCCATCGCCTCGATCACGGACAGTGGCAGGCCTTCGGATCGGCTCGCGAGCAGGAACACGTCCGCCTCCGCCAGCAGTCGCGGCACGTCGTCGCGTTCTCCGAGCAAGCGCACCCGGCCCTCGAGCGAGCGCCTGGCGAGCTCGTCTTCGACCCGTTCTCGTTCGGGCCCGTCCCCCACGATCGCCAGCTCTGTGAATGCCTCGGAGTCGAGGCTTGTCAGGGCCGACAGCAGTGTCGACCAATCCTTGGGCGCGGCGAGCCGGCCGACCGCGATCAGGCGCGGCACTGCGCTCTCGAGGGACGCCTGTGGGTAGGCGTCGACCTCGACCCCGTTCGGAATGACCACCGTGCGGTCGGCGCGGCAGGTCCGCGCGCGCAGACCGTCGGCGCGCTCGCGCTGCGAGACGCAGATCGTGGCCGTCGTCGCGCGGCCGGCAATCCTGTCCGCCCAGCGGTAGAGGGCGGAGGCGGCTCCCGAGTGGGCGCTGAACGCCCAGCCGTGGACGGTGAAGACGCGGACCGGCACTCGGGCGGCGACGGCGGCGAGGCGGCCGATCACGCCTGCCTTCGAGCTGCTGGCGTGCAGGACGTCGGGCCGCTGCCGCCGCAGCAGCCGGTAGAGCTCCGCGAAGCTGCGCAGGTCTCGCCAGGGGCTGATCGGTCGACGGAGCTGCTCGAGGTGCACGAACTCGATGCCCGAGCGTTCCGCCGCCTCGCGGACGAAGGCCCCGCCGTGTGCACCGACAACGACGTCGTACTCGCCGGCGAGCGCGGGCAGAAGCGAGGCGACGTATCCCTGAGCGCCCCCGACCTCGCCGAGCGTCACGAGCACGAAGACGCGCGCGCGGCCGTTGCGATCGGCGCGCGCAGCCGCCGCGGGCGGCGGAGAGCGTCCTACCGTCGTTTCCATAACGGCCGTGCGGCGCCCGCCCAGATCAGCGCGGCGACGAGCCAGAGGTGGCGCCAGTGCAACGTGTCGATGAAGACGCTGTTCGCGAGGAGGCCGCACCACGCGGCAAGCAGCGCGGCCGAGCCGATCCCGTAGGTGTCGCGGCCGGCTTCCGCATTGCGGACGGCGAGGAAGAGCGTGCAAACCATCAGCCCGAGCAGCAGCAGCAGGCCGAGCATGCCTTCCTCGGCCAGCGCGCGGACGTACGTGCTGTGCGCCGATACCGGCGAGAAGAGCTCGAACTGGCCCGGGCCGATCCCAAGTGGGTAGCGGACGGCGTACTCGACTCCGGACAGCTGCGCGCCGAACCGCTGCACGTCATAGCTCTGAAAGTGGGCGCGCTGCTCGAGGAAGTTCAACGACGAGGTCACGGCCACCGTGACGAACAGGCCCGCGGTGGCAGTCAGGACCACGGCGACGACTGCGATTGCCCGCTTGCCGCCGCCGCGCCGCAGCGCAAGCACCGTCAGCATCACGACCACGCCCACTGCGGCGTTCAGCCAGGCGGCGCGAGAGAACGAGAAGAGGATCCCGACCGTCACCACCGAAACGAGCGCGAGCTTCGACGGGCCTCGGAGCCGCAGCAGTCGCGGCCGAACGATCTCCTCGAGCAGGATCAGTGCCGCCGGGACGAGGAACGCGCCGTAGACGTTCGGGTCCTTGAACAGACCCTTCGCCCGGGGGCCCATGACGAGCGAGTTGTGACCCGGGAAGTGGACGTAAAGCGCCAGCGTCGCCAGCACTGCCGAGAGAACGGCGGCCGTCAGGTACGCCTTCACGACGAGCCGCGCACGCTGAGTCGAGTCCACGTAGGCGGCGAGCCAGACCGCGAAGATCGCAAGATAGAGCGTGATCGCGAAGAAGAAAGCCGCGCGCTGTGCGTCGACAACGTCGACGGAGGCGAAGAGGTTCAGGGCGAGAAAGGCCCCGAGCAGCGCTCCGACCGCGAGCGGGATCCTGCTCAGGGTGAAGCGGCCGGTGACGAGCGCGACGGCGATCACGACGCCGAAGACGAGGTCGGGAGGCGACGGCTCGAACCAGACGAACGCGGTCAGCAGGACCCCGAGCGCGACGGCGCCGTCGTAGCTGCGGAGAACGAGTGCGAGCGTCCCGAGCAGCGCGATTCCGAACGCGGCCACCGCCGACGACGGCAGGGGATGGCGCGAGAGCACGACGGCCGTAGCCATCGCGAAGAGCCCGAGCGCGGCCGCGACGCCGAGCATCCCGAGTGCGCGCCCGACCGGCGGCGGGCGGCCTCGGGTGCCGAGCTGCTGCAGGGTGGCGACGCGACCCGTCACGACGAGCGCGCTACGAGCGGACGTACGCCGACGGGGTCACCTGCGACCCGACCACGACGGCCCCGAGCGGATGCACCTGGAGGCGGGCGAGCAGGTCGCGCATGTCGATCAAGTTCGCAGGCATCAGCTTCTCGGGCCTCGCGACCAAGATCACGCCGTCGACCCGCTGGGCGAGCACCTGACTGTCGACCAACCCGATGAGCGGCGGCCCGTCCAGCAGCACGTAGTCGTAGTCCGAGCGCTTGATCTGGTCGAAGAAGGTGTCGAGCGCGTCGCTCGCGAGCAGCTTCGCCGGATCGCGTGGCTTGCTGCCGCTCGCGAGCACGTGCAGGCTGCCCCGCCCCGTGTCGGCGCGGAACTGGACCGGGTGGTCGGGCGCCAGCTGATCGGGCACGCCGTCGCGGTAGACGTGTGCGCCGGCGAGCACCTCGGCGAGCCCAGGGGACAGGTCAACGTCGAAGAGCTCGTGCAGGCGAGGCCAACGCATGTCGGCGGAGACGAGCCAGGTGCGCAGCCCCGCCTGCGAAAGCGCGAGGCCGAGCCCGGCGGTGACCTCGGTCTTGCCCTCGCCGTGGAGCGCGCTCGTCACGAGCACGATCTGCTGCTGCGTCGGCGGCAGCTGCATCTTCAGGGCGGCGTGCAGCGTCTGATAGGCCTCGTACTCGGCGCCGCTCAGCGTCCGCGGGCCACGGCCGAAGCTGCTGCGCCGCCCAAGCGGAACCTCCGCGAGCACGGGCACGTCGAGCAGGCGGCGCACCTCGCGCGCGCCGCTCAACCGTGGCGCGAACTGCGCCCGCCCGAGGACGACCAGCGCAGCGACGAACAGCGCCGCGAAGAGACCGAAGAAGGCATTTCGAACCGGATGCGGCGAGGCGGGCCGCGACGAGGGCTGGGCTGCCTCCGCAAGGGCAAGCTCGGGCCTGCTGCTCGCCGCGCTCACGTTCAGCTGCGCGAGCTGGTTCTGGATCGCGACCCGCTGAGCGCGAGCCCCGGGCGTGCCGCGCAACTTGTCGAGCGCCTGGAGCAAGCTCGCCCGTTCTCGCGTGAGCTGTTGCTGCTGGATAACCCGCTGTTCGGCGAGGAACGTGGAGGCGACGGCATTCGCGATTCGCGCCGCTCCTCGGGCCGTGCTGTCCGTGGCGGCGAGCGTGATCACGTTTGCGGACGGGTCGACGGACGAGCTCACCTTGCTCTGAACCGACGCCGCGGTCTCCCCGGGCAATCGCCGCGCGGCGCGGGCGAAGACGTCCCGCGTCGTCAGCAGGACCTGGATCGTCGACAGCCGGCGCTGAACCGAAGCGGCGTCGGAAGCCTGCAGCGGGTTGGCAGTCGTGTCGAGCACGAGCTTCGCGCTCGAGCTGTACGTCTTGGGAAACATCGCCGAGACGACGAAGACGAGGACGGTGAGCGGGACCACGATCAACAGGACCAGCGGCCAGCTCCGACGGAAAGCGTCGACGTACCGGCGAGCCTCGACGGGCTCGTCGGGGGGGACGTCTTGGGCGGGCGCGCGGAGTGCAAGCTCGCCTCCGTTCGCGCGGTACACGTGGTTCGAGGGTGTCGTCGTCATCGATCCGAACCTCCCGTGCGGACGTATGATCGACTGCGAACCCGATTTCCGGGACGCGCCGTGAGTTGAGGACAGTGGTGGTCAAGCGTTGGGCGCCGAGCCTGCTTCTCTGCCTGTCGATCGCCGGATCGGCCTCCGCCGCCGCGCCCTCCGGCGGGCCGCGGGTGACCTACAACGGGCCGACCGGCAACGTCGCCGGCCCCGTCACCCTGGCCGCTAAAGCCCAAGACCCGGGTGCGCGGATCGCGGCCGTGACTTTCTTCCTCGACGGGGCGCCGCGGGGCTCGGATACGACGGCGCCGTACTCTCTCGGCCTCAACCCGGCGCTCATCGGCGGCGGCCGGCACACAGTCCGCGTCGTCGCGGTCGACAACCTCGGCCGCCGCGCCTCGAGCCCCGTGGCCACCATCGTCACGAGCGGCGGTGATCGCCCCGTGGAGGCCTCGCCGGGGTCGGGTCTCGCGGACGCGCTCCGTGCCCTGCGTCGCGGGAACGTCACCGTGAGGCTCGCCCCGGGCCGTTATCGCCTCGACAACGTCGTGCTGGGGACGAGCGCCCGCCTGGTCGGCTCGGGGCCGAGTACCGTGATCAGCCCGAGCAACTCGGGATACTTCGCAATCCTCGTCGCGAAGGGCGACCACGTCAGGATCGCCAACCTGACGGTCGACGGTGGCGGCCCAGGCCCGGGCGGCGGGAACGCGGTCGCGGTGTTCGACGGCTCGCGTGACGTGCGCTTGCAGCGCCTCCGCCTCAGACGCGTGCGCCAGAACGGCGTCGACGTCTGGGGCGCCTACTCGGAGGTCTCGGTTCAGGACTCCGTCATCGACGGCGGCGGAACCGGAAACGCGGGCGTCTTCTCGCTCGGGTCGGACAAATCGCGCGAAACGAGCGTCATCCGCACGCGCATCCGCGGCTTCCGCTCCTTCGGGATCCTGCTCGGCCAGAAGCAGTACGGACGTGCCTCCGCCGCCCTCCACGACCTCGCCCTCGACAACGTGATCACGGACATCCGCGATCCCGCGCGGAACGCTTGCTACACGAGCGCATCCGCGCCACGGTGCGGCACGGAGGAAGGTGGCATCTGGACCGGCGGCGTCCAGGCGGCGATCATCGGCAACACGATCCTTCGCGCCCGCTGGGACGGGATCGAGACCGTGGGCTCGTCGACCCGGACCACCGTCGTCGACAACGTCGTCCGTGGGACCCGGACGGGCATCTACCTCGAGCACTCGACGAACAACTCGCTGATCGCCCGCAACGTCGTCAGCGGCTCGCCCGCCGGGATCAACGTCGAGTGGTGGTACGGCGGCGTCGGCTCGCGCCAGAACACCTTCAGCGACAACCGGATCGTCGGCGCGCGCCGGGCCGGCATCTTCGTAGGCGTCGGCAGCGACGGCAACCACATCGCGCGCAACGCGTTCGTCAACGGACAGCGGCCCGCCATTCAGCTGCAGGGCTCGTCCGGCAACGTCGTGCAGAGCAACCGGGGCTGTGGGAGCGGCGGCGACCTGGTCGGCGAGACCGCGGGCAAGCGCGACGACGGTAGCCTCGCCACGCCGCGCCGGAACCTCCTGGTCGACAACGCGAGTTACGCGACCTGTCGCGGACACTGACCCGGCGGCTACCGGACAGCCATGACGAGGACGATGGCGGCCACGATTGCTGCGATCGCGAGAACGACGAGGTTCGCACCGAGCAGGGTGATCACGAGCCGCCGCGAGCGCCGTTCCTCGCTGTCCGGCTCGGCTTGCTGCTCAGGCGTCAGCGCCTCCGCGCCGGGCACCTGATTCAACGAGCCCGTCGCCGTGCGGCCCGCGGAGCGCGCGAGCCGCCAGCCGACGGCGCTCGCAAGCGCGTCGGTGATGAACTGATTGAGGCTGATGCCCTCGCGCTCGGCGAGGCGCGTCAGCTCCGCGTGCAGCGTCCGTGGCATCCGCAGCAGCAAGCGCCCGCTGTGCTCGTCGACGGGCTTCGGTTCGGGAACCTCCCGACCCTCGCGCAGGGCCTCGGAGATCCAGTCGGACATAGCCTGCTGGATCCCGCTGGTGGCCTGCTCGGCCGTCTCCGCGCGGCTCGTGCAGCCCGCGAGCTCTTCGACCTGTGCGACCCAAGGGCCGTCCTCGCCGTCGCCGTCACGAACGAGCGTGACGTGGTACGGCAGGCCGAGGTACCGCTCGACGGCGCGGTCCGGCTCCGAAGCCTTCGTGCGACCGCGCCCGGAGGGCGTCACGACTCGGCGGCGCTGCGCGCGCCGCCGCTGCTGATACCGGCGTCCACGCTTGCGAACTTTAGTGCTTACAGCCATGACAACCCCTAGCCCGCCTCCAACTCCGCCCGAAGCTTTTCCAGCGCCCGGCGGGACACCCTCGACACGTGGATCTGCGAGATGCCGAGCTCCTTGCCGATCCTCGACTGCGGCAGCTCCGCGAAGAAACTGAGCTGGAGCACCCGGCGCTCGCGAGGATCGAGCACGCGAAATGCCCGTTCGAGAGCCGCCCGGTCCTCTCCGAGCTCGAACCCGGGCTCGAGCACGCCGGGCAGCGCGGGGGCCTCATCGTCGCCCCTGCCGCGGGACAGCGACTCCACGGAGGGCGGCGGGTCGGCTGCAGCTCCGCCCTCACGACGCGGCATCCTGATCGGCGCGACGCGATCGCGCAGGTGCCGCTGGATCTCGCCGGAGATCGTTGGGACCGCGAACGCCGGTAGGTCGACCCCGCGGTTGGGGTCGAACCGTTCGATCGCCTTCATGAGGCCGATCGCCCCGACCTGGACGAGGTCGTCGAGCTGCTCGCCGCGACCTGCGTAGCGTCGAGCGAGCCCCCTGACGAGCGGCAGGTACTGCGCAATCAGGCGCTCGCGCGCCGACCGGTCGCCGCGCTCGCGGTAGTCGCGCAGCAGCGAGCGCGAGCGGGCCTGCCTGGGAGAGCTACGGAACGGACTCGGTCGGCACCCGGTGGGAGCGTCGCCGTCTGGGGCATCACGAAGACTTCCGGGCGCCGTACCGATCCGCCGGCGGACCGAGAGCGGTGGATCAAACGTCTGTCGAGCACTTTCCTTTGTCGATCCAATCGCAACGGTCACCGAGCGCAACCTCCCTCGGCCGATAATAGGTGCACTTTTCCCGGAACGCAAATTCGAACCGAATTTTTTTCTTTCGAATGAATTCGTGGGTTCGCAGAGTGCGCGTTTGGGTACTTACCTTTTATCGGAGAAGTGACGCAGGTACCGGATCGAATCCCGATCAGAGATCGCGAATCTCGCATCGGCCGTCTGCGCTTTGTCGGCGGTGCCGCCGTGGTCGCGGCCGCGTTCGCCGCGTACGGGGCCTTCGCGCCCACGGCGCGAGCAGACTCCGCCGACACCGTTTCTCCCGCAGCCGCAGCAACCTACCCCGCGGGAGACGCCGGGACAGCCGCGCCGGCCGCCACGGACGCCGTAATCGCAGCCCAATCCGCTGCGACTGACGCGGCATCCGTGTCGGTCGGCGCGGAACCGGCGCAGTATCACCAGCCGCAGACCCCGCAGTATCACGCTGGTACAGCCATTTCGACGGCTCCGGCTTTCACCGGCACGAACGTACGTGCGATCGCAGCGAGGTTGGCGGCAGATCCAGCACCCGCGGCACAGCGCCTGCGCGCCCTGGTACCCGTATCTGACGCCGCCCAGGCCCGGGTAGCCATGCGGCTTTCGGCAGCCGCTCGCGCCGTTGCCGTCGAGAAGGCCTCGCCCCGGGCTGCAGCCCTCGCGCCGTCTACGCCGGCGTCGATTCACATCTTGACGCACGCAATTGCAATGCATCAATCGAGTGATATTTCGGTATCACGTAATCCGCAACCCGTAGTATCAGGTTCTCAAAACCGTTCTGTAACCGCATCTTCCGTTGTAACGAAGCACCAACAGATCTCGCGTTCGATCTCGTTGCAGATTCGACGATCAAGTGCTCCGCAGAAGGTCGATTCAGTATCAATCACACGACATTCCGCGAAATCGCCCCGAACGGCGCCTGCTTTGCGGCCGGCACGCCACGGGCTTGTCGCGCCGAAGCCCGCTCGGGCCATTGTTCGCCAGGCGGCCGTGGCCCCGTTGCCCGACCGGCCGCTCAAGAACACTCGGGCGATGCTGCAGCTCGGGATGCTGTTCGGCCTTGCCTACGTCGGGTTCCTCGCCATTTGGTTCTGGAGCACGAGGTTCCGTCGCAGTGTCCGTCGGCCGCTGCGGCTCTGAGCCGACCGGTCGCCTGGTTTGACACGTGGGCCTAGATGGAAGACCATCCCAGTTGACCGTCGGGGGAGATGTGTTAGGAGAGCGAGGGTCACGTACGTTCAATCTGATCGAGCCCCGTCGGGCGCTCGTCACCGCTGCGTGCCTTGCTTTCGCTGCAACCTTCGCGGCACCCGCGGTTGCGGGTGGCCAATCGCCTGACCCGGCTCCAAGGCACTCGAGCGGGCCTGCACCCGACCCGGCACCGCAGGCGAAGCCGGCTCCGGCACGCACGGTCACCCAGGCGTCTTCGCCTTCCCAGCCCCTGACGCCGTCTGTCACGCAGTCTGCCGACCAGCCCTCAGCGACCCCGAGTCACCACCAGGCCTCGGCGCGAGCTACCGCGCCCGTGACGCACCGCCCCGTCGCTCGCCACGTATCTCCTCCACCCCCGCCCCCGTCTGTCTTGCGACGAGCAGGCCGTGTCTTCGGTGCGCTGACCTTCGGCCACCTCGCCGGGGACGTGCGAGCGGTCGACGTATCGAGTGCCGCCTCGTCGCCCGACCAGGGCCTGCTGATGCTCGGCGGCGCGATCCTGCTCCTGATCGTCCTCGGCGAGGTCGGGTTCTTGTCCGCGTCCGTGCGGCTCCTCCGCCGCGCGATCTGAACGACGCAGGGACTGCCTCCGCAGGGGTCGTCCTAACAAACCGCCCCTGACGTGGAACGCACGGACTGACCCCGCAGGGTCTGTCCCAATAACCGTTTGATGGGACAGTCCCCGTTGGGGACAGTCCCTTCCCTCCGAGCGACGTAGAGACTCCGCTTCCTCGTTCGTGGGCGCCTGCACACACAATGCACACGCCACGCCCACAGAACTGACGTCATCTTCGTGTCATGGAGCGCGTTGCCCTAGCGCACGTCGTCAATGACGAAATCCGCCGGGTTGCCGATCGCTTCGACCTTCGAGCAAACCAACACGCGGTCGGCTGGTTATGTGGGTGCGGCTGCTCCGAGCTTGTCAACGCGACCCTCGCCGAGTACGACGCACGCGGAGGCCGCGTGTTCGCGACCGGTCATCCGATCGAAAGCCGAGTCGCCGCGACAGCCGAGTTCGAGCGCCAACGCGAGTCCGCCGCTGTTATCGAGCACCTCGACGAAGAACTACGTCGCAAACTCACCGACGACCTTGGGAGACGACTCGAACGGCAAGCGCTTGCGCGACGACTCCAACGCGTGTTGAGGAACGACGGCGAGAGCTAGCTGCGCCAGGCTCAGCGCGCGACGATCACGAAAGAGCTCGAGCCGAGCATGCTTCCGTACCGCTTCACGCTTCGGGCGCCGAAGCCGGGCCAGACGTACCAGCGATACCGCCCCGGAGCGAGCCGATATCGCCGACCCTTGAACTTCCATACGCGCGGCAGGCGCAAGCTTGTCTTCGTCGGCCAGGCGCTGAAGATCTTCCGGCCCCGCCAGACCTGGACGTTGTAGTAGCGCGCCTTTGCGGTCGGCTTCCACGCCAGGCGCGGCGGCCCGGTGAGCCGCGCCCCGGCGGGCGGCGAGTACAACGGCGCCGTCGGCGTCGCCTCTGCAGAGTTCGCAGCCGTGTTGCCCGCAGCATCGAAGGCGGTGACCGTGTAGCGGTAGCGGATGCCGTCGGTCAGTCCGTGATCCGTGTAAGCGGCGTCCGTGCCCTGGTAGACGGTCACGGGCTGCGATTTTGTGCCGGCCGAGCGCGACACGGCCACGTCCGTGGTGTCTCGCGAGACCGACCAGCGCACGACGGCCGTTCGGTCGCCCGGCACCACGGTCACATCCGTCACGGACGGCGGCGTCGCGTCGTACCGGAGGCCGAAAGGCGTGGCCGCGCCGACGTTCCCTGCGTTGTCGACGCACGAGCCGCCCACAGACGCATTTGCGTTGTCGGGGCCTCCGTATGAGCCCTGGCTGCAGCTTGCGATGCCCGACATGTCGTCGACGCCCGCGAAGCCGACGGTGAGCCCGTGGTTGTACCAGCCGTCCGAGTCGGGAGGCCGCGACGGAGTCCCCGCGACAGAGCGTGGAGCCGTGGCGTCGTACTCGAGCCCGAAGACGCCGAAGCCGACGTTCCCGGCTTTGTCGGTGCAAGTCCCGGTCAGCGAGCCCGTGCGGCTGTCCGGTCCGGTGTAGGTGCCCGGCGCGGAGCAGGTGTCGAGACCGGACACGGCGTCGTCGCCCGAGAACGCGACCGACACGGGATGGTTATACCAACCGTTCGAATCGGGAGCACGGGCGGGGGTGGGGACGACCGATGGCGGGGTTCCGTCGTACTGCAGGGGGAACGTCTGCGTGCCGCGGTTGCCCGCGACGTCGAAGCAGGCGCCGGTCACGGAGGCCTCGGAGCCGTCAGGTCCCGAATACATCGCCGCCGGGCACTGGTCGAGCCCGGAGGTGCCGTCCTGACCCGTGATGGCGAAGCCGACCGGGTGCGTGTACCAGCCGTCGTGGTCGGCCGCCCGAACCGGCACGGCGCCGGTGACCGTCGGCGGCGTCGCGTCGTACTGGAAGGACGCGGAGCCCGGCGCGCTCGTGTTCCCGGCGTTGTCGGTGCACGTACCACCGACCGAGGCAGCGGCGCCGTCCGGGCCGTCGTAGGTCGGCTGCGAGCAGGACGCGATCCCGGAGGTCGCGTCCGACCCGTTGAACGCGATCGTGAGCGGATGGTTGTACCACCCGTTCGCGTCCGGAGGACGCATCGGTGACGAACCCGTTATCTGCGGCGGCGTCGCGTCGTACTGAAGCGAGAACGTCCGTGGCGTCGTGTTTCCGGCGAGGTCGCTGCAAGAGCCGCTGACGGTCGCCGAGCCGTTGTCCGGGCCGGAGTAGGTCGTCGGCCCGACGCAGGAGCCGAGTCCTGAGATCGCGTCGCTGCCGCTGAAGGAGACGGTGAGCGGCTGGTTGTACCAGCCGTTCGCGTCCGGCTGGCGGGAGGGGGTGGCGACGACGCTCGGGCCGTTGTCGTCGTACTTGAACTGCAGCGTTCCGCTACCGGTGTTGCCTGCGTTGTCGGTGCAGGTTCCGGTGGCCGCGGCGCTTGCGCTGTCGGGGCCGGAGTAGTCGATCTGCGGCGTGCAGGAGACGACGCCGGAAGTAGCGTCGCCGCCGCTGAACGAGATTCCGAGGGTGTGGTTGTACCAACCGTTTGCGTCGGCGGCCCGGCCCGCCGTCGCGGTGACGTCCGGCTTGGTCGCGTCGTACTTCAGCGGGAAGCCGACCGACGTCACGTTCCCGGCTGCGTCGGAGCAGGAGCCGCCCAGCGACGCGGTCGCCGAATCGGGTGTGGAGTAAGTGACCGGCGCGTCACAGGACACGCCGCCTGAGAGGGCATCGGTGCCGGAGAACGACACCGTGAGCGGATGGTTGTACCAGCCGTTCGCGTCGGGCCCTCGCGACGGCGTTGGCGTAACGGCCGGCCCGGTGTCGTCGTACTGGAATGTCGACGAGACCGGCGCGCTGGTGTTTCCGGCCTTGTCCGTGCATGTGCCGCCGACCGAGGCCAGGCCGCTGCTTGGCCCGGAGTACGGCATCTGCGAGCAGGAAGCGATGCCCGAAATCGGGTCGATGCCCCCGTACTGGACGGTGAGCGGGTGGTTGTACCAGCCGTTCGAGTCCGGGTTGCGTGACGGCGTCCCGGTGACCGATGTGGGCGCCGTGGAGTCGTACTTGAGCGCAAAGGAGCCCGAGCCGGTGTTACCCGCCTTGTCGGTACAGGTCCCGCCGACCGACGCCGTGCCGTTGTCCGGCCCGTTGTACGTCGCCTGGCTGCACGAGCCGAGGCCGGAGGTGCCGTCCGTACCGGAGAAGGAGACGGTCAGCGGGTGGTTGTACCAGCCGTTCGAGTCCGCGGCCCGCGACGGTGTCCCCACGACAGACGGGGCGGTCGAGTCGTACTGGAAAGATGCCGACGCCGGATCGACGTTGCCGGCTACGTCGGTGCAGGAGCCGCTGACCGCGGCACTGCCGGTGTCGGGGCCTGTGTACGTCTTTTGCGCCGTGCAGGAAGCGATCCCCGACGTTCTGTCCGTCCCCCCGAACGAGACGGTGACAGGTTTGTCGTACCACCCGTTCGCGTCGGGGCCGCGGCCAAGCGTGGCCGAGGCATCGGGAGCCGTCGAGTCGTACGCAAGCGGGAACGCTGCTGTGCCGATGTTGCCGGCCTTGTCCTGGCACGTGCCGTTGACCGACGCGGTGCCGTTGTCCGGGCCTGAATAGGTCTGTGGCCCGACGCAGGAGTCGATCCCGGACATCCCGTCGGTACCGCTGAAGGACACCGCGAGCGGGTGGTTGAACCAGCCGTTCGAATCGGCGGAGCGGCCCGGCGTCGCCGTCACCAGCGGCGCCGTGGAGTCGTACTTGAGCCCGAACAGAACGGAGCCGACGTTGCCCGCCTTGTCCGTGCACGTGCCACTGACGGTCGCGGCGCTGTCATCGGGGGCCGAGTACGTCTTCGACGTCGCGCAGGAGTCCATGCCCGAGGTCGCATCCGTGCCCGAGAAGGAGACGGTCAGCGCATGGTTGTACCAGCCGTTCGAATCCGGCTGGCGATCCGGGCTGGCGGTCACGGAAGGGCCGTTCGAGTCGTATTTGAGCCCGAACGTCGAGGTGGCGCTGCGGTTGCCGGCCTTGTCCGTACATGTCCCGCTGACCGAGGCGGTGCCCGTGTCCGGGCCCGAATACGAGGTCTGCGTGCACGTGTCGACGCCGGACGTTGCATCGGTCCCCGAAAAGCCGATCGAGACCGCGTGGTTGTACCAGCCGTTTGAATCGGGGTTCCGCCCAGCGCTGCCCGTCGCCGTCGGCGGTGTCGAGTCGTACTTGATCGGCAAGGAGGTCGTGGCGACGTTGCCGGCGTTGTCGAGGCACGATCCTGTCACCGAGGCGCTGCCGTTATCGGGACCGTCGTAGGTCTGGGTGCCGGTGCAGGACGCGAGCCCCGAGGTTCCATCGGCGCCGGCGAAGCTGACGTTCAGCGGCCGGTTGTACCAACCGTTCGAGTCCGGCGAGCGGGCCGGGGTGGCGTTCACGGAAGGCGCCGTTCCGTCGTACTTGAGCCCGAACGTCCGCGAGGTCGAATTCCCGGCCTTGTCGGTGCACGAGCCGGTCACGGAGGCGGCCGCGTCATCCGGGCCGGAGTAGGTACGCGCGGACACGCACGAAACCCCGCCGGAGGTGGCGTCGGTACCGCTGTAGGAGACCGAGAGGGCGTGGTTGTACCAGCCGTTCGCGTCGGCCCCGCGGGCGGGAGTCGCCGTCACCGACGGCCCGGTCGAGTCGTACTGGAGCCCGAACGTGGTCGAGGCGCTGACGTTCCCCGCGACGTCGACGCACGTCCCCGCGACCGAGGCCGAGCCGTTGTCGGGGCTCGAGTAGCTCGTCTGCGTGCAGCTGCTGATGCCCGACGTGCCGTCGGTACCCGTGAACGAGACGCCGAGCGCGTGGTTGTACCAGCCGTTCGAGTCGGGAGCCCGTGCAGGGACGGCGGTCACGCCCGTCGGCGCGGTTGCGTCGTACGAGAGCCCGAACGAGGCCGTGCCGACGTTGCCGGCCTTGTCCGTGCACGTACCGCTGACCGATGCACTCGCCGAATCCGGGCTCGAGTACGTCTTCGGCGCGGAACACGAGTCCATCCCGGAAGTCCCGTCCGTGCCGGAGAACGAGAC
>JBQCGP010000070.1:0-10458 GCA_051955535.1 Gaiellaceae bacterium | reverse complement strand
AGCGTCTTCCAGGACGGGATCGCGATCGGGAAGTTCCACGGCGTGATCGCGCCGACCACTCCGACCGGCATCCGCACCGACATCTGGAACTTGTCCCGGAGCTCCGAGGGCGTGGTTTGGCCGAAGAGGCGCCGGCCCTCGCCGCCCATGTAGTAGGCCATGTCGATCGCTTCCTGGACGTCGCCGGCGGCCTCCGCCTTGACCTTGCCCATCTCGTGGGTCATCAGGTCGGTCAGGTCGTCCTTGCCCTCCGCGAGGAGCTGCGCGAAGCGAAAGAGAACCTCACCGCGCTTCGGGGCCGGGACGAGCCGCCACTCCTCGTAGGCGCGCTTCGCGGCGGCGACGGCGGTGTCGACGTCGTCGGGCCCCGATTTCGGGAAGACCCCGATCGTCTCGCCGTCCGCGGGGCTGGTCGACTCGAAGGTCTCGCCAGAGGCGGCGTCGACCCATTCGCCGTCGATGTAGTTCTTGAAGGTTTTCGCGCCGAGGACTGCCATCGGGCGCGAGTCTAGCGACGGACCGTCAGGCCGTTTCCGGCGGATCGACGTCCGGGAACGTGCCCGGGTGCGAACGGCGCCGGTCTCTGGTCTTGCGCTTTTCCTGGAACTCGCCGGCCGGCTTGCCGCGGCGCCGGTCGCTGCCCTCGCGCCGGTCGATTATGACCTCGACGTTCGGGTTGTCCTTGTAGTACTCGACCATCTTGTCGTACAGCTCGTCGGCGAGCTCACGCGGGATCACGCAGTAGATCATTCTGCGTCGGATTGTAGGTCGGGCGGAAGTCAGCGCCATCCCCCGTGTTGTCCGTGTCGGCGGCGGAGTGCTCTCTAGACCCTGGCGATGTTCGGCACGATCCGGCCGTGCTCGTCCAGGTGGGCATTCCAGTCCCTGTAGAGCGGGTCGAGCTCACTCAGCTCGTGGCCTCGTTCCTCGAGCCGGACGGGCTGCGCGAGCTCGGGGGTGACGCGGTACTGGTACCAGGAGATGTCCCAGGCGATGGTGATCACGACCTCGCCGCTGACGCCGGATAGGGGGAGGATGCTCGTGTTCGGCGCCCCGAGGCTCTTGGCGATGCCGGCTACCGTGCGGCGGAAGTCGGTCTGGTTGAAGAGGTCTGCCGCCTCGACGACCTCGCGCTCCGGCTCGGAGAGGCGGCGCAGGATCGGCTCGTCGGCGACGGGCGCCTCCGCGACGGCCGCCTTGCGAGCCTCGAACAAGCTCCCCAGGCTGAGCCGCCGGCGCTGCCGTTCGGTCGAGACGGTCGGGGTCGACGGGCTGCCTTCCTTCAGCCAGCCGTATTCGAGCGCGATGTCCTGGCAGAGGGGGCAGACGTCGACGAAGTTCTCCCCGTCGGGGGTGAACCGGGTCGCCCGCTCGCCCATCAGCAGGGTGCGCTCGCATACCGCGCAGCTGCGAGCCACGGAGAGCCGCGTGATCCGCATCCGGGCGACTATAGCGGGCCTTTTGCGCGCAACCGAGCCAGTCGAGGAGGGACTGTCCCTGCGCTTAGACCGCGGCTTCTTCCTTTTCCTTCTTGGCCTCGGCGATCACCTTCTGCGCGATGTGCGCCGGAACCTCCTCGTAGCGCGCGAAGGCCATGTGGTAGTCGCCTCTGCCGCCGGTTAGGGACGTCAGCGACTGCGAGTAGGTGAGGATCTCGGACATAGGCACCTCGGCCTTGATGGTCGTCATCCCGCCTGCAGGCTCCATGCCCTGGAGGCGTCCCCGGCGCGAGTTGAGGTCGCCGTTGACGGCGCCGACCGAGTCGTCCGGAACGGTCACCTCGACGTCCATGATCGGCTCCAGCAGGACGGGGTCTGCCTGCTCGTAGGCCTGCTTGAACGCCATCGACCCGGCGATCTTGAAGGCCATCTCGGAGGAGTCGACCGAGTGGTGAGAGCCGTCGACGAGCCTGACGCGGACGCCCTGTACCGGCGCCCCCGCGAGCTCGCCGTGCTGCATCGCCTCTTGGATCCCCTTGTCGACCGCCGGCCGAAAGCCCTGAGGGATGACGCCGCCGACGATCTCGTCGACGAACTCGTAGCCCTGGTGCCCTTCGAGCGGCTCGAGCACGATGTGGGCGTCGCCGAACTGTCCACGGCCGCCGGTCTGCTTCTTGTACCGGCCGTGCGCGCGCGACTCCTTGCGAATCGTCTCCAGGTACGGGACTCGTGGCTGGTGGAGGTCGACCTCGGCGCCGAAGCGGCTCTTGACGCGCTCGACGGCGACCTCGACGTGCACCTGGCTCAGGCCGGAGAGGAGCTGCTCGCCGGTCTGGGGGTCCCGGCGGATGACCAGCGTCGGATCCTCCTCCGACAGGCGGCGGAGCGCCGTGCCGACCTTCTCCTCATCGCCCTTCGCCTTGGGGGTGACGGCGAAGCTCATCACCGGCTCGGGGAAGTCGATCTTCGGCGTCTCGACCTCCCGCTCGGCATCGAGCAGGAGATCGCCTGTCGTCGTGTCCTTGAGCTTCGAGACAGCGCCGATGTCGCCGGCGCCGAAGCCGGTCTCCGGGTTGTGCTCTTTCCCTTGCAACGTCAAGAGCTGGCCGATCCGCTCCTTCCCGCGAGTTCGGTGGTTGGACAGGGTCGAGTCCGCGCTGACGTCACCTGAGACGACGCGAAACAAATTGATCCGGCCGGAGAACGGGTCGGCGATGGTCTTGAAGACGAATGCCGCAGTGCCGCCGCCCTCGACGCCGAGCTCGATGTGCTTCTTGGCCGGCGACGGGACGCCCTCGACGAGCAGGTCGAGGATGGCGGTCGTGCCGAGGTTCTTCGTCGCGACCGCGCAGGCGACCGGGAAGATCTCGCCGCGCGTGACCGCGTCCTTGAGCGCGTGGGCGACCTCTTCGTCCGAGAGCGCCTGGCCGTCGAGGTAGCGCTCCATCAGCGCTTCGTCCGTCTCGACGACCGAGTCGAGCAGCTTCTCGCGGTACTCGGCGACCTGACTCTCCAGCTCGGCCGGGATCGGGCCCGGCGCGGACTCACGCTCGCCCTCCGGGCTCGTGTACGCCTTCATGTGCAGGAGGTCGACGACTCCGGTCAGCTCGTGCTCGAAGCCGATCGGCAGGTGGATCGCAACGCAGCGATCGGAGAGCTGGTCGCGCAGCGCCTCGAGTGTGCGGAAGAAGTCGGCCCGTTCGCGGTCGAGCATGTTCACGACGACGACGCGCGCGAGGTCGTACTCGCCGGCGCGCTGCCAGGCGCGGCTCGTCTGAACCTCGATGCCCATCACGGCGCTGACGACGACGAGCGCGCCCTCGACAACGCGGAGCGCGGCGATCATGTCGCCCTGGAACCCGGGGTCGCCGGGCGTGTCGATCAGGTTGATCTTGCGGCCCTGCCACTCGAGATTCGCGAGCGAGGCCGAGAGCGACATCTGCCGCTTCTGTTCGTCGTCGTCCCAGTCCGAGGTGGTGTTGCCCGCCTCGATCGTGCCGAGCCGGTTGATCGCGCCGGCCTGGAAGAGCATCGCCTCGACGAGCGAGGTCTTGCCCGTGGAGCGGTGACCGACGACGGCGACGTTGCGGATCTTTCCGGGCTCGACGGGCATGTGGCGGGCTTCCTCCTCGGTTCGCTGGCGCGGACGATCTTATCTTCGAGCCAGCGCTCGTTCGCAGCGGTTTGGGCACTTCGAAGTGGACTGTCCACCCGGAGTGCCTGCAACGGTCGGGTGTGGAAGGAAAGTCACAGATTCGTCACGCGGTGGACACGGCTCGCGCGGCGGGTTCTATCCTCCGCGGCCGTGGCCTGGTGGGACAACGCGGTCGTTTACCAGATCTACCCGCGCTCGTTTCAGGACTCGAACGGCGACGGGGTCGGCGATCTGCGCGGGATCACGGAGCGGCTCGACTACCTGGCCTGGCTCGGGGTCGACGCCTTCTGGCTCTCCCCCATCTACCCCTCTCCCCTCGCCGACTTCGGCTACGACGTCTCCGACTACACGGACGTCGCGTCCGAGTTCGGCACGCTGGACGACCTCGACGAGCTCGTCGCCGCGGCACACGACCGCGGGCTCCGCGTCCTGCTCGACTTGATTCCCTGCCACACCTCGATCCAGCACACGTGGTTCCGCCAGCATCCGGACTGGTACATCTGGTCGCCGGTCGACGGGCCGGCCAACAACTGGGTCTCCGCATTCGGCGGCTCGGCGTGGAGCCGCGACGAGCACACCGGCCGCTGGTACCTGCACAGCTTCTATCCGGAGCAGCCCGACCTCGACTGGCGGAACCCGGCGGTCGTCGAAGCCTTCCAGGACATTGTGCGTTTTTGGCTCGACCGCGGCGTCGACGGCTTCCGGCTCGACGCGATCGACAAGCTGATCAAGGACGACCAACTGCGAGACGATCCGCCCGCCAAAGGCGACTTCCCGCTCCCGCTGCGCCCAGAGTCCGCGAAGCTCGAGCGCGTCTACTCAGGCCACCGGCCCGAGGCGATCGACGCCCTCCGCACGATCAGGGCGGCCGCCGGGGATGCGCTGCTCGTCGGCGAGGTCTTCCAGCCGACCGGCGAGTACCCGCCGTACCTCCAGGTGCTCGACCTCGTCTTCGCCTTTGAGCTGCTGTTCGCGCCCTGGGACGCCGGCCGGCTTCGTGAGGCGATCGCGCCGGCCGCCGAGCTCGGCCGCGTCGCCTGGGTGATGTCGAACCACGACTTCGACCGGCTGGCGACACGGCTCGGGCCCGACCAAGTCCGGGCGGCCGCGACGCTCCTGCTCACGCTTCCCGGCGCGGTGTTTGTCTACCAGGGCGACGAGATCGGCCTGGCGAACGGCCCCGGCGCCGACCCGCCCTACGACCGCGCCGGCCGCGACCCGATGCGCCACCCGATGCAGTGGGACGCGACCCCGACAGGCGGCTTCACGACCGGCGTTTCCTGGCTGCCGGCAGTCGACCCCGCGGAACGGAACGTCGAGGCGCAGCGCGCCGACCCGGATTCGCTCCTCCACCACTACCGCGGCCTGATCGCGCGCCGCAAAGGCCTCGGCGTTTTCCGCCTGCTCGACTCCGAGGCCGACACGATCGCGTACGAACGGGGCGACGAACTGATCTCCATCGAGACCCACCCGGGTTAAGCTCGCAGCGACAGAGGAGGGCGGCTTGGCGGAGATCGCCTACGACAAGGTCGACAAGATCTACCCCGACGGCACCCAGGCCGTCCACGATCTGAACCTGGAGATCGGCGACGGCGAGCTGATGGTCCTCGTCGGCCCTTCGGGCTGCGGGAAGACAACCGCGCTGCGCATGCTGGCCGGGCTCGAGGAGATCACGAACGGCCAGATCAGGATCGGCGACACGGTCGTCAACGATCTGACGCCGAAGGAACGGGACATCGCCATGGTCTTCCAGAGCTACGCGCTCTACCCGCACATGACCGTCGAGCAGAACCTCGCCTTCGGCCTGAAGCTGCGGAAGATGCCGAAGCGCGAGGTCACCGAGCGCGTGCGCCGCGCCGCGAGGATCCTCCAGATCGAGGAGTTCCTGAAGCGGAAGCCGCGTGCGCTCTCGGGCGGGCAGCGCCAGCGCGTCGCCATGGGACGCGCGATCGTGCGCGAGCCACAGGCCTTCCTGATGGACGAGCCCCTCTCGAACCTCGACGCGAAGCTGCGCGTCCAGATGCGCGCCGAGATCCACCAGCTCCAGCGCCGCCTCGGCGTGACGACGCTCTACGTCACGCACGACCAGGTCGAGGCGATGACGATGGGCGACCGGGTCGCGGTCATGAACGCGGGTCACATGCTCCAGGTCGACACACCCCAGGTCCTCTACGACCAGCCCGTCAACGAGTTCGTCGCCGGCTTCATCGGGTCGCCCTCGATCAATCTCGTCGAATCCCAGCTCGCGCAAAGCAACGGCCATCTCGAAGTCACCCTCGGCGAGCACAAGCTGGCCGTCGACGATCAGCTCGCACGCAACCGGTCGACCCTAACGAGCTACGTCGGGAAGAAGATCATCCTCGGCATTCGGCCCGAGGACTTCGAGGACGCCAGTCTCGAGACCGGTCTTCCGGCCGACCGGCGCATCAAGGTCAGGGCCGACCTCACCGAGCCGCTCGGCTCAGAGGTTCTCGTCCATTTCGGCACGGAGGCGACCGCGGTCGTTCCGAGTGCGGCCGCAGCGGACGTTGGGGAGGACGCCGACATTCGCCTCGGCGAGGACGCCGATGTGTCGACGCGGCTGGTCGCCCGGGTTAGTCCGAAGACGCGAGTTGCGCTCGGCCGGGACATCGAGCTCGCGGTTGACACGAGCCGACTCTACTTCTTCGATCCCGAGACGCGAGACGCGATCTAGGGATCTCTAACCCTTGACTGCGCCCGCCGTGAGGCCGGCCAGGATCCGCCGCTGCAGCGCAAGGGTGAGGACGATCAGCGGCACGGTCACGATCACGGTCGCGGCCATCAGCTGACCCCAGGGGACCTCGAAGGTACTCCCTGACTTACCCACGAAGTTGACCAGAGCGAGTGGCACCGTGTAGTGGCGGGTGCTCTGCTCGAAGGAGAGGGCGTAGAGGAATTCGTTCCAGGCGGCAATGAATGCGAGCAGACCCGTCGTGACGAGGCCCGGCGCGATGAGCGGGAGCAAAACCTTCCAGAACACCTGGAGTGGCGTAGCACCGTCGATGTACGCCGCCTCCTCGAGGTCCTTCGGGAGCGCGCGCATGAAGCTCGTCAGCACCCAAATCGTCAAGGGGAGGGTGAAGATCATGTAGCTGACGATCAGCGCGTAGAGCGTGTCGTACAGGTGGAGGTGGAGCCTCCAGACGTGAAAGTCCGTGAACATCGTGAACAGGGCGCCGAGGATCGCGATCTGGGGGAAGATCGTCATCGAGAGCATCAGGTAGAGCATCGCGTTGCGACCGCGGAAGCGGAAGCGCCCGAGGGCGAAGGCTGCGAGCGAGCCGGCCGCGAGGGCGAGCAGCGTGACGGAGCCGGCGACGATCGTTGAGTTCAACAGCGCGCGCAGGAAGAAGTGATTGCTGAGCACCTCATGGAACTGATGAAGCGTCGGGTGGGCCGGCACGTACTCGACCGGCGTCTTGAAGAGGTCGCCGTCCGGCGTGAACGCCGACTTGAAGGCCCAGTAGAACGGGAAGAGCGCATAGAAGAAAATCAGTGCCACGATGAGGTAAAACGGAAGCCGCCGGACAAAGCGCCCGGTGGGAGTCCGCAGCCACCGGCGGACCAGGACGCGCGGCCCGGCCTCCACCCTCGCAGCATGCTCAGCGACCGTGCTCACTGCTCCTCCACCTTCAGTACCGTCACGTAGATCACGACGAAGACGGTGATGATCAGGAAGATCGCGACACTGACTGCCGCCCCGTAGCCCACCTGGTTATTGGTGACGATCTGGGATTGGGCGTAGATCGCCATCGTCTGGGTTGCGGCGGACTGCCCAAGCAGCACGTAGAAGACGTCGAATACCCGTAGCGCGTCGAGGGTTCGGAAGATCAGCACCACAAGGATCGCGGGCCGCAGTAACGGCATTGTGATGCGCCAGAACTGCTGCAACTTGTTCGCCCCGTCCACGGACGCCGCCTCGTACAGCTCGGTCGGGATCACCTGCAAACCCGCGAGCAGCAGAAGCGCGACAAACGGCGTCGTCTTCCAGATGTCGACCGCCGCCACCGAAGCTAGAGCCGTGTTCGGCTGCGCCGTCCACGCGACCGGGTGGTGGATGATGTGCAGCCGCTGGAGGCCGTCGTTGACGACGCCGTAAACGTCGTTGTACATCCAGTTCCACATCTGCGCCGCGATCACCGTCGGGATCGCCCAGGGCACGAGCATGACGGCGCGCATCACGCCCCGGCCCTTGAAGCTCGAGTTGACGACGAGGGCGATGATCAGCCCGAGGACAAACTCGAATCCCACCGTGATGACGGTGAACTTGACCGTCGTGATGATCGAGTCCTTGAAGGCGGTGTCGTGGATCAGCCCGGCGGCGCCGAAGTAGTTCTTCAGCCCGATCCACTTCGTGGGCTCGAGCGCCAGGAACGTCTGGTTCGTGAAGCTCTGGTAGACGGTTCGGCCGAGCGGATAGAAGGCGACGAGCGCGACGATCAAGAGCGACGGCGTCAGCAGGATCCATGCAAGGCGCGTCTGCCTGCGCTGGAGCTTTGTCGACCGACGACGCCTGACCCTCGGCTGCCGCGCGACGGTGGTGGCCTCGGTGGTGTTCATCGTCCTCTCTCGGAAAGAGGATGGGAGCTTACGCTCCCATCCTCCCCGATGTTCGGAACCTTGTAAGCCCTACTGCTTGAGCAGACGCTTCAACTGTGAAGCAACGCCCGGCAGCACACTCTTCGCGTTGGCCCCGTTCTCGATCTTGTTAAGGCCCTGGAAGATGATCGTCGAGCCTTGCACGTAGTTCGCCTTCAGGTAGCGCGTTGGGCGGACGACGCGCTGCACCTTGGCGATCGAGGGCTTCAGCCACGGATTTGCCTTCACGACGGCCGGATTACGCGCAACGGATGCGATCGTCGGCGGATTGCTGCTGAAGATCGCCGTGAACTTGTTGGCGCCCGCGCTCTGCAGGTAGCGGATCCATTCGATCGCCGCTCCCTTGTGCTTGGAGAACTTGGACACACCAAGCATCCAGCCGCCGGCGGTCGCGACAGAAGCGTTCTTGCCGCTGTGCGGCAGCACAGTCACGCCGAACTTGCCCGCCACTTTCGAGCCGGCGCCCTGACTCACGGAGTAGGCGTAGGGCCAGTTGCGCAGGAAGGCGGCATCGCCGGCGTCGAACGCATTCAGCGCCTGAGTCTCCTGGTAAGTCGTGACGCCACGCGGTGCGATCGTCCCGACCCAGCCGCGGATCGTGTTGAGGATCGTTGCCGCCTTCGCGTTGTTGATCGTCACCTTGCCGTTGTCGATGTAGTGGCCGCCGCCGCTGGAGGCGATCCACTCGAGAGCGTCGCACGTCAGGCCCTCATACGCCTGGCCCTGCCAGACGAACCCGTAGAAGTTCGGGTTCGACTTCTGCTCACCGGCCTGGATCTTCTTCGCCATCGAGCCGAGCTGAGACCAGGTCGTCGGTGGGCTCTTGTAGCCGTACTTCTTCAGCAGGTCGGTGCGGTAGTAAAGGATCCCGTAGTCGCTGAACCACGGGAACCCGACGAGTTTGCCCCCGACCGTCCCGTTGTCGACGAGGATCTTGAGATGCTGCTTCGCAGCCTTGCCGAGTGAAGGCTTCAAGTCGACAAGGTACTTCGCGAACGCACCCGGCCAGACGACGTCCATCATCACGACGTCCGCGCTCGAGGAATGGGACGAGAAGAGCCGCGCCAGCTGCGTATAGGCGTCGGTCGACGCGGCCGGGTGTGGCTCGACCTTGACCTTGATGCCAGTGTCGTGGGTGAACTTGGCGGCGAACTTCAGGTCGCGCGTGTGCGTCAAACCGATGTTGTCGCCGATGAAGGTGATCGTTTGACCGTGGTACTTCTTGCGGATCGCTGCCGCATTCGGCACCGCCGGCGGCGAGATCGTGGCCGCGGTAACCGCGGAACGCTTAGTCGGGCTTGTCCCGGCGACTGCGACGCTCAATGAAGTGATGAGCGCGCCCGCGCCGATCAGTCCGACCACGATCAGCAAAGCTCGATGCTTCACGTTAGGCCATCCTTTCTTGAGACACATCCTGAGACCCAACCGTGTGGACCCCTCTCCACACAGCGAGACTACTCCCTTTTGGGAGAGCCAATCAACTAAGACGAATACGCCTTACGAGGGTTAGACCGGCCTTACAAGAGTTAGCGATTGAGCGGTTCGCGGGCCGGCGAGCCCGCCAAACGCGCCTTCAGGCGCAGGATCGCCTTCGTGTGTAGCTGTGAAACTCGTGACTCGGTGACGCCTAGCACTTCGCCGATCTCGCGCAGGGTCAGCTCCTCGTAGTAGTAGAGCGTGACGACGAGCTTCTCCCGCTCCGGGAGCCGCGCGATCGCCTCACCGAGCGCCTCCCGCATCTCCGTCTCGGCGAGCGCCGACTGCGGCTCGGGACCCTGGGTGTCCTCGATCGTGTCGATCAGTGCGATCCGGTCGCCGCCGGACGAGGAGACCGTCCAGAGCTGGTCGAGCGCGGCGATCGACGAGCGGCCGATCTCGCTGAGGCTGTCGTTGAGCTCCTCCTCGGTCAGCCCGAGCTGCTTCGCGACCTCTTCGTCCGTCGGCGCGCGCCCGAGCTTGGCTTCGAGCGCGGCGATCGCGCGCTCGATGTCGCGCGCACGGGAGCGCACGGAGCGGGGCACCCAATCCATCGCGCGCAGCTCGTCGATGATCGAGCCCTTGATCCGGGCGATCGCGTAGGTCTCGAACTTGACATCGCGGTCAGGGTCGTAGCGCTCGATCGCGCCGATCAGCCCGAGCAGCCCGTACTGGACGAGGTCGCTCTCGTCGACATGGCTCGGCAGGCCGCTGCCGACGCGGCCCGCCACGTACTTGACAAGCGGGGCGTAAGTCAGGATCAGGCGC
>JBQCGP010000069.1:0-36958 GCA_051955535.1 Gaiellaceae bacterium | reverse complement strand
GGATCGGCGAGACCGTCCTCAAGGTGACGATGGCGCGCTTCTCGCGGACGCTGTCCACCCTCGTCGCGGCCGGCGTCGACATCATCAAGGCGCTCGAGATCACCGGCCAGACGGCCGGCAACTGGGTCGTCGAGGACGCGCTCGCAGGCGTGCGCGCGAAGGTGCACCAGGGAATCCCGATCGCGCAGCCGCTGATCGAGAACGACGTCTTTCCGCCGATGGTCAGCCAGATGGTCAAGATCGGCGAGGAGACGGGAGAGCTCGAGAAGATGCTCTCGAAGATCGCCGACTTCTACGAGGACGAGGTCGACTCGGCCATCCAGACGCTGACCTCGATCATCGAGCCGCTGATGATGATCATGGTCGGCGCCATGGTCGGCGTCATCGTCATCTCGATGTACCTGCCGATGTTCAAGATGCTTTCGCTCGTGAAGTGAAGGTCGCGCTCGTCAAGTAGACGAGACGTCTGGGCGGCCATCGAGCTTGTCGTTCGGACATTCTCGTGTTGCTGGACTCGGTCGGTAGCTGATCGCTTCGCTCCGAGCGGACGTTGAGCCGTCGTTAGGACTTGCAACGCGAGTCACGCCGTGAGAGTCTGATCCGTTTCGCACGATCGGTGGACTACCGATTGAGTCGGGCAGGCGGGGGAGGAAGACCTGCCCATGAACTCGCAACAGTCCACGAGCGACCCTCGAATCGAACTGGCAGGACCCGCGATAGACGGCTGCGTCGAGGCTGCTCGCAACCCGGCCGCGACGAAGCTTTCCAGGAGGAGGTTCTGACCATGACCGACGCATTTGCCATCCCCGCAGCGGAATCCGTTGACAGCCCTGTCCCGGCTGATTCGCAGGCGGTGGTGGCGGCGCTGGAGTTGAGCCGCCGGTACGGCGAGGGCGAGACTGCTGTCGACGCGTTGCGCGAAGTATCGCTCGAGATCGCGCCCAGGAAGCTGACCGCGGTGATGGGGCCGTCGGGCTCGGGCAAGTCGACGCTGATGCATCTGCTCGCCGCGCTTGACCGGCCGACCTCCGGATTCGTCGTGCTTGCGGGGACGCAGCTCGGTCAGCTAAGCGACAACGAGATCACGAAGCTGCGCCGTCAGCACATCGGTTTCGTCTTCCAGTTCTTCAATCTGTTGCCGATGCTGAGCGCAGGCGAAAACATCGTCCTGCCGCTCTCGATCGCGGGCGAGAAGGCCGAGTCCGCCTGGTTCGACGACCTGGTGAAGAAGGTCGGGCTGGCCGACCGGCTCGCGCACCGCCCGGCGGAGCTGTCGGGTGGCCAGCAGCAGCGGGTCGCAATCGCACGTGCGCTCGTCTCGCGACCGACCGTCGTCTTCGCCGATGAGCCGACTGGCAACCTCGACTCGAAGACGAGCGGCGAGATCCTCGAGCTGCTTCGCGAGTCGGTCGACGCGTATGGCCAGACGACAGTGATGGTCACGCACGATCCGCGCGCGGCCGCGATCGCCGACCGCATCCTGTTCCTGGCCGACGGACGCATCGTCAGAGACGTCGGCGGATGCGACACGCACGCCGTCATCGAGGCGATGGACGAGCTGAGCGTCTGATGTTGGCTGTCGCCTTGAAAGGACTGCTCGGCCGCAAGACGCGCGCGATTCTGACCTCGCTCGCGATCGTGCTCGGCGTCGCCATGGTCAGCGGCACTTTTGTTCTTACGGACACGATTCAGAAGGCGTTCAACGGCGTCTTCACTCGTTCGTACAAGAACTCGAGCGCGATCATCTCCGGCAAGGAGATCGTCAAGGGCGCGGCAAGCGGCAACGCCACCGTGCCGGCGCCGCTGCTCGCCAAGGTGCGGGCGCTGCCGGACGTCGCCGCCGCCACGGGCGGCTTTCTGTTCGACCAAGTCAAGCTGATCGACCGCAATGGCAAGACGATCGGCGGTGTCAGCGCGCCGACGTTCGGCTTCGGTGTCGATCCTGCGCAAACACGCTTCAACCCGCTGACGCTGACCGCAGGAACGTGGGCGTCCGGACCGCATCAGATCGTGATCGACAGCGGTACGGCGGCCAAGCACCATTACAAGGTCGGCGACGCTATCGGCGCCGCCGCCGAGGGCCCGACCCGCCTGTACACGATCAGCGGCATCGCCAAGATCAGCGGCGTCTCGATCGGCGGCGCGACGAGCGCCGTCTTCGACGTCCCGGCCGCGCAGGTCATCCTGAACAAGCGCGGCCAATTCGACAGCATCTCGGCTGCAGCCAAGCCCGGTGTTTCCGACACGCGACTCGCCGCGGAGATCCGGCCGCTCCTTCCAGCGACCGTGAAAGTGCAAACACCGGCGCAGCGAGCGAAGAAGGAGGCAAATGACACGGCCAAGGGAGTCAGTGTCTTTCGAGTGTTCCTGCTCGCCTTCGCCGGCATCGCACTGTTTGTCGGCGCGTTCGTCATCTTCAACACGATCTCGATCACCGTCGCGCAACGAGCGCGCGAATTCGCAACCCTGCGCACGCTCGGGGCCTCGCGGCGGCAGGTGCTTCGCTCCGTGCTGCTCGAGAGCCTCGTCATCGGCGTACTCGCCTCTGTGATCGGCCTCTTCTTCGGGCTCGCGCTCGCGAAGGGTCTGAACGCGGTCTTTGTCAGGCTCGGACTCGACCTTCCCCAGACGGGCATGGTCGTGGCGTCTAGGACTGTGGTGATCTCGTTGCTCGTCGGCACGGTCATCACGTTGGTTGCCGGAGTTGTGCCCGCGATCCGCGCGACGCGGATACCGCCGATCACCGCGGTGCGCGAGGGGGCGGTGCTGCCGAAATCGCGGCTGGCGCCCTACAAACCCTTCATCGCCGGCGCGCTGGTGCTGCTTGCGTTGCTGCTGCTCGGCGATGGCCTGTTCGCCAGCAGCGGTGCCAAGAGCGTCCTGATCCCGCTCGGCGCGGGCACGCTGCTGCTGTTCCTCGGCATCGCGATGGTCTCCAGCGCGTTGGTGAGGCCGTTGGCCGCGCTAGTCGGCCAGCCGGCGCGCCGCTTCGGCGGAGCAGCAGGCCGCCTTGCCGCCGAAAACTCGGTCCGCAACCCCGGCCGCACGGCCACAACCGCGGCGGCTCTGATGATCGGACTGGCGCTTGTCACCTTCGTGGCCACGCTCAGCAAAGGGCTGCAGCGCTCCGACGTCGACGCGCTCAACCGGCAAGCGAAATCCGACTATGTCGTCTCAGCGGGAACGAACTCCGACAACGGGCTCTTCTCCGCTGCGGCCGGTCAAGCGCTTGCGGCCTCTCCCGGCGTCACCGTCGCCTCCAGCGTCCGCAACGACTCGGCGCGCGTCTTCGGAAAGACCGCCTCCGTTTCAGGCATCGACGGGGCGACGATCGCCCGCGTCTATCACTTCACCTGGACGAACGGCTCCAACAGCTCGCTGCCGCAACTCGGAACCACCGGCGCCATCGTCGACAGGAGCTACGCCAAAACCCACCACCTCGTGATCGGCAGCCCGCTCACGCTGGAAACGGCGGTCGCCGTCAAGCGCACGTTCGTCGTCAAGGGCGTCTACAACCCACCCAAGATCGACAGCATCTTCAGCGGCATCCTCATCGCGCAGACCGCGTTCGATCGAACATTCCCGCAGCCGAAGAACGCGTTTACGTTCCTCGACGTCCGCGGCGGCGCCGGCGCTTCGGCCACTGCCGCTCTGAAACACGTGCTCGCCTCGTTCCCGGCGACCACCGTGCAGACAACGCCCACCTGGATATCCAAGCGAGCCGCCAGCGCCAACCAGATCCTCGACATCTTCTACGTCCTGCTCGCGCTCTCGGTGATCGTCAGCCTGTTCGGAATGATCAACACCCTGATCCTGACCGTGTTCGAACGCACACGCGAGCTCGGAATGCTGCGCGCCGTCGGCATGACCCGAATCCAGATGAGGCGCATGGTCCGCCATGAAAGCGTGATCACGGCACTTATCGGCGCCGCGCTCGGACTTCCGCTCGGCGTGTTTCTCGCGGCACTCGTGACCCGCGGCCTCTCCAGCTATGACGTGGGCTTTCACCTGCCGCTGGTCTCGCTGCTCATCTTCGCCCTCATCGCCGTACTCGCCGGAACGCTCGCAGCAGTGCTGCCCGCGAGACGCTCCGCACGCCTGAACGTCCTCGAAGCTCTGCAGTACGAGTGAGCACGAATTTCCGCCCAGAAGAAAGCGCTCGTCCCTAGCTAGCCCCCTACGCTCAGTGGAACTGCTTGCAGGCGCTGGCGTCCTGGAAGCCCTTCTTCAGCTTCGATCCGCTCGCCGAGACCGAGTCCAGGGTGCTCTTTGCGCTGCTTGAGAGAGCCTCGAGCTCCGGTGCAAGCGGTACCAGCTTCTGCCCGAGCTCGGTCAGACTCGTGCTTCCGGACAGGCTTTCCAGTGAATCCCTGGCCTTCGTCGCGGTCGTCTGGAGCTGGGTCGCAAAGGACTCGAGCTGCTGCTTCGCCTGCGTGCTGCCCTGCGTGTTCGGCGGACCATTTGCCTTCAGATCGGAGGCCAGGTTGTCGGTCGCGTCGACCGCCGAGCTGACTTCTCCCTTGATCTTCCCGACCATTCCGACGCTCGGCGACTGAACCTGGGCCTTGATGTTGTCTGTCGATTTCTTGATCTGGTCTTGCCAGGTCGCGACCGAACTGCAGACCGAGCCGGCCCACTTCTCCTCGGCCGACTGCGAGCTGCCGCAACCGGCGGCCAGGAAGGAGAGCGTTGCCGCCGCGGCGAGGGCTGAGGCGATGAGTCTCACCGGCTTGGTGCGATTGTCGGTACCGAGAGCTGCCGGGTCAAGGCGAGAGCAGCTCGGAGCGCCAGCCCTCGCGCGCGCGCGTGTAACGGATGCGGTCGTGCAGCCGGTTGTCGCGGTGCTGCCAGAACTCGATCGCGTCCGGACGCAGCCTGAAGCCGCCCCAGTGCGGCGGGAGCGGCACGTCGCGTCCGTCGTACTCCCGCTCGAGCTCCGCGAAGCGCCGGTCGAGCTCCTCGCGGCCGGCGAGCGGCTCGCTCTGCTGTGACGCCCACGCGGCGAGCTGGCTCCCGCGCGGCCGCGTTGCGAAGTAGTCGGCCGACTCGGCCTCGGAGACGCGCTCGATCCGGCCCTCGATCCGCACCTGCTTTCCGAGCGGCCGCCAGTAGAGGACGAGCGCAGCCCGCGGGTTTCGCTCGAGCTCGCCGGCCTTGCGGCTGACGTAGCCGCTGTAGAAGACGAAGCCGTCCTCGCCGGCGCCCTTCAGCAGCACCATTCGCGCCGAAGGTGCGCCGTCGCTGTCCGCGGTCGCGAGCGTCATCGTCTCGGGCACGTCGACCCCGGCTTCTTCGGCCTCACGGAACCACTGTCCGAAGAGGGCGATCGGGTCGGTCATTTCGGAGCGTGCACGAAGCGGTCGAGCGTGACGAAGCGGTAGTCGCGTGCCCGGACGAGCGAGATCACGCGCGGCAGCGCCTCCGCGTCGAGCAGCGACCCGTCGCGCGCGACGCCGACGTGCATCAGGACGATCGCACCCGGCTCGAGCTGGTCCGAGACGCGGCGCACAACTGTCCCGGCAGACTGGCCTTCCGACGTCCCCATCCAGCCCCAGGTGTCGATCGTCCAGCGGACCGAGACGTAGCCCATCGAGCTGACGACGGCGGTGGTCCGGGCGTCGCGTGCGCCGTACGGGAACCGGAACAGCGGCCGCGGTCGATGGCCCGTCACGAGGCGGATCCACCAGGCACCGCGCCGGACGTCGGCGCGGATCTGCCCGGAGGAGAGCCCGAGCTGGTCGGCGTGGTCGTACGTGTGGTCGCCGATCGGGTAGCGACTGCCGATCGCGCGCGCCAGCGCGGGGTGGAGGCGGATCCAGCGGCCGGCGAGGAAGAAGGTCGCCGGCACGCGCCGACGCCGCAGAGTCCGGAGGATGGTGGCCGTCCCGTTCGCGGTGTCGCCGCCGCCGTCGAAGGTGAGGGCGATCAGCTTCTGGTGCGTCGGCAGCCGGTCGAGCTCGTGGAACCCCGTCGCCCCGCCGGCGCTCGGCGTCAGCGCCAGCACGGCCACGAGCGCTACTCGCGCCGCCATCCCGACTCGAGCAGCCCTCGCACCTCCTCGACGCCGGCCTGCCAGATGCGGAGCATCTCCTCGTCGTCGCGCTGGTAGCGACCGCCGAAGCTGCCGTCGCCGATCACCTGCCTCAGCTGGCCAGGTCCTGCGACCAGGTACGCGGACTCGTCCATCATCGGCTTGGGCTCCGACGGCATGTCCACACCGGCCAGGCGCGTCCACGGGAAGTTCTCGCCCCAGTTCGCATGCGAGTACTCGGGATCGATGGCGAGTGCGACCTCTCGAACCTTCGGCCCCGCCCACCAGGAATGGAAGATCGCCTGCCCACCGGCCCTCTCGTCACGAGCCATCCACTCCCGCACGACCGTCTGCGCGGGCATGTTGCCGCCGTGTCCGTTCACGATCAGCACGCGCCGGAAGCCCTGTCCATAGAGCGAGTCGAGCAGCTCGCGCAGCAGCGCCGTATACGTCTCTAGCGTCAGCGTCGGGCTCCCCGGGTAGGCCGCCGCGAACATCGCCGTCAGCCCGTATGGAAGCACGGGGAGTACGGGGACGCCGAGCGGCTCCGCGGCCTCGACCGAGACCCGCTCGGCGAGGATGTTGTCGGTCTCGAGCGACAGGTAGGCGTGCTGCTCCGTCGACCCGATCGGCAGCACGATCCGGTCGTCGCGGGCGAGGTACTCCTCGAGCTGCATCCAGTTGAGGTCGCGGATCCTCAAACCAGCTCCAGCGACGCGCGCCGCCGGCCCTCGGTCTCGAAGATCCGCATGAGCACGTACGCGGCCGCGAAGTAGCAGACGCCGATCGCGGCCTCGCGCCAGATCAAGCCGCTGACGGAGCTGAGCGGGGCGCCGGCGGCGACAGCGCGCGCCGCTTCGATCCCGTGCGTCAGCGGCAGGCAGCGTCCGATCGTTGCCATCCAGTTCGGCAGCTCCGACAGCGGGATGTTGACGCCGCAGAGCAGCAGCATCAGGAAGTAGGCGGGGTTGGCGACGGTGAAGACGTCGCGGAGCCGCAGCCCGAGCGCACCGACGACCAGCCCGAAGCCGGCGCAGGACGTCGTCGAGACGAGCACGATCAGCGCCAGGCCCGGAACGCTCGACAAGGGCGGGTTGAAGTCGAGCAGCAGCCAGCCGGCCGTGAAGGCAAAGGCCGAGACGAAGAAGCCGTTCACGATCTGCGGCAGCGCGCGCCCGAGGAAGAGCGGCAGGCGGTAGGCGGGCGTCGCGAGCAGGGGCGCCAGCGTCTGCGTCCAGCGCTCGCCGCCGATCGTCATCGCCATCCCGTAGACCGCCGCCATCGCACAGACCTGAACCGAGTTGCCGACCACGAAGAAGGCGTCGTCGCGAACGTGGCTGAAGCGGCCGAGATAGGCGAAGAACAGCACCTGGAACAGCGGGTGCCCGAGCATCGTCGGGATGTAGTACAGCGGCGACTGCCAGCTGAAGAGCGCGCGGTAGGACATCAGGCCGCCGAGCACGAAGACGCGCAGGGAGCTCATACGAGTGACAGAGTCGCGCGTAAGGCATCGCTCGCGATGCCGACCTGGAGGCCGTGGCGGCTTTGCCGTCGCGGCCGTCTAAACCCGGTTGATGGAACAGGTCCGGTCATACCAACGAAAGCGTTGCGCGTTCCCGCGCCCTCCGCTCGAACTGGTCGATGAACCACTGCCCGACGGCGAGGTAGACGACGAAGAGCAGGAACAACACCCCGAACGCGGGCCAGGCATTGCCCCCGAAGGTGGCGGTACGGATCGCCCGGAAACCCCACGTCGGTGCCAGCACCCACGAGATGTAGTGGACCCACCCGGGAAGCAGCGCCAGCGGTACGATCGCGCCGGTGACGATCCAGACGGGGAACTCGAGCATGTTCGAGAGCGCGTTCGCCTCGCGGTAGAGCACGAAGCTGCCGCCGATCACGATCCCGAGGGCGCCGAGGGAGAGGATGGTGACGCCGACCGCGAGTGCGAAGGTGACCGGGTGCGCGAACTCGAGCGGGATCCCGAACACGATCCGCCCCCAGAGGAGCGTCGCGGTCAGCGAATAGATCCCGATCGTTGCCGTCGCGAGGGTGAGCGGGAACATGATCAGGATCAGCGGCGGCGGTGCCGCCACGATCGGTTCGAGCGTCCCTTCCCAGCGCTGCCAGCTGATCACGCCGCCCGACCCGAACAGGGTCGAGGTCCAGATGCCCATCAACCCCGCCGAGAGCGAGGCGTAAAGCAGCGTCCCCGGCCGCTGCCCAGCCTTGAACAGGTAGTAGGCGAGCGTGGCGAAGATGAGCGGCTCGACGATCGACGTGAAGATGAAGAGCCCGGACCGCGTCAGCTGCTTCAGGTTGAAGAACCAGCTCACGTAGAGCAGACGCGCGATCCGAATCATCGGCCGTCCGTCACCAGGCTTACGTAGGCGTCCTCGAGCGTGGGCTCGCGCGCGGCGACCCGGCCGACCCGCACGCCGTCTAGATACCCGAGCAGCTGCTGGGTCAGCTCGAGCCCCTGCGGCGATTGGACTACGAGTACCTGTGCCTGCTCCCTGTCCTCGACCGCGACAGACGTGACGCCCGGCGCTTCGCGCAGCCTCCGGATCGTCTCCTCCGGGGCGCCGAAGGCCTCGATCTCGACCACCGTGCGGTCGGCGACGATGCTCTTCAGGTCGGCGGGCGTCCCGGACGCGACGATCTCGCCGTGCGCGATCACGGCGATCCGGTCGCAGAGCGCATCGGCCTCGTACATGTAGTGCGTCGTCAGCAGCACGGTCTTGCCCGACCGCGCCAGCTCCGCGATCGTGTGCCGCAGCTCCCGCGCTCCGACGGGGTCGAGCCCGATCGTCGGCTCGTCGAGCACCACCACCGGGGGGTCGTGGACGAGACCGCGGGCGATATGGAGGCGCTGCTTCATCCCGCGTGAATAGCCCTCAACGCGGTCCTTCTCGCGACCCGTCAGCCCTACGAGCTCGAGAAGCTCCGGGATCCGCCGCTTCTGCACCTTCGGCGGAACTCCGTACAGCTCCGCGAAGTATCGGAGGTTGTCGAGCCCGCTCAGCCGATCGTAGGCGCCGCGCTCGCCGCCGAACACGTAGCCGATCTTCTGCCGCACCGCGCGGGCGTCGCGGACGACGTCGAGCCCGAGCACCCGCGCGGTCCCCGAGGTCGGGATCAGCAGCGTCACGAGCAACTTGATCGTCGTCGTCTTGCCGGCCCCGTTCGGCCCGAGCAGTCCGAACAGCTCGCCCTCGCCGACCTCGAAGTCGATCCCGCGGACGGCCTCGATCGTCTTCGAGCGACGGCGCACGAAGCCCGAGGTCGACTTGTAGGTCCGGCGCAGTTTCTCCGCTTCGATAGCGGCCATGACAGCAGCCTATCCAGGCGCTGTGACGGTGAATCCAAGCGAGAACTGCTGGGCTAAACTGGCGCCCACAAGGCGGCGTAGCTCAGCTGGTTAGAGCAGCGGAATCATAATCCGAAGGTCGAAGGTTCGAGTCCTTCCGCCGCTATCCGCCGGACGACGCGGCGCAACGGGCGTTCCGGGCCCCTCGCAGCCGCGGCCGACATGCGCGGCCGCGGCTCACCGCCGTCTGCCGAAGAGGCACACCCGACGCAAGTCGCCATGGCCCTCGCGCGGCGAGGGCCGGACTTGCGTCGGCTACAATCGAGCCGCCGGCCGGGAGGTCACGCCTTCCGGTCGTTCCCACGCACGCAACCAGGAGCTCTCAGCTTGGCAACCGGAGTACGAGACGCGATCACCCTCGCTTGCACGGACTGCAAGCGGCGGAACTACCAGTCGACGAAGTCGAAGCGAAACACGCCCGACCGCGTCGAGCTGCGCAAGTACTGCCGCTGGTGCGGGCATCACACCGTCCATCGGGAGACGCGCTAGCGTGGCCAAGCAGACCCGTGCGCAGAGGCGGGCGCGCCGTGCCGAGCAGGTCCGCCAGGAGGGCAACGGCGGCGAGGTGCGTGCAGCGCGGCCCACGCAGATGCGCGCCGCCGAAGCGCCCGCCGTCGCGACCGAGCGCCACCTACCCGGGTCCGGATTCCGGCGCTTCGTCGGCGAGTCCGCGGCGGAGCTCAAGAAGGTCGAGTGGCCGAGCCAGCCGCAGCTGATTCAGGGCGTCGCCGTCGTGCTGATCGCCTGCGCGGTCGTCGGCACGTATCTCTGGCTCGCCGACCTCGTCTTCAAACGGCTCGTCCAGCACGTCTTCCTCGGGCAGTAAGGGATCAAGCATGTTCAGGTGGTACGCGATCAACACCTATTCGGGGCATGAGAACAAGGTCAAGACGAACCTCGAGCACCGGATCGACTCGATGAACCAGCACACGCGCTTCCGGCGCGTCGTCGTTCCGACCGAGCAGGTGATCGAGACGAAGGACGGGCAGAAGGTGCAGACCGAGAAGCGGATCCTGCCCGGCTACGTGCTCGTGAACATGGACCTCAACGACGATGCCTGGACGGTCGTGAAGAACACGCCCGGCGTGACGGGCTTCGTCGGCGCCGGCACCAAGCCCGTGCCGCTCTCGCAGGGTGAGGTCGACCGGATCCTCCGCACGGGCGCGACCGCGGGTGACCGCCCGCGTGCGCAGGTCGAGTTCTCGCTCGGCGAGTCCGTGAAGGTCACCTCCGGCCCGCTGTCAGACTTCGACGGCGAGATCGTCGACGTCAATCCCGACCAGCAGAAGCTGAAGGTGCTCGTCGACATCTTCGAGCGCCAAGTCCCGGTCGAGCTGGGCTTCGATCAGGTGAAGAAGATTGATTGACCGGGACTTCAACGAAATCCGGTGCCTGACTTCAGGTCTGGCTCCGGCGAACTAATCTCGAGCTGGGCTTCGATCAGGTGAAAAAGATCGACTGATGGCCAAGAAAGTTCTCACGATGATCAAGCTGCAGATCCCCGGCGGGCAGGCGAACCCGGCGCCGCCGGTCGGGCCTGCGCTCGGCCAGCACGGCGTCAACATCATGGAGTTCTGCAAGGCGTTCAACGCGCAGACCGCCGACCAGAACGGCCGGATCATCCCGGTCGAGATCACGGTCTACGAGGACCGTTCGTTCGACTTCATCACGAAGACGCCCCCGGCAGCGGTGCTGATCAAGGAGGCGCTGCGGCTCGAGAAGGGCTCAGGCGAACCGAACCGCGAGAAGGTCGGACGGCTGACGCGCGACCAGGTCCGCCAGATCGCCGAGACGAAGATGCCCGACTTGAACGCACGCGACGTCGAGGAGGCGATGAAGGTCGTCGCCGGGACGGCACGTTCGATGGGAGTTGAGACCGACCTATGACCCAGCATGGCAAGAATTACCGCGCCGCCCGCGCCGAGATCGACCGCGAGCACCTCTACTCGCCGGCCGAGGCGATCCGCAAGCTGAAGAGCTTCCCGGACAAGAAGTTCGACGAGACGGTCGAGGTGCACTTCAACCTCGGACTCAACGTCCGGCACGCCGAGCAGCAACTCCGAGGAACGCTGATGCTCCCGCACGGGACCGGCCGCGAGTCCAGGATCGCCGTCTTCGCCGATGGCGACAAGGCCCGCGAGGCGCAGGAGGCCGGCGCGGACGTCGTCGGCACCGCTGACCTCGCCAAGCAGATCGAGGAAGGCTTCGACGACTTCGACGTAGCGATCGCGACGCCCGACCAGATGAGCGTCGTCGGCAAGCTCGGCCGCATCCTCGGCCCCCGAGGGAAGATGCCGAACCCGAAGACGGGCACCGTGACGATGGACGTGGGGAAGGCGGTCCAGGAGGCGAAGGCGGGCAAGCTCGAGTACCGCACCGACCGTGGCGCGAACGTGCACCTTCCGCTGGGCAAGAAGAGCTTCGACGAGCGCCAGCTCGCCGAGAACTACGCTGCGCTGCTGGACGAGATCCTGCGCGCGAAGCCCGCGGCCGCGAAGGGCCGCTACATCAACGGAGTTACACTGACGACCACGATGGGCCCCGGGATCCACGTCGACCCGGCGCGGACGAGGGGCATCGTCGAGGAGCTCGAGGAGACACCGGCAGAAGAAGCCGTAACCGCGTAACCAGCCCGTCGCCCCAGACCGCCGGCCGCGCTCGCGCGCAGAAGTCCGGCGTAGGCGGCCCAGCCGAGAAGCCTTCTCTGTCGGGTCCGCCGTTGGCGGGCCCGAAGTGTTTCGAGGAGGTGATTCGATGCTGAGACAGGACAAGGAAAGGATCGTCGGGGAGCTGGCCGAGCGCTTGAAGAGCTCGCCGAACCTGCTCGTCGCCGACTCCCGCGGGCTCACGATGCCCGAGATCGACGAGCTGCGCACCAAGCTGCTCGAGACCGGCGCCAGCTTCTCCGTCGTGAAGAACACGCTGACCCGGCTTGCGGCCGAGCAGGCAGGGGTTCAGGCACTGCTCGACCTGATCGACGGCCCGACCGCGATCGCGTTCATCGACGCCGACGGCGACCCCGCCGCGGCGGCCAAGGCCTTGAACGACACGGCGCGGACCCGCGACGTGCTCGTGATTCGCGGCGGCTTGCTCGAGGGCGATACCGTCGGCGACGCCGAGATCAAGCAGCTCGCGACGCTGCCGCCGGCCGACATCCTGCGCGCCCAGCTCGCGGGCGCGGTGGCTGCGCCGCTGACGACGATCGTCGGACTTTTCACCGCGCCGCTCCGCGACCTCGTCAACGTGCTCGACGCGCGCATCAAGCAGCTCGAAGAGCAGGGCGAAACCCCACCCGAGCCGGAGCCCGAGGCGGAACCAGAGGAACCAAAGGCTGAGGCGGCAACGGAGACAGAAACAGGAAACGAGACCGAAGAAAACCAGTCGCCCGAAGGCGATCAGCCTTCGGGCGATTCATCAGAGGAGGAACAAGCAGATGGCTAAGACAGACACCGACAAGCTCGTCCAGGAGCTCGGCGGCATGACCGTCCTCGACCTCGTCGAGCTCAAGAACAAGCTCGAGGAGGAGTGGGGCGTGACGGCTGCCGCTCCGGTCGCGGTCGCGGCCGCAGGTGCTCCGGCTGCCGGCGGCGACGGCGCTGCGGCTGCCGAGGAGCAGTCCACGTTCGACGTCGTCCTCAACGAGGCCGGCGGGCAGAAGATCCAGGTGATCAAGGTCGTGCGCGCGGTCACCGGCCTCGGCCTCAAGGAGGCAAAGGACCTCGTCGACGGCGCGCCGAACCCCGTCAAGGAAGGCGTCGCCAAGGAAGAGGCCGACTCGATCAAGGGCCAGCTCGAAGAGGCCGGCGCCGTCGTAGAGCTCAAGTAAGGCGTCAACAAGTCAGGCGTCGCCGTCAGGCGACGGGAAGGGACAGTCCCCATGCGGGGACAGTCCCTGCGTTAAGGCCCTGTAAGAAGAACTACCTCCTTCCAGGGGTTCGCGTACGGTCCGAGCGGGTTCCGACCGACCTCCCAGGCAGCGATCAACTTCCCTGGAGGTAAGGAATGCGTCTCACGAAGCTCGTCACGGTCGGACTCGCGACTGCGGCGCTCGCCGCATCGGGGGCGACGGCCGACCCCGGCCACGGAAAGTCGGGTACGCATGGCCCGTCGTGCCGCCCGGCCCCGGTGTTCCTCGCCGGCACGCTCGCGAACGACCCCGCGACCGGCGACACATCGTTCATGCTCACCGTCAAGCACGCGAACCGGCTCGGCCGCCGTTACGCGAGCGCCGGCAACCCGGTGACGGTGAACGTCGACGCCAACACGCACTACCGCAAGTCCGGCGCTTCGTCGACGCTCGACGCGCTCGCGCAGGGCGACCGAGTGCTCATCGCGGCGAAGACCTGCCGGGCCGACGTCAGAAAGGCGCTGAAGTCGCATACGGCGCTGCCGAACCTGACCGCGCGCCTCGTGTTCGACAGGGGTGCCAAGCAGAGCTAGAGCGCACATAGGGATGCTCTTATGCCGAAAGGCCGCGCGACGCGCGGCCTTTCGGCTTTCAGGGCTCTCGACGGACGGACCGCGCCTTACTCGAGAACGCCGTCGCGAACGCTCGGGCTCGGGATCTCGCTGGTCGACAGGCTTCGACCGGAGAGGGGCCTAGGGGCTCTAAAAAGGCTACGGGAGGGCGTCGAAACGGCGCCCTCACCCGTTCTCGGGCCGAAAATGCTCTATAGTTGAGCGGGCGGGCGCCTCCCCTGGGCTTTGGCTTGCGTAGGGGCACCCTCATTCGCTATCTTTGTGGGTCGCGCCGTAGGTTCGCCTGTCCGCATTTCTCCACGTAGTTCACACACAGCCGTAAAGGGAGGCACCCTCACTTGACCGCACGGGTTGCCGCGCCTCGCGCGCGGAAGAGTTTCTCGCGCCTGAAGCACGTCCTCGACCTTCCGAACCTGATCGACATCCAGAAGGCGTCGTTCGCCTGGTTCCTGCAGGAAGGTCTTCGCGAGACGATCGACGACATCTCGCCGATCGAGGACTACACCGGCACGCTCGCCGTCGAGTTCGGCGAGTACACGTTCGGCGAGCCGCCGATCTCGATCCAGGAGTGCCGGGAGAAGGATCTCACCTACCAGGCCCCTCTAAACATGACCGTCCGCTTCGTCAACAAGGAGACGGGCGAGATCCGAGAGCAGAACGTGTTCATGGGCGACTTCCCGATGATGACCGAGTTCGGAACGTTCATCATCAACGGAACCGAGCGCGTGATCGTCACGCAGCTCGTCCGCAGTCCGGGCGCCTACCTGATGGAGCCCAAGGACCCCACGAAGCAGGTCTTCACCGCCAACCTGATGCCCTCGCGCGGCTCGTGGCTCGAGCTCGAGATCGACAAGAAGGGCGTCGTCTATGCCCGCATCGACCGGAAGCGGAAACTCCCGATCACGACGCTGCTCCGCGCGCTCCCGGAGGAGGACCCCTCCACCGGGTTCAAGCTGGACACGAGCTCGAACGAGGCGATCCTCAAGCTCTTCGACAACTCGGTCTACATCGTCAACACCCTCGACAAGGACCCCTCCGAGACGGAGGAGGAGGCGCTGATCGAGGTCTTCAAGAAGCAGCGCCCCGGTGAGCCGCCGACGCTCGACAACGCGCGGAACCTGCTCCGGGCGCTCTTCTTCGACCCGAAGCGCTACGACCTGACCAAGGTCGGCCGCTACAAGCTCAACCAGCGGCTCGAGGTCGACGTGCCCGACGACACCCGCGTCCTGACGACCCAGGACATCCTGGCGCTCGTCCGGAGGCTCGTGGAGCTGCCTGTCAAGCTCGGCGTCGACCCCGAGTCGAAGGACTACGCGGCCGACGCGATCGTGCTCACGCGCGACCCGATCCGCAACGACCTCGACGAGTACGAGGATTTCGGCAACCGCCGCCTGCGCACCGTCGGCGAGCTGATCCAGGAGGCGTTCCGGGTCGGCCTCTACCGCATGGAGCGCGTCGTCCGCGAGCGGATGACCACTGAGGATGTCGACACGATCACGCCGCAGACGATCATCAACATCCGCCCGGTCGTTGCGGCGCTGAAGGAGTTCTTCGGCTCGTCGCAGCTTTCGCAGTTCATGGACCAGACGAACTCGCTCGCCGGGTTGACCCACCGGCGGCGCCTCTCCGCGCTCGGGGCCGGCGGCCTCACGCGCGAGCGCGCGCCGATCGAGGTGCGCGATGTGCACCCGACCCACTACGGCCGCATGTGCCCGATCGAGACGCCCGAGGGCCCGAACATCGGCCTGATCGGCTCGCTCGCCTCGATGGCGACCGTCTCGGAATTCGGCTTCATCCAGACGCCGTACCGCGTCGTCAAGAACGGCCGGGTGACCGACGAGATCATCTACCTCGACGCCGCCGAGGAGTCGCAGTTCACGATCGCGCAGGCCTCGGCGCCGCTCGACGAGAAGACCGGCAGGTTCCTAGACGAGCAGGTGCTCTGCCGCTCCCGCGAGGGCGAGGCGGTCACCGCCCGCCCGCAGGAAGTCGACTACATGGACGTCGCGCCGGCCCAGATCGTGTCGGTCGCGACGGCGCTGATCCCGTTCCTCGAGCACAACGACGCGAACCGCGCGTTGATGGGCGCGAACATGCAGCGGCAGGCCGTGCCGCTGATGATCCCGCAGGCGCCGCTGATCGGCACCGGCCTCGAGTATCGGGCCGCCGTCGACACCGGGGACGTCGTGCTGGCCGAGACGGCCGGCGCGGTCGTCGACGTCGACGCGGAGAAGATCGTCGTCGAGACGAAGGACGGCAACGACACCTACGACATGACCAAGTTCATGCGCTCGAACCAGGGCACGCTGATCCACCAGAAGCCGATCGTCGGCCTCGGCGACCGCGTCAACGCGGGACAGGTGCTGGCGGACGGCAGCTCGACCGACAGCGGCGAGCTCGCGCTCGGTGCGAACCTGCTCGTCGCGTTCATGCCGTTCGAGGGCTTCAACTTCGAGGACGCGATCGTGATCTCGGAGCGGCTGGTCAAGGAGGACCTGCTCTCTTCGATTCACATCCACGAGTACGAGATCGACGCCCGCTCGACCAAGCTGGGCGACGAGGAGATCACGCGCGACATCCCGAACCGCTCGGAGGAGTCGCTGAAGGACCTCGACGAGCGCGGCGTCGTCCGAATCGGCGCCGAGGTTGGTTCGGGCGACCTCCTGGTCGGCAAGGTGACGCCGAAGGGCGAGACCGAGCTGACTGCGGAGGAGAAGCTGATCCGCGCGATCTTCAAGGAGAAGGCGCGCGAGGTCCGCGACACCTCGCTGAAGGTCCCGCACGGCGAGGGCGGCAAGGTGATCGACGTCAAGACGTTCTCGCGGGACGCCGGCGACGACCTCTCACCGGGTGTCAACGAGCTCGTCCGCGTCTACGTCGCGAAGAAGCGCAAGATCGCGGAGGGCGACAAGCTCGCCGGCCGCCACGGCAACAAGGGCGTGATCGCCCGGATCGTGCCGGAGGAGGACATGCCGTTCCTCGAGGACGGCACCCCGGTCGACGTCGTCTTGAACCCGCTCGGCGTGCCGAGCCGGATGAACATCGGTCAGATCCTCGAGACGCATCTCGGCTGGGCCGCCGCCCGCGGTGTCTTCAGCGAGAACGGCGACGGCGAGGCGCAGCCGATCGCGACCCCCGTCTTCGACGGCGCCAGCGAGGCCGATGTCGACGAGGCGCTGATGAAGTGGGTCGAGCAGAACCCCGACTCACCGATCAAGTTCGTCGTCGACTCGAAGCAGCCGGTCGGCCGCCGGAACAGCGGCAAGGTGCGCCTCTTCAACGGCAAGAACGGCGCGCCCTACGAGCAGGCCATCACGGTCGGCTACATGTACATCCTGAAGCTGCTGCACCTCGTCGACGACAAGATCCACGCGCGCTCGACCGGCCCGTACTCGCTCGTCACCCAGCAGCCGCTGGGCGGCAAGGCGCAGTTCGGCGGCCAGCGCTTCGGCGAGATGGAGGTCTGGGCCCTCGAGGCCTACGGCGCCGCGTACACGCTGCAGGAGATGCTCACGATCAAGTCCGACGACACGGTCGGACGAGTGAAGGCGTACGAGGCGATCGTCAAGGGCGAGAACATCGCCGAGCCGTCGATCCCCGAGTCCTTCAAGGTGCTGCTGAAGGAGATGCAGTCCCTCGCGCTCGACGTCCACGTCCTCTCCGACGAGGGCAAGGAGGTCGAGGTGCGCGAGGAGGACGACGAGCTGCTCCGCGCTGCGGAGGAGCTCGGCATCGACCTGACGCCGGGCTCGCTCAGGGCCGCGGCGCGCCAGCCGACGGCCGAGGAGGTCGAGGAGGGCCAGGAGCGCGTCGACCAGGACGGCGAGCTGAAGGTGCCGGCCGACGAGGCGCTCGGCGACCTCGCGGACGTCGAGGTCGAGCCCGAGGCGATCGCAACGGAAGAGGCGGAAGAGGCAGCCGGGCCACTCAGTGAGCCCGCAGACGTAGAGGAATAAGGAGCGGCCTACGGCCCCTGGAATGACGCGCAACGAAATTGAGACAAAGAACGGAGTGACGCGCACTTGATCGACATCAACGATTTCGACGCAATTCGAATCGGCCTCGCTTCGTCGAAGCAGATTCGCGACTGGTCGTCCGGCGAGGTGACGAAGCCGGAGACCATCAACTACCGGACGCTCAAGCCCGAGCGCGACGGCCTCTTCTGCGAGCGCATCTTCGGTCCGACGAAGGACTGGGAGTGCTACTGCGGCAAGTACAAGCGCGTCCGCTACAAGGGCATCATCTGCGAGCGCTGCGGCGTCGAGGTGACGCGCCAGAAGGTCCGCCGCGAGCGGATGGGCCACATCGACCTGGCGGCGCCCGTCTCGCACATCTGGTTCTTCAAGGGCGTCCCGAGCCGGATCGGCTACCTGCTCGACATTGCCCCGCGCGAGCTCGAGAAGGTGCTCTACTTCGCCGCTTCGATCGTCACCTCGGTCGACGGCGAGGCGCGGCAGAAGGACCTGAACGATCTCGAGGACAAGGTCAAGGCCGAGTCCGAGCAGATCATGGTCGACCGCGACGAACAGCTCGCCGCGCTCGAGGATCGGCTGAAGCGGCGGCGCAACTATTTCACCAAGGGCGCCGAGCGGAACTTCGACGAGGACGACGACTTCTGGGCCCGCGGCCTGTCCAACTGGGCCGAGGAGCAGGGCCTGCCGACGCTCGAGCAGGCGCGCGAGCTGGTCGGCGGCCTCTTCCTCGAGGTCGCTCCACAGATCACGACCGAAGACTCGAAGAAGCTCCGCGAGCTCGTCCGCAATGCGGCCATCCGGGACGACCGGAAGCTGACGCCGAAAGAGCTCGAGACCGTTGGGAACGTCGCGGTCCAGATTCGGACGGCGCTGGCCCCGCTGTACAAGGAGCTCGCGAAGGCGACCGGCTCGAAGAAGGGCGCCGTCACCAAGCACATCAACCGCGTGCTCGACGGGCTCTTCGATGAGAAGGGGACCGTCCACGAGGACGACCTCGAGCTCGTCAAGGGCGTCGACGAGAAGCAGCTCGAGAAGGCACGGGGGCTTGGCAAGGGCCTGCTCCGCGAGGCGCTCGAGACGGCCGACCCCGCGGCATCCGACGACGAAGTCCGCGACCTGGTCGGCGACCTCTGCCTGAAGACCGACGGGAAGATCCAGAAGGAGGACTTCGACGCGCTCGTGCAGTGGCTCGTGAAGGTGCGCGAGATGTACCAGGACATCGAGTCGCGCCGCGACGACACGCGCGAGGCCGCGGTCGACTCGGTCAACCGGCTCGAAGAGACCTGGACCCTGTTCCGCGAGCTCGAGCCGAAGGAGATCGTCAACGACGAGCAGCTCTTCCGGGAGCTCAAGGACCGGTTCGGCTCGCCCTACGGCTTCGGCGTCTACTTCGCCGGGGGCATGGGGGCAGAGGCGATCCGCGAGCTGCTGAAGGACCTCGACCTCAAGGCCGAGGCGAAGTCGCTTCGCGAGACGATCAAGACCTCGAAGGGCCAGAAGCAGCAGCGCGCGATCAAGCGACTCAAGGTCGTGAGCGCGTTCGTGACGTCGGAGAACAAGCCCGAGTGGATGATCCTCGAGGCGGTGCCGGTGATCCCGCCGGAGCTGCGCCCGATGGTCCAGCTCGACGGCGGGCGCTTCGCGACGAGCGACCTCAACGATCTGTATCGCCGCGTCATCAACCGCAACAACCGCCTCAAGCGGCTGCTCGACCTCGGCGCGCCCGAGATCATCGTCAACAACGAGAAGCGGATGCTGCAGGAGGCCGTCGACGCGCTCTTCGACAACGGCCGCCGCGGCCGTGCCGTGACGGGCCCGGGGAACCGGCCGCTGAAGTCGCTGAGCGACATGCTCAAGGGCAAGCAGGGGCGCTTCCGCCAGAACCTGCTCGGCAAGCGCGTCGACTACTCGGGCCGTTCGGTGATCGTGTCAGGCCCGAACCTGAAGCTGCACCAGTGCGGCCTGCCGAAGCTGATGGCGCTCGAGCTCTTCAAGCCGTTCATCATGAGCCGGCTCGTCGAACGGAAGTCGGTCCAGAACATCAAGGCCGCGAAGAAGCACGTCGACTCGATGGTCCCCGAGGTCTGGGACGTGCTCGAGGAGGTCATCGCCGAGCACCCGGTGCTGCTGAACCGCGCGCCGACGCTCCACCGCCTCGGCATCCAGGCCTTCGAGCCGGTGCTCGTCGAGGGCAAGGCGATCCAGGTTCACCCGCTCGTCTGCCACGCGTTCAACGCGGACTTCGACGGCGACCAGATGGCGGTCCACCTGCCGCTGTCGGCCGAGGCGCAGGCCGAGGCGCGGATCCTGATGCTCTCGGCGAACAACATCCTCTCGCCGGCGCACGGGCGCCCGCTCGCGACGCCGACGCAGGACATGGTGCTCGGCGGGTACTACCTGACCTACTCCGAGCGAGACCTCACCGCAACGACCTCGGAGGAGCTCGCGAAGGAGCTCAAGGTCGACGGGATCAAGCGCTTCGCCTCCGAGGAGGAGGTCGAGCGCGCCGTGGAGTCGGGCCAGGTCGATCTCCAGCAGCCGATCGAGTTCCGCCACGACGGAGAGATCAGGCTCGCCACGCCGGGCCGCGTCATCTTCAACCTCGAGGTCGAGCGGTCGCTGCGCGCGGCGCTCGAGGAGGAAGAGGCGAACGTGGACTACCCGTTCGTCAACAAGACCCTGTCGAAGAAGGAGATGGACAGCTTCATCTCCGAACTGGCCGAGCGCTTCGGTGCGCACGTGATCGGCGACGTCCTCGACACGGTCAAGAGCCTCGGGTTCAAGTACGCCACCGACGCCGGCGTGACGATCTCGAAGAACGACATCGTCATCCCGGAGTCGAAGGACGAGATCCTGAGCGGCTATGAGACGCGTGTCGGTGAGGTCGAGGCTCTCTACGAGCGCGGCCTGATCACCGAAGAAGAGCGCCACGAGTCGATCGTCAACCTCTGGACCGAGGCGACGGAAGACGTCGCCGAGGCGATGGAGAAGAACCTCAACGAGCTGAACCCGATCTTCATGATGGCCAACTCGGGAGCACGCGGATCCTTCAAGCAGATCCGCCAGCTCGCCGGCATGCGCGGCCTGATGGCGAATCCGAAGGGCGAGATCATCGAGCGTCCGATCAAGGCGAACTTCATGGAGGGCCTGTCGGTGCTCGAGTACTTCATCTCGACCCACGGCGCCCGCAAGGGTCTCGCCGACACCGCGCTGCGGACGGCCGACTCGGGCTACCTGACGCGGCGCCTCGTCGACGTCTCCCAGGACGTGATCATCCGCGAGGGGAACTGCAAGACGAAGGACTTCATCACGCTGCCGATCAGGGTTCCCGAAGGGCTCAACAAGAGCCTGCTCGGCCGGACGCTCGCCGAGGACGTGCACAAGCCGCTGGCCTCCGGAAGGCCGGGCAAGACCGTGCTGGCCGAGAAGGGCGCGCTCGTGACGATGCCGCTCCTCCTTGACGTGCTCGAGGGCCTCGGCGAGGACGCTGAGGGCGCAACGCTGCCGGTCCGCTCGGTGCTCAAGTGCAAGAGCGAGTTCGGTGTCTGTCAGGCCTGCTACGGCACGTTCCTCGCCACGGGCGGGCTGTCGGAGATTGGCGACGCGGTCGGGATCATCGCCGCGCAGTCGATCGGCGAGCCCGGCACCCAGCTGACGATGCGGACGTTTCACACGGGCGGCGTGGCCGGCGCGGACATCACGCACGGCCTGCCGCGCGTCGTCGAGATCTTCGAGGCCCGCAACCCGAAGGGTGCGGCGAAGCTCTCGGAGGTCGCCGGTCCCGTCAAGATCGAGGACACCGACCGCGGCCCGAAGATCGACATCCTCGTCGAGGGCGAGGAGGAGCCGGTCAGCTACCAGCTGCCCCGGCGGACCCGTGTGCTCGTCGCCGACGGCCAGGTCGTCGAGCCGGGCGACGCCCTCCACGAGGGCTCGCTCAATCCGGCCGACCTGCTCCGTCTGAAGGGCGAAACCGCAACCGAGTTGTACCTCGTCCAGGAGGTGCAGAAGGTCTACAAGTCGCAGGGCGTCGACATCCACGACAAGCACATCGAGCTGATCGTTCGCCAGATGCTCAAGAAGGTGCGCGTCGAGAGCGCGGGCGACACCGATCTGCTCCCCGGCCAGCTCGTGGACAAGGTCGTCCTCGACCGCGAGAACGCCCGCGTCAAGAAGGAGAAGAAGGAGCAGGCGACATGGGAGCCGTTGATCCTCGGGATCACGAAGGCCTCGCTCGCGACGGAGTCCTTCCTGTCGGCGGCGTCCTTCCAGGAGACGACCAAGGTGCTGACCGACGCTTCGATCGAGGGCAAGGTCGACCGCCTGCTCGGGCTGAAGGAGAACGTGATCATCGGGAAGCTGATCCCGGCCGCGACCGGGCTCAAGCGCTACCGCACGATCGAGATCTCCCCGTCCGAGAAGGTCCCGGCCGAGACCTATGAGCGCGAGGCGCTCCTGGCGGCGCTGCAGGAGATCGGCGGCGACGGCGGCGACGGCGCGAGCCTCGCCAGCCTCGGCCTCGACTTCGGCGGCACGCCCGACTTCGGCGAGGAGAACCCGCCGAAGGAGGAAGTGGAGGCCGAGGAGATTCCCGAGGTCGACACGCCTCTCGACGAGTCCTAGAAACGTAAAGCGGAGGCCCGGCATGAGTCGGGTCTCCGCGTTTCTTGCTACTTAGTAGACGCGCGCGTGAAGAGGGTCACGCTCTTACTGGTGCTCGCCGCCGTCGCCGGGTTGACCGCGTCGGCCCGTCCTGACGCGCCCAAGGCGGCCGCAACCGATTCGTGCGCGCTGCCGGCGAAGAAACCCGTCTGGATCGACTTCGCAGACGGTTCGGTGCCGTTCTGGGAGCAGTTCGCGAAGCCCGGAATGGTCGACGCCGCGTCCAACTTCATCTTCCCGCCGCAGATCCGAGCCCGCGGGGCGAAGACGGTCTACTTCGACCTCAACTTCACCCGCCGCACCGGTACCCCGACCGAGCCGGCCGACCCGGCGGCCGTCGTCGACCGCGCCAACCGGTTCTACACGTACGCATCGAGCGCGATGGGGTGCGCGAATCCCGTCATCGCCGAGAACGAGCTCCAAGGCGCGAGCACGCTGACGCCCTGGAGCGTCGGCAACGCCCAGTACCGGGCCAACGTGCTCCTCTACCTGCGCACGATCGCGGCGCACGGGGCGAAGCCGGTCCTGCTCGTCTCGAGCATCCCGTACACGGGCGGTGAGGCGGCCGATTGGTGGCGCCAGGTCGCCCAGGTCGCGTCGATCGTTCGGGAGGTCTACTTCCCGGCCCCGAAGGTCTACAAGCTGGGTGTCATCCAGGGCAGCCGGACAATCCGGCAGATGTTTCGAGGCGGCGCGCAGGACTTCATCTCGATCGGGATCCCGCCCTCGAAGCTCGGCATCATGCTGGGGTTCCAGACGACAGCAGGTTCGGGAGGTCGCGAGCATCTCCAGCCGGCTTCCAAGTGGTACGAGGTGACAAAGCTCCAAGCTCTCGGCGCGCGAACGGTGGCGAAGGAGCTGGGGCTCGCGAGCGTCTGGTCGTGGGGCTGGGCGACGTGGACGCCCGCCGAGTCTGATCCGGACAAGCCGACCGCCGCATGCGTCTACCTCTGGACGCGCGACCCGACGCTCTGCAACGCGCCGCGGATGGCCGGGCCTGCGCTGAACACGGACCTGACGTCAGGCCAGCTGGTCTTCCCGTCGGGCGCGCGCTGCACGGTCTTCGGGAAACCGGTCCGCTGGGACGTCGCCTCCTCGATTTCCCGTGTGACGCAGGACCCCCAGGCCGCCTTCACCGCTGCGTACGCCCGTGCGGTCGCGAGCTCCTACGCGCACGTCAGCACAAAGGCGGTCCTGAACGCCGAAAAGGCCGTGATCGGTCTGCACTTCCGGGGCAGCCGAGCCGCATACCTGGCCGAGCTGCGGCACGACCGGGCGACGCCGGGTATCGCGCGCGGGGTCATCGCCGACGAGCTCCGACGCGCCGTGATCCAGTCGCGTCTTCGGGTTGCGGGCCCGTCGGCAGCGGACGTGCAGTCGTACTACGACACCTACGCGGCGGCGCCGGTTCGGCTCGTTCAGGTGAAGCCGGCAGCGCCGTGGCTCGCGAACTCGAAGCGCGGCTTCGCGCTCGGCGCCGTCGCGCCTCCGCAGGTCTTCGCGCTGAAGGCCGGCAAGCAGATCACCCTTCGGACGATGACCGGTGTCTTCAAGGTGAAGGCCCTCGGGCCGACGGTCGACCTCGCCGAGTTGCCGTTCGCGAAGGCGCGGAAGCCGATCGTGACCGCGCTGATCTCGCTGGCGCGTGACACCGCCTACCAGAACTGGCTGCTCGACCGCGAGAACTCGGCGCAGAACGCGACGCTCTGCTGGCGGGACCAGCTGCCGGCCGTCGAGGTCGTGCCGTTGACGGATTACCTGCCCTACCTGGCGCTCGACTCCGGTGCCGCCGGTTCGACGACGTCCCTCGGGGCGCGCCGCTAGCAGGGACTGTCCCCGAACGGGGACTGTCCCAAAAAAACGGTGGCTTCTAGCCCGTCGCGCTCGAGGCGACGACCTGGGCCTTGCCGCGCTCCTTGGCGCGATAGAGCGCCTCGTCCGAGCGCTCGAAGAACCCCGTAGGGTCGTCGTCGGGCTGGAGCTCGGCTGCGCCCGCCGAGAACGAGAGCCGCCCCGCCTGGCCGACCGGCCGCGCCGAGACGGCGGCCTGCAGGCGCCGGTAGAGCTGGTCGGCGTCGGCGAGCGTCGACTCGGGCATGATCACGGCGAACTCGTCCCCGCCGACGCGGCAGGCGATGTCGGCGGAACGGACGACGTCGCGAACCCGCTCGGCCGACTCGGCGATCACGGCGTCGCCCGAGAGATGGCCGATCCGGTCGTTGATCGCCTTGAAGTCGTCGAGGTCGAGGACGATCAGGGCCAGCCGACGGCCGTAGCGCTGCGCCCGCGCAACCTCGCGGGCGAGTGTCTCGTGGAAGAAGCGGCGATTGTGCAGGCCGGTGAGCGCGTCGAGGTCCGCGAGCTGCCGCGCCTCCCGGAATCGCTTCGCGTTTTCGATCGCCGGCCCGGCCCTCAGCGCCAGCTGCTCGAGCTCCCGCACCTCGTCATCGCTCCACGAGTGCGAGCGTGAGCGCGAGAAGACCGCGACGAAGCCGATCGAGCCGCCCTCGCCCGGGATCGGAACGGCCAACCCGGAGTGGATCAGGCCGGTCAGGCCGTCGCTCGAGGCCAGCTCCGCCGGGTACTGGTAGACGAGCGAGATCGACCGTGCATCCGGCCCTCCCGGCGGTCCGGCGATCGCTTGGCGCTGGGCCTCGTCGGTCGTCAGCCCGAGAGTGGCGACGATCGGCGTCTCGCCGGTCGTGTCGAGGCGCGCGAGCGCGGCGTCGACTCCCGGTAGCGCGCCCGCGGCGTCGAGCGTCCGGGTCAGCACCTCGTCGAGGTCGATCGTCCCGGCCAGCTCGCCCAGCATCCGGTTGCGCAGGCCCTCCTCCTGGGCCTTCTCGAGTGCGGCCGACAGCTCTCCGACCATCGACTCCATGCGGGCGTTCAGATCGGAGACGAGCTCCGCGAGCCGTTCGTCGTCCTTCGGTGCCTTGGCCGCGTTGCGCACGAGCCAGAGGACGACCAGAAGCAGGACGAGCGCAGCCGCGCCCGCGACTATCGCTAAGACGGCTGTCGTCGACACAGCGACCCCGCTCTCACGCCCATCCCTCCACGCTAAGTCCCAGTCCCCCCGCTGAAGCCATGGCTACGCGGGCCCTGTCTCACTGTAGTCCGCCGATCCCAGGTTGCCTATAGTTTCAAAGCGATAAAAACAGGGCGGCCGACAGGCCCGTGGCGTACCGCAATCGACCCAGCGATGCGGGTTTTGCGCGTTTGACGGCCGAGAGAGCGATTCGCTACCATGCTTGGCCGGTTGGCGCGGGGCGCTCCCCGCAGCCAGCCTTTGTTGTGTCGTAAGCCCTTCCCCCCGGAGAAGCAGAAACAAGCAAATGCCGACCGTCAATCAACTCGTGCGCAAGGGTCGCACCGCGCCAAAGCCGCGGGTGAAGACCCCTGCCCTACGTGGGGCGCCGCAGAAGCGCGGTGTGTGCACGCGCGTGTACACGACCACGCCCAAGAAGCCGAACTCGGCCCTGCGCAAGGTCGCCCGTGTCCGGCTGACGAACGGCATGGAGGTCGGGGCCTACATTCCGGGCGAGGGCCACAACCTCCAGGAGCACTCGGTCGTCCTCGTGCGGGGCGGCCGCGTCCGCGACCTGCCGGGCTTCCGGTACAAGGTGATCCGCGGCGGGCTCGACGCCGCCGGCGTCGGCGACCGGCGCAAGGGCCGCTCCAAGTACGGCGCCAAGCGAGGGTCGTAATGCCGCGTCGCGCCGAGATCCCGGTCCGCGAGCTGACGCCGGACCCAGTGCACAACTCGCGCCTGGTCAGCCAGGTGATCAACCGCGTGATGACGCGCGGGAAGAAGAGCACGGCCGAACAGATCGTGTACGGCGCGCTCGACCGCGTCGGCGAGCAGACAGGCAAGCCGCCCGTCGAGGTGCTAGAGCAGGCGATCAAGACGATTACGCCCGTGCTCGAGGTTCGTTCCCGCCGTGTCGGCGGCGCCAACTACCAGGTGCCCGTCGAGGTGCCGCAGCGCCGCGCGCGCACGTTGGCGGTGCGCTGGCTCGTCACCTACTCGCGCGACCGGCGTGAGAAGCACATGTCGGAGAAGCTCGCCGGCGAAATCTTGGATGCGCTGAACCAGCAGGGAAACGCTTTCAAGCGCAAGGACGATCTCTATCGGATGGCGCAGGCCAACAAGGCCTTCGCGCACTACAGGTGGTAAGGAAAGAAATTGTCGACAGTTCAAAATAAGGCGCGTAGCGCAGCCGTCGCTCTCGACCGCGTCCGCAACATCGGGATCATGGCCCACATCGACGCGGGCAAGACGACCACGACCGAGCGGATCCTCTACTACACGGGCCGCACCCACAAGATGGGCGAGGTCCACGAGGGCGCTGCGGTCATGGACTGGATGGCGCAGGAGCAGGAGCGCGGCATCACGATCACGTCTGCCGCGACGACGGCGTTCTGGCGGGACTTTCGCATCAACATTATTGATACGCCCGGGCACGTGGACTTTACGGTCGAGGTGGAGCGAAGCCTGCGCGTCCTCGACGGCGCGATCGCCGTCTTCGACGCGGTGGCGGGCGTCGAGCCGCAGTCCGAGACGGTCTGGCGCCAGGCCGACCGCTACCGCGTGCCGCGTATCGCCTTCATCAACAAGATGGACCGCACCGGCGCGGACTTCTTCGCCTCGGTGCAGTCGATGGTCGACCGCCTCGGCGCACGGCCGGTGCCGATCCAGTTGCCGCTCGGCCAGGAAGAGCACTTCCGCGGGGTCATCGATCTCGTCGAGATGCGCGCGCTCGTCTACCAGGACGAGCTCGGCACCAACTACGAGGTCGAGGAGATTCCGGAGGAGCTGCTCGAACAGGCGCAGGAGTACCACCACCAGCTGATCGACTCGGTCGCCGACCACGACGACGAGCTGCTCGAGACCTACCTGCTCGACGAGGACGCTGTGACGCCGGAGATGCTGAAGCGCGCGCTTCGCGCTGCGACGCTCGACATCACCGTCACGCCGGTGCTCGCCGGCTCGGCCTTCAAGAACAAGGGCGTCCAGCCGCTCCTCGACGCGGTCGTCGACTACCTGCCGAGCCCGCTCGACGTGCCGCCGGTCCACGGGATCGACCCGCGCACGGAGCACGAGCTATCGCGGCGGCCGGCGGTCGACGAGCCGTTCTCGGCGTTGGCGTTCAAGGTGATGTCCGACCCGTACGTCGGGAAGCTCACGTACATCCGTGTGTACTCGGGCCAGATCAACTCCGGCGACCGAGTCGTCAACACGACGACCGGCAAGACCGAGCGCGTCGGCCGGATCCTGCAGATGCACGCGAACCACCGCGAGGAGCGCGAGCAGATCGTCGCCGGCGAGATTGCCGCCACCGTCGGGCTCAAGTCCACGACCACCGGCGACACGCTCGCGACTGACACGGCGCCGATCCGGCTCGAGTCGATGGACTTTCCGGAGCCGGTCATCTCGGTCGCGATCGAGCCGAAGACGAAGGGCGACCAGGACAAGCTGGGCTCCGGGCTACAGCGCCTTGCCGAAGAGGATCCGACCTTCCGCGTCCGCACCGACGACGAGACGGGCCAGACCCTGATCTCCGGGATGGGCGAGCTCCACCTCGAGATCATCGTCGACCGCCTCACCCGTGAATTCAACGTGGACGCGAACGTGGGCCGGCCGCAGGTCGCCTATCGCGAGACGATCAGCCGACCCGCCGAGAAGATCGAGGGGCGGTTCGTGCGCCAGACCGGCGGCCGCGGCCAGTTCGGCCATGCCGTCATCAATCTCTCGCCGATGGAGCCGGGCGACGGCTACGAGTTCGTCGACAAGATCACAGGCGGCGCGATCCCGAAGGAGTACATCCCATCGGTCGACCTCGGCATCCAGGAGGCGATGGAATCGGGCGTCCTGTCTGGCTATCCGGTGGTCGACGTCCGGGTGGAGCTGATCGATGGCTCCTACCACGACGTCGACTCCAGTGAGATGGCCTTCAAGATCGCCGGCTCGATGGCGTTCAAGAGCGCCGAGCAGCGAGCCAAACCGAAGCTTCTCGAACCCGTTATGGCCGTCGAGGTCGTGACGCCCGAGGAGTACCTCGGCGACGTGATGGGCGATCTCAACTCGCGCCGGGGCCGCGTCGAAGGGCTGGAGCCGCGGGGCAACGCCCAGGCGATCCGCGCCCGCGTCCCACTGGCAACGATGTTCGGCTACGCCACCGACCTGCGCTCGACGACGCAGGGGCGGGCCACGTTCACGATGCAGTTCGATCGCTACGAGGAGGTTCCTCAGTCGATCGCAGGCGAGCTCGTCGACTCGCCGACGACTGCCTAGCGGCCTGGTAACCACAACCGAGCCAAGAAACGAAGACACGAGAAGGAGAGAGAAAAGGTGGGAAAGCAGAAGTTCGAGCGCAACAAGCCGCATCTCAACGTCGGCACGATCGGTCACATCGACCACGGCAAGACGACCCTTACCGCCGCAATCTCGAAGGTCCTGTCCGAGCAGGGTGTCTCGGGTACCGAGGTCCGTGACTTCAACTCGATCGACAATGCGCCCGAGGAGCGGCAGCGCGGCATCACGATCAACACGTCGCACGTCGAGTACGAGACGGAGAACCGTCACTACGCGCACGTCGACTGCCCCGGCCACGCCGACTACATCAAGAACATGATCACGGGCGCCGCCCAGATGGACGGCGCGATCCTGGTCGTGTCGGCCGCCGACGGTCCGATGCCGCAGACGCGCGAGCACATCCTGCTTGCGCGCCAGGTCGAGGTGCCTTCGATCGTCGTCGCGCTCAACAAGGCGGACATGGTCGACGACCCCGAGCTGCTCGAGCTCGTCGAGATGGAGGTGCGCGAGCTGCTCTCCAACTATGAGTTCCCGGGCGACGAGATTCCGATCGTCCAGGTCTCGGCGTTGAAGGCGCTCGAGGGCGATCCCGAGTGGACCCCGAAGATCCTCGAGCTGATGCAGCATGTCGACTCCTACATCCCGGAGCCGACGCGCGACACCGACAAGCCGTTCCTGATGCCGATCGAGGACGTCTTCACGATCACGGGCCGCGGCACGGTCGTCACCGGCCGGATCGAGGGGGGCACGATCAACTCGGGCGACACGGTCGAGATCGTCGGCATCCACCCGGAGACGGCCAGCACGGTCGTGACCGGGCTCGAGATGTTCAACAAGACGCTGGACTTCGCCCAGGCCGGCGACAACGCCGGCGTGCTCCTGCGCGGGACGAAGCGCGAGGAGGTCGAGCGCGGCCAGGTGCTCTCGAAGCCGGGCTCGATCACGCCGCACACGCACTTCAACGCCGAGGTCTACGTGCTCTCGAAGGAAGAGGGCGGCCGCCACACGCCGTTCTTCAACGGCTACCGGCCGCAGTTCTACTTCCGGACGACGGACGTGACGGGGTCGATCAAGCTCCCGGAGGGCCAGGAGATGGTCATGCCGGGCGACAACACGAACATGGAGATCGAGCTGGGCCAGCCGATCGCGATGGACCAGGGTCTTCGGTTCGCAATCCGCGAGGGCGGCCGGACTGTCGGTGCCGGTGTCGTCACAGAAATCATCAAGTAGGTAACTGGAGCGCGTAGCGCATGGCGCAGAAAATCCGCATCCGTCTGAAGGGGTACGACCACACGCAGCTCGACCGGTCGGCCCAGTCGATCGTCGAGACCGCGCAGCGCACCGGTGCCACCATCACTGGTCCCGTGCCCCTTCCGACGGAGAAGAACGTCTACACGGTGATCCGCAGCCCCTTCAAGGACAAGGACTCGCGTGAGGCGTTCGAGATCCGCACCCACAAGCGGCTGATCGACATCCACTCGCCGACGCCGAAGACGGTCGATTCGCTGATGCGGCTCGACCTCCCGGCCGGGGTCGACATCGAGATCAAGCTGTGAAAGGCATCGTCGGCAGGAAGCTGGGCATGACCCAGGTCTTCGACGAGGAGACGGGGCAGGTGACGCCCGTGACCGTCATCGCGGCCGGTCCGTGCCCCGTGGTCTCCGTCAAAGAGGCCGGCGTCGACGGTTATGACGCGGTGCAGGTCGCTTACGAGGAGGTCGCGGAGGAGCGGCTCTCGAAGCCGAAGCTCGGTCACTTCCAAAAGAACGGCGTCGCACCTCATCGCCATCTTCTGGAGCTCCGTGGCCTGACGGGGGCGACCGAGGGCGAGTCCGTGACCGTCGAGAGCTTCGAACCGGGCGACCGCATCAAGGTCTCGGGCGTCTCGATCGGCAAGGGCTTCGCCGGGACGATCAAGCGCCACAACTTCGGGCGCGGTCCGACCACGCACGGCTCGCACAACGTCCGCAAGCCGGGCTCTGTCGGCGCGTCTGCGACGCCTTCGCGGGTCTTCAAGGGAATCAAGATGGCCGGACGTCTGGGTGGCAAGCGCGTCACCCAGGTCGGCCTTACCGTCCACTCCATCGACGCCGAGCAGAACCTCCTCCTGGTCAAGGGCGCGGTGCCCGGTCCGAAGAACGGTTTGGTCGAGGTGCGTGAGGAGATCAGGCGTGGCTCCTGACCTTGTGGCCGGGTTTAGACGGTCGCACGGGCAAAGCCCGCACGACCTCCAGGCGGGATCCGCAAGCGGATCCCTGGTCGTCGAAGTGCGCGAGGAGGTGAAGCGTGGCGGCGCCTAAAGCACCTGTCCTCGACGGCGAAGGCAAGAAGTCGAAGGACCTGACGCTCGACGAGCGTGTCTTCGGCGCCGACGTGAAGCCTCACCTCGTCCACGAGGCCGTCCGTGCGGAACTCAGTGCCGACAGGGCCGGGACCCGCGCGGTCAAGAGCCGCGGTCTCGTCGCCGGTGGGCGCTCGAAGCCCTGGCGCCAAAAAGGCACCGGGCGCGCACGCGCCGGGACGACCCGCGCGCCGCACTGGACCGGCGGCGGTGCCGCGTTCCAGGTGCGGACGAGCTTCGGTCACAAGATCAACCGCAAGGAGCGGAGGGCCGCGTTCCGCGCCGCCCTGTCCGCGCACGCGGACGAGGGAACCTTTGCTGTGCTCGCCGACGACTCGTTCGACGAGCCGTCGACGCGCGACGCCGCGGAGCTCGTGGATTCGTGGGGGAAGGAGCGGCCGCTCGTCGTCGTGGTCCAGGAGGACCAGGACGCGATCGTCAAGTCGTTCCGCAACCTGGCCGGCATCCAGGTCGTAACCCCCGCCGAGGTCGAGGTGGCCGCGCTCGTCTGGGCGCGCTCGCTGCTCGTCAGCCAGGCCGCGCTCGAGGCCGTCGAGAGGAGGGCCTCATGAGCCTCCATCCCAACGAGGTCTTGCTCGCGCCGGTCGTTTCGGAGAAGAGCTACGAGCAGATCGAGAGCCATCATCGTTACTCGTTCCGCGTTCACCCCGATGCGCACAAGACCCAGGTCCGACAGGCCGTCGAAGAGCTGTTCGACGTGCACGTCGAGCGCGTGAACATCGTCCAGGTCCGCTCGAAGCCGAAGCGGCGCGGGCTCGTGAAGGGACGCAAGCCCGGCTGGAAAAAGGCGATCGTGCAGATCAAACCGGGCGAGTCGATCGAGATCTTCGAGGGGGCTCAGGCGTAGTGGCTATCCGCAGGTACAAGCCGACGTCGCCGGGCCGCCGCTTCATGTCCGTCCCCTCGTTCGAGGAGATCACGAAGACCGAGCCCGAGAAGAGCCTGACCGGGCCGCTCAAGAAGAGCGGCGGCCGGAACTCTCACGGCCGCATCACCCGGCGCCACCAGGGCGGCGGGCACAAGCGCCTGTATCGGCAGATCGACTTCAAGCGCACCAGGGACGGCGTCCCTGCGAAGGTGGCCGCGATCGAGTACGACCCGAATCGGTCCGCGCGCATTGCCCTGCTTCACTACGCCGACGGCGCGAAGGCGTACATCCTCGCTCCCGCACGCCTGCGCGTAGGCGCGACGGTCGAGTCCGGCCCCGGTGCCGACATCCGACCCGGCAACGCGCTGCCGCTTGCGAACATCCCGACGGGCACGCTTGTCCACAACGTCGAGCTGAAGCCCGGCCAGGGCGGCAAGATGGCCCGCTCGGCCGGCTCCGGTGTCCAGCTCGTCGCAAAGGACGAGGGCTACGGCGTCCTGCGCCTGCCCTCGGGCGAGATGCGCCGCGTCCCGCTCACCTGCCGGGCGACCGTCGGCCAGGTCGGGAACGTCGATCACGAGAACGTGACGGGCGGCAAGGCCGGCCGGAGCCGCTGGAGGGGCAAGCGGCCGACCGTGCGCGGCTCCGCCATGAATCCGGTCGACCACCCGCACGGCGGCGGCGAGGGCAAGTCGAAGGGCGGCCGCCATCCGGTGACGCCCTGGGGTGTGCCGACGCTCGGCAAGCGTACGCGCCGCAAGCACAAGGAGTCCGACAAGCTGATCGTCCGCGCGAGGCGCAGAGGAAAGGACAAGAGGTGACGAAAATGCTGCGCATTTCCGTCACGGCTGGTTTGGACATCGCTGCGCTCGTAGGAATGGAGAAATAGGTTGAGTAGATCCAGCAAAAAGGGCCCGTTCGTCGAGGAGCGGCTGATGAGCCGCATCACTCGCATGAACGAGTCCGGCAGCAAGCAGATGGTCCGCACCTGGTCGCGGACTTCGACGATCTTCCCCGAGATGGTCGGGCACACGATCGCGGTCCACGACGGCCGCAAGCACGTTCCCGTCTTCATCAGCGAGCAGATGGTCGGCCACAAGCTCGGCGAGTTTGCGCCGACGCGGAGCTTCCGCGGCCACTCCGGCGACCGCACGACGGAGGTAAAGCGCGGCTGATGAGCGCCGTGGAAACGCAAGAGGTCCGCGCCGTGGCGAAGTGGGTGCGCATGTCGCCCCGCAAGGCGCGGCTGGTCACGCAGCACATCCGCGGTCGCAGCGTCCCGGAGGCGCGAACGGTGCTCGCCTTCACGCAGCGCGCCGCCGCGCGCGAGATCGAGAAGGTCCTGCGCTCCGCGGTCGCGAACGCCGAAGCGAATCACGGCCTGATCGGCGACAAGCTCGTCGTCGCGGCGGCGTACGTCGACGAGGGGCCGGTCATGAAGCGCTGGCGCGCCCGCGCGCGCGGCCGCGTCGCCCGGATCAAGAGGCCGACCTGCCACATCACCAACAATCTCGTGCCTGGCCCCGACGGCGCTGTCGCGCCGCCGCCTCCGCCGCCCGCACCGGTCCCGGAACCTGGGGCGGAAGCGCCTGAGGCAGTGGTCGAGGAAGTGCCTGAGACGACGGCGGAAGAGGCGCCGGCCGGGGAGGCCGAGCCCGAGTCCGAAGCCGAGGCCGAGCCGACGGCGCAGGCGGAGCCCGAAGAGAAACCGAAGCCCGAAAAGAAACCGAAGCCGAGGCGCACGACGCGCAAGAAGGAAGAGGAGGCCGATTCCTAGTGGGTCAGAAGATCCATCCCGGCGGGATGCGCGTGGGCGTCATCCACGACTGGAAGTCGAATTGGTACACGGGTAGCAAGGACTTCGCGGACTTCCTTCAAGAGGACGTCCGCATCCGCGAGCACATCTACAAGAAGCTCGCGCACGCAGGCCTGTCCGACATCCTGATCCGCAAGGACGCACAGCGGATCACGATCGACATCTACACGGCCCGACCGGGGATCGTGATCGGCAAGTCCGGCGTCGAGGTCGACGCGCTCCGCAAGGACATCCACGGGATGACGAGCAAGGCCGTCCACATCAACATCAACGAGATCAAGCGGCCCGAGCTCGATGCGAAGCTCGTCGCCCAGTCGATCGCCGAGCAGCTCGAGAACCGCGTCAGCTTCCGGCGCGCGATGAAGCGCTCGCTTGCTTCCGCGATCCGCTCCGGCGCCCAGGGTGTCAAGGTCATGTGTGGTGGGCGGCTCGGCGGCGGCGAGATGAGCCGCTCCGAGAGCTACTCGGAGGGCCGCGTGCCGCTGCACACCATCCGTGCCGACATCGACTACGGCTTCGCCGAGGCGAAGACGACGACTGGTCGGATCGGCGTGAAGGTCTGGATCAACAAGGGCGAGATCATGCCGTCCGGCTACGAGAGCTCGACCGGCGGCCAGGCCGACACCAGGCTCGGCGACCAGGACCAGGCACGCCGACGTGGCGGGCGCACCGAAGGGCTCGGCGAGAGCCGCCAGGGCGGCCGCGGCCGGGGCGCCGACCGCGAAGGGCTGGGCCCGGTACGCCAGCGGCGGCCGCGGCGCGGCGCCGGCCAGGGCCGGGGCCCGCGTCGTCCGCGGGAGGAGACTCCCGCCGAGACGGTCGAGCAGCCGCGCACGGACGAGCAGGGCGTCTCAGCCGAAGGCCGGGAGCAGCCCACGATCGAGCCGCAGGTCGAGGAGACGCCGGCCGCCGTCGCCGATGCGCCGGACACGACGACCCAGAAGCAGATGCACGAGGACCCGACGAAGCTCGACCAGTCCGGTGACGAGAGCGCCGAGAAGAAGGCCTCCACCAAGGCGTCGAGCAGCAAGCCCTCGACGACGCGGAAGCGGACGACGAAGCCGAAGCCCAAGCCGAAGCCCAGCGAGGACGAGTCGTAATGCTTCTGCCCAAGAAGACCAAGTTCCGGAAGTACCAGCGCGGGCGCCGGAGGGGCTACTCGAAGGGCCAGACCAACGTGCAGGCCGGCGACTTCGGCCTGAAGGCGCTGGAGACCGGCTGGGTGACGAACCGCCAGATCGAGGCCGCCCGAATCGCGATGACCCGCAAGATCCGCCGTGGCGGCAAGGTCTGGATCAACGTCTTCCCGGACAAGCCGGTGACGCAGAAGCCGGCCGAGACGCGGATGGGTTCGGGGAAGGGCTCGCCCGAGCACTGGGTCGCCGTGGTCAAGCCGGGGCGGGTCATGTTCGAGCTTGCGGGCGTGCCCGAGCCGCTCGCGAAGGAGGCGCTCCGGCTTGCCGGTCGGAAGCTGCCGATCAAGACGAAGGTCGTGAAACGGGAGGCGGATCTCTTTGCGAGCTAGGGACTTGAGGGACCTGACGGACGAGGAGTTGGAGAACCAGCTGGCGGACCGGCGGCAGGAGCTGTTCAACCTGCGCTTCCAGAGCGCCACCGGCGCGCTGGAGAACACCGCGCGCCTGAAGCTCGCGAAGCGCGAGATCGCCCGCATTCTCACCGTCCGCACCGAACGAGAAGCGAACGCGAATCGAGTAACGAATGCCTGACGAAGAACAGAACGAGCAGACAGAAGAGAAGCAGCAGGAAGAGACGCCGGAGGAGACGGTGTCCGCCCCGGAGGGGCCGGTCGCCCCTGCCGCCGAGGCGGCGGAGGAGCCCGCGCCGGAGGAGCCCGCAGCCGAGGAGCCGCCAGCCGAGGAACCTGCGGCCGAGGAACCTGCCGCCGAGGAACCTGCGTCAGAGGAACCTGCCGCCGAGGAGCCGGCCGCGGAAGAGCCGGCAGCCGAGGAGCCAACGGCTGAGGAGCCAGCGGCCGAGGAGGAAGCAGAAGCCCCCGCCGCCGAAGCTGCGAAGCAGGTTCGGCGGAAAAGGAAGCATCTGCCGCGCTCCGAGCGCCACAAGCACGTCAAGCCGAAGCGAGAGCGCCCCGCCGAGCGCAAGCCGATCACGCGGCTGCCGAAGCCCGAGCACGAGCGCGGCCGGCGACAGGAGCGCCGCGGGGTCGTCGTCTCGAGTGCAATGGACAAGACGATCGTCGTGCGCGTCGACGCCGTAAAGGCGCACCCCAAGTACAAGAAGGTCGTCCGGCGCTCGACGAGGTTCCACGCCCACGACGAGCAGAACCAGGCGAAGGTCGGGGACGTCGTCCGCATCGTCGAGACGCGCCCGCTCTCGAAGACAAAGAACTGGCGACTTGCCGAGATCGTCGAGGTCGCGAAGTGATCCAGCAGGAGTCCAGGCTGCGCGTCGCCGACAACACCGGCGCGCGTGAACTCCTCTGCATTCGGGTCAAGGGCGGCTCGAAGCGCCGCTACGCCCGCGTGGGCGACGTGATCACCGCTACCGTGAAGACGGCTACACCGCAGGGCGCGATCAAGAAGGGCGAGGTTGTGCAGGCAGTCGTGGTCCGCACGCGCAAGGCGTACGGCCGCGACGACGGCACGTCGATCGCCTTCGACGAGAACGCCGCGGTGATCATCGACAACGCGCAGAACCCGCGTGGCACGCGCATCTTCGGTCCCGTCGCCCGCGAGCTGCGGGAGAAGAACTTCATGAAGATCGTCAGCCTCGCGCCGGAGGTCCTCTGATGCCGGCACGCATCCGCACCGGCGACCGCGTCGTGCTCCTGTCCGGGAAGGACAAGGGCAAGACCGGCGTCGTCCTCGAGGTGCACCCCAAGGAGGGGCGCGTGCTCGTCGAGGGCCTCAACATGATCAAGCGTCACACCAAGCCGCGGCCGCCGAACGAGCCGGGCGGGGTGATCGAGAAGCCCGCGCCGATCCATCTGTCCAACGTGGCCCACATCGACCCGAAGGACGGACGGCCGACGCGGATGCGGATCCAGGAGATCGACGGCGTCCGGACGCGCGTGTCGGCGCGGTCGGGGGAGAAGCTGGACT
>JBQCGP010000068.1:0-28108 GCA_051955535.1 Gaiellaceae bacterium | reverse complement strand
TGGCGAGCGCGTACCTCGACGCGTACAACAAGTCAGGCCAGACCCGGAGTAACGGCGAAGCCCTCGTATTTGAGACGCTGGCCGTCGCCCCAGTGGGAATCAGCATCGACGCCTTCCTCAACGCGTTCCACGTAAGCGATGCCGGCACCTATTTGATCAACGTCGTCTTGCCGAGTTCGACTGCCGCATTTTCGGTTCAGCTGGCCGTCAACAACACCCCAGCCGAATCAATTTCCCATGGCGTCAGCTTCTCGCGGATTCTCAGCCTGAGCGCGGGCGATGTCATCACCGTCCCCCTTTCCACAGCCGCCCCATCCGTCCTTTTGAGTCCGGGCGCCGGGATCACCATCGTGCGAATCAGCTAACAACGAGGAGGCTCGACTTAGGGATCAGCCTTTTAGGGGGCCGAGCGACGGGGCGAGCGCGGCGCACTTCCCACTCTCGGCCCCCAGTTGAACGTATGTCCTGCGGCGAGCTCGCGCTAGACGCTCATCCGGCCATGTCCTCGACGACCAGGACCGGCGGTTGCTCGGCGTCATCGTCGCGAACGTCGACGACTCGCAACGTCTTGCCGGCGCCAAGCGGGATCGTGTCGCCCGAGCTCCAATTCGGAACCGCGCTGCTTAGTGTGAGCGGCTCGGCAGGCACGCCGTCCCTCGTCTCGAGCCTGAATAGAAACGCCATCCGGTCTCTCCTCTCCGGGGCCGGACGGCGCGAATCAGTCTAAAGCGACCGCATCGCCAATTGCCTCGCCGACATGGGTCGGCCGCTACGGACGTCGCCCTCTATTTGCGGCCCGGTAGGGGCAAACTCGGGGCCGAGAAGTAGGAAGGCCCGCCGACGCGAGCCTTCCGTTACTCCTGATTCACGCCTCAGAAATCAGCCTGCTGGAACGATATCTCCGGGTCCCGCTTTGAGGATGTTGCCGGCCGCGCTGTTACTGAAGAGCAACGTCGGCTTCCCCCCAATCGTCGTGAAGAGCATTCCGCGTGGATTGAACGCACCGGTGATCTTCCCGATGATCACACCGTCGCGATTGACGATGTCGATATCCCGTGTGTTGACCGAGACGAACAGGTTGCCGCCGTACTTTCCCCAGCCTTTCGGGGCGAATGCGACCTGCCTAAGGCCGCTCTGCCCGGTCCCGAGTGGGATCGTGGTGAACAGCTTGATGTTGCCGGCGGGGTCGACGGTGTAGATCCCACCTCCTCCCGCGTCGGACACGATGAGTGACGGTCCCCCCACTTCGCCGTAGCTCGCATTCGCCAAGGCGGCGCCGAACGGAATGGTTGCCGCGGACGGGAACGTCGCGAGCGTGCCGACCCCACCGCTCGGGGTGAAGAAGTCAACCGATCCATTCGTCGTTGCGGAGCCCTGGTTTGTGACGAGGACGTCTCCGCTCAGCGACCCGAAGCTCGGCGTCAGCACGGGCTGAGTCCAGACCGTGTTTGCTTGCGAGTGATAGAGCGTGACGGCGAAGGTGGTGGTGTTCATCGTGCTCGCCGCGCCAAGCCCGGTGACGAGGAACTGTCCGCCCACCGAGCCAAAGGTGGAGGGCAAGAGCAGTCCACCGCGGAGGGTGTACCCGGCGTCGGCCTTGAGCTGAGCAGCTCCTCCGGCTGCGGGGACTTGCCAAATCGGGCCGTGGTCATTGCTTGCAGGGCCGGCGTCGGTGACGAAGAAATCGCCGGAAGCGGCCGGCGTGATCGTTTCGGGAGTCATCATCCCGGTGGCGAAGACGCTTGTGGCTGCCGGAACGCTCGTGACGAGAACCGCCGAAACAAGCGCCCCGAAGAGCAGCAAGCCTAGTAGCTTCGGTTTCACGCTATCTCCTTTTTCTAGTGACCTCGAGTGGGGGTCCGAAGCACTCTCACGCTCGATCCAGAACGCGCCTGGCTCGAGGCCGAGGAGTGAACGCAACCCGCGGGCGCATGCATGGCAGAACCTCTGCCCCGACGCTCTTACCGCGGTTGGCGGAATCTGATTCGCCGGGCCTCCTTCCTCCCCCGAACTGATGACCGCAGATGCGCTGAGAACGGGCGTCGGAGAGCTTCACCTGCCGCAGCTCGGCCCTCTTCCCGCTCTCGCGGCGCGAGGCTCTCACTTTGCGCCTGAGGCGTCAAGGGGCGACGTGCGGCATCCGAGCAGGCACGAACTCCTCGGTCTTCGCTGAACGCCGCCTGAGCTGATCGTTGACCTAAGTGTCCGAGACGGATCGTACGATTTTGTCTATGGAGCAAACAGATCGCACGGCTCACACACTCCTGACCGTGGCCGAGGTCAGCGACAAGCTTCGCGTCCCCTCCAAGCTCCTCGTCGACCGGCTCGCTCGGAGCATCCGATGAGCAAGATCAAGCAACCGACGCCGATCGTCACGCCGCCAGGTGGCCATCCGGCGCCGATCGCGAACCCCGGGCCACTCCCGAGGCCGAAGTGAACGGCACCGTCAAGATCGAGCGCTGGACCGTGACCATAGACGGCCGGACGAGCAGGATCCCCTCAACGTGAAGGAATAATCAAATCGGAACGACCTCGGTCGGCGGGGGCATGGGGTGCCTCCTTGCTCAGCGCGTGCGCCCTAGCAGTTGGATCTGTCCATTATCAGCCGCGAGGGACTTCAGCGATCGCCTTGGGGGGCACGTGCGTAGCAGGAGGGTCTCTTGCATTCCGCGCTATGCAAAAAATATCTCCCCGATTGCCAGGTTTGACAACGATACTGGGCGATCTCGGCGGTTCTCGCGATATTCGGTCGGAACCAGGGCGCTTGAACCCCGACGGCGTTAGCCTCGTTGTGCCATGCCGCCGCTGCCGATTAGCCGCAACCAGCTTGATCGCGCGGGGACGCGAATTCGCCGGGCCGGTCGTCTCCGGGAGGACCCTCCGCCGCAAGTGCTCAACGCCTCGGATCGCCCGGCTCGCCGACGCCGGGAACGGACAGCCTGCTCTTCCGCCGAGGATCGGATCTACGAGCCGCTCACCTGCACGTTGGCGACCTCGTCACGGCAACCGAGGCGAGCGCGCGGACTCTCGTGATCCGGTGCGCCAGCCGATGCGCGGTCCGGAGAATCGGGGTCGGTCCAGCGGCGGCACACGCCGAGGGCCACATCACGTTTGTTGCTCGTCGATGACCGATTTGCTCGTCGACGACGGGCCGGTCGCGTTTGTCTTCGATACCTGGCCCTTGAAGCCAACCGCGGAGCGCCATACGATCGGCGCTTCCCGCGAAAGGAGCGCAAGTGGCATACGGCGTCGTACATCGGTTCGCAGGGGGGACCAAGGAGCAGTACGAAGCGTCCATCGGGGCGGTACACCCGAACGGGGGCAAAGACTTGCCCGAGGGCCAGATCTTCCATGTGGCCGGCCCGTCGCAAGATGGCTGGACTGTCGTTGCGATTCACGACTCGCGCGAGAGCTGGGAACGCTTCCGCGACAACACGCTCATGCCGCAATTGCAGGCCGGCGTCGAGGGTGGCTTCGCCTCGCCCCCTCAGGAGACGACGTTCGAGGTCGAAAACCAGCAAACCGCGTAACGTCGGCGACCCGTTCCGCGGCGCCCGCTAGTGGGCAGGGACGCTGAGTTATCCGCAGCGTCCCTCTCCCCGGTTCCCCAAAACAGGTTCGTCCGCCTCGAGCGCATTGGAGCACTCGCCGCAGAGATTGACCGCTGTCTTCCCGAGGTGGAGCAAGTGCGCGAAGACGTCCGGCGGGAGGTGGCTGGAGCCGAGGTCCAGCTCGAGCTTTCCGGTCATCACCTCCTGGTGCGGCGCCCCGCGTTGGGAGAACGTCTGCACCGGCGCCTGGATCCGCCTCAGGCGCCGGATGTCGGCGAGCGCCAAGGCCACGGTGTGACGCTGGGCCCGGTCGAGCTTGCACGGCGCCAGGTTGGCTGTTGTCCCGGCCGCGGTGGCGGCCGAATGCCCGCCGCTGTTGCCGCAGCCGGCCGCGACCAAGGCCAGGCTGGCGACGGCGAGTGCGAGAGCCCCAGCGGCAGGTGGTGTGGGGAATCCCGACACCATGACGACCTTAGCGGGAGCCCTCGCCTGACCTAGCCAACCGGTTTATGCGGTCCGGCCCTTCGGAGAGGTGCGGCGAGCCGGGATCCGGAGAGAGTGAAGAGTGGGGAGATGAGTAGGGACACGTTCATGCTGTTGTTCGTGCTGGGCTCGGGCGTGCTCGCCATCTGGGTCAGCCTGTGCCGCCCGAGCCTTGCACCCGAGAACTTCCGCTCAGGCGGGATCCACCTCGCTGTAGCCCTCGTCGTCGGCGCCGTCCTGGGTCCCGTCCTACACGCGGTCCCTGGCCTCCCGTCCGCGACGTCGGTGCTGTTCGGTCTCTTTATTCTGGCCCTGCCGGCGATCACGTACATGATGCTCGTCGGCCTGTGGCTGGTGCAGCTGGCGGTCGGACAGGCGTCCTCAGCCGGCCGCTGAGCGCTGCGGCTGCGCGCCCTGTCTTAGACATATGTGTTTGACATACACTGGCGCGAGTGCGACATCGCCACCCGCGCCGAGTCCGAAGCCGGCACCAGACCAGGCCGGGCCACTGGCACGTTCGCGCACGCGTCGAGCGTTTCGTCGAGCCGTCGCTCCTGCTGCTCCTGCGTGAGCGGCCGCTGCACGGCTACGAGCTGATCGAGCGGCTGCCGGAGGTCGCGGGGGAGGGGCGTGTCGACGCCGGCAACCTCTACCGCCTCTTGCGCGCCCTCGAGGCCGAAGCTCTCGTCAGCTCGGAGTGGCGCGCCGACCTGCCGGGGCCGGCCAAGCGCACGTACGAGCTGACCGCCGAAGGCCGGCGGCTGCTCGACCGCTGGGCCGAGGCGCTGCGCGAGGTGCAAGGCGACGTCAAGAGCTTTTTAGAGCGCTACGAAGAGAGGAGGTGAACGCATGCACGGACGCAGACATCACCGCTGGGCCGGCGGCTTCGGCCGCGGCCGGCGCTTCCCGAACGCCGAAACGCTGCTGCACTGGCTCGAGGAGTACCAGCGCGACCTGGAGCAGGAAACGGCCGACGTGGCCGACCTGATCCGCCGCCTTAGCGAAGGTAAGACCGAGACTACGAGCGTCTAAAAACGTGTAGCGAAGGGGCCCCGTCGGACCGACGGGGCTTTCGCTATCCTCACTGCCACCACATTTCACCGGCTTGGCGAAATGGGCGCGCGGCGCCCATTTTTTATGAGTCGGCCGACGACCGCGAGGGAGGCGATGGACGTCTACACGAAGGAGCGGCAGCTCGGACAGGAGCTGACCGGGCGAATCGAGGAGCACGTGCCGGGCACCGAGGTGCTCGCCGTCGAGCTGCTCGGGCCGGATCGCTTCTGCGTCTACATCGACCATCCTTCGGGCGTCGACCACGCGCTATGCGAGCGTGTCACTCGGGAGCTCGACGACTACCGGCGCGAGTACACGATCGACGTGTCCTCGCCCGGGCTCGAGCGTCCGCTCCGCAAGCGAGAGCATTTTGCGGGCGCGGTCGGGCGCCGTGTGAAGCTGAAGACGGCATCCCGTGCAAAGGTCCGCGGCGAGATTCTTTCCGCGGACGAGCAAGCCGTTCGCGTCGGCGCCGCAGGCGGCGATGCGATTTCAATCCCGTACGAGCAGATCGTCCGGGGCAACCTGATCGATGAGGGAAGCACATGAGCCGAGAGATCATCGAGTTCGTCCAGGAGCTCGAACGCGACAAGGGAATCGACGGCGAGACGCTGATCGAGGCGCTCGAGGACGCGCTCCTCGCCGCCTACAAGAAGACGCCCGGCGCGTCGCGTCACGCCGTGGTCGAGCTCGACCGAGACTCGGGCGACTTCCGAGTCTTCTCCATCGAGTTGCCGCCCGACATCGAGGAGCGGCTGCTCGACGAGGCCCGCGAGCGCGTGCTGACCGAGCTCGAGCAGGCCGAGGAGGAGAGCGGCGAGCGCTCGCACGTGCTCGTCACCGACGACGACCTCGAGATCGACTGGTCGGACGTTCCCGAGAATCAGATCAAGCGCGCAGACGTGACGCCGGAGAACTTCGGGCGCATCGCCGCACAGACGGCCAAGCAGGTGATCACGCAGCGGATCCGCGAGGCGGAGCGGCAGATCATGTACGAGGAGTACATCGATCGGGTCTCCGAGGTCGTGACCGGGATCGTCCAGCAGGCCGGCGACCGCAACAACGTGCTCGTCGATCTCGGCAAGGTCGAGGCGTTGCTGCCTCGTTCCGAGCAGGTCGACGGCGAGCGTTACGAGCAGGGCTCTCGCATCAAGGCCGTGATCACCGAAGTGCGCTCCGGGACGAAGGGGCCGCAGGTGATCGTGTCGCGCCGGGATCCGGAGCTCATCAAGACGCTTTTCGAGCTCGAGGTGCCCGAGATCGCCGACGGCCTCGTCGAGATTCGCGGCGTCGCCCGCGAGCCCGGCTACCGCTCCAAGATCGCCGTCGAGTCGCACGCTCAGGGCGTCGACCCGGTCGGCGCGTGCGTCGGCCCGCGTGGCTCGCGCGTCCGCATGGTCGTCTCGGAGCTTCGCGGCGAGAAGATCGACATCATCCCGTGGAACCCGGAGCCGGCGCGCTTCGTCGCGAAGGCACTCTCGCCGGCCCGCGTGCGCGAGGTCTACCTCGACGACGACGGGCGCGAGGCGACGGTCGTCACGCCTGACGACCAGCTCGCGCTTGCGATCGGCAAGGAGGGCATGAACGCACGGCTCGCGGCGCGGCTGACCGGCTGGAAGATCGACATCCAATCCGACACCGAGTTCGCGCAGGCAGAAGCGGACGCCGCCTTCGGAGGCGGGGGCGAGGAAGAGGAGTTCAGCGGCCGCTGCGGCGCGATCCTCGCGAACGGCAAGCGCTGCCCGAATGCCGCGCTGCCGGGCTCGCGTTACTGCGGCGTGGCCGCGCACCAGGCGCTGGCCGATCGCGACCAGCCCGACGAGGAGCCGATCGTCACCGAGGAGGAGCCGGAGTTGGAGGCGCTGGCGGACCAGCTGCCGCCCGACGCGGAGGCCGTGGGTCCGTCGATTCCCGACGAGCAGGTCGACGAGATCGAGTCCGAAGCGCCCGCGGACGCAGCTGCGACGCACGGGCCGTCCGCAACCGTGATCGCCGACGTCGAGGACGAGGTCGACCTCGACACCGTGCAGCACGAGGTGGCGCCTCCGGAGGAGGTTCCGGCCGGGATTCCGGTCGAGCACGAGGAGGGCCCGGACGCTGCGTGAGTCCGGCTACCCGGACGTGCGCGGGCTGCGGACGCAAGGCTCCGCAGGCCGAGTTGCTGCGCTTCGTCGCGGACGAAGGCGCGCTGACGCCCGGCCCGAAGGCTCCGGGGCGCGGCGTCTACACCTGCCGTCGTCTCGCCTGCTTCGAGCGGGCGGCCGCGCGCGGCGCCTTCAACCGAGTCCTTCGAGAGAGCGTGCGCGTCGATCCGGCGCTGGCACGGCTTTACACTGACGCAAATGGCTAACGGCCCCAACAGACCCAACCGCCCGATCCGGCCCCGCCAGGGCGCCGTCACCGGCCGCCGCAAGCGCCGCGTGGTAATCGACAACGCGGCCGCCCGGCCGCGCGAGAGCCCGCGCCAGGCGCGCGAGCGGCAGGAACAGCGCCCGCCGAAGCAGGCGGTCGCCCCGCCGACCGGGCCGGTCACTGTCCCGTCCGGCGTCACGGTCAAGGACCTATCCGCCGCGCTCGGGAAGACCGTTCCCGACATCATCAAGGTGATGATGGGGCTGGGGAAGATGGTCACCATCACCCAGTCGCTTGCGGACGACGAGGTCGAGCTGATCGCCGCCGAGCTGGCGCCCGACCGCGAGCTGCACATCCAGCGCGCGGCCGAGGAGGAGCTCGAGCCGGAGGAGTACGAGGACGCGCCCGAGGACCTGACCGACCGGCCGCCGGTCGTCACGATCATGGGCCACGTCGACCACGGCAAGACGACGCTGCTCGACGCGATCCGCGAGTCCGCGGTCGTCGAGACCGAGGCGGGCGGGATCACGCAGCACATCGGCGCGTACCAGGTCGAGCACGACAGCCGCAAGATCACCTTCCTGGACACGCCGGGCCACGAGGCCTTCACGGCGATGCGTGCGCGCGGCGCCAAGGTCACTGACATTGCCGTCCTCGTCGTCGCCGCCGACGACGGCGTCATGCCGCAGACGCGCGAGTCGATCTCGCACGCGCGCGCGGCGGATGTCCCGATCGTCGTCGCCGTCAACAAGATCGACCTACCCGACAGCGACCCCAACCGGGTGCGAGGCGATCTCGCCGGGGAGGGACTGCAGCCCGAGGAGTGGGGTGGCGAGGTGCAGTACGCCGACGTCTCCGCGAAGGCGAAGCAGAACCTCGACGAGCTTCTCGAGAAGGTGCTGCTCGTTGCCGACGCCGAGCTCGAGCTGAAGGCGAATCCGAACGCAGAGGCCTCCGGCCCGATCATCGAGTCCCGCCTCGACGTCGGCCGCGGCCCGGTCGCGACGATGCTTGTTCACCGCGGCACGCTTCGCGTGGGCGACTCGATCGTCGCCGGCGACGCGTGGGGCCGTGTGCGCGCGCTCTACAACTACCGCGGCGAGAAGGTCGAGGAGGCCGGGCCCGGAACGCCGGTCGAGATCCTCGGATTCGACCATCCGCCGCCGGCGGGAGAGTTCAGCCGCGTCGTCGAGAACGAACGCGCCGCGCGAGGTTTCGCGCAGACCCGCGGCGAGCGGCTGCGGCGCGAGCAGCTCGCGACGCAGGCCGGCGGCGCCGTGTCGCTCGAGCGCCTCTTTGCGCAGATGCAGGAAGGCGGCGTCCAGGACCTCAATCTCGTCCTCAAGGGCGATGTGGTCGGGTCCGTCGAGGCAGCGATCAGCGAGCTCCAGAAGATCCAGCACCCCGAGGTGGGCGTGACCGTGATCCACCAGGGCGTCGGCGGCATCACCGAGAACGACGTCAACCTCGCGGTCGCCTCGAGCGCGATGGTCGTGGGCTTCAACGTGCGGCCTTCGGCGGAGGCGCGCCAGCTCGCCGAGCGAGAGGGCGTCGAGATCCGCACCTACCGCGTCATCTACCAGCTCACCGAGGACATCGAGCAGGCCCTCGTCGGCATGCTCCGCCCGGTCACGACCGAGGAGACGATCGGCGAGGTCGAGGTGCGGCAGCTGTTCCGCGTCTCGCGGCTCGGGACGATCGCCGGTTCGTACGTCACGGACGGCGTGGTGCGCCGCGGCGCGCGGTCGCGCGTCGTGCGCGACGGCACCGTCATCCACGAGACGTCGATCGCGCAGCTCAAGCGCTTCAAGGACGATGTCCGCGAGGTCGCGGAAGGCTTCGAGTGCGGCATCCTGCTCGACGGCTTCAACGACGTGAAGGAAGGCGACGTCCTCGAGGTCTTCGAGACCCGGCAGGTCGAGCGGACAGACCTGTCTGACGGCGCCGGGCCCAGTTCAAACGGCGGCTCCTGACAAGCCGGGTTTAGCGACCGGCCGAGTGCATCGGCCGGGGCCTCCGCCTAGCGCGGCGGCTTAAAAGTCCAGAGCCCGCCGACCATGTCGGCGGCGGCCACGTACTTCTTCGTTGGGTAGACGCCCCACGTGTACGTGCACGACTTCTTTGCGCAGAACTCGTTCTCGGGGTCGCGCGTCGGCGGTGGCAGGAACTGCGCCACGAACTTGGGGTGACGCGGATTCGAGATGTTCGCGACGATTACGCCGAGCCCGTACCAGGAGAAGTACGCGCGCTTGCCGAGGATCTTCGGGTCGTGGACGCCGAGCGTGAACCCCGCCGCGCCGTTCGCGGCGGCGGCTTGGACCAGTCGCGCCGGCGGCTTGAAGACGCTCAGCAGCCGAGGCTTCCGCGGGTTCGAGATGTCCCAGAAGGACGGCCGGCCGCCGTTGGTCTCGTGCGTCTCGATCATGACCTTCCCGTTCGGCGTGATGGCGGTCGAGTGCGCGGAGCCTTGCGGGTCCTGCGTGCGGCCGAGGTAGCGAGGCTGCGCGGGCTTCGAGATGTCCAGGATGACGGTGCCGAGGTTCCAGTAGGAGAGGTAGGCGCGAGTAGCCGCCGCGTTGACGCGCACCGAGTGGACGAAGACGCCCGGCTTGTTGCCCCGCAAGGAGGGCGGCGCGATCCAGGATCCGATCTCGGTCGGATGCTTCGGGTCGGTTGCGTCGAAGATGCGGAAGCCGGGGCTCGGCGGGTGCCCCGGGAACTCGGCGAGCGGGATCGCCGTGTAGACATAGGCGCGGTGGCCGACCGCTTGCAGCCAGATCTCGTGTGAGCCGCCGGGGTCGGTGCGCACGAGCGACAGCTCCTTCGGCGCACGCGGGTTCGTGACGTCGTAGAGGCCGAAGCCGCGGTACGAGTTCGTGCCGGGGCAGTTCTGGAAGCTGACAGCGGCGAGCTCGCCGGTGAAGCTCGGCGTCGATGCGTGCTCGACGATGGTCTTCTCCGTCCAGGTGCCGCGCACGGCCAGGTTCGAACCGTCGGCGAAGGTGGCGACGTGGCGCGGGTGATTCGGCTTGCTCATGTCATAGACGCGCACGCCCTGGGACGGGCAGTTCACGCCGTGCCAGCTCGACAGGTACGCGAAGCCGCGGTGCAGGAAGACGTCGCCCGTGTAGCCGCCGCCGGGATTGGCATGTCCGAGCGGCCGGATCCGATGCACGCCGGCCGGCGCGAACGCGAGAAGGGCCGCGCCGAGCGCGCTTAGGAGGAGCCGCATGCCTGATTAGACGTCCAAACCAGGTCTTGGTCGCCGACGGTTCAATACACGCGTGAGCGCCGGCTACGTCGGGATCCTCTCGGTCGAGCTCCATTTCCCGGAGGCGGGCTCGCTGAAGGGCAAGCGCAAGTACGTCAAGTCTGCGAAGGCCCAGCTGCAGCAGCGCTTCGGCGCCTCGGTCGCCGAGGTCGACCACCACGAGCTATGGCAGCGTTCGCGGCTGACGCTGTCCTGTGTCGCGCGCGACCACCACGAAGTTCAGCAGCTGCTGGACGGCGCCGAGCGCTACCTGGGCGGCCAGGAGTTCGAGCTCGCCCGAGTCGAGCGGGAGATCGTTTCGCTCGACGATTAAGACTGGACACAGCGTTTCGGATTTGCAACACTAATGTTGCATGAACGCTACTGAGACGTCGCGCCCGACCATCGACGAGGAGCTGCGCCGCGCGTCGATCGAGGTTCTCCGCGAGCGGGGCTGGCAGGGACTGACGCTCGAGCGCGTCGCCGAGGTTGCAGGCCGTGCGCGCTCGACGCTCTGGCGCCAGGGCCTGACGCGTGACTCCCTGATCACTGCTCTCGTGGGAGAGCTGGCCGAGGACTTCCGCTCGACGATGTATCCGATCCTGACGTCGGGCGGGGCCGGCCGCGAGCGGTTCACCCGCGGGCTCCAGGCGCTGTGCGAGCTGCTCGATCGTCATCTCCCGCTGATGCTCGCGACGGACGAGGCGTTCCACCAGAAGGCGGCGCCCGACCAGCCGCCCGACTATCTGCACCCGTTCATCCAGTTCCTGCGCGAGGGCGCGGCGGACGGGTCGGTGGCGGTCGAAGGGGACGTCGTGCGCGCGGCCGACATCGCGTTCAACGCCGTGGCGTGGACCTTCGTGCATCTGCGGGGCCGCCACGGATGGGAGCTCGCGGAGGCTCGGGATCGGGTCGTGGCCCTGGTGCTGAACGGGATCGAAGGCGCAGGCAATCAAGGAAAGGAGAAGGAATGAGCACGCTGCCGTATCAGGAACCCCTCGCCGCGCGGGACCCCGGTCCTCGTCAAGTGCCCGAGCCGCCGCGCCGTGGCGAGGCGGGTGGGCCGCCCTGCAGGATCTGCGCCGGCAAGACGACCGCCGCCGTCTGGGCCGATGACAACTGGACGCTGCATGCGCCGCACGGCGGCAGCCTTCCCGGCGCCGTCTGGCTCGCGAGCCGCGTCCACGTCGACTCGTTCGCTGATCTGCCCGACGAGCTGGCCGCGGACTTCGGCCGCGTCGCAGCCCGCGTCGAGCGCGGCATCCTCGCGCTCGGCGATGTCGCCCGAGTCCATCTCTATCGCTGGGGCGACGGCGGAGCACACTTCCACGTCTGGTTCCTGCCGAGGCCTCTCGGCATGCTCGAGGCCTCCGGGATGATGCTGCCGCTATGGGAAGACGTCCTGCCGAACGTCTCGGACGAGCAGCTCGAGGAAGCCGCGAAGCGCGTGGCGGCGGCGATGTGACCACAACCCCGACGCTCGCACGGCGACTCGGCACCCGAGACGCCGTCGTGATCGGGCTGAGCTCGATGATCGGCGCCGGCGTCTTCTCGGCGTTCGGGCCGGCGGCCCGCGCCGCCGGCACCGGGCTGCTGATTGGCCTGGCGATCGCCGGCGGCGTCGCGTACTGCAACGCGGTCGCCTCCGCCCAGCTCGCTGCGCAATACCCGACCTCGGGAGGCACCTACATCTACGGCCGCGAGCGGCTCGGGGAGTGGTGGGGCTTCGTCGCGGGCTGGGGGTTCGTGATCGGCAAGACGGCGTCCTGTGCGGCGATGGCGCTGACGTTCGCGTCCTACGCCGCAGCGGGATCGCTCTGGATCAACCGCGGGGTGGCGGTCGCCGCGGTCGTGGCGCTCACGGCGGCCAACTACCGCGGGATCTCGCGGACGGTCGAGGTCGCTCGCGTGCTCGTTGCCGTTTCGATTCTCGCGCTGGTCGTCGTCGTGGTCGCGATCGCCGCGTCGGGGCATGTTCACTCGGGCGTCGGCTCGTCGTCCTTCGGGGCGTACGGCGTGCTGCAGGCGGCAGGGCTGCTCTTCTTCGCCTTCGCGGGCTATGCGCGGATCGCGACGCTCGGGGAGGAGGTACGCGAACCGGAGGTGACGATCCCTCGCGCGATCCCGGTTGCGCTGGCGATCACCCTGGGCCTCTATCTCGCCGTAGCGGTCGCCGCGCTCGCGGGAGCCGGCCCGGCGGCCCTCGCCGTGAGCGTGCGGCCGTTGGCGACGGCGGTCGACGCGGCCGGGGCGGCGTGGGCGCTTCCAGTAGTGCGGATCGGCGCGGCGGTTGCCAGCCTCGGAGCGCTCCTCGCTTTGATCGCGGGCGTGGGGCGGACCGGGCTGGCGATGGCGCGAAACGGCGACCTGCCACGCTGGCTCGCGTCCGTCCATCCCCGCTACCGGGTCCCCGACCACGCGGAGCTCGCCGTCGCATTCGTGGTCGTGATCCTCGTGCTGACGACGGATCTGCGAAACGCGATCGGATTCTCGTCGTTCGGGGTGCTCCTCTACTACGCGGTCGCCAACGCCTCCGCTTACGCACAGCCGTCCGAGCGGCGGCGCTGGCCCCGGGCCCTGAACGTGGTCGGCCTGGCGGGCTGTCTCGTACTCGTGGTCACGCTGCCCTGGTCGGCGATCGTCGCCGGCGCCGCAGTGATCGCCACCGGGGTTGCGGGCCGGGCGATCGCGCGCCGGCAGTGGTCGTCCTCCGCGACCGGCTGACGCCGGGGCCCGCGATCGCCGCTTGAATACGCGACATGAGCGGCCGCATGCGTCGTGTCAACGAGTCCGTCCGCCAGGTGCTCTCCGAGGCCCTCGGGGAGCTGAAGGATCCGCGGATCGGTTTCGTCACCGTCACCGGCGTCGAGACCTCGCCCGACCTGCGCCACGCCCGCGTCTACGTGAGCGTGTTCGGGTCCGACGAGAGCCGGCAGGACAGCCTCGCCGGCCTCGAGGCCGCGCACGGCGTCCTGCAGTCTCGGCTGGCGCGCGAGCTTCGGATGAAGAGGACGCCGCAGCTCGCGTTCGAATACGATCCGACCGTCGAGCGCGGGGTCCGCATGACGCAGCTGATCGATGAGCTCGCCCCAGACGACGAGTGAAGTAGAGGCGGTCGCGGACGCGATCCGGTCGCACGACCGCTTCCTCATCGTCACCCACGAGAACCCGGACGGCGACGCGCTCGGCTCGATCCTGGCGATGAAGCTCGCGCTCGACCAGCTCGGCAAGGACGGCGTCATGTACCTCTACGGAGACGCACCGCTTCCCGCTGAGTACTCGTTCATGCCGCTCGCCGAGCTCCGCCGCCGGCTTCCGCAGGACTGGCGCGAGCGCGTGCTACTGGCGCTCGACTGCGCGAACGAGAGCCGGATCGGCCCCGACCCCGAGCCTCTTCTGGGCGCGCCGCTGGTGGTCGACATCGACCACCATCACGACAACTCGCGCTTCGGGGCCGTCAACCTGATCGTTCCGAACGCCTCTTCGACGGGCGAGGTGCTGCGCGACGTCTTCGCCGAGCTCGGCCTCGAAATCACCCCCGACATCGCGGAAGCGCTCTACATCGCCCTGGTGACGGACACCGGCCGGTTTCAGTACTCGAACACCACGGCGAAGGCGCTGCGTTTGGCGGCCGAGCTGGTCGACGCGGGCGCAGACGTCCATCGCATCTTCCGCGATGTTTACGAGACGGTGCAGTTCGCGAAATTGAAGCTGCTCGCGCGGGCGCTGGAACGGGCGAAGATCTACGACGGTGGGCGACTCGTCGTTTCATACCTGTTGCGCAGCGACTTCACCGATATCGGTGCCGCGGAGGCGTACTCCGAAGGGATCATCGACTTCCTGCGAGCCGTGGAAGGAGCAGATATGGCGGCTCTGATCCGCGAGCCGCCGCGCTCGGGCGGCCCGGCCCGCAGAATCAGCTTGCGCGCGAGCAATGACGAGCTCGACGTCTCGGCAATCGCGCGCAAGTCGGGCGGCGGCGGGCATCGTCAGGCGGCCGGCTTCTCGAGCGACGCATCGATCGAGGAGATCACCGACTTCATCGAGCGCGAGTTCGTCGCGAGTGCCCCCACGCGGACGTAAACCGAGCGGCCTCATCCTCGTCGACAAGCCGGCGGGGCCATCGTCGTTCGCGATCGTGGCGCAGATCCGGCGTCGGACCGGCGCCCGCACCGGCCACGCCGGAACCCTCGACCCGTTTGCGACAGGTTTGTTACTCGTGTTGTCCGGTTCGGCAACTAAGCTGGCATCGTGCTTCGTCGGCCTCGACAAGCGATACGTGACGGACGTCGATCTGCATGCGCGGACATCGACGGGAGATCCGGAGGGGGAGGTCGTCGAGCGGCTGGAACCACCCGACGCGGCAGAGCTCGAGCGGCGGCTCGAGCGCCTCCGCGGCGAGATCGAGCTGCCGGTCCCGGCCGCCTCCGCGGTCAAGATCGGCGGCGAGCGTGCCTACCGACTGCACCGGCGCGGCGTCGAGGTGGAGATGCCCGTTCGCCGGTCCCGCGTGGAGACGCTCAATGTCATCGCGTATAGCCAAGGAGTCGCTCGCCTCGACCTGAGGGTCAGCTCGGGCACCTATGTTCGGGCGATCGCCGACGTGCTCGGCGGACACTGCGCGACGCTCCGTCGTACCGAGGTCGGAACGTTCACGGTCGAGGAGGCCGATCCCGAGCGGATCCTGCCTCCGGACGCGGCGCTCGCGCGGATCGGCCGGACGCCGGCCGGCAGCTCCCGCGAGGACGCCTCTTGAACGTCGCACGCGCGCCGGGCGAGCTCGAGACGCGGTCGCGGGCCGTCGCGCTCGGGACGTTCGACGGCGTCCATCTCGGTCACCGACGCGTGCTCGCGGCGACCGTTGATCAGGCGCCGGCGCTGACGCCGACGGTCGTGAGCTTCTGGCCGCACCCCCGGATCGTGCTCGGGAACGAGGTCGGACTGCTGACGACGCTCGAGAGGCGGCTGGAGCTGATCGCGGATTCCGCCATCGAGGAGACGCTCGTGGTCGAGTTCACGCACGAGGTCGCGCAAATGACGCCGGAGTCGTTCGTCGACGAGGTACTGCGCCCGATCGGGACCGAGCTCGTCGCGGCCGGGACCGACTTCCGCTTCGGCCGGGACCGTGCCGGCGACCTCGACTCGCTCGAGCGAGTCGGACTCGGGGTCGAGAGCATCGACCTCGTGCCGGGCGTCTCGTCGACGGCCATCCGCGGACTGCTTCGCGACGGTGATGTGGGCGGCGCGGCGCGCCTGCTGGGCCGGCCTGCCGACGTCGAGGGCATGGTCGTATCCGGAGACGCGCGTGGCGGGACGCTCGGTTATCCCACGGCCAACCTCCGCGTAGAGGCGGACCTGCTCGTGCCGGCATACGGCATCTATGCGGGCTGGGCGGCGGGACACCGTTCGGCTGTGTCGATCGGAACGAACCCTCATTACGGGGGCCAGGAACGTCGCGTCGAGGCCTTCCTGCTCGACTTCGCCGGCGATCTCTACGGCGAGCGGCTGGTCGTCGAGCTCTGGCAGCGCCTGCGAGAAGAACAGGTGTTCGGGAGCGAGGCCGAGCTCGTCGAGCAGATCGGCCGCGATGTGGAAGCCACGCGCGCGGCCGAACGACCGATCTGACGACGAGAACGCAAGTTTCCGCAAAGAGCGGGATCTGTATGAGCGTGTCGAGCGAAGAATCCGATCCGGAGACGCCGATGCCCGCGGCGTTCCAAATGGTTCGCTGCCTTGGGTGTGGCGCCGTCTATCCGAAGCCTGCTCGAGGCGGGACAGTCGCAGCGAACCCCGGATGCCCGCAATGCGGCTACGTCGGCTGGCTGACGACCTCGTCCGCTACGGCACTTGCGCTGCGCCACCGCTCCGCCGCGGGTCCCCGGCGGCGTCGGTCGGCGTGATGAGGCTGACGCCGCCGAAGAAGTGGTGCCACTCCGGCCAGACGCGGGCCTCGTAGCCGTTCCGCTCGAGCGCGGACACGGTCTCGTCGGAGAAACCGGGCTCGAGCTGTACACGTCGGTCAGCGGCGTGGAGGCGCGGCCGCGCGACGGCTTCGCCTGGGGTCAGTCCTTCGTCGAGCACTCCAGCCGCGACCTGGATCAGCGCGCCGCGGAGGCGTGAACCACCCGCGGCGCCGATCGCGAGCTCGAGCCCGTCCCCGCCGAGCACGACGCTGGGCGCCATCATGCTGCCCATTCGCTCCCCCGGATCGAGCTCGTCCCTGATCAGCTCGGCCTCGCCGAGCATGCTGTTCAGGTGGAGATCGAGGCCCGGAACGAAGTCGCCCGAACCGAGCCCGAGACTCGTCGTCAGGACGCAGGCGTTGCCCTCTGCGTCCACCGCCGTGATGTTGGTTGTCTCACCGAGCCCGTCGGGGCCGGCTCCGTCGAGAGCTCCGGCGAGCGCAACCGCGCGATCGGGTTCTGACAGGCCGTCGAGTCGCGGCACTCGAAGCAGGGTCTCCGGAACACCCGAGAGGCCGCTCCGCGTGTGGAAACTCCCATCGAGGTAGGGGACTACCACCGGCTCGTGCCACTCGGCCCGGTAGCGAGCCAGATCGTCTCGCGTGACAAGCCCTCCTCGTTCTTCCATGAGCGCAAGCACCGAGTCCGCGATCGAACCGGTGTAGACCGACACCGCGCCTTCATCGCGAACCAGCTCGAGCGCCCGCACGAGGCCCGGCTGTTCGAGGAGATCTCCTAGCTGGAGGAGGTCGCCGCCCGGCGCATAGATCCGCGCGCCCTCGTTCATGGTCATCACCGGCGCGAGCATCGCCAGGCAGGACGCCTGCGCCGGCGGCATTTCCACGCCCGAGCGGGCGACCCGCAGCGCCGGCTCGACGAGCCGCGGCCACTCGAGGCGGCCGTGCCGGCGCCACAAGGCGTCGAGCCCGGCCGGTACCCCGGGCACGCCGAACGAAGCTGCTCCAACCGCGTAGTGGATGAGCTCGGCGCCGAAGGGCACGTCCAGCTCGAGCAGCTCGGCCTCGCGGCGCTCGGCGCCCAGCCCCGGCACGGCAACGAAGCAATCGAGGTTCTCGACCCGGCCACTCGAGGCCTCGTAATGGACGGCGTGCCCGCCGCCGAGCAGGCCCGTCATGACCGTCTCGCCTACGCACGAAGCGAACGAAGCCGCGACGGCCGCGTCGGCGGCGCTTCCGCCCGCCTCCAAAATCTCGAGCCCCGCGGCGACGGTCGCCGGGTGGCCGGCCGCGATCGCGGCGGTCACTCGGCGTTCAGAAGTCGCAGGTCGACGCGCACGAATCCGGGCCGCGGGAAGTCGAAGCGATCGCCGCGCCACTCGCCGTCGACGATCTCGAACTCGCTCTCGCCAACCGGCCGCGCTCGGACGGTGGGTAGCACCGTTGCTTCCTGGCTGAAGGGATCGATCTCGGTGCGCTCGACGCGGAGCACGCCGTCCTCGGGCGTCAGCTCGACCACGGATTCCTGGCCCCGGTAACGGCCTGCGAAGCGTGCGAGGTCGGCCGACTCGACGGTCTGTGTCTCGTCATCGCCGAGGCCGATCTCGCGCAGCATGTCGCGGATCGCGGCGAAGCCTCGGCTCGAGTTCGTTAGCGCGGCGAACGCCACGCGCTCCTGTGGTACGAACGTGAGCAGCGACTGGAAGCCGAATGTGGACCCGGGATGCTCGACGGCGTCGTGACCCCGGCGCTGCCTGAGGAACCATCCCAGTCCGTAGCCGAACCCCGGGCCGTAGGTACATGCACGCTGCATCTCAGCGATCGATGGAGCGGTCAGCGGCCCCGGCGCGCCGAAGTGGTGCTCCGCGAAGCTCAGCAGGTCCGGAACGGACGACCACAGACCCCCGCTCGCGGTACGGCCGGGCGGATACCACGTCTCGGCAGGAGCGTGTTCGTCGACGCCCGGCTTGACCTGGTCGTGGCCACGAGCCGGGCCGTCCGCTTCAAATCCGGTCGACGCCAGCCGGAGCGGCTCGATCACGCGCGTGCGCATCGCGTCCTCGAAGCTCGTGCCAAGCGTCCGCGCGATCCCGGCGGCGACGAACCAGAAGCCGCTGTTGCAGTACGAGAAGAGCTCGCCCGCCGCGATTGGAAGGCGCGCGGGCTCGCCTTCTGTGAGCTCCAAAAGCCCGGAATCATCAAACGGCTCGGGCCATTCCGCGGCCAGGCCGCCCTGGTGGCTGAGCAGCTGCCGCACGGTTGCCTCGATTCGCGTTCCTGGAGGAGGCTCGTCGAGGGCGAGGCGACCCTCCTGGACGAGCGTCATCGCGAGCGTCGCCGTAAAGGGCTTTGTGATCGAGGCGATTCGGAACACCGTGTCCGAGGTCACGGGCTCCGGTCGGCCGAGCTCTCGCTGCCCGTCGGCGGCCATGACGACCTCGCCGTCCCGCAGCACCCCGACCGCGAGGCCGGGCACGCTCCAACGCTCCCGCGCCTCGGCGGCCAAGTCCGCAAGCTGTTCCGGCGAAACCCGCTCCATCAAGGCGATTGCTACCCTACTGCGAGACCGCGGCCCCGGCCGTGCGCGTTCCTTGGCGCGACGTGCGGAGACCGCGGAGACGCGTATCTAGGAGGAAAACAGTGCCTCTCACCAAGGAAGCAAAGCAGGAGATCATCGGCCAGCACGGCCGCAGCGATGCGGACACCGGTTCCCCACAGGTGCAGATCGCGCTCTTGACCCGCAGGATCAACGAGCTCACCGAGCACCTACGGGCGCATCCCAAGGACCACTACTCGCGGCGCGGCCTGCTGAAGCTGGTCGGCCGCCGGCGGCGGCTCCTGCAGTATCTGCAGAAGCGCGATCTCGAGGGATATCGCGCGCTAATTCAGGAGCTCGGCCTCAGGAGATAGCCGAGATCAACACGGGGGTGGAAGTTTGAGCGAGCTCCGCGGCGTCGCGGGGCTGACTCAAACCTCCACCTTCGAGAAAGAAGTGGAGGAGTAAATGAGCATTACAACGCAGGGCCCGACCACGGTGAGCGTGGAGATCGCGGGCCGTGAGATCACGTTCGAGACCGGCAAGCTGGCCAAGCAGGCCGACGGCGCCGTCGTCGTCCGAGAGGGCGACACGGAGGTGCTGGCGACCGCGCAGGGCAAGGCGGAGGCGCGCGAAGGCGCCGACTTCTTCCCGCTGACGGTCGACGTCGAGGAACGCATGTACGCCGCCGGGAAGATCCCGGGCGGCTTCTTCAAGCGTGAGGGCCGCCCAACCGAGAAGGCGATCCTGACCGCCCGCATGATCGACCGCCCGATCCGGCCGCTCTGGCCGAAGGGGTTCAAGAACGAGGTGCAGGTCATCTGCACGACCCTGTCGGCCGATCTCGTCGTGCCGCACGACATCCTGGCGATCAACGGCGCTTCGGCGGCGCTGATGATCTCGCCGCTGCCGTTCATGGGCCCGGTGGGCGCCGTCCGGGTGGGGAGGATCGACGGCGAGCTCGTCGTCAACCCGACGCTCGCCGAGGTCGAGGAAGGCAGCAGCGATCTCGACCTGGTCGTCGTCGGCACGAAGGACGCGCTGACGATGGTCGAGGCCGGCGCCGCCGAGATCCCGGAGGAGGAGCTGCTCGAGGCGCTCGAGCGAGCACATATGGAGATCCAGAAGCTCTGCGAGGTTCAGGAGGAGCTCCGCGAGCGCGTCGGGAAGGCGAAGTGGCTCGACAACGATCTGACGGACGAGCTCGACCGAGACCACGGCGACAGGATCCGGCAGCGCATCGCCGCCGAGGGTCTGCGCGAGGGCTCGGCGGCCGTCGAGGAGATCGTCGAGGAGATCTGCCCGCCGCTCACGATGGAGTCGACCGAGGACGAGATCATCAGGCGCATGCAGGTCCGCGCCAGTCTCGCGATGCTCCTCGAGAGGGCTCGCCTCGAGGCCGTCGAGGGCCCGGTCCGCGATCAGTTCGAGGATGACCTGCGCGCGCTGACCGAAGCCGAGCAGGACCCGAAGGAGTTGAAGTCCGCGAAGCGCCATCTGCTCTTCGACCGGATCGAGGAGCAGCTGCAGCTGCCGTTCCCGGTCGCGCCGGCGGTCGCCGACGCCGAGGAGCCGGTTCAGAAGGACACGATCACCCGGCAATACGTCAAGAAGGCCGCCGAGGCGCTCTACAAGGAGCTCGTCCGGCGGAAGATCGCCGTCGAGAAGCGCCGCCCGGACGGCCGCGGCTCGGAGGACATCCGGCCGATCAACTGCGAGGTCGGCGTCGTGCCGCGCCCGCACGGCTCGGCGCTGTTCACGCGCGGCCAGACCCAGATCATGACGCTGCTCACGCTCGGCACCGCGAAGGAGGGCCAGCGGATCGACGACCTCTCCCTGGAGCAGGAGCGCCGCTACATGCACCACTACAACTTCCCGCCTTACTCGGTCGGCGAGACGGGCTTCATGCGCGGGCCGAAGCGCCGCGATATCGGCCACGGCGCGCTCGCGCAGCGGGCGCTCGAGCCGATGATCCCGTCGCTCGAGGAGTTCCCGTACACGATCCGGCTCGTCTCCGAGACGCTGGAGTCGAACGGCTCCTCGTCGATGGGCTCGGTCTGCGGCTCCACGCTCGCGCTGATGGACGCCGGAGTGCCGATCAAGGCGCCCGTCTCAGGGATCGCGATGGGCCTCGTCAAGGAGGGCGACGACTACACGATCCTGACCGACATCCAGGGCGCCGAGGACCATCTCGGCGACATGGACTTCAAGGTCGCCGGGACGCGTGACGGGATCACGGCGCTCCAGATGGACATCAAGATCACCGGCGTCACGCAGGAGATCCTCCGCGACGCTCTGGAGCAGGCCGGGCGGGCGCGGGAGTTCATTCTCGAGCGGATGCTGGAGGCGATCCCGGCTCCGCGGCAGGAGCTCGCGGGCCACGCGCCGCGCATCTCCTCGGTGAAGATCGACCCGGAGAAGATCGGGATGGTGATCGGGAAGGGCGGCGAGACGATCCGCTCGCTCGAGGCCGACTACGACGTGCAGATCGACATCGAGGAGGACGGCAACGTCCTGATCTACGCGACCGAGGGCGACAAGGCGGACGCCGCGATCAACGCGGTCAAGAGCCTGACCAAGGAGCCCGAGGTTGGCGACGAGTACACCGGCAAGGTGGTCAAGACGACGCAGTTCGGCGCATTCGTCGAGCTGACGAAGGGCACCGACGGGCTGCTGCACGTCTCCAACGTCGGCCCAGGCCGTGTCGGTCACATCGAGGACGTGATGAATCGCGGCGACGTCGTCGACGTGAAGGTGCAGGAGGTCGACAAGGAGCGGGGCCGCATCGGCCTGAAGCTGATCGCCAAGCACGAGAACGGGTCGCTCGTCCAGCCCGAAGAGCTGATCGAGCGTGCCAAGAACGCGCCGCCTCGCGAGCGCGAGGAGGAGCGGCCACGTGGCGACCGCGGCCGCCGCCGCGGGCGCGACCGCGAACGGCGTTAGCGAAACCGGCGGCGCGCCCGATCAGGGCGCGCCGCCGCATCCGGGCACGCGGGCGGCGCTCCTCGTCGCGCCCGTCCGGCTGACGCTCGGAATCGCCGGGCTGGCCGTTGCGATCTCGCTCGGCCTCACGGGCGCCACGGCGCTTGCCGAGGCCGCTGCCGGAGCCGTGCTGACGGTATTCATGCTGGCGGCACCGGGTGGTAGGCGCAAGCCGGAGCAACTGCAGCCGCCGGGCTCCGCGGTTGCGTCTGCGGACGATCCCTGGTGGCGCGTCCTTGCGGCGGCGATGTTCCCGAGCACCTACGGCGTCGCGCTCCTGACGGGAATCGCGCTTGCCTTCAACCCCAATCTCGCCGCCTTTCTCTCCGGCGTGATGCTCGGGATGGGAGCGGTCGCGCTCGTCTACGTCTTTAGGTTTCGCACGTGACCCACGACGTGATCGTCCTCCTGTCCGTGCTCGGCGTGATCGGGCAGGTGATCGCCGCGGCGCTCCTGCTCGTCGGAGTGCTGGCGCTCTTCGGCGTCCGCGGACCGCTCCGAGGGTTCTGCCGCGGGATCGAGGGCTACGAGCTCTGGCTCGCGTTCGTCGTCGCGGCGATCGCGACCGGCGGCAGCCTCTTCTTCTCGGAGATTGCCCATTTCGTCCCGTGCGAGCTCTGCTGGTACCAGCGCATCTGCATGTACCCGCTCTCGATCCTGACGCTCCTGATGGCGATCCATGACGACCACCGGGCGGCCCGGTACCTGCTGCCGCTACCGGTCGTCGGAGCGGGCGTTTCCGTCTATCACCTGCTGATCGAGAACAAGGCCGTCGGCGAGTCGACGACGTGTTCGATCTCTGCGCCCGGCGGCTGCGGCGTCAAGTGGATCAACGAGTTCGGATATATGACGATCCCGACGTTGGCGCTGACCGCATTCGCGCTTCTCTTCGGGCTTCTACTGATTGTCACCTTCGCGCCTCGCGCTACGTTGAGGGCGTGAGCGGCAAGCAAGCTCGACGACGGCGGCAGCAGGCGGTGGCCGCGCCCCCTGTCGCTCGGAAGGGCGAGCGGCGCCGTGCCTCGACGAAGGTGCTGGTCGCCGCAGCGGTCGGTGTGCTCGCGGTCGTAGGCGCCGTCGTTGCGATCCTGCTCGTAACCGGCGGCAACAGCTCGTCGTCGGCCGCGACCGTGCCGTCCGTCGGCTCGCTGACGAACGCACTTCCGTCTTCCGATGTCGTCGAGCGCGAGTTCGCCGGGATCCCGCAACAAGGGCGCGTGCTCGGCAGGCCGAACGCGCCGGTGACGATGGTCGAGTACGTCGACCTGCAGTGCCCTGGCTGCCGCGCCTTCGAGACTGAGGTCATGCCGACCATCGTCCCGGGGCTCGTTCGCATTGGGAAGCTGAAGGTCGAGGCGCGGCCGATCGCCTTCATCGGCCCAGACTCGCTGCCGGCGCGCTATGCGGCGATCGCGGCCGGCAAGCAGAACCGGATGTTCAACTTCATGCAGGTCACCTACGCCAACCAGGGCGTCGAGAACACAGGATGGCTCAGTCACGCCTTCATCCAGAAGGCGGCCGCGAGCGTGCCGGGAATGCAAGTACAGCGGCTGCTCGACGACCAGAAGTCAAGCGCCGTCATAAACGTCGGGAAGACGATCGACGGGAAGGCGAACGCCGACAACGTGTCCCAGACGCCGACGCTGTTCATCGGCAGCACCGGGGGGCCGCTGCACATGGTCTCGTCGAAGGACACCTTCGACGCGGCGCGGCTCGCCGCAGCGATCCGCCGTCTGGGCGGCTAGGAGACGAGCAGGCCGACCGGCTCTTCGGCGCCGTGAGCGCTCACGTCGCGATCATCGCGCAGCGCGAGTGACACTGCCTGGGCGCGGCTGCGAACCTCGAGCTTGCTCAGGATCCGCTGGATGTGAGTCGCCACCGTCTTGGGGCTGATCACGAGCCGGTCGGCGATCTCTTCCTGCCTCAGGCCTTCGGCAAGTAGCTCGAGAACCTCGTTCTCCCGCTGAGTCAAGGCCTCGAGCTTGCCGTTCGACCTCGGGCTTTCGCCGTTTGTACGCGGCCGGTCAACAAGCCGCGCGATGCGCGCGATCAGTTCGGCGGGGTCGACGGGCTTGTTCAAGTAGTCGTCTGCGCCGATCAAGAGGCCTGCTGCCCGATCGAGCGCCTCGGTTCGCTCGCCGGAGACGAAGACGATGGCGATCGAGCTCCCGTATTGGTCACGGAGCTGGCGGCAGACCTCGTAGCCGTTCAGACCAGGGAGCTCGACATCGAGAACGACCCCCGCGGGCCGTTCTTGGGCGACGGTCGATAGGACCGCTGCTCCGCTCGCAAGCTCGGTCGTCGCGTAACCGACGGTCTCTAGCAGCCCGCATACGAATGCACGAAAGTCGTCGTTGTCGTCGACGACCAAGATCCCCCCGCCTGGATCTTTCTTCACGCCTCTCCCTTATGCCGCTGCCCCTCTTCTAACGGATTCGCCGTAGTTCTTCAAGCCCACTTACAACGGATCGCGTAGGACAAAGATCCAGGAATTTCCCACTATTAGGCCGGCCAGCCACTTCTTAAGGTCCCTGTCGAGAGCCCCTGTGGACAGGCACGTTGACGGGGCGAGGGTAGCTGCGGGCAACCAGGGAGAGTGGCTATGGACGAAGGAGGACGTCGGCCCCTACGGAGTGGCCCGACGTTTGCTTGCGAGTCATGTCATTGCAATCTGCGGAGGAGGTTCATGTAATGGCAACACGTGTCTTGGGGCCGACAGGCAGCCGGCGCAGACGCCGGTTCCTGTTCGTCTCACTTCTGTTGGTGGCCTGTACGGCGCTCTTCCTGGCGGGAAGCGCGCAGGCGGTCCACGACCTGAAGTTCCAGCTCGACGGCGACACCACGAATACGGCGTACAGCTCGCCTACGCCAAATCAGGGCGTCAACTATGACTGGAACGACATTTTCAACGTGACGGACAACGCTGCCGTGCCGCCCGCGACGGATGGTACGGAGACGGTCTCGAACAACTCGGCGAACGTGGGCAGCGGAAAGACCTTCGACGCCGCGGCCTTCACGCGGGACTTCGAGACGAACGCAACCTGTCCGACTACGAGCGCGGTTGGGCTCATTTCGACGTCGAACCACCTCTGCACCGCCGACGACACGACCTACGCGACGGGCAGCAAGGACACCCTGGGCGTCGGCAACGGCGGGTGGCAGTGCAACCACGACAACAACGTCAACAGCAAGATCGACATCATGAACGCCTACGTCGTGCAGTACACCAACCCGGCGGACGGGCACAAGATCTTCTACTTCGGGGTGGAGAGGAACGTCAGCAACGGCACCAACGACGTCGGCGTCTGGTTCCTGCAGAACGGCGCGAGCTGCACGGCGCCGAGCGGTCACATCAACTTCACCGGGCAGCACCAGGATGGCGACACGCTGGTCGTCGCCGAGCAAACGTCCGGCGGCGGGGTAAGCACCGCCAAGGCGTTCCGGTGGGCGGCGGCTGCAAGCGGTCCCCTCTCGGGCGACGGTGGCTGCATCGACTCGAACGACAACCCGAACCCCGCAATCAGGTCCGCCGACGGCACGTTCGGCTGCAACAACCTGCCGATCGCGAGCGGCGGCGACTGCAAGACCGCGAGCGGTCTGGACTCGATCTGTGGCACCACCAACGCCTTCTGCACAATTCCAAAAGGCAAGCCTCCGGCGACCACGCCGCCGTGCACCCTGCCCTGGAACCAAAACGTCACCACCAAATGGCTGACCGCGAACGGCTCGACCGTGGGCAACACGATCGTGCCACCCGACTTCTTCGAGGGCGGCATCGACATCACGAAGGCATTCCAGGGCAAGGGGGGCACGACGCCCTCATGCTTCACGACCAGCGTTCCCGACACACGGTCCTCGGCGAGTCCTACGGCGACGCTGTTCGACTTCACCCTCAACCAGATCGGGGGCTGCGGCGGTGGGCTCACGACGCAGCAGAACTTCGGCTCGTCGTCCCAGCCGATCGGCGGAGACGGCACGATCTCGTCGGGCACCGACTCGGCCACACTGACCATCACCGGGACCCCCAGTTGGGGCGGAACCCTCACCTGGTACCTGTGCGGCCCGAACGTGACCACGTGCAACACCCACGGCGTCAACGTGACGAGCGAGACCGTGAGCAGCACCGACGGGGGGACCTCCGCGGATACCCCGAAGAGCTACAGCACCGCGGACACGAGCACCTCGACGGCAACCCTGACCTCGGCAGCGGGGACAGGAATGTACTGCTGGCACGCGCAGTTCGTGCCGAATGACGCTTCGAAGGCCGCAGGTGTCAAGCCCCAGGAAGACGACGGAAGCGGTGAGTGCTTCAGCGTCACGCCGTTGACGCCGACGCTCACGACGACGGCCCATTGCTACGACAGCAGTAATAACCAGATCGACTCGGCGTGCGTCGTCGGGAGCACGCTCAAAGACACGGCGTCACTCACCGGGACGGCCAACAACCCGAACAACGACGGTTCCGGCGGTGACACCGGGTTGTACAAGTCGATCAACGGCACCACCTCGCCGGCGGACAGCAGCATCACCTGGACGCTTCACGGCCCAGGGACCGGCGGCGCTGCTAACTGCACGGCTTCGACCCTGATCGCCGGGGCCCCGACGCCGTCATCGGTGACTGTGAGCGGTGACAACACGTCGTACGGGCCTGTGAGCTACACGACGTCCGCGTCCAGCGGTGTCGGCAAATACGAGTTCGCCGCGTCCTACGACCCGACGGCGGGCGGCACCGTGGCCTCGCCGAACACGACCGCCCCAACCAATCAGGTGACCTGCGACACAACCGGCAACAACGGTGAGCAGGTCACGGTCATCGGTGCGGCCACCAGCTCATCGCTGCAGGGGTGGCTGCCGAACGACCGGATCACCATCGGCTCGACGGCCGGTACGAAGGCGAGCGGGACGATCACCGTGACGCTCTACTACGGCGCGTTCACGGGTGACCGCTCCGGGTCGCCCACCGCCTGTGCCCCCGCGAACGGGGCGGTGAACGAGTTCCAGGACGCGAGCAAGACGGTTGCGACCTCGACGAACTCCGCCACGTTCGTCACCGACAACAGCACGTTCTACGTCGGTCACAATCCGAACACCGGAGCCCTCGGCGGTCCCGACACGGACGCCACGCACAGCTACTTCTGGCTAATCCACTTCGTCAGCGACCAAGGCCTGACCAACCCGCCTGATCGCTGCGAGTCGGCGACCATCACGCACAACGACGGTTAGCGGAAAGGAGCAAACTCTCGCGAACGGACGAGAGGCCCCGGCAAAAGCCGGGGCCTCTCGTCGTCTGGTTCAGACGAGCCCGACGCTCGCTTACGGGTCGACGTGGAAGCTCGTCGACGCGAGCACCTTGTACTTGACGCTGTTCACGTACATGACGAGGTTCGCCGTACAGTCCGCCGCTCCGCTCGTCCAGGACGGAGAGGAGAGGATGAAGTTCTGGTTGGTGGGCCAGAAAGCCGCCCAACTGTCATAGCCGATGCCGTTCCCGTAGCACTTGAGGTTCACGAACGGGTTACCCGTCTGGGTCGTGGAGATGTTGAACGTGATCGTGTCGCCGAAGCGCGGCCCAGTGGTGGCGGACAACGTGGCGGAGGACATGACCACAGGGGGGCTGATCGTCGAGGAGGACTGCTTGTTCGGCCCTGCGCCGTTTCCGGCGAAGGCTGCCCCAGCGAGGGCGAGCATGGCGACGAGCGCCAACGGAGATGCGAGTTTTTGCGGCATGTGAGGGTTTCCTTTCGGTGCGGCTCCGAGAGGCCCCAGAGGCGACGGATTGGTGGCTTGACTCGGTCAAGCATCGGCACGCGTCCGTGATGGAGAAATCCCTCTGGCGAGTAGCCGTTCACGTCGACAACGACTCCGAAGGAAGAAGGGGGGGCCGGGGGGCGCCCCGCCAAGGGTACCCCCCCCACGGGGGCCCCGGGCGCCCGCGCCACCCCCGGAGCGGCGGCCCGGGACCACCGGGGGGGCCCCCGCGG
>JBQCGP010000067.1:0-15353 GCA_051955535.1 Gaiellaceae bacterium | reverse complement strand
GTGCGACATATGTCGAGCACGAGGGCGAGGTGGAGCTGCTACCGGGAATCCGCCTGCTGCCGGCGCCCGGGCACACGGACGGACACCAAGTGGTCGTCGTCGAGACGGGCGGGCGTCCGGTCGTCGTCGGCGGCGACGTGGGCACCTCGTTCCACGAGCTCGACAGCGGCACGACCGAGCGACAGCGTCGCGTGCTCGCGCTCGGAGCGCCTACGTGGCTCTCCCACGCGGCGGAGCCGCAGATCCCGGAACATCGCCCGGATTCGTCGCCGCGACCCGTGTAGCTAGACGGCTAGTCCGGTATTACCGCCATTCCGTAGTCGGCGGCAGGGGCAGGGCTGGGCCAGTGTTCGCGAACGTCACCAGAGCGCAAGCGCTCGCCATCGCACCTAATCGCAGAACGCCCATGCCGGTAAGGCGGGGGCGCGGCACCAACCAGGACTTGGCCGTGCGTCCCGTCTACCGGGATGATTAGAAGCCGTGAGCGAGCTTCCGGGCGGCACTGTCACCTTCCTCTTCACCGACATCGAGGGCTCGACCCGGCTCCTCCACGAGCTCGGGGACGCCTACGCGGAGGCGCTCGCCGAGCACCGGCGTGTTTTGCGCGAAGCCTTCGCAGCCCACGAGGGGGTCGAAGTGGACACCCAGGGCGACGCCTTCTTCGTCGCTTTCGCGCGCGCGCGTGACGCATTAGCGGCAGCCGGGGAAGGTCAGCAGGCACTGACGCAGGGCGCGCTCCGGGTGCGGATGGGCGTGCACACGGGCGAGCCGCTCGTCACCGACGAGGGCTACGTCGGGATCGACGTCCACCGCGCCGCCCGGATCGCCGCGGTTGGCAACGGCGGCCAGGTACTCGTCTCGGCCGTGACCGTCGCGCTGCTCGATCCAAGTAACACTGTGTTACTTGACCTGGGGGAGCACCGGCTCAAGGACCTGACCGCGCCGGAGCGGATCTACCAGCTCGGCGAGGGCGAGTTTCCGCCGCTCAAGAGCCTCAACACGACGAACCTGCCGATCGCGGCGTCGCCACTAGTCGGGCGCGAGCGGGAGGTCGGAGAGCTCGCCGGACTGCTCTCGAACTCGGCGCGGCTCGTCACGCTCACGGGCCCGGGCGGGACCGGCAAGACGCGGCTCGCGCTGCAGGCGGCGGGCGAACTGGTCGAAGCGTTCCCGGGCGGCGTCTTCTTCGTGCCGCTCGCAGGCGTGCCGTCGGCAGAGCTCGTGGCCGGGACGATCGCGTCGACCGTCGGCGTGCGCGAGCTCGGGGAGTTGCGCGACCGGCGCGCGCTGCTGCTGCTCGACAACTTCGAGCATCTGCTCGACGCGGCGCCCGCGGTGGCCGAGGTCCTCCGGGCCGGCGAGAGCGCGAAAGTCCTCACGACGAGCCGTGCACCCCTGAGGATCGAGGGCGAACGCGAGTACCCGGTCGAGCCGCTCCCCGAAGCCGAGGCGTTCGAGCTGCTGACCGAACGCGCGCTCGCCGTACGGCCGGACTTCGTCCCGGACGAGGCCGCGCGGGAGGTCTGCCGGCGGCTCGAGGGGCTGCCGCTGGCGATCGAGCTCGCGGCGTCGCGGCTCCGCTCACTCGGTTCAGTGGTGCTGCTCGAGCGGCTGGAGCGGCGCCTGCCCGTGCTGACGTCCGGCCGGCGCGACGTGCCCGAGCGCCAGCGGACGCTCAGAGCGACGGTCGAGTGGAGCTATGACCTGCTCGAGCCTGGGTTGCAGCGGCTGTTCGCGCGGCTCAGCGTCTTCGCGACGTTCTCGCTGCAAGCTGCCGAGACGGTCGCGGAGGCGGATCTCGATGCCGTGGACGCGCTGGTCGAGGCGAGCCTCCTCAAGCACACGGGTGGGGATCGGTATCTGATGCTCGAGACGATCCGCGAGCTCGCGCTCGAGCGGCTGGAGGCGGCCGGCGAGGCCGGCGAGATTCGGCGCCGGCACGCCGAGTACTTCCTCGAGCTGGCCAAGAGCGCGAACCTGAACATCGAGGCCAACGGCCCGCAGCGGCACGACCTCGTCAACCCGGAGCGCGACAACATCCGGGCGGCGCTCGAGGGGACGCTCGAGGTGGAGGAAGCCGAGCTCGGCCTCCGCTTGGTGTTCGCGCTCGAGAACTTCTGGAACACATCGGACCCGCTCGAGGGGCGGCGCTGGCTCGAGGCGCTCCTAGCCCGCGCCCCGACGCTCGACCCATGGCTCCACGCCTTCGCGCTCCGGTTGCTCGGAAACGCCGCGGCCATCACTGGTGACCAGGAGCGCTCCGTCGCCCTCTACGGCCGAAGCTACGAAGAATTCCGCGACTGCGGCGACGAGCTCCGCGCGGCCATCATGCGGCACCGGCTCGCCATCAACCTCGGCAGCGCAGGTCAGATGCAACGGGCGCGGCCGGCACGCTCGCTGATGGAAGAGAGCCTTGCCTACTTCAGTCGCGTCGGGTTCGCCAAGGGCGAGGCGCAGTGCCACACGTTCTTCGGCAACGTGGCGTGGGAGGAAGGCGACGTCGAGCCGGCACTCGAGCACTTCGACCGGGCTATCCAGCTCTCCAACGAGACCGGATTCACGTGGTGGGAGATCCACACGCTCCTTGTCCGGGCGGAGAAGTTGTTCGAGCTCGGCCGAACCGACGAGGCGGGGCGTAGCGCGCGCGAGGCTCTCGAGCTGGGCCACCGCATCCGCGACCGGCTAGCAACCGTCGAAGGGCTCGGGCTGCTCGCCCGGGCCGCAATCGAGCGCGGAGACGAGCAGCTTGCGGGGCGGCTCTGGGGCGCACTCGAGGCGGAGGCCGAGCGCGCCCCCGTTGCGGCCTGGGAGGAGCTGCGCGAGGAGCTGGGCACGCCGATCTTCGCGCGAGCCGGATCGGCGTTCGAAGCTGCTCGGGCCGGAGGACGCGCCTTGTCTCTGGATGCCGCTGTACAACTGGCGCTCGGCGGGAACGACTAGCGAGTCTCCTCGCTAGAGCGCGCTTCCACCCTTGTGCTGCCATTCCACGGCCACGGGAGCAGCCGTGCGGTCGAGTTCGGGGCGCCGACGCCGGTGCCCCGAACTCCTTTGCTGTTGCGGGATTCGGCCTAGTTAGGCGGAGGGGGAGGGATTTGAACCCTCGTCGGACGAAACCGCCCGAAACGGTTTTCGAGACCGCCGCATTCGACCGCTCTGCCACCCCTCCACGGGAGCCGTACGGCCAGCGGGACAGGGTAGCCGCTCGTCGACGCGAAAGTAAGTGCGGAAAATTGTTGCGATACCCTGTCCGCGTTCGGAGAAGTGGCCGAGTGGCTGAAGGCGGCGCCCTGCTAAGGCGTTAGGTGGGGGAATCCCTGCCTCGAGGGTTCGAATCCCTCCTTCTCCGCTAAGCCGTTCAGAAGCCCGATCGAGATGCGCTTACCGATGCCGCCGAAGCCGGGCTTGGCCCGGCGAGAGGCGAAGCGCGAGTCGCAAAATCACAGCGAAGAAGGGGGCTCGCGGGGGAAACATGGTTTCCCTCGCGCTTGAATCCCCCTTCAGGGGCATGGCACGGGCCCGCGCGCGATACATGCTGCATTTGCCGGCTCCCCTCATATCTCCCCTCCGGCATTCGCGGCGCCCGTCTGAGCTTGAGCCAGGCGGGCTTCGCTCCTTCTAGGCCCGTAACGTTCCGACCGCTATGCGCGTCGGCCGTCACGAGGTCACGATCTCGAACCCGGACAAGCTCTTCTTCCCGGAGCGTGGGCTGACGAAGGGTGATCTCGTCGGCTACTACCTCGATGTCGCGGCATGCGCGCTCAACCACATCCGTCGGCGCCCGTTCCACATGAAGCGCTACCCGAACGGCGTCGCGGGCGACTTCTTCCACCAGAAGCGCGTTCCGGCTCATCCAGACTACGTCGGCGAGCAGGTCGTCCGCTTCCCGAGTGGTCACTCGACCGTGTTCGCGGTGATCGACAACGCGGCCGCGCTCGCGTGGGTGATCAACCTCGGCTGCATCGAGCTGCACACCTGGCACTCGCGCATCGACGACATCGAGCGGCCCGATTACATGCTGATCGACCTCGACCCGACGACCGACGGCCAGTGGGAGGACGTGCTCGCGATTGCGCTCGTTGTCAAGCAGGTGCTCGACGAACTCGAGCTGCCGAGCTACCCGAAGACCTCCGGTTCGACGGGGCTGCACATCCTGACGCCTACCAAACCCGAGCTGCCCTACCCGGAGGTGCGTCGTTTCGCGAAGGCGGTTGCGCAGGAGGTCGAACGGCGCGTCGACGACCAACGCGTCGCCACGACGACCTGGAAGGTCGCCGATCGCGAAGGCGTCTTCGTCGACTACGGCCAGAACGCGCGCGATCGGACGATCGCGGCTGCGTACTCGATCCGCCCGACACCGGACGCCCGCGCATCGGCGCCGCTGAACTGGGATGAGGTGGCCGGCGCCGACCCGGCCGCGTTCACGCTGGAGACGATGCGGCAACGGATCGCGAAAGTCGGGGACCCAACGGCAGGGATGTGGCGCCGCAAGGTCGCACTGGCGTCGCGGTTCGAGACGCTCGGCCTCGAGCCGGCCGACCCGCATGCCTTCGACGACAGCTCCTGGCCGACGCGGCCTACCCGGCCAGCAGGATGGGCACGGTCAGGTCGTCGGGCCGCCTCGGGGGCCTGACCTCGCGCCAGGTGCAGTCCTTCGGGTCCTTGTCCGGCCGGAAGCGCAGGAAGCGCGTTCCGTGCCGGAAGCGGTTCTTCTCCAGCTTGTCGTAGCGAACCTCGCACACGAGCTTCGGCTTGACGGGATTCCAGTCGAGCTCCTTGCCGCGCGTCCAGCGGCTCTGTCCGCCGGGGATGCGCTCGCCGCTGATCGAGCCCGGCGCTCGCAACTTGGGCAGCTCCTCCTCGAGCTCCCGGCGCACGGCCGCCGGAAAGCCCGAGCAATGGCCGACGAAGTCGAGCCCGCCCTTGGCGTCGTAGAGCCCGAGCAGGAGCGTCGAGATGCGGCCTTCGGCCTTCTCGCTCCAGCGGAACCCGACGATCACGCAGTCCGCAGTGCGGTAGGGCTTCACTTTGACGACGCCGTCGCGGGAGCCGGGCAGGTAAGGCAGGCCGAGCCGCTTGGCGACGACCCCGTCCAGGCCGGCCGCCTCGATGCGCTGCAGCCAGTCGCCCGCGAGCGCCGGGTCGCGCGTCACCGGTGAGAGCCGAAGCTTCTTGCCGACGCGCTGGAGCTTCGTGCGCCGCTTCTCGAGCGGCAGCTCGTGTACGGGCTCTCCCTTCCAACGGAGGACGTCGAACGCGATGAACTCGGCCGGAATCTCGGCCGAGAGCTTGCGGATCCGGCTCTCGGCCGGGTGGAGCCGCAGCTGCATGGCGTCGAAATCGAGCACGCCGTCGCGCTCGATCACGATCTCGCCGTCGAGCGCCGAGTCCGGAGGCAGCAGGTCCCCGACCTCGCGCAGCTCCGGGAAGTAGCGAAGCAGTGGCCGCGCATTGCGGCTCCAAACGGCGAGCTCGCCCTTCAGGTTCTCCATGACTCCGCGGAACCCGTCCCACTTCGGCTCGTATTGCCAGTCGCCTGTCGGGAGCTCGGTGACGAGCTCGGCTTCCATCGGGGGAAACGGAAGGCCTTTAGGCGGCATCAGGTGTAGTCCGCGATTCGCAGGCGCAGCCGGGCTTGGCCCGGCGGAGCCACTCACCTGCTGAGATGCCGCTACGAAGAAGAAGGGGGCTCACGGGGGAAACATGGTTTCCCCCGTGCTCGAAGGGCAGGTTTCGAGGAGGCACGACGCCGGGAGACTAGTCACGTGGCCGAGCTCGATGGGGCGTGGGAGGTCAAACGGGTCGGCGGCGCGCTGCCGCCCCTCTTCGGCGTGCGCAAGGAGATCTGGGGCACGTCCGGATCAACCAAGGTCGGGCCGATCGCCTGCCTCCCGTTCGACGTGGTCGGGCAGTCGCTTCGCTACCGGCCGCCTTTTCAGGCCTTTGTGGACGTTCTGGAGCCGGCAGGCGACGAGCTTCGGGGCCGCGCAACGTTTCGCGGCCGGGAGTTCGGCAAGTTCGAGATGCGGCGAATCCAACCCTAGGAGGACGAATGGCATCGGAACAGCTGAAAGAACAGCTCGTCAAGCACATCGACGAGGCCTACGCGATGGAGCAGAACGTCTTGCGAATGCTGGACGGCATGATCAAGACGACCGACGACCCGGAGGTCAAAGAGGAGCTGCGGCAGCACAAGCTCGAGACGGAGCGGCATGCCGAGCGGATGAAGGAGCGCCTCGAGGCGCACAGCGCCACGCCGTCGATGGTCAAGGAGGCCGGTGGGATTGCCGGTGCGCTGATGAAGTCCGTCCTCGACCTCGCCCGCGGCGAGAAGGCGGGACGCAATGCCCGCGACGGGTACGCGACCGAGCACCTCGAGATCGCGAGCTACCAACTCCTCGAGCGGATCGCGCAGCAGGCCGGTGACGAGGAGACTGCCGAGGCCGCACGGGAGAACCGCAAGGACGAAGAGGCGATGGCGAAGAAGCTCGACGCGCACTGGGACAAGTTCGCGGAGCTGTCGCTGAAGGAAGAGGGCGTCCCCGCCTAGCACTGCCTGATGGGACAGTCCCCGTTCGGGGACAGTCCTGGTTCGCAACCTCACGGTGACGACGGCGTGTCTAATGCGCACGTGCGCAGAGTCGTCGTCACCGGGTTCGGGGCGGTCACGCCGCTCGGCAATGACGCGCCGGAGAGCTGGCGCGCTGCCGTCGCGGGCGAGAGCGGGATCGACTGGATCCGCGCTTTCGACGCGAGCGACTTTCCGGTCCGCATCGCCGCCGAAGTCAAGGACTTCGACCCGAGCGGCGCCGCGTCGGCGAAGGAGCAACGAAAGCTCGACCGCAATGTCCTGCTCGCCCTGGCGGCGGGCAAGGAGGCGGTGGAGCACGCGGGCCTGAATGGGTTCGATCCGCACCGGGTCGGGATTGCGTTCGGCTCGGCGATCGGCGGGATCGCCGGGATCATGCAGCAGGCCGAGGTCCTTCGCGACCGCGGCTACGAGCGCGTCTCGCCGAGCTTCATCCCGAGCGTGCTGGTGGACGCGGCGAGCGGGCAGCTGGCGATCTCGCTCGGCATCCGCGGTCCGAACTACGCGCCCGTGTCGGCGTGCGCGACCGGCTCGCACGCGGTCGGGGAGGCGGCCGAGCTGATCAAGCGAGGCGACGCGGATGCGATGCTCGCCGGCGGCACCGAGGCCGCGATCCAGCCGATCATCCTGGCCGGCTTCGTAGCCATGCGCGGGCTCGCCGTCGAGAACGAGAACCCTCCGCACGCGTCACGGCCTTTCGACGCGACGAGGGCCGGCTTCGTGATGGGCGAGGGCGCCTGCGTGCTCGTGCTCGAGGAGCTCGAGGCGGCGCGGGGGCGCGGAGCGACGGTCTACGCCGAAGTCCTGTCCTACGGGACGTCGAACGACGGTCACCACATGGCGCAGCCGGAACCGGAGGCAATCGGCGTCGCCGAGATGATGCGCGCCGCGATCGACCGCGCCGGCCTGAAGCCGGAGGACGTCGACTACATCAACGCCCACGGCACCTCGACGCCCCTCGGCGACGCCGCGGAGACGAAGGCGATCAAGGACGTCTTCGGCGATCACGCCTACGAGCTCGCCGTGTCGTCGACGAAGTCCATGATGGGCCACTGCTTCGGCGCCGCCGGCGCCATCGAGGCGCTGATGTGCGTGCTGGCGCTGCATGAGGGGAAGCTGCCGCCGACGATCAACTACGAAAAGCCGGATCCGGTCTGCGACCTCGATTACGTGCCGAACGAGGCGCGCGACGCGGACGTGCGCGTCGCACTGTCGAACGCCATGGGGCTGGGGGGCCACAACGCCTGCGTGCTGCTCGGTCGCGTCGACTGAGGTTGCAATCGCGGCGAGGCCGCTCACAATGAGACCGGGGTTTGACGGGGAGGGGTTGTGCAGGGACCGAGGTTGGCGTTCGGCCTGGCCGCGGCAGCGTTCTTGCTGCCGCTCGCGCCGCTTGCGGGGGCATCGAACGGCGTCAGCTACGCCGACGCCGTCGGCGACGAAGCAGCCGCGGCTCCGGACCTCGGCGCCGTGCAGGTGTCGAACGACGACAAGGGTCAGGTCGTCTTCCGCATCTCGATCCCGAACCGTGCGGCGCTCGCGCCCACCGACCTGGTCGCGGTCTTCGTGGACGCCGACGGGAAGCTAGGCAGCGGCTGTGCGCGCGGGGTGTTCGGGGCCGAGTACGCGCTGGATGTTCTTGCCGGCCGCTACGTCTTCGGCCGCTGCGTCGGGGGAGCCTGGAGCTTCGGGCGCCGGCCTTCGTCGTTCTCGGGCTCGTTCGCGAACTCGACGTTGACGCTCGGCGTCAATCTCCGCGAGCTCGGCGGGACGCGTCGTTTCGCCTTCCGGATCGGCGCGGCCACGACGACCGAGAGCCTCCCGGCCTACGACTTCGCGCCCGACGTCGGCACGCCGGCTTGGAGCTACGACGTGATCGCTCCACCGCAGGCGGTGCTGAAGCCGCCGAAGCTCTGTCGCCGCCATCACCACCCGCGGCGCTGTCGCATCAGGCGACGGTAGCCGGAGTCAGCTCGGCGAGTGACCCAAGCGTCACGTCGGCGAGCGCGAGCGACTCCGCGTCGGGCGGGAAGTGGGGGTTCGGGATGGCGATGACCCGCATGGCGGCCGCCTTCGCGGAGCGGATCCCGTTGCTCGAGTCCTCAACGGCTGCGCAGCTCTCCGGTTCGACCTCGAGCCGTCGCGCCGCCTCCAGGTACACGTCGGGGGCCGGCTTGCCGCGCGCCACCTCCTCCGAGGAGACCGTCACGCGGAAGTAGCGGCCGATGCCGCTCACCTCCATGACGAGGTCGATCACCTCCCGGTTCGACGACGAAGCGACCCCCAGCGGCCAACGTGCCGCGAGTCGCTCGACCGCCTCGCGGGCACCCGCGAGCAGCGGCAGCTCTCGCCGGTACCGGTCCTCCAGCCGCCGGACGACCTCGGCCGAGATCTCCTCGGGCGGCTCCGGTAAGCCGAGCGCGTCGTGCATGTAGCGCGACCACTCCGGCGAGCTCATGCCCATCATCTCCCGCTGGGCCTTCTCGTGCCAGCGCCCGCCACGCTCGCGTGTGAGCTGCTCGCGGACCTCGTCCCACACCTGCTCGCTGTCCAGCAGAACGCCGTCGAGATCGAAAACGACCGCTTCGATCATGCGGAGACATATCCGCGGTCTACGTAGACGAGCGGCCGCTCGCGGGCGCCCGGCTCGACCGAGAGAACTTCGCCGACGAAGAGGGTGTCCTCGCCCGCCGCGACCTCGGCCGAGACGCGCCCGGTCAGCCAGCCGATCGCGCCTTCGAGCAGCGGCGGGCCGTCGGCTTCGCGAACGGCGATTCCCTCCCAGAGCGCGATCGGTGGCACTCCCCGCGCGAAGTGCTGCGCCAGCGACTCTTGCCCAGCTGCCAGCAGGCTGGCGCCAAAGATGAAAGTGGCGCGCAGGAGCTCGTGCAGCGCCGCCTGGCGGCGGACCGCGAAGCCAACGAGCGGCGGCTCGAGCGAGAGCGGGATCAGCGTCCCGACCGTCAGCCCCACGCGCTCTCCGCCGAGGTCGACGGACACGACCGCCACCCCGGCCGGAAACCGCCCCATCAGCTCGCGAAGCTCCTCGCCGCTCGCCACGAGCGGCGACTCTAGTCCCTCGTCCAGTAATGGTCTCGCGTTTCTGGCGAGTGACTGGGGTCGCCAGGCAAGGACGCAGGGAGCGTCCATATCCGTAGATATGGGCGCGACTGAGGACGCCGCCTGGCGGCGCCAGTCACTCGCCAGAAACGCCCTGACTATTGCTGGACGGGGGACTAGTGCTGTCGGCAGAGCTTGTCGCCGTTGAGGATCGAGTCGAGCTGCGAGTTCATCGCCGACTCGAACGCCACGTCGGCGGAGTTGCTCGCGCTGAAGGCGTGGAGCGCGTTGTCCGTCCACATCACGTCGGGCGTCACGCCGGGGCCCTTGGCGGTGATCCGGTACGTGTCGCCGAAGCCCTCGGGCCTGATCCCCGAGAAGCTCGGCGGGTGCGCGTAGCCTCCCGCGCCCGCGTTGTGCTTGAAGAAGCCGTAGCAGAAGACGCCGGTCGGGTTGTGCGCGAGGAAAGAGTTCTCGCGGCGCCAGCCGGGGCCGTAGGCCGAGTTGTGCGTGTCGAGATAGAGCAGGCGGCCATAGCCGTCCGTTGGCGCGCCGTAGTGAGTGCTGCCGAACCCGTAGACGGGCTGCCCCATGTACGTGTAGCGCCCGAAGAGGTGGCGGAAGCGTCCGTGGTAGACCCAGTCTTGCCAGACCTCGAGCTTCGCAAGCGAGGTCGTCCAGTGCGAGAGATGAAGCTCCCACTGGCGGAGGCCCGCCGTCCAGGGCGTGAAGCCAAGATCGGGCAGCTGCACCTGCCACTTCTGGAGCGCCCAGTAGCTTCCGTCGGAGGCCTTGCACGCGGTGACCATCCAGGGCAGGGCCGGGCCGTCGTACGCGGTGCAGGTGTTACGGAAGTTCTTCCAGTAGAGCTTGTGGTACTTGCCCCAGCCGCCCGAGTAGTCGAGCTTGAAGCGCACCTGCTTGATCGCGCGGTTCGGCTGCCGTGCGTTGACCGCGCCCCAGGCGAGGACGTGCTGCGTCTGCCCGCGCACGGTCCGGTAGGTGATGAGGGCTTCGCCTTTGCTGTTCACCGCAAGCTTGATGCTGCGGACGTCTCGGTTGATCAGCTGGGAGGCGGAAGACGGCGCCGGAAGCGCCGCGACGAGTGCGAGCACGGGCAGGAACGCCAGCAGACGAGTACGCACGAAAGAGACCCCTTTCCTAGGCAGAAGCAGCCGCACGCTCTGGCTATCGGCGGTCGTTGGGGAACCGCCATCCCTCGACTTGGGGGATAAGGGCTACGCGAGCTCGTCGGCGAGCAGCGCGCACGCGTAGGCCTGCCACGCGAGCGAAGCGTCGAGGAGCAGCTCCTCCAACGCGGGGGCGACCTTGGGCAAACCGGCTGCCTCGGGCCGCAGCGCCTCCAGGCCGCGGCTGACGTGCGCGCGGCGCTCCGGCTGGTCGAGCTCGGCCGCGAGGGCGGTCACCGCGCGGCCGTCTAGCTCGAGCTCCCGGTGGGGGTCGCCCCCGGCCGCCAGCAGCAGCATCGCCCGTCGTAGCGGCGGCCCCAGCTCATCCGGCGCCACGACTCCTTCGGGCGCCGCGAGCACTGCCAGAGCGGGACGGATGTCGGCGTCGGACTCGTCCAGCATTCGCAGTACGCCCGCAACGTCCACGCGCCGCACGCTAGACCAGCAGGGACTGGGGGTGCTAGGACGCGAGCCGCTCGTCGGTCGCCGGCGGCGACCAGACCTCGCCCTGGAGCGCCAGAAAGACCTCAATCACGATCGGGTCGAACTGCATACTGACGGCCTCGCGCAGGCGGCGGCACGCCTCCTCCACGGGCAGCCGCTTGCGGTAGGGCCGGTCCGTTGTCATCGCGTGGAACGCGTCGCAGACCAAGATGATCCGCGACTCGAGTGGGATCTCCGTGGCGGAAAGCCCGTCCGGATAGCCCTCGCCGTCGTAGTGCTCGTGGCAGCTCCGCACGATCGCTCTTACCTCGGCGAGGCGCTCGATGGGGGCCAGGATCTTTTCTCCCAGTTCGGGGTGCCGCTGCATGATCTGCCGCTCCTCGCTCGTCAGCGGGCCCGGCTTCAGGAGGATGCTCGCGGGGATTCCGATCTTGCCGATGTCGTGGAAGAGCGCCCCGAGCTCGAGACGCTTGAGCGTCTTCGAGTCGAGACCGAGCGTCGCGCCCACCTTGAGGGCCGTGTCTGTGATCCAGCGCGTGTGCGAGGACGTGTACTCGTCCTTGGCCTCGAGCGCGTTCGCGAGCGCCTCGACGGTCGAGACGAACGTCGCCTCGAGGCTCTCGAAGCTGCCCGCGTTCGTGATCGCGAGCTTCGCCTGGTGGGCAAGTCCGGAGAGCAGTCGCGCCTGGTCCTCGTCGAGGGCCGGCTCCTCTCCCGGCGGGATCCCGGCGACGACGTAGCAGAGACGTCCGCCGTCGAGCTTGATCGGTGCGAACGCGAGCGCCGTCCCGTCGTCGGGCTCCGGGGCGCCGTGGATCTGCGCCGCGGCGGCGCCGTTGACCACGAACGGCTCGTCGAGCTCGGCCGACGCGGTGACGAAATCGGGCATGAAGCGGACGCCGAGGATCTGCCGCTGGCGGGCCGGCTCGAATCCCCACAGCGCGCCGGGCACGAGCTCCTGAGTCCCGGCGTCCTGGAGCCAGACCGAGGTGCGTGGAGCGCCGAGGATGGTGGCCGAAAGCTCGACGATCCGCTCCAGGACCTCCGGAAGCCCTTCCGCGGTCGCCAGCTCGCGGCTGAAGTCGAGTAGCTCCTTCAGGTGCTCGGCCTCGCGGCGCTGCGACTCGTAGAGCCGCGCGTTCTCGAGCGCCACGGCCGCGTGGCCGGCGAGCACCTCGAGCAGGCGGAGGTCGTCCTCGTCGAACTGGTCGATCCCCAGCTTCGAGATCGCGATGACACCGATCACGCGGGAGCCGTGGCAGAGCGGCACGGCGAGCAGCGACTCCTCGACCGGGTCGGTCCCCGGGATCGTCACCGCAAACTTGCATTCGAGCGCGTTTCCGATGAGGAACGCTCTGGCCTCTTGCGCTGCGCGCCCGGTGATGCCCTCGCCGACCCTCGAGCGCGGCATCTGGATCTCGGCGCCGTCGCTCGCAGAGAGAACTCCGCGGAAGGCGATCGGGATCACGTCGTCGCCCTCGACGATCGAGATCCGGCAGTTGTGGTAGTCGATCAGGCTCCGGAGCTCGTCGGCGATCGCGGTCGCGATCTCGCGCACGTCGTTGAGGCGGTTGAGCTTGCCCGAGAGGCTCTGCAGCATCTTCAGGTGGGCGATCGAGCGGACGCGCGAGCTTGCCACCGAGGCCGTGTCCGGCCGCTCGTCGGTCGTCTCGTCGAAGACGACGATCAGGTTCTTGCCACGGGCTTTGGCCGTCATCATGGCGGCCTCGGCACAGGCAATCAGCTCCCGCGGGTTCGACGCGTCCCGGGGGCCCTCGGTGACGCCGGCCGAGACCGTGATCTTGCCGGCCGGGCCGAACTCGAGCTCCTTGAGGCGCTCCGTGAGCCGCCGGGCGAGACCGAGCGCCTCCTCGGTGCCGCAAGAGCCCATCACGACGCCGAACTCCTCACCGCCAAGGCGGCAGACGAGATCCGAACCACGCACCGCAGACTTGAGCTGCTCCGCCAGCTCCCTCAGAACCTGGTCGCCGACCCCGTGGCCGTGGATGTCGTTGATCTTCTTGAAGTCGTCGATGTCCAGCATCACGAGCGCCATCGAGTCACGACTTCGACTCGCCCGCGTCAGCTCGGCGCGGACGTGCTCGTGGAAATGGCGGTGGTTGTAGAGGCCTGTCAGTGAGTCGGTCTGCGCCTGCAGCTCGAGTCGCGCGCGCGTCTGCGCGTTGTCGAGCGCGAGTGCGGCCGCGTCGCCGAACCGTTTCGCGAGCTCGAACTCCTCGGAGTCGAAGTTCGCGTGCTCGCCGAGCCGGTAGATGCTGAGCACGCCCTTGACCGAGTCGCGCGCGATCAGCGGGATGGTGATGAGCGCCTCCAGCTCGTCCGGCGGCGTTCCGGGCACCACCATCATGCGCGGGTCGAGGTGGGCAGCGTTTGTCAGCACCGGCTCGCGGTGCTGTGCGGCCCAGCCGGCGAGGCCGGTGCCGAACTCGATCGTGTTGCGGAGGATCTCGTCCGCCCAGCGGTCGCGCGCGAGCACCGGGACGAGCGTCGTCTGCGCCTCGTCGGCCTGGAAGATGCTGAGCGTGTCGTACGGGATCAGGTCCGCGAGCGTGTCCGCGATCCGGTCGAGCAGCGTGTCGAGATCCTGCTCCGAGAGCACATGGTGGAAGACGTCCGCGAGCCGCCGGTAGGAATCGACGAGGTCGTGGGCAGCCGACTCGCCGTTTGCGGTCGGGTTTAGGCCGCTCGCAGCCGGAGCGGAGATGGCCGCATGTGCACGTTGCACGACTTCATCTTTGGTGACTCCGGGCGACCTTTGACCCCCCGTCCGGGGGATCTACTCCGCGCGGCTGCGGTAAACCGTTGCGCCGCCGATCCGCGTCACGAGGCGGTACTCGCGCCGCAGCAGGTAGCCGGTCCGGCCGCTGGGATCGAGCTTTGCCGGCGGCTGCACGACGAGCACGAGCCGCGCCTGCCGAGTCGCCAGCGCGTAATGGACGGCGCGCAGGGCGCCGGGGATCGAGGCGACGTTCCGGGACCAGAGGTATTGCGTCGCCGGGCGGCGGTTCGCGAGGTAGTAGAGGTCGGCGTCCGCCCAGACCGCGAGAACGCGCTGGGTCGGCAGGGTGTGGGCCCGCACGTAGCGGGCGAGGACGGCGTCGTGGACGAGGTGCGGGTCGCTCGGCCAGATCGTCTCCGCCTGCTCCGACGGGCTTGCCCAGGCCACCGGCATCGCCAATGCGAAAGTCGCGGCTGCGGCGGCGCCGGCCGCCGCGATAGCCGGCCGGGGCGCGGAAAGCCAGAGCGTCCGCACGCCGACCGCGGCGAGCAGCGAGAGCGGCGGCACGAGCTGGAGGTAGTAGTGCGGGTGGAAATTGCCGCCGCCGAGCACGCCGACCGCGGCAGCTGCCACCCAGAAGCGCGCCAAGAGTGGGGCGCGGCGCCACCCGGCCGCCGCCAGCAGCGCGAGCACGCCCAGCGCTTTGCCGGCCGGGGGCAGGGATGTCCAGAGCTGATGCGTTCGGCTAGCGAACGATCCGGTCACGATCGAGTCGCCGTGGAAGCGGTAGCCCACGACCGCGTAGAGCCAGTCGTTCAGCCTGGCCGCACTTGCAGCCGCGACGGCGATCGGCACGAGGGCGCCGACGATCAGGACCCCTGCAGGCGCGCGCCCGCGTCGCCGCTCGCGCCAGAGCAGGTACGCCACGGATGCAAGCCCGGCGTCGAACGCCGACTGCTTGATCAGCACCGCGAGGCCGGTCCGCGCCCCGGCGCCGGCGAGCGTCAGCAGCAGCCTGTTCCGCGAGGCGCCGCGCCCGCGGGCCTCGAGATAGACACAGAAGACCAGCAACGAGAGCACCGCCGGCAGCGAGGCGAGCAGCTCTCCCGAAAGTGTGAACGACTCGATGAACGGGGATGCCCCGACGGTTGCCGCTAGCAGTCCGGCGGTGACGGCCGTTATCCTCCCGCGGGCGAGCCGGAGGGTGAGGAGCATCGTCGCGGCCACGACCAGGGCCGCAATCACCGCTGCGGTCGCACGCATCGCCAGAGGAGAGCCGCCAAGCAGATGGAGAGCGCGAAAAACGACTACGAGGCCTTGCGGGCGGTCGACC
>JBQCGP010000066.1:0-29210 GCA_051955535.1 Gaiellaceae bacterium | reverse complement strand
AATCGAGGTCCTGCGGCCCGGCGCCGCGGCGGAGCACATCCCGATCGAGCCCGCGAACTCGTACCGGCTCGAGCTCGAAAACGTGAGCGCAGCGATCCGCGGCGAAGCGCCCCTGCTGCTCGGCCGAGAGGACGCGCTCGGCCAGGCACGGACGATCGACGAGCTGTACCGCTCGGCAGAGGCCGGCTGACGCCCGGTTTTTGCTCGGCTAAACTGCGCCAACCAGGGCGGTTAGCTCAGTTGGGAGAGCACCAGCTCGACAAGCTGGGGGTCGCTGGTTCGAGCCCAGCACCGCCCACCTAAGAAGCCCGCTGCAAATGGCGGGTTTCTTCGTTCTCTGCATCAACGATCGCCGGAGCTGGTGAAACAGCGATCGCGTCATTGGTGCCCATTCGTGCCCATTGCGCCCACTCGAGTGCTCGGTTGAACTCCTGCAGTTCGGTCCCCGACAGACGCTCACTCCGCTTGACGGCGTGCATATAGACGCGCAGCGTGAAGGCGGCGTCCTCATGCCCGATCTGGGCGGCCGTGTACGCGGGGTCGTCGCCGGCGACGCAACCGAGTGCTGCGCATGGACTCCTCACTTTTCTGGGCTCGATGTGTCTTCGGCAGACCAGCGACGAGCAGCGGCACTCACGACGACTAGCCCTTCGCGATGAAACTCCGACGAGCCCGCACTTCGGCCCGGCCGCGGGGTTGAACCTTCGGGCGCCTCGAACGCTTCCCCGCGCTCGGCCGGGCCGGCTGGGTCGACGCTATCGCGCTCGCGACAGCGCGTCGAGATGGCCCGTTGGGCGATAGCTTTTCCGACAGTGCGACGAGATCCGGAACCGTTTAATGGGACAGTCCCCATTCGGGGTCAGTCCCTGCGTTACAGAGCGTCGCGGCTTTGCACGCACGCCTCCGTGAGAGTTCTGGCGAGCCTCTCCATCACGTCACGGGGAACGGCAAACACGAACTCGCGGGTCTGAACGTACGCCGCGTGCGGGTCGGCTTCGCCGGCTAACGCCTCGCGCACGCTTACGCCGGATAGGCGAAGAGCCCTGACCTCCATCGAAGGTGTCCCCCCGAGGACTTCCGAAGGGACAGGCTCGGGCAGAAGCACGAAGCTCCGCAGGGCAATCGGATCGGACTCGGTGGCGGCCATGTCTCACGCCCTTTCTCGCTGACGCTTCGGGTCAGTCAACTGCCCCATTTTGTAGGGTTTCGCGGGGCAGCTCACACGGCGCCGTTAGGACTCAGTACTGCTGCGAGTAGCCCTCGGTCACCTCGCCTTTGTGGGCGGCGAAGGCAGCGAGTACCTCCCCTTTCTCCTTCTCCGGCACGTTGAAGTGGTCGAGCGATCGCCCAAGCTCATCCACGAGTTCGTCGAAGATCGCGGGAGAGATTTCGAGCGCCCGATGGGCCTCCTCCAGGCCGAGAGGAGTACTGCCCGGTTCCGTGCCTGCGTATCGCTGGGGGCCTCCCCCAATTTCGCAGACCCAGAGGGTGCGCTGGAACTTCAGGCCTGGAAGCCGGCCCAGATCGTCGGTGCTCCATTCGTCTAGCTTGGGGTCCTTCGACCCCTGACCGGTGATCGGGTTGTGCACGACCGCGTCGCTGAAGTGGTCGACCACCGCCGCGATGGGGAATACGCCACCGAGCCGTTCGTAAAGGCTCGCTTCTGCCATGTCTGCTACCTCCTGGACGGTTCAGCAGGAACCTTGCCTCGCGTGTTTGGGGTGTTGTCCTTCCCTGCCGGTTCAGCCTCGTGTTCGAGCTATTTCGGTTCGTTCGAGCTGATCGGGATCGGCGGGGCCATCGGAGGGTCTGGGAGATCGTAGAAGCGCCCAGCGGCCGTACCCTGCTGCCCGAAGCCGAACCCGGCGCTCTCGGCCGCGGCCCCAATATCACCGACGTTGTCGTACAGGAACTCCTCGAAGCCGAGATTGTTCGGCGGGCTTTCGCCGGCGAGCGTCTGCCCAAGCACGCGGTGCTCGGACTCGTCCCCGGCGGCCTCGGCCGCGTAGCGCGCCCACTTCGGGTCCCCCGCCTCCGCAAACGTAGTGACGCCGACCAGGTACGTATTGACGAAGAGCGTCTCGCCTCCCGAGACTCCCTTGCCGACCGCGGTCAGGTCGAGCGCATCGTCCGCGCCGCCGAAGAAGCCGTCCGGAATCCAGAAGCGCTTCGTGCTCGGGTTGAAGTGTTGGCTGATGAAGTTCCAATGGTCCAGCTCGGCGGCGTAGACCGCGTCGAATGTGACCGAAACTTCGCTTGGAACTTCGGGATGCAGTTTCGTACGGCGCAGCAGCTCGTCCAGGATCGTGACCGTGAGCGCCTCGGTCGTGGACGCGAACACGCCCCAGTCGTCGATCGCGCCGTCACCATTGCTCGGGCCGTGAGGCCTGTCATCTGGGAGCGCGCTGGAGGCAAAGATGCCCGCGCTCGCCGCCGCGACTCCGGCGGCGCCCACCGCCGCGCGTTGAAGCAGCCAGCGCCCCGTGCCGGTTGGGGCCGAGGCGTCGTGCAGTACTCGATCGAGCACCTCGATCGAGGATGAATGCGAATAACGGGACACTGCCAGCCTCCATTCGACGGAAACATCAACCGATAAAACGCCTACCCGGCTTGGTCTTGCATCAAACGTCACAACCAATTACCGTTCGAATCGACCTATGAGGCCTTGCCCTCTGGGTAACCCGCCTAGAGCCCGGTTGACTGTCATTCGGTCACCCCGAGGCCCATCCTGAAGGTAGGACCGACAGGGAGCGAGAGATGGATTACAACAACGTGATCGAAAAGATCGGGGAGGCGATCGACGCCGCCGGCGTCGCGGTCATCGTCGCGGGTGGATTGATCGCGTTCGGGCTTGCCGCTGTCCACCTCTCGCGCGGAGATCCTGATGTGTACCGGCGTTTTCGTCAAAGGCTAGGCCAGACCATCCTCTTGGGCCTCGAGCTTCTGGTTGCCGGCGACATCGTCCGCACGGTCGCCACCTCGCCCAGCCTCACCAGCGTGGCGATCCTGGCGACGATCGTCCTCATCCGCACCTTCCTGAGCTTCTCGCTAGAGGTCGAGATAACCGGCCGGTGGCCATGGCAGAAACGCGAGGTCAGGGCCCCTTAGATCCCGAACGCATCACAGACGACTTGGGCGAATACAGCGCACTTTGCGGAAGGTCGCTGCGGCGCCCGAGCCACCAAGCATGAGCGCGACGGCGAACATTGCCATCGTTACTCGCAAGAGTCGTCCGGTGACCATGGCGATATCTTTTCGATTCGACCCGAACAAGGCTTAGACGGTGAGCTGGCTCGCCCTCTTGGCGAGTACCGCCCCAGCTGGGATCAACCAGGACTACCTGCTGCAGGCCAGGCAGATGCAGGCGCTCTCCTTCGCCGTGCACATCCCGCTTGTCTGCTTCGGGATCGCCTTTCCGGCCATGGTGCTGTTCGTCGAGTGGCTCTACCTGCGCACCGGCGACGAGCTCTACCGGACGCTGGCAAAGCGTTGGACGAACGTGATGGCTGCTCTATTCGCGGCCGGAGTGGTAACGGGGACGATTCTCAGCTTCGAGATGGGGCTTCTGTGGCCGAGCTTCACCGCTACCTTCGGGAGCGTCTTCGGTCTGGGCTTTGCGATTGAAGGTTTCTCCTTCTTTCTGGAAGCGATCTTCATCGGTATCTACATCTACGGCTGGAGCCGGCTCTCCCCGCGCGCCCACTTCGCCAGTGGCATCCCAATCGCGATTGCAGGTATCACCGGATCGCTGACGGTGATCTCGGTTAACGGCTGGATGAACCACCCGACCGGCTTTCATCTCCGGGGTGGCAAGGCCGTCGACGTGCATCCGGTGCAGGCGCTCTTTGGCAACAGCTACTTCTGGCACGAGCTCGTACACATGTATCTGGCCGGCTACATCGTCACCGGCTTCCTGGTGGCAGCGGCGTACGCGGCCGGTCGCCTGCGCGGGCGCTGGGGCCGCTACGAGCGCACGGCGCTGGCGATCCCGCTGACCGTTGCAGCGCTCTGCTCGCCGGTGCAGGTGCTCGTCGGCGACTGGAACGGGCGCGCGGTGGCGCGGGCCCAGCCGACCAAGCTCGCCGCTTTCGAGGGGCTCGGCCACACGAGACGGGGCGCGCCCGTGCACCTGCTCGGTTGGTACGAGGGCGGCCGGGTCGAGTACGGGATCCCGATTCCCCGGCTGCTCTCCCTGCTCGCCTACCACGACCCGAACGCGAGCGTCGCCGGCCTCGACTCGGTTCCGGCCGGCGAGCGGCCGCCCGTGAACGTCGTGCGCGTCGCCTTCCAGACGATGGTGGGGATCGGAACGATGCTCGCCGTGCTCGGTCTCGGCTACCTCGCAGTTCGCTGGCGACGCAAGCGGCTGCCCGAGTCGCCATGGTTCTACCGCCTGCTTGTCGTGGCAGGGCCGCTTTCCGTTGTGGCTCTGATTTGCGGTTGGGTGACGACCGAGGTGGGCCGTCAACCTTGGGTCGTATATCGGGTGATGCGTACCGCCGACGCGGTCACCGGCGCTCGCGGCATCCCAGTGGGCTACGCGACGCTCGCGTTCGTCTATCTCGGCCTCGCGCTTGCAGTTGCATGGATTCTCCGCCGCCTCGCCCGCGTCCCGCTGAACGCTCCGACGGCGACCAAGGAGGTGTGAGCGTGCACCTCTACGAACTCCCGCTGCTCTTCGCGCTGATCGGGGTCGCTTTGTACGCAGTGCTCGCGGGGGCCGACTTCGGCGCCGGCTGGTGGCAGCTGACCGCGGGGACGGGATCGGACGCCGACTCGATCCGCGACCACGCCCACAAGGCGATGGGCCCCGTCTGGGAAGCGAACCACGTCTGGCTCATTTTCGTGCTGACCGTCGTTTGGACCGCCTACCCGGTCGCCTTCGGCTCGATCGCCTCGACGCTCTCGATTCCGCTCTTCATCGCCGCCGTGGGGATCATCTTCCGCGGCACCGCCTACGCGTTACGCGCCGGTGCGTCCACCGCGCGCGAGCTGCGCGCGATTGACACTGTCTTTGCGCTCTCGTCGATTCTCACTCCGTTCGCGTTGGGTGCCGCAGTAGGTGGTATCGCTTCCCTCCGCGTGCCGGTCGGGAATGCTGCCGGCGACGAATTCTCGAGCTGGCTGAACCCAACGTCGCTCGTCATCGGTGTTCTCGCCGTGGCGACCGCCGCCTACCTCGCGGCCGTGTTTCTCTGCGCTGACGCCGCCCGCATCGGTGATGCGACGCTGGAGCACAGATTCCGCATGCGGGCGCTCGTAGCCGGTCTCGTAAGCGGTGCGATCGCGCTCGGCGGCTTGGCCGTGCTCCGTTCCGACGCGCACCTTGTCTACCACCGTCTCGTGGAAGGGCGGGGGCTCATCGGCCTGCTCGCCTCGATCGCAGCCGGCATCGCCACCCTCGCGCTCGTTTGGCGGAAGCGCTACGAGGCCTCCCGCTACACCGCCGCGCTCGCCGTCGCTGCGATCATCGCCGGCTGGGCGCTCGCACAATCGCCGGTCTTCCTCGAAGGACTAACGGTCCGGGAGGCGGCTGCAGGCCGAAACACGCTCGTCGCCGTGGTCGTCGCCGTGCTCGCGGGCGCAGCAATCCTGTTCCCCTCGCTCGCGCTGCTCTTCCGACTCTTGCTCGGCGGAGCCCTCGGCGGTGGCGAAAGCGCCTCTGGCCGGCCGACTCAGGTGCGCTCCGTGTTCGCGGCCCTCGCCCCTGGCCTGCTGCCGAGGCTTGCCATCGCCTGCTTGGTGGCCGGGGTCGGCTTTCTCACAATCGCCGATGCAGCCTGGGCCCACGGAGTCGGTGTGGTCTGCCTCTTCTCGTTCATCGTTGTCGCATTTCCCGCGGCTCTCCCACCTGATGTGTTGCCGGCCCCCCAAGAACCACAGCGCACAGAAAACGAACCCGCGATGAAGGAGCCGCGTTGACAGAGCATTGCGCGCGCCTGGAGTTCGACTTGGCCCCGAGTGTTCACAAGAGCCGTTCTACTGCCCAAATCCCGCCGAATCGACCCGCAAAACGCACGAATCTCAGCGAGTCGAAAGGGCCAGAAGCTGCTCGCGCTTCCGCTTAGCCATGGGCGAAGAAGCTCGGATCGTGCCCTCGCGGGTGCCCCCACGGGTAGAAAGAGGCCGCGCTTGGTGCGAAATGCTGTTGCTCGGCACAATCCGGTGCGTCAGGCCCTTGAAAGCAGAAGGGAGTAGGGGGTGCCATACATCCTTTCGACAGCCTTCATCCATCCCGGTAAGACGGAGCGGCTTAAAGAGTGGTATCGGGAGATCGAGCACCGCAAAGCCGAGGTGCTCGAGACGCTTAAGAACGAGGGCGTGCGCCAGGAGATTGCCTTCATCGTCCCAACTGAGCACGGCGACATGCTGGCCGTCTTCAGCGAGTCAGACGACCCGGACAAGGCGCGGGCCGCAACCGCCAGGTCGTCACTCGAGATCGACCAGCAACACCTTGCTGTGATGGACGAGGTGACCGTCGGAGGATCTCGCGGGCGCATCCGTGTCTCTCCGATGTACGCCTTCCAGAACCCGCGGAGGTAGCCTCGCAGGCTGCTGCTGGTACGCGCGCGCGACCAGCCGCCGACGAGCTTGCCGCTGAGCTCCTACGCTGGACGACGGGCCGGGTCGTGGGAAGCGCCCGCGCGTTCGGCTCGCCCCCCGGCCCTTCTGCGCTTGACATTCAGTCCACCCTGGGAGGACACTCGCACCGCGCCTAGAGACCTTAGCCGTAGGAGCCGCAGAGGTTCCGAGGCTCCCTCCCGACCCTTCGACGGGCTCTTAGACGCGGCAGGCGAGTAGCCCAGGCGTTGTACTCGCACGGGGGAGGAAGGAGGAGATGAATGCGCAAGCTCGCGCTACTCCTCAGCATTATCGCCCTGCCCCTCGCCTTCACGGCGACGGCGGCGGCAAACACCATCCAGAGGCAGGTGGTGACGGACCATGTCACCGTCCCGTTTGGTGATGCGACCGCTGCCTGCGGTTTCCCCATCGACGCGCGCATCGACGGGTCATTCAAGATTACGGACTTCTTCGACAACAGCGGCACCCTGTTGAAGGAAATCGTCAACAACGTCGGCGGCCCCTTCACGATCACCGCGATCAACCCGGCCAACGGGAAGTCCACAACCACCCAGTCCGAGACCGTCGTCGCAATCACCACCTTCAACCCGGACGGCTCGGTTGCATCAACGAGCAATAGCGGTCTCATCTACAACTTCGTCGCTCCCGGCCACGGCACGATCCTCCAAATGACTGGACGCCTCATGTTCGACTCGAACGGCGAGATCGTCTTCGAGGCGGGGCAGTTCGACTTCATCAACGGGAACACGGCCACCTTCTGCAGCTACATGGCCGACCCGTAGAGCGCGAGGACGGAAAAGCGTTTCGCAGAAAGGCGGCCTACGGGCCGCCTTTCTTATCTCCGGGTTGTGGGAAGCGCCCGGGCGTTCGGCTCGCCGCCCGGCCCCATCTACGCTGGCTCCGGACGCGCGCGCTGGCGAAGCCGATATTCGCGTTGCGCTTTCGCTCGAGCGCACGCAGGGCTGCAGAACTTGGACTCCTTCGTTGCGCCGCTGCCCCTTCTCGGTCGGAAATCCGGCCGCTTTGCGGCCATGACGATTTCCGACGGTTTTGGCTTTCTGCAGACCGTCGTGAGCCGCGGCCGTCCACATGTCGGAAAAGTGAGGCCGCCCTGGGCGGAGCGGCCTCTCTCGTGATGGGCGAGTCACCTAGTCGTCCAGTCCACCGTGGACGCTCCTAGCGCGGTACCTGTTCGTCCCCGGGATCGGGATGAACTGGGCCCAGGCGGGAACAGAGATAGTGACCGTCGAGGACTCGTTCGGCAGCCTCTTCGTCGTCGGCCACCTCACCATCTTGGGTACCACGACGTTGTCGGGATCGACCGGCTTCGCTCCCGCGGTTTGGGCGAACACTCCGATGCCGAGCACGGCGACGATCGTGATTGCGATCAGGGCTTTGATCGTGGCGAGCTTCTCCATGATTCCCTCCTTTTCTTCGCTCGCTGACATCTCTGCCAAGTAGACGCGACGCCTGTTGCAGCCGGGAAGCGGCGTTGTTGCAGCGGGTTTGCAGTGCTACGGTCGGCGGTGGAACCTGGCTAAGGAAGAGAAAATGGAGTACCGCGTCCTGGGGCCCGTCGAGGTCGAGGCGGCAGGCGGACAGAAGCTCGCCCTCGGGGGGGCGATGCAGCAGAGCGTGCTCGCCTCACTCCTTCTCCGGCGCGGTCAAACGGTCGGGCTCGAGCGGCTCGTCGACGATCTCTGGGACGAGCCGCCGGAAACGGCGGCGCGGACGATCCAGTCGTACGTCTCACGCCTGCGCCACGAGCTGCCCGAGGGCGCGATCCAGAGCCACCCCGGCGGCTATCGGCTGGTACTCGACGGAGCCGAGCTCGACCTGGAGAGGTTCGAGCAACGAGCTGAGGAGGGGCACACCGCACTTGCTGCCGGCGACTACGAGCGGGCGGCGGGCGTGCTTCGGGAGGCGCTCGACCTCTGGCACGGGCCGGCGCTAGTCGGACTCAATTCGGAGGCGCTCCGGCGTGAGGCACAGCGGCTAGAGGAACTGCGGCTGAGCGTCCTCGAGGATAGGTTCGAGGCCGATCTCGGCCGCGGCCGGCACGGCGAGCTTGTCGCGGAGCTCACGGCTGTCGTCGACGAACACCCCTTCCGGGAGCGCCCACGCGCACAGCTGATGCGAGCGCTCTACTACTCGGGAAGACCCGGCGATGCGCTCGCTCTTTACCGGGACGGGCGGCGCCTGCTCATGGAAGAGCTCGGCTTGGAGCCGGGCCAGGCGCTGCGGGAGCTCGAGCAGGCGATCCTTCGTCAGGACGCTCAGCTCGAAGCGCCGGGACGGGAACGATCAACTCCCGCGGTTCCCCTCTCAGTGGCCCCTGTACTGCGAATTGAGCGACGCCCATCGCGCGAGGTACGAAAGACGGTGACCGTCCTTTTCTGCGACGTCGTCGACTCGACAGGACAGGGCGAGTCGACCGATCCAGAGGTCGTGCGGTCGCGGCTCGCTCGCTTCTTTGAACAAATGAAGATGATCGTCGAGCGTCACGGCGGCACCGTCGAGAAGTTCATCGGGGACGCAGTCATGGCTGTCTTCGGCGTCCCCAGAGCGCACGAGGACGACGCACTGCGGGCATGCCGGGCGGCGATCGAAATGCAGGAGGCCTTGCCATCGCTCGGCATCGAGGGCCGTGTAGGGCTCACGACCGGAGAGGTCGTCACGGGGACGGAGGAACGCCTTGCAACGGGAGACGCGGTCAACGTCGCCGCCCGATTGGAGCAGGCCGCCGGCCCCGGTGAGGTGCTGATCGGCGAGCCGACCCTCGAGCTCGTCCGCGGGGCAGAAGTCGACGAGCTCGAGCCCCTCGAGCTCAAAGGGAAGACACACCCTGTCAGGGCCTATCGGCTAAAGGCCGTCCGGGATCCAGGCGCACGACCGATCGAGACGCGTTTCGTGGGCCGCGAGCAAGAGCTCGCTGCCATCGGGACAGCCTGGGAGCGCTCGCTCGCTGATCAAAGCTGTCACCTCCTCACGGTGGTCGGCGAGGCGGGGATCGGAAAGTCGCGCCTGGTTTCGGAGGCGCTTGCCTCCCTTGACGCGTTGATTGTTCACGGGCGCTGCCGCCCGTACGGCGAGGGCATTACGTATTGGCCGGTCGTCGAGGTGATCAAGCAGCTCGAGACGTCTCCAGCCGATCCAGTTGCAGCCTCGGCCATCGCTTCGCTTCTCGGTGAGACGAAATCTGGGCCGACGTCGGCTGAGGAGATCGCGTCAGCCTTCCGCAAGCTGCTCGAGGCGACCGCGCCACTGATCGTCGTTTTCGATGACATCCAGTGGGGGGAAGAGACGTTTCTCGACCTTGTCGAGCACGTCGAGCTCCTCTCGACGGGATCGCCGATCCTCTTACTCTGCATCGCGAGGCCGGAACTGGCCGAAAGGGGCCGACGTTGGCCCGTGAGCCTCTCGCTCGAACCACTTCCGGACGCCGCTATCGACGAGCTCATCGGAGGCCGGGTTGCAGCCGATGTACACGAACGAATCACCCGCGCTGCCGGGGGAAATCCGCTGTTTGTCGCGGAGATGTTGACGATGGCGCAACAAACGGCGGGCGAAGTGAAGGTCCCGCCGACGCTGAAACTCCTGCTCGCAGCCCGCCTGGACCAGCTCGATACCACGGAGCGCAGAGTGCTCGAGCGAGCGGCTGTCGAAGGCGAGATTTTCCACCGGGGAGCAGTTCGGGCGCTCGGCCCGGATGAGGAACAGGTCACTCCCCAGCTGGCGTCTCTCGTCCGTAAAGGGCTGATCCGCCCGGAGAAGTCACAGTTTCAGGGCGAGGAGGGCTTCCGGTTCCGCCACCTACTCCTTCGAGACGCGGCCTACGACTCAATGCCGAAGGCGAAACGGGCGGAGCTCCATGAGCGCTACGCGGCCTGGTTAGAGGGGCGCGGCGTCGGCCGTCCGGAGCTGGACGAGATCCTCGGGTACCACCTCGAGCAGAGCTATCGCTACCGCGCCGAGCTCGGCCCGATCGACGACGAGGCGCGCGCGCTCGGCGAGCGCTCTGCCCGCCGTTTCGCCGAAGCGGGCCGCCGCGCCGCCCGCCTCGGGGATGTAAGTGCCGCGAGCGGGCTGCTCCGGCGCGCATCCGACCTGCTGCCGGCTGACCATCCAGGCCGTGCACCGATCGTCGTCCGGCTCGGTGAGGCGCTAGTGGACAGTGGCCGCAGCGCCGAGGCCCTGCATGTCCTCGACGAACTGGAGACCCAGGACGACATCGACGAGATCTCCAGCGCCCGCGCCGACGTCTGCCGTGGCGAGCTCGAGCTGGGTATCGCGCCGACGCGGGAGACGGTCGATCGGGTCCGTTCGACGACCGGCCGTGCAATCGACCTGTTCGCGGCGCACGACGAGGAGGAAGCGCTCGTGCGTGCGTGCTGGCTCCTGTACCTCACGAGCATGTTGCTGTGCCGCTCCGGGACGGCGCGCGAGGCAATCGACCGATTGATTTCGGTTTCCGATCGGTTCGCGGATACGCACCCGAGCCGGCTTCCGGGCATGCTCGCCATGAACCTCGCTTGGGGCCCGACTCCCGTCCCCGAAGCACTGGGCGAGACCGAGTCGATCCTCCTGCGCGTGCGCGACGATCCCGCGGCGGAACCGCGTGCACTGGGCGCTCATGCGTACTTGCTGGCGCAGGACGGTGCGATCGGCCCCGCTCGACAGGCGCTCGCCAGGATGCGCGAGATCTGCGAGCGCGAGGGCCAGCGGCTCGTGCTTTGGTCCGCCTGGGGCCAGAACGCCGGCCGGGTGGAGTTGCTGGCCGGCGATCCTGCGCAGGCCGAACGGGCCTTGCGGCCCGCCTACGAAGGGCTTGTGCAGGCTCGGCAGCTCGTGTTCTCGTGCACTGCCGCCGGGCACCTTGCGCATGCGCTCGTCGACCTCGGGCGCCCTGCGGAAGCGGCGAAATACGCCGCCGCGACGCGCGATGCCGTGGGCGAGGCCGACGTGCATTCGCAAATCCTCTGGCGTAGCGCTCTCGCGCGGGCCCTGGTCCTCCAAGGCGAGGAGGAGCGGCCGGTCACTCTCGCCGCGGAGGCAGTCCGTCTTGCGGAGACGACCGAGTTCCCCAACCTGCTCGCCGACACGCTGCTCGACCAGGCGCGCGTGCTGCGCGTGCTCGGCCGCCCGGCCGACGACATCCTCGAGAGGGCAGACGTGATATACGACTCCAAAGGTAACCGGGCGGGCCGCGCCAAGGCCGCTGCGCTGGCATCCGCTCGGGATGTTTCGGCGCTGTCCCAGACCAAGGAGGGCTCCAGATGACCGACGAGACCCCGAACGGCGTCCTGCTCAAGGGTGCCGACGGCAGCCACTACTTCATCCCGGCGACCGATCTGTCGCAGTACGCAGTCGCGGCCCACGTAACGGAGGAAAAGAGCGACGAGGTTACGAGTTCAGCTACGCAACTCGACGCGTACTCGATCGACGCTTCGAGCGGTGACGCGGCAATCGCGGCTGGGATCGGCGTCGCCTGACGTTCGGCACTTTCCGCGATGACATCGGTCGCCGTCGCGCCCAAGCTCTACTTGGACGGCACCCACCGCACGGTCGAACCGGCGACCACGCTCGGGCGGCTCCGGCCGCTTCTGCCCATGATCGGTGTCACGCGAGTGGCGACGATCACCGGCCTCGACGTCATCGGCCTCCCGGTCGTGATGGTCTGCCGGCCGAACGGGCGCTCGCTCTCGGTCTCGCAGGGCAAGGGTGCAGACCTCAATGCAGCCAAGGCGTCGGGGATCATGGAGGCCGTCGAGGCCTGGCACGCCGAGAACGTGCGCCTGCCGCTCCGGCTGGCCACCTATCGGGAGCTGCGAACGGTCGCGCGCGTCGTGGACGTCGAGCTTCTGCCCCACCACTCGCGGTCGCGCTTCCACCCCGACCTCTCGATCCTGTGGATCGAGGGCACAGACGTGCTCACGGCCGAGCGTGTCTGGGTGCCCTACGAGTGCGTTCATCTCGACTTCCGCTCTTCCGGCCCGCAGGGATCCGGGTGCTTCGCACTGACGAGCATCGGCCTCGCGGCCGGCAACCACCAACTCGAGGCTGTGAGCCACGCGCTGTGCGAGGTCGTCGAGCGCGACGCGCTCGCCCTCTGGGACGAGCGCGGAGCCGGCGACCGGGCGGCGCGCAGGCTCGATCTCTACACCGTCGACGATCCCGTTTGTGCGCGGCTCCTTGATCACTACGAGCGGGCAGGGGTCGGAGTCGCCGTCTGGGACCTGACGACCGACGTCGGGCTCCCCGTCTTCTCGGCGACGATAATCGACCGCGACGCCGGCCTCCCGCGGAGATTGCCTGCTGCGATGGGAGCCGGCTGCCACCCGGACCGAGCAGTGGCGCTCTCACGCGCGCTCGCCGAGGCCGCGCAGAGCCGGCTCACGGTGATCGCGGGCAGCAGGGACGATTGCCCCCCGGCGTACTATCGCCGGATCAGGGATCCCGGCGCCATCGCGAGACAGTTGGCGCCACTCGATGAGCCAGCGAAGCGCTCGTTCGCGGACGTCGCTCACGTGCCGGCAGAGAGCATCGACGAGGACGTGGCACACGAGCTGGACGCTCTAAAGGCAATCGGTGCCTCGCAGGTGGTCCTCGTCGACCTGACGCGCCCGGACATCGGCATTCCCGTCGTGCGGATGGTCGTGCCGGGCCTCGAGGGCTGGGCCGACAGGGGCGGCCGCATCGCCGCCGGATCACGGCGGCGGGCTCTGCGGGAGCACCCGTGAAGCCGGTCGTCGTCTTCCTCGGGCCGACGCTTTCCGTGGACGAGGCCCGAGCGGTGCTTGACGCGCAGTACCTTCCGCCCGCCGGCCACGGCGACGTTCTTCGCGCCGCCCTGCACCATTCGCGGGCGATCGCGCTCGTGGACGGCGTCTTCGACACCGTTCCCGCCGTCTGGCACAAGGAGATCCTCTTCGCGCTCTCCGAGGGCGTCCACGTCTACGGCGCGGCGAGCATGGGCGCGCTCCGCGCCGCCGAGCTCGACCGGTTCGGCATGCGCGGAGTCGGCTCGGTGTACCGCGCCTACGCCGACGGGACGCTCGAGGACGACGACGAGGTGGCGGTCGCCCAGGCGGACGCCGAGTACGGATTCCGGGCACTCTCCGACTCGATGGTCGACGTCCGGGCGACGCTCGATGCGGCGGTGGCGGAGGGCATCGTCGCCGCGCCTGTCGCCGCGGAGATCGCGGCGCGGGTCAAGGCGACCTTCTATCCGGAGCGCAGACTCCTCGCAGCGCTTTTTCGGGACGATGCGGCGCACAAGCGGCTCCGCTCATGGCTCCCCGGGGGTTGGGTGCTGCGCAAGCGCGCAGACGCGCTCGAACTGCTGCGGGTCGTCGGCGACGACTTGCTCGCGGGGCTGGAACCGTTCAGGCCCGGCTGGACGCTTCAACGCACGCGCTTCTGGGATGGGGCGCGGCACGCCGTGGAGCACGCGGGAGGGTAGCGCCGGTCGGCCATTTTCTCGTGAGCCTCACAACCACTCCGCCCGGTCCGCGAGAGCGGATCCCTGGCTCGACAGTTGTCTCCTTCTACCGCGACCCCCTCGGCTCGCTCGCGCGAATGGCGGCCGAGCACGGCGATGTGACGCGATTTCGGTGGGGGCCGCGCCACGAGCATTTACTCAACCACCCAGATCTGGTCGAACAGGTTTTGGTGACGAAGCAGCGCTCGTTCATGAAGGGCCAGGCCCTTCAGGAAACGAAGCGGATTCTCGGCGAGGGATTGCTGACCAGCGAGGGCGACCTCCACCTTCGGCAGCGGCGTCTGATGCAGCCGCTCTTCCACCGCCGAACCATCGCGGCCTACGGAGAAGAGATGGTGGCGTGTGCCGAGCGCCTGCAGGAGCGTTGGCGCGACGGCGAGAGGCGCGACCTGCACCCAGAAATGACCCGGCTGACGCTCGCCGTGATCGGGCAGACGTTGTTCGCGAGCGACGTGGAAGGCGAGGCCGGCGAGATCGGTGTCGCACTCACGGACGCGATGGACTCGTTGCAGCGCTTCATGCTCCCGTTCTACGGTGCGGTCGAGCGCCTGCCGCTGCCGACGGCTAGGCGACTACGCGCGTCACGCCGTCGACTGGACGAGACGATCGCCCGCCTCATAGCCGAGCGGCGTGTGCGACCTGGCGACAGGGATCTGCTCTCGCTCCTACTGGCGAGCCGCGACGAACACGGACATCCCATGACGGATGGACAGGTGCGCGATGAAGCGATGACGATCTTCCTCGCCGGGCACGAGACAACGGCGGTCACCCTGACCTGGACGTGGATGTTGCTCGCAGGCGACCCTGCAGTCGAGCGCAGGCTGCACGCCGAGCTCGAAGACGTCGTCGGCGACCGCCTGCCCATGGTCGACGACCTCGAGCGCTTGCCGTACATGGAACGCGTGCTGCGGGAGTCGCTGCGTCTCTACCCGCCGGCCTGGCTGATCGGCCGTCGCGCACTTGTAGACGTCGAGCTGGGCGGGTACTCGATCCCGGCTGGTTCGATCGTGATCCTCAGTCCCTGGGTGACGCAGCGCGATGCCCGCTTCTTCGCCGAGCCGCTGCGCTTCGACCCGGACCGGTGGACGGCCGATGCCGACGCCGCCCGGCCCAGGTTCACCTACTTCCCTTTCGGCGGCGGGATCCGCCGCTGCATCGGCGAGTCGTTCGCGCTGATGGAGGCGAAGCTGCTGCTTGCGACGATCGCGAGGCGCTGGCGGTTCCGTCTCGACTCCGATCAATCCGTCGACGTCCTTCCGCGGATCACCCTGCGCCCGCGCAATGGGATGCACATGCGCCTTCTCAGCCGTTCCTAGAAGCGGGCGCCGAGAACGCTTGATGTTGCATCGACCCCGGCCACGCGCGAAGCTTCGCCCGTGGGGCAAGAGCCGTGACGCACCCGATCGTCTTCCTCTCTGACTTCGGATATCGCAACGAATGGGTCGGGATTTGCCACGCCGTGATCAACAAGATCGCGCCGGATTCCCACGTGGTCGACCTCTCACACGGGATCCCGCCCCTCGACGTGCGGGCGGGAGCGGTCGTCCTGGCCGATTCGCTGCCGTTCATCCGGCACGAAGCCGTTGTCCTTGCCGTGGTGGACCCGTCCGTCGGCCGCGACCAGGACATTGCGGTCCGAACGGGCGACGGCCGGATTCTCGTCGGTCCGGACAACGGCCTGCTCGCACCGTCCTGGCATGCCTCGGAGGGCATCGCAGAAGTCGTCTCCATCACCTCGTCGGCCATTCGGCTCGAGCCGGTTTCGCCGTCGTTCCACGCGCGGGACGTGCTTGCGCCCGCTGCGGCGTACCTCGCGACGGGGACGTCGCTCGGCGAGCTCGGAGACGCTATGGAGCCGCAGGCTCTCGCCGAGTACCGCATTCCCGAGCCCGAGGTGGACGACGGCAAGATCGCCTGCGAGGTGCTCGACCTCAACCGCTTCGGCAACGTGCAGCTCAACGTACGGAGCTCCCACCTTGCAGCGGCAGGCCTCGACCGGGCCGACCGGATCCAGGTGGAGGCGCTCGCGGGCGGAGGGGTCGTCGAGCAGGTTTCGACGTACGCCGACCTGGCCGAGGGGCAGTGGGGTTTGATGATCGACCCGCGGGGCTGGCTGTCGGTGATCCGCGGCAACCCAGGGAACGCGGCCGAAGGCCTCGGCGTCACGAGCGGCGACATCGTCTGGCTCAGACGCGAAGGCGACTGATTCGTCGTCCGGCTCGTTGCTCGACCGCGCCTCGAATAGCCAGCGTTAACGAAACGTTTGCAACGAACCGGCGGAAGCCTCACAACCCACGCCTAGGCTCGAGGACGGTTGGGCGAATTAGGGGGGTCGAGAGGAGCCAGACGATGATCCGATCACTTCGTTTCTCGAGCCCGGCGTTCGTCGCCGCTTTCGTCGCGCTGTTCGTCGCCCTCTCGGGGGCAGTAGCGATCGCGGCGACCAGTCTGTCCAAGCCGCTCGTCACCGATCCGCGCGACGCCGGCGGCAAGCTCGACCTGCGTGCCGCCAGACGAATTGGGAAAGACAGGACCTGCCTCGTCACGATCTCGACGTGGGGCTCCTGGAGCTCGACGATCCTGCAGGGCGAGAATTACGTGCCGGGGAAGAACAAGCTCCTCGTCCTCTATGACCTGAACGGCGACAACAAACCCGATCTGACGGGCCAGATCATCTTCGTTTTCAACCACTACCTCTATCTATTCATCAAGGCTTCAGACGGAAACCTGAGACCAGGTTCGGCCACCCGCACGACTCCGTCAAGCGTCGCCGTCCAGGTGTGCGGGCCTCTCTTCGACCTGCAGTCGATACCGACGACCGTTCGCGTGGCGTTCGAAAGTGTGAACCGCACGCACCGCGATCGGATGCCGAACCGGGGGTGGATCCGGCTCCGCGTCCTCTAACCCTCCGAGGCTATGCCGCTCGCCGGTGCTCCCCGCGCTCGAGGTGAGCCGTTATCCGTCCGGCATCGAGTGGAAGGACGGCCAGTTCAGGCGGCGGACGGCGGGCGAAGCCGTCTAGCAGGAAGAGATCTTCGGCCTCGGCAAGAGTGAGCGTTTCTGCGGGCTGCTCCCGCGCGAAACGGCAAAGCGTCAGGCCGGCGTTGATCTCGAGCCTGGCGCCTGTTCCCGGCGGTAGCGAGCGCGCGGCGCAGACCCGGCCGGCCGAGACGAAGAAGGCCTTTCGCCAACCCGGCTTGGCCGCCGGAGCGATCAGGCAAACCTCGAGCCTGCATAGCTCCTCGAGGCGGCGCAGGCGCTCGACGACATGCTCGAGCGCCTCGATCCGGTCCCGGAGACGTGCCGCCTCCTCGTAGCGAAGGCTCTCGGCGAGATGGCCGAGCCGCGCTCGAAGGCGCGGCAGCGGGCCGCCTTCGAGAAGGCGATCGAGCTCGTCGGCCGTGCACGAGGAAAGGGCGCGTGCTGCGAGCGACGCTCGCCGGCGGCTGGCGATCGGGCCGAGCTCGCTCTCGGTCTTCGTCACGACGAAATCGTCGCCCCGGCGCTTGAGGTAGAGGCCCGGCGCCTTCCTACGCCCGCGCGCGTTGGCCGGGGGATCGAGCTCGCGGATCAGCCGTATCTCCTCCAGCGCAGCCTCGAGCTCCGAGCCCAGCACGCGCCATTCGATACGGTCGAGCGCAAGCAACGCCGCCTCGACCGAGGGTCGTTGCCGCTCGCTCCGGAAGTAGGACCGGAGGCGAGCGCGCAAGTCGCGGGCGCGACCGACGTAGAGCACTTGTCCATGACGGTCGCGAAACAGGTAGACGCCCGGCCGGGTCGGCGCTCCCCTCGCAAGCGCACGCTTGTCATAGACGCGACGCCGCCTAGGAGCCGCGAGCGCGCGCAGCTCGGAGACACGTCTGGCGCCGCGCTCCTGGGCAAGGCCGATGAGGTGCACCAGAACCTGTGCGGTCGCCTCGGCGTCCGGAAGCGCACGGTGGCAGGGCGTCGTCGGGACCCCGAAGAAGTTGGCCAGCGAGGCAAGGCCGACGCGCCGGAGACGGCCTTCGAGCAGGCGGCGTGCAAGCGCAGCCGTACAGAGCGGCGGTTGAGAGAGACGGCGGCCATGCAGCACGAGAAGCTGCCGCTCGAGGAAGCCTTGGTCGAACCGGGCGTTGTGAGCCACGAGCAGCGTCTCGGCGGCAAAGGTCAGGAAGCCCGGAAGCACTTTGGCGATCGGCGGCGCGCTCCGCAGCTCGCGTTGGCGAAGGCCCGTCAGGCGCTCGACGGCTTCGGGAAGCTCAACCTGCGGATTCACAAGCGATTGGAACGACTCGACGAGCTCGAGCGCGCGCACGCGAACGGCCCCGACCTCGCAGATCTGACTGCGCGCCGCTGAGAGCCCGGTCGTCTCGAGATCGAAGACGACGAACTCGGCCTCTTCCAGGAACGGGTCAGGGCCTCGCTGGGCGAGCGAAAGGGTGGTGCCCGCGCAGACCACGCGGCTGTCGCCGGCCGTGATGTCGGCCAGGAGCGAACATGCGAGCCCCGTCGAGATCGAGCTCGTCGCGAAGAGCGCACGAGCCGCCTCTACCGCCGGCAGCGGGCCGCGTTCCTCGAGGATGTCGACCAACCGGTCGAGCGCGTCCAGAGCGAGCTGCATCGATCAGATGAAAGCGAACATACGTTCGCATCGCAAGTTAGTCGGCGAGCAACGGCACCGTCAATCCGCTCCTCCGCCCGAGCAGCACCGCACGGGTGATCGCCGACATTCCGAACCGTGCCCGCACCTCGTCGACGGCGGCATCGATCGCGTCGCTGCTATGACGATCGAGTGGCAGTGCGAGCTGGAGCATCCGGCTGTCCTCGAGGTTGGTGACCGCGACACCGACGAGCGTGATCCCCCGTCGCTCGATCATCGGCATCGCGGTCGCGAACAATCCTCGGGCCGTCGCGAGGACCACATCGGTGTTCGCAGTTGGATAAGGCAGCGTGTGCGATCGGGTCGCCCGCGAGAAGTCGTCAAAGCGCAGCCGCAAGACGACGGTGCGGCCGATCCGGTTCGCGGCCCGCATCCTTCGGGTGACCCTGTCGACGAGTCCGACGAACGAGGCATCGATGTCCTCGAACGACTTTCGCGTACGGCCCAGCGCGCGTTGCGCTCCGATCGAGCGCCGGCGACGCCGCCCCTGGACAGGCCGAGGATCGCGGTTGTGCGCGAGCGCGTGGAGGTGTCGCCCCGACGCGCGGCCTAGGAGTGAGACGAGCGACGACTCGGAGAGCTGGGCGACCTGGCCCACGGTCGCGATTCCGACATCGCGCAGCTTCTTGGCCGTCACCGACCCGACCCCCCAGAGCCGTTCGACCGGCAGCGGGTGGAGGAAAGCGAGCTCGTCGTTGGGAGGCACGAGGAGAAGCCCGTCCGGTTTCGCCACCCCGCTGGCGACCTTCGCGAGGAACTTCGTCCGTGCGATCCCGATCGTGATCGGCAGGCCGACTCTGTTGCGAACGTCGCTCCTCAGTTGCACAGCGATCTCGGCGGGCGTTCCCGACAGGCGTCGGACGCCCCGTACGTCGAGGAACGCCTCGTCGATCGACAGCCCTTCGACGAGCGGCGACGTGTCGTCGAAGACGCGGTAAATCGCCTTGCTCGCATCGGAGTAAGCAGACATCCGTGGCTCGACCACGAGTGCCCCGGGGCAGAGACGGCGCGCTCGCGCGACGCTCATCGCGGTCTCCACGCCATACGCCTTCGCCTCGTAGCTAGCCGCCAGCACGACCCACGCGCCGACGATCACCGGTTGCCCGCGTAGGTGGGCGTCGTCCCGCTGCTCGACGGACGCGAAGAAGGAGTCGACGTCCGCGTGAAGGATGGTGGGGTCCGCTCCCACGAACATATGTTCGCATAGACACATAACCGCGCCACGCCTCGGCCTGAGGCGTGGCGCGGTATCGGCTCTCCGGGTTGTTGCGGGTTAGGCTGCCACGAGCGTTGCTGCGGCCTCGAGAATCAGGTCGGCCGTCGGCTGGGGCTGCGATACGAGAGCGGCATGAGACGCCCCCTGGATCTCGAGTGTGCGGCGTGCTCCGGCGCGCTCGGCCATGAAGCGTTGGAGCTGCGGCGGGATGATGCGGTCTTCGTCGCCGATCATGAACCAGGAAGGTCGTTCGCGCCACAGGGGCCGTTCGCCGGACGGTTCGGTCAGCGCCTCCTGCGTCGCCGGCCGCTGCGTCGCTGCGAGCTCCGCTGCCTGTGACGCCGGCACGTCTGGGCAGAAAAGGTCGTGGAAGCGTTCCTGGAGGATGTACAGGTCGGTGGTGCCGTCGCTGCGTGGAACCGGCTTCAATGTGTCCTCCCCGAGCGTGCTGCCGGGGAAGCGGCCAGCCAACTCGAAGCAAGTCTCACCGGGATCAGGTGCGAAGCCGTCCACGTAGACGAGCCCCGCGATCTCGCCGGCGTCAGCTGGCACGTTCGACATGACAGCCCCGCCATAGGAGTGGGCGACGAGTACGACCGGTCCCTCGATCGTCCGGATGAGGTCGGCGACGCTGGTCGCGTCGGAGGCCAGGCCGTGCAGCGGAATGGGCGCGGCGATCACGGTGTGCCCCGCGCCCTCTAGTGAGTCGATGACCTCGTTCCAGCTCGCTGACTCGGCGAAGGCGCCGTGGATGAGAATGATCGTCGGCTTCATGAGGAGCTCCTTTGGGTCGCGAAGTGGGTGGACCGGCTGAGCCAGTCTTCGAAGCGGGTCGGGGCGATGCGTGCGTTGCTGTCCGGGCTAAGGGAGTGCTCGTCAAGCTCTGCGCCGAAGTACCGGGCATGCACGTCGGCCTCCACGAGGCGCTCGTCATTCTTGGCCTGCAGAACGCGCCGGGCAAGCTCGTCGAGACGGAACTGCTCGGGGCCGGCCAGCTCGACGATCCCGTTCACTGGTTTGTTCACCGCGACGTCCGCGAGTGTTGCGGCGACGTCGTCGGCCGACTCCGGTTGGATGAACACGGGCGCCAGATGGATGACCTCGCCGGTGCTGCTCGAATCTGCGAGACGGCTGATGAACTCGAAGAACTGCGACGCGCGTACGATGGTGTACGGCACCGTCTCCGCCTTCACCAGTTCTTCCTGGGCGACCTTGGCGCGGAGATAGCCGCTCTCCGGGAGGCGGTCGGCGCCGACGATCGAAAGCAGGACGTGGTGCTCCACACCGGCAGCCGCTTCCGCCTCCTGCACGTTCCGCGCCGAGGTTTGGAAGAAGTCCATGACCCCCGCGTCGTCCATTACGGGCGCGTTCGAGACGTCGACGGCGACCTGGGCGCCTTCGAGCGCCTCGGCCAGTCCCTCGCCGGTGATCGTGTTGACGCCCGTATCCGGCGCCGCAGCGAGCGGCTCGTGGCCATCCTCGCTCAGCTTCTCGACGAGCTTAGAACCGATGAGACCGGTTCCGCCTATGACAACGATCTTCATCTCCTCTCCTTTCGCTCGCGTGATCCGACTCTCCGAGGGCGCAAGTACAGGACGCCATCGACGTCTCGCACAAGCGGCCGCGCGCGGAGGAGCGGGCTACGAGCTCGCTATGCCCAGGCATGAGCTCGACCTGCGCGCTGGGTCGGGCACACCGGTTCCCGCAGTGACCTGCAGCCGCATCGACGATTGCTGCAGAGGCTCGAGCCTCGGTCTGGATCGCGGCTGAATTCTCACAGCCTCACCCCCGACGGGATTGTGGCGGTTCAACGCACCGCGTGCGCCGCGCCGACCGACCAAATCCGCCCGGTCGGGGTGAGCCGCGACCGCAGAGCGGGGCCGCGGCTCCGATTCACTCGGGGGCTAGTAGCCGCCGCCCCCGCCGCTACCGCCGCCGCCGCCCGAATAGAGCAGCAGCAGGACAATGACCGCGATAACAGCGAGCGCTATCGCGCCCAGGACTATCCACCGGGTACGGCTCCAGGAACGCAATCCGCGCTGAGCATGCTGTTCGTGAAGAGTGGTCACGTAAGGAACACCTCCTCTAGCTTGTAGCCAGCGCTCTGAAGGTTTTACGACTTTGAATCCAGATCGGATTGCCCCGCTGCACCTCGGTCTGATCCTCCCCAACTACGGGGCGGCGCTCGACGCCGACCGGCTTGGGTCGGCTGCCGCGGCTGCCGAGCAGGCGGGCTTCGACTCCGGCTGGGTGACCGACCACCTGATGGTGTCCGCCGAGCACGCGCCGGTCTACGGAACGATTGCCGAGAGCCTCGTCTCGCTGGGCTTCCTGGCAGGGCGGACCCAACGGCTCCAACTCGGCGTCTCCGCACTTGTCGTCCCGCAGCGCAACCCGCTCGTAGCGCTCAAGCAGCTGACGACCCTCGACCTGCTCTCGAACGGTCGGATCGTGACTGCGGTCGCGGCGGGTTGGATGGAAGGTGAGTTCGCGCTGCTCGGTGCGGACTTCGAGCGCCGAGGGCGCCTGCTCGACGAGTGGCTCGAGCTCGCCGTGAGTGCCTTCGAGCAGATGCCGGGACGCGTCACCTTCGAGGGCGAGTTCTTCTCCGTCGACGGCTGGCTCGCGCCTGCGCTCGTCCGCCACGGCCGGCCCGAGCTGTGGGTGGCAGGAGTGTCGCGGGCAACGCTGCGGCGGGCGACGCAAACCGGCGTCTGGCATCCGGTCGCGCTTCCGCCGGACGAGCTCCGGACGATGGCCGACGAGCTGCGGACGCTTCGGCCCGACAGTCGAGTCGTCCTGCGCATCGGTGCCTCGCTCCGCGCCGAACCCCAAGCCGGTCAGGACGAGCGCGGCCGGCACGCGATCGTGGGTCCGCCCGAGTGGGTGGTCCAGTCGCTCCTTGAATACATCGAGGCCGGTTGCGACGGCTTCGTCGTCAACCTCGACTACGACCTCCCTGGTCTCGAGGAGCGGGTGCACGAGTTCGGCGAACACGTGGCTGCTCCACTGAGAGCGGCCTAGTCGATCGCCGTCAATGCGTCTCCGACGCGAACCACGCCAGGTTGATCGACGGCGGCGAACACGCCGAAGCAGACGTCGTTGAGCTGCGTCACGGCGCGGAGCACTGCAGGATCCTTCGGCAGCTCTTGCTGCGCGTTCGTCGTCATGACGCACCGCTCCGCTCGGTCGAGGATTCGGACGACCGCACTCCCTAGCGCGAAGCGCCGACCGACCCAGCGCTCCTCGACCAGCTCATCGCCGGGCACGTCGAGAAGGATGTTGGGGCGAAATCGTCGCCGGTCGATCTCCGAAGCGGGAAGCTGTCGTCGGAGCCAGCGCAGCGAGGCCGTCGTGAGCAGATGCAGAGGGGCAACGTCGTGGTGCGGAACCGTCGACTCCTCGAGCACCCGCAGCCGGTCGCCGTAGCGTTGGCTGAGGAAAGCGTCGAGTTGTGCGTCACCGACGTCGAGCTCGCGTCCGTCGGGCAGCGCTACAAGGGTCCGTCCCCCGTCTGTGCGCGCATGCAGGTCGAAGAGGCCGCGCAGCAGACGGAAGCGTCTGGTCGTCTTGCCACTTCCAAGCTTGCCGTCGTCGTCGGTGACCGCGAAGCGCCGATCACCGCGGATGCCCCGGTGCTCGAGCTCTGCCGTGCCGACCTCTTCGCCGAGCAGCGACTTCACCGGGTAGCGCCAGAGCTCGAGGACGCTCGCCGACACCGTTGCAGCCTAGAGGGAACATCGAGCCAACTCTCAAACTCACCCAATAGGGGGACGCGAAACAAGATCGCGTACCGATGATTCGTGCAAGGAGCGGTCAGGGTGGCTCAGCCGCTGACCTCCTTGGCTCCAAACAGCAGGCATCCACACGAGGGCGGTTTCCGTCGCAGGGCCGCCCTCCCTTTTTTGCGGGCTACGCCTTCCGAGCGGCAGGCTTGCCGCCCTTGCGGCCGACGGCCCTTTTTCGCGGGCGAAACGAGAGTCAGGCGACCGCGAGGATGGGCTGCGGCGCGTAGATCGAGATCAGCGCCTCCGAGAGCCGGTGCTGGCGCGTGACGATGTCACGTCGGTTGCTCTCCAGCTCGCCGGCCTCGGCTCCGCTCGCGCGCAGCTCCTGGCGGCGCTCGACGAGCGTCGCGATCTCGCGCTCGATGGTTTCTATCCGGGGATCTGTCTTTGTCACGACTCCACATATGACGCATGAATGCGAAGTCTTGCTGCACCAAAGCGTAAAAAGTGTGTAAGCGTGAATCGGAGGGCGGCCAAGGCCGCCCTCCGAAAAAGGCGGGACTAGTGCGAGATCTGCTCTACGACTCGGCCCGTCTGCTTGTCGCCGGCGCTCTTCGCGATGTCGGCCTGCGCGACGAGGCCGACGAGACGGCCACCCTCTTCGATGACCGGCAGGCGGCGAACCTGGTGCTTCGCCATCAACTTCAGAGCTTCGTCGAGACCCTGACGCGGGTCGACGGTGACGAGGTTGATCGAGGCGATCTCCTTCACCTTCGTCGACTCCGGATCCTTCCCCTCCGCGACCACGCGGATCGTGATGTCACGGTCCGTGACGGTGCCGACGAGCAGGTCGCCCTCTACGATCGGGGCGAGGCCGACGTCCTCGTCGCGCAGCATCTTCGCGGCATAGGTCACTGACTTTTCGGCGTCGATCGAGCAGGGGTTCTTGGTCATCAGTTCCCGGACGCTCCTCGCCATCTGATCCTCCTTTACCGCTTTGAGGCAATACGCCTACCCCTCGCTCAGGGCATCCAAACGGTGAAAATGAGGCGGTGCGGGGAACGGCAATCGAGGAGCGAATTCGCGAGCTTGCGCTCTCTTTCCCGGAGACGTATGAGGATCACCCCTGGGGCGATTTCCCGGTCTTCAAGGTCGGGGCGAACAAGGTCTTCGCCTGGCTGACGATCGAGCCGAAGGCAGCCCAACTGACCCTGAAGCTAACCGCGGAGGAGCGCGAGGTCGCGCACCTGCTTCCGTGGGTGAGCGTCGCCCGCTACGTGGGTCGCTACGGCTGGGTAACGGCAACCGTCACCGACAAGGACAGCCTGGACTGCGCGCTCGAGTGGTTGCGCGAGAGCTACTGGCTCAAGGCCCCGGCCGCGGTCCGCGAGGCAGCCTGGGGCTAGTCCGCCTCGGGGTCGTCGCCGGCGTCGCCGGTTGTCTCCTCCGGGTCCGGTACCGGTGACTCCTCGAGCTCTTCGTTGCGGTCGTCTTCCCGAATATCCTGATCCGACATGAAGGTCGTCCTTCCCGACTCGTCCGAGCTTGAACTTCCCGACGGCGCGACGGGGCTCGACGCTGCCGCTGCGATCGGGCCGAAGCTCGCCGAGCAGGCGGTGTTATTGCGATCGGACGGCCGCGTTCAGGACCTGCGCCTGCCGCTCCAGGACGGGCAGCAGATCCAGATCCTGACCACGCGGGACAAGGACGACCCCGACGCGCTGTATGTCCTGCGCCATTCGACGGCGCACCTGCTCGCCGAGGCGGTCCGCCGACTGTATCCCGGCGTCAAGGTGGCGATCGGGCCGCCGATCGAGAACGGGTTCTACTACGACTTCGAGTTCCCGGAGCCGATCTCGGAGACGGACCTTGAACGCATCGAAGAGGAGATGCGCCGCGAGATCGACGATGGTCGCGAATGGTCTCGAGAGGAAGTTAGTCGCGAGGAAGCGCGTCAGCGCTTTCTCGCGATCCAAGAGCCTTACAAGCTCGAGCTTGTCGAGACGGCCGACGGCGACATCTCCTTCTACACGCAGGGCGACTTCACCGACCTCTGCCGCGGCCCGCACCTGCAGAACGCCAAGCCGATCAAGGCGCTCAAGCTGACGGGCCTCGCCGGCGCCTATTGGCGCGGCGACGAGCGCAACAAGCAGCTGACGCGGATCTACGGGACGGCCTTTTTCGACCAGGCCGATCTGGACACGTACCTGGAGCAGCTGGAGCAGGCCCGCGAACGGGACCACCGCCGCCTCGGGCCGCAGCTCGACCTCTTCCACCTCTCCGACCACTCGCCGGGGTCGCCGTTCTGGCATCCGAAGGGGATGGTCATCTGGAACGCCCTGGAAGCCCTCCGCCAGCGAGAGAACGCCGGGCGCGGCTACCTCGAGGTCAAAACGCCGCTCCTCTACGACGTCGAGACGTACGTCACCTCGGGCCACTACGACAACTACGCCGACAACATGTTCTTCGTCGAGGAGCACGAGGGCGAGAAGCGGATGGCGCTCAAGCCGATGAACTGCCCGGGCCACATGCTCCTGTTCGGGAGCCAGCTGCGAAGCTACCGCGACCTGCCGATGCGGTTCGCCGAGGCCTCGACGCTGCACCGCGACGAGCCGAGCGGCACCCTGCACGGCCTCCTGCGGGTCAAGCACATCACGCAGGACGACGCGCACATGTTCGTGACGCCCGAGCAGATCGAGGACGAGATCTTCGGCTGCCTGGACTACGCCTCGTACCTCTACGACCTGTTCGGCATGGAGGCGCGGTTCGAGCTCTCGACGCGCCCGGAAAAGAAGCTCGGCACGGACGAGGAGTGGGACTTCACCGAGGCGGCCCTCAGGAACGCGCTCGACCGGCGCCGGATCGAGTACCAGGTCAACGAGGGCGACGGCGCCTTCTACGGGCCGAAGATCGACCTGCACATGACGGACGTGCTCGGGCGCTCTTGGCAGATGGGCACGATCCAGCTCGACTCGCAGATGCCAGCCCGGTTCGGGCTCACGTACATGGGTGCCGACAACCGCGAGCACACGCCGTACGTGATCCACCGCGCGCTGCTCGGGTCGCTCGAGCGGTTCATCGGAATCCTGGTCGAGCACTACGGCGGCGAGTTCCCGTTCTGGCTCTCGCCCGTCCAGGTCCGCGTGATTCCCGTCGGCGCCGACCATCGCGGAGATGCCCGCTCCCTCGCGTTGATACTGCGAGAGGCGGGGTACCGCGCCGAGGTCGACCAGCGCGACGACACCGTCGGCAAGCGGATCCGCGCCGCCGAGCTGGAGAAGGTGCCCTACACGATCGTCTACGGCGATAAGGAATCGGACGACTCGCTTGCGGTGCGCGAGCGGCACGGCGTGCAGTCGACGAAAAGTTTGCTCGACTTGTTGGGCGACCTTGCTACCCTCTGAAGCCTGAAAAGAAGGAGCGGACCCGTTCCTCACCTTCCAAGCCGAGAGCTTCTGGAGGGTTCAACCGAGTCGAAGGACGAGGAAGAAAGGGCCGCTGCTTTCAGCGGTTTTGTCGTTCTAGAAGAAGGAGTTCACAGCTTGGTGAGATTTTCTTGAGGCCTCGGCGCAGGTTCACCCCCGATCCGCCGCGGCCGCCCCGCAACGAGGCGCTGAACGAGAACATTCGCGCGTCGCGGGTACGGTTGATCGGCGAAGACGGGTCGCAATTGGGGATCAAGTCGAAGGACGAGGCACTCGAGATCGCGCGCGACCACGACCTCGACCTCGTGCTCGTCGCGCAGCAGGCGGATCCGCCGGTGGCGCGGATCATGGATCACGGCAAGTACCGCTACGAGCAGGAGCAGAAGGCCAAGCTCGCCCGGAAGCACCAGTCACAGGTCAACGTCAAGGAGATCAAGCTCAGGCCCAAGATCGGGATTCACGACTACAACACCAAGAAAGGCCACGTCGAGCGCTTCCTCAACCAGCGCGCGAAGGTGAAGGTGACCATCATGTTCCGGGGCCGCGAAACGACGCACCCGGAGCGTGGGCGGGACCTGCTGACGCGGCTGGCGGAGGACGTCAATGAGATCGGCCAGATCGAGCAGCAGCCGCTTCTCGACGGACGCAACATGACGATGCTGCTCGGGCCCACGAAGAACGCGGGAGTGACGAAACCAGATGCCGAAGACAAAGAGACAGAGCGCAGCGAAGAAGCGGTTCAAGGTGACCGGAACGGGCAAGGTGATGCGCCGGCCGGCGATGCGCAGCCACCTGCTCGAGAAGAAGTCGCCGAAGCGTAAGCGCCGCTTCCGCAAGGCCGTGCCGGTGGACGAGTCCAACGTGAAGTCGGTCAAGAAGCTTTTGGGGCTCGGATAGCGCCATGCCACGCGTCAAGCGATCCGTTCACGCGCGCAAGAAGCGCCGCAAGGTCCTCGAGCAGGCAAAGGGCTATTGGGGCCTCAAGCACTCGAGCTATCGCCAGGCGAAGGAGCAGGTCGAGCACTCGCTTGCCTATGCCTACCGTGACCGGAAGAACCGCAAGCGCGAGTTTCGGCGGCTCTGGATCCTGCGCATCAACGCGGCGGCGCGCCAGAACGGGCTCTCGTACAACCAGTTCATCGCCGGCTGCCGCAAGGCGGAGATCGGGCTCGATCGCAAGGTGCTGGCCGACCTCGCCGTGTCCGATCCGGAGGCTTTCGCAGCAGTGGCCGAGAAGGCTAAGTCGGCGCTCGAAGCAGCCTGATCACTTCACCGCGGAACGAGACGCTCAAGCTCGTCCGCAAGCTCCACTCACGCCGCTGGCGCGACAAGCTCAGGATGTTTCTGGCTGAGGGCGAGGATCTCGTCGAGGCAGCGCTGGAGGCTGGGATCGAGCCGGTCGAGTTGCTCGTCGCCGGTGAGACAGTTCTGCCCGAGCTGCTGGCGGAAGTCTCGACGTTGCCGCATCCTCCTCGGGTTGTTGCGGTGTTCCGACGGGACGATCTGCCGGCATTTGTGCCGCGGGGGGTTGCCCTTTCGCTCTGGGGTGTTGCGGATCCGGGCAACCTCGGCACTTTGATCAGGACAGCTGACGCGTTCGGAGGCTGCGTCGAGCTCACGCAGGGATGCGCCGATCCGACCGGGCCGAAGGCGCTGCGAGCGTCGGCGGGTGCTCTTTTTCGCGTGCCGTTGGGCGGCGCCGAAGGGAGGCGTGTCGGCCTCGTCGCGCACGGTGGGCAGCCGCTCAGCGAAGTGGAGTTCGCTGAGCCAACGGTTTTCGTCCTCGGCGCGGAGCGCCATGGCCTACCTCAAGACGTCGCGGAGTCATGTGACGAGCTGGCCACGGTCGAGACGCCAGGCCCGGCCGAGTCGCTGAACGTCGCCGCCGCTGGCGCAATCGCGCTGTACGAATGGAGCCGACGCCGTGGCTAGACTCGCCGGTGATGGCAACCGTCGTCGGTCTCTTCACGTCGCCGGCTCGTAAGAGCGGACGATCGGACGCGCACGAGCGGCGACGCGCGATCGCGGGCCAGGGGCTCGAGGGTTGCGCGCATGCCAACCCGCCGAAGCGGGAGGTGCTGTTCGTCTCGAAGGATCATCTCGACTCGGTGAGCGT
>JBQCGP010000065.1:0-14389 GCA_051955535.1 Gaiellaceae bacterium | reverse complement strand
ATCGAGGCCGTTGCAAATCGCGGCCGGCTGCATCCACCGCCCGGTGACGCTGGCGAACGGCTTCCGGTGCGTGACGGCGTACCCGGCCCAGTTCGAGCTCGTCTCCGTGCCGTTCCCGGGCGCGAGCGCCAGAGAGTGCTGCGCGCCGAAGACGGGTTGCGGCCGCGCGGCGGCGGAGCCCGCCGACAGGACCGCCCCAAGGAGCACGAGTGCGAGCAGGCTCTTCACGCGCTCACCGAGTGTACGTCTGCTCGGTCCGATCTTCCTGAAACGCGCCTAAGAATGACCAAGAATGATTAGCCGCCGGTCGAGGAGAAGTGCTGGTAGTCCGGCGAGCCCGTCCAGCGTCCTCCCCACTTCCAGCCGACCGCCGCGAAGGTGCGGACGAGCGGGCCGTCCGGGGTCGCCATCCCCGGCCGCACACGCGAGCGCCGGAGGTAGCTGCTACCGGCGCTCGGGTGGACCCTGCCTCCCTCCAGGTACGGATTCTCGACCGGGTTGACGTCGATCGCCTCGCCGTAGGCATGCGCCGACCAGCGGCGCGGCCCCGGGCCGACGACGTAACGGCAGTTGAAAGCGGCGGTGTTGTCGGCTGCGAGCGAACGCTCGTCGTTGCCGCCGTAGACATCGATCGAGCGCATGCGACGAATCGGGAAGCGGGCCGCGTAGAGCCGCGAGAAGACGCGCACGAGCGCCGGGACGGCGTCCTCGTTCGCGACGAAGGCGCCCGTATGGGCGCGGCGATCGAAACCCCAGTACGTCACACGGACGCGACGGAGGCGCGATGGGCCCACCGGGCAACCTGGTCGCCAGGAATGCGGAAGCTGAGCCGCCGTCACCCGGGACACGCGCGACGCAAACGGCGGCGCATGGACCGCCGACACGGCGAAGATCGCGAGCAGCAGCGCCTTCATCGGGCTCCGAGCGTACTCTGAGCGGCGTGCTGAAGGCCCTCGCGATCGCGGCTTGTCTCGCGGCGGGCGTCCCCTTGTCTGGCAACCCCGGTGAGGCGCGCCCGCTCGACTGTCCGGCGGACCTCGCGAACGAGCTCGCCTCGACAGGCTCTGCGACGCAACTCGTCACCGTCGTCGCCTCGACTCGCCGCTCGACGACGGCCTCACTGCGCCTCTGGCGCAAGTCCGGAGACTGCTGGTTGGCGGTCGACGGGCCGTGGACCGCGCACGTCGGCTTCCACGGCGTCTCCGTGAACAAGCATGAGGGAGACAAGACGACGCCTGCCGGCGCATTCGAGATCCAGCCGGTCATGTTCGGCATCGCCCCGAACCCCGGCGTCCGTTACCGCTACCACCGGATCGTCTGCGGCGACTGGTGGGTCGAGGACGTGCGCTCGCCGTTCTACAACCGTTTCCACCACGTCCGCTGCGGAACGAAGCCGCCCTTCCGGATCACGAGTGAGGACATGTCGCGCTCGCCGATTTCGTATCGGTTCCTCGCAGTGATCGATTACAACGCGCACCCGATCGTGCCCGGCCGGGGCTCTGGGATCTTCCTGCACGTCAGCGCGAGCGGCGGGCCGACGCTCGGCTGCGTCAGCCTCTCGCGGCCGCAGCTCGTGACGGTGCTGCGTTGGCTCGACCCGGCCGCGTCGCCGCAGATCGTGATCGGCACGGCGGCGGCGATCCGGGACTACTAGGGCTGCTGCCAGCCGAAGTCACGGCCGAGCAGCTCGTACAGGCGCGCGTTCGGCTCGGCGAACTCGTCGGCCAGGCGCCGCCGGATCTCCGGGCTCATCTCGGTGTAGGCCTGCTCGTACACGCGTGGGTAAGAGTCGAGCTCGTGCGGCGACCGCCCGAGGAAGTCCAGCACCCTGGCGTACGTGCGCACCGGCTCCGCGGCCAGGTCCTCACTCCCGAGCACGAGCAGCTGCTCGCCCGGGAAGAGCGCGACCCAGCGCTCGAGTTGGTCGGCATACCTTCCGCGAGCCACATAGGTGTAGTCCCACCAGGCGTGGCTGAAGTAGCCGGGCTCGCGCACGAGGCGCTCCTCTTCGCCTTGAGTCCGCTCGGGCTCCGCGTCGATGGCCTCCTCGAACGAGAGCGGCTCGCGACCAAGGGTGACCTCGTGGTGGTAGTGCGAGAACGAACGGTCGACGGGGTCGCGGAGCAGGACGATCAGCTTCGCGTCCGGCACGGTCTCCTTCACCCGCTCCGGCGCCAGCGGGTGGAACAGATACCCGGGACTCGCTTCTCCGGCGATCCTGCCGTCGTTCCGGAGCGGGAACTGGCCGCGATACCACCCGGTCCCGCGAGGGTAGTGGCGGTCGAAGTAGCTGACCTCCTTCCAGACCGGCCCGCCGATCTCGGGGTGCCGGCGCAGGTACGAGTAGAGAGCTGTGGTGCCTGCCTTCTGCGCGCCCAGGATCAGAAAGTCGGGCAGCGTCCGCGCGAACGAGGTCGCGTGCCCGAATGTCCAGACGGCGTTCCGGAGCACGGCGCGAGCGGGCCCAGGGATCCGCGGGACCAGCTCGGCCGGGAACCTCACGCTCAATCCGTCAACCTCGTGAGCGGTTCGTTGAACCACGAGACGAACTTGAACGTGAGTTCTGCAGCCAAACCGGACGCGTAGCGTTCACGTGTAACCGAGCTCGCGCAGCAAGGCGCCCGCCTCGCGCTCGACGTCCGCGACCTGCTCGGCGGTCAGGTCGAGGCGCCAGCGTCCGACGGAGCGGCCGTGCACTGCCGCGAGAGCTGCGGCGAGCGGCTCCGGGTCGGTCTCGAGCTGCCCTGCGATCAGCCCCGCGGCGGCCTCGGGATCTGCAGCGATGTCCTCGTAGCGGACCTCGACGGTGTGCTCGGGCGCCGCCGCCCGCGCGGTCGACACGTAGCGTCGCCAAGCCCAGGCCGCGCGCGCGGCCTCGCCCGCGCGCGTGAACTCAGCTCGCCGCTCCGGCTCGACCCAGGCGCGAGGGTGGACGCCGAACGGCTTGCGCGCGTCGTCGTGTCCCTCGCGTTCGCGGAGCCAACCCTTCTCGAGCAGCGAGCACACGACGTCGCGGCCGTCGCGGACGATGTGGAGGACCGTCGACCGCGGGTACGCGCGCACCGCCGAGCCGACCACGAAGCTGAGCTCGGGCGTCTGCTCGACCGGGCGCAGGTCGCGGACGAGCGCAAGCCGGCGGACTCGCTCGAGGGTCGAACGGAGCTCGCGCGCAGCCTCCTCCTCGGCGAGCAACATCCAGCGGTCGATGTTCGCCTTCACCGGCTTCACCTCGCCGAGGTCGACGAAGCCCGGCTGCGCACCGACGGCGCCGGCTAGGAATGTCGTCCCCGAGCGCGGCGAGCCGACGACGAAGACGATCCGCTCGGTCGCGAGCTCGGGGTCGCCGCCGCGCTCGCGCAGTCCCCGCGGCGCGACGCGGGCGACAGTTCGCCCGTACAGGCCTGCCTGGCGGATCGCGTCCAGTGCCGTCATCGGGAGCGAAGACTACGGAACGCCCGCTCCCTCGTTCGAGCGATGGCAGGGGTGAAGATCGGGACCCGAAGAGCCGATTTCCAGCCTTGGCGTGGCTGCGGCAGCGACGACCCCGCGCACCTGGGCGATCCGGCGCTCGGTGACACTGCTGCGCGTCTTCCTCGTTGCGAGCGCGGCCATTCTGCTCGCCGGAGCGATCATTCTGTCCGGGATCCTGAGCGGCAGGCTGAAGGCCCAGGTGATCGACGACGCGCGCTCGAGCCTGACGCAGTACGTCGACGGCGTTCTCCGCCCGCAGCTCGTCCAGGGCAACCGAGTCGTCGTCCATCCGCAGGTATCGCGGCGCCTGGTCGAAGAGCTCCGGCAGAGGCCCGAGATCGTGACCGTCAAGGTGTGGCAGGAGAACGGCGTCCTCGCGTGGACCAACCGGGCGCGCGACAGGATCGGCCATCGCTTCGACCTCGACGGCAACCTCGGCCGCTCGATGCGGGCCAACGCGCCGGTGGCCGAGATCGAGGTTCCCGACCGGGAGGAAAATGCCGTCGAGCGAAAGCTCGGCTTCGGCCGGCTGCTCGAGGTCTACACACCGATCGACAACGCGGCCGGAAGCCGCGCGATCGGCGCCTACGAGATCTACGCCGACCCGCGGCGCAGCGAGCGGCTGATCGCGGCGAACAAGCACACGATCTGGGCGGCGGTCTCGCTCGTCTTCCTCGCGCTCTACGTCGCGCTGGCCCTACTCGTCCGGACCGCCTCGCGAACGCTGCGCCGCCAGGCCGCCTCGCTGGCGGCCAGAACGGCCGAGCTCGGCGACGCGTACGCGGTGCTCGAGCAGGACGCGCTGGAGGCCGTTGAAACCCTGAACGCCACGGTGGACGCGCGCGACCCCTACACCGCGGGCCATTCACAGCGAGTTCAGGGCATCGCGGTCTCGATCGCGCGCGAGCTCGGGATCACAGGCGGCCAGCTGGACGCGATCTCACACGCGGGGCTCTTTCACGACATCGGCAAGCTCGGCGTCCCCGACGCCATCCTGACCAAGCCCGCCGCGCTGACCGACGAGGAGTACGCACAGATGAAGCGCCATCCCGCCGACGGCGCGGACATCGTCGCCAGGTTCGGCCGGCTCCGCCACGCCGTGCCGCTGATCCGCCATCACCATGAGCGCTGGGACGGCCGGGGTTATCCGGACCGCCTCGAAGCCGACTCGATCCCCGTGGGCGCCGCGATCGTCGGACTCGCCGACGCGTGGGACGCGATGACGACCGACCGCCCCTACCATCGTGCGCTCGACCCGGCCGAGGCCGAGGACGAGCTGGGCACGCACCGCGGCACCCAGTTCTCGCCCGCGGTGGTCGACGCCTTCTTCCGGGTCCTCGACCGGTCACGACCGCTCGAGGGCAGCCGCGCCCGGCCACAGACAAGGGCCCGGGTTGCTGCATCGACCTGACCCACGGAATCCCCCAAGCGGGCGATTCGCTCGCGGGCACGAGCGAGGATGCTTGGGACGAAGCGGCAGCACCGGCAGTAGGAGGGCGGTTCCATCAGCGGCATGGTGAATCGAGCGGGTCGCGCGACGCGGCGCAGGCCGCGCTTTCCGCGTTTGCGGGGAAACAAGCAGCGCTGCGAGGTGTCCGGCGTCGGCGCGCTCGTCGGGGTGACCGAGCTCGTCCGCGCCGAAAGCGACCTCTCGACGGTTCTCTCCCTGATCGCGCAGACGGTGGCCGAAGTGCTCGGCTTCCGCACGGTCGTGCTCAACCTCTACCGGCGCGAGTGGGACGACTTCTGCGTCACGACCGTGCACGGCGACGACAACGTCCGCAAGGCGCTGCTCGGCAGCACGTACGACTGGGACGAATGGACGCCCCTGCTCGACGAGCGCTTCCTGCGCGGCGGGGCGTACTTCATCAAGCACGGTGAGTTCGACTGGGCGGCGCAGGTCGGCAAGCGGTACGTACCCGAACGCAGCGTGAGCGACGACCCCGATGCCTGGGACCCGGACGACGAGGTCTTCGTGCCGCTCTACGGGGCGGGGGACGAGCTGCTCGGGATCCTCTCGGTCGGCGATCCGATCTCGGGCCTCCGGCCGACGGATGAGGACCTCGGGCTGCTCGCCGGCTTCGCGCAGTACGCCGCCCAAGCGCTGGCGGCCGCACAGGCTACCTTCGTTCGAGAACGCCACCGTGCCGCGCTCGAGGAGCTGATGCACGTCTCGTCGCAGCTGGCGCAGACGCTCTCGACGAGCTCGATCCTTCAGTCCGTCTGCAACGGGATCTCCACCGCGCTGGGCTTCCAGAAGGTCTGCGTCGACCTGCTCGCGGAGGATGGAATGACGCTCGTCACCCGTGCCGCTACGGGCTGGGCCGAAGGCGATCGTGCTCTCACCAACGACCTCTCGCTATCCGAGATCGCGTCGCTCTTCGACCAGGAGTACGAGGTCGCCGGCTGCTTCCTGGTACCGAACGAGGTCGCGCGCGAACGGCTCTCGGCCAACCAGGTCATCTACGAGTCCGAACAGAACGGGCGCGGCCCGCACGCCTGGAACCACCACTGGCTGGTGATTCCCCTGCGCGGCCCGAAGGGGGAGACGATCGGCGTCATTTGGGTCGACGAGCCGGGGGACCGGCTGCTGCCCGGGGAGGAACGGCTACAGGCGCTGCGGATCTTCGCCAACCAGGCGGCGAGCGCACTCATCCTCGCAACTCGGTTCGAGCAGATGCGGTACCTCGCCGATCATGACCCGCTCACGCAGCTCCCCAACCGACGCGCCTTCATCCGCGAGCTCGGGAGCTCGCTGGCCGATGCCGCCGAGTCCGGTGCGCCGCTCGCCCTGATCGTGCTCGACCTCGACGGCCTCAAGGAGTTGAACGACTCACAAGGCCACGCCACTGGCGACGAATGCCTCGTTCGAGTAGGCCGCCTCCTGCAGACCGAGCTGCGGCCGCGCGACCGCGCCTACCGCATCGGCGGCGACGAGTTCGCCGTCCTCCTCCCGAGCACCGACCGCCGAGGCGCGGAGGAGGTCCAGGAGCGGCTGTGCGACTGGCTCGACCGGAACAGCCGGTCATCGGCGCTACGGGTCCAGGCGAGCTTCGGAATCGCGACGACCGGCGCCGGCCTCGAGACGGCAGACGCACTCCTCGGGTCCGCCGACCAGGCGATGTACCGCGCGAAGCACGCGCGGAAGCTCTCGCGAGTCGTCTCGGACTAGGAGACCTGCCGCTCGGGCTCGGGCTCGAGCTCTGCCTCGGGCTCCGGCTCGCGCGCGGGCGGCGGCGAACTCGGTGCCGCCACACTCGGTACGCGCTCGCCCGTGAGGATCGGCCAGAGCTTCGACATCAGCTTGCGGCTTGCCATTGTCGAGGCGGCGCCGAGCGCACCGGTCAGGAGGATCCAGCCGCGCTGCTTGCGACGCTCCGCGGCGGGGTCGCGCGTGGCCGCCTTCCAGAGCTCCTCGAGATCGTCCGCGAGCACGCGCAACTGCTGCGCAACCAGGTCGCGGCGCTTCTCTGCGTCTTTTCTTCCGATCATCATCCCGAGCTTAAGGCATCGCTTGCGATGCCGAGTAAGAGGTCGCGCGATTCACGCGCGCGGCCGCTAGTGCCCGTTCCGCAGCGCCCCCAAACGGTGAAACGCCGGGTGACACTCTGTGTTCATCGACCCGAGGCGTGGTCTCTCAGCCAGGTGCCGAATGCCTGCGCCTGCTGCGCGGGCGTTCCCGTCGACGGCGGGGCAGTGACGGACGGCTGCTTCGAGCCCGAGCCGCCCCGGAGCGACATAGCCACCGCGAAGACGATCACGAGCACGACGCCCAGCGCGAGCGCCGCGAGCAGGGTCCGGCGAGACCCGTGCGTCGGCGGCGACGGCCGCTGGTTCATCGTCACCGCGGTCGGCCGCGCTCGTAGCTCGTCGGCGAGCGCCGCCGCGGAAGGCGGCCGGTACTCCGGGTCGCGGGCGAGCGCGTGCATGACGGCGTCCTCGGTCGCTGCGGGCACGTCGGGCGCCAGCTCCCGGACCGGCGCGATCGCCCCCTCCTGTTGCCTGGCGGCGAGCTCGGCGAGCGAATCGGCGACGTGCGGCGGCCGACCCGTCAGCAGCTCGTAGAGGACGGCGCCGAGTGCGTAGACGTCAGCCGCGGCGGTGACGGTCTCGCCCGCCGCTTGCTCGGGCGCGAGGTACGCGGCCGTGCCGAGCACGGTGCCCACCTGCGTCAGCCGTGTCCCGTCGAGCGACCGGGCGATGCCGAAGTCCGCGATCTTCAGTGCGCCGCCCGGCGTGACAAGGAGGTTCTGTGGCTTGATGTCCCGATGGACGAGCCCCGCCTCGTGCGCGGTCTCCAACCCCGCGCAGGCCTGCAGTGCGAGCGCCGCTGCCTCCTCCGGCTCGAGCCGACCGCGGCCGTGCAGGAGGTCGGCGAGGGTCTCCCCCTCGACGTACTCCATCACGATGAAGGGCCGGCCGTCCTCCTCGCCGACATCGTAGACGGCGACGATGTTCGGGTGCGAGAGGCGCGCCGCCAGCCGCGCCTCGCGCAGGAAGCGCCGCTTGAACTCGTCGTTCGCTGCGAGGTTCTCGGCCAGACGCTTGATCGCGACCGGCCGGTCGAGCTCGAGATCGTGGGCGAGCACGACGCTCGCCATGCCACCGTGGCCGAGAACCCGCACCGGTCGGTAGCGCTCCGATCGTCGCTGCGCGGTGCTCACTTGCACCCTTTCTGACCGTGGCCGTGCGTGTGCTCACCTTGATCGTTCTCGTCTCCCTGCCCGTCGCCGTGCTTCTTTCCGTGCCCACCGGCGCATGGTGGAGCGGCAGCCGCCGGCGGAGTCGGGGGCTGAGGTGACGTAGGCGGCACACACGAGATCTGCGAAGCGAGGCGAGCCGACGCGGCCCGTGCGTCTGCGGCGAGCCGCGCGGGTATCGAGCCTGCCGAAATCGCGGCTGTGATCCGCGAACGGAGCGCCCGCGCCCGCGTCGCGGCCAGGCAGGTGTCCCCGGACCGAAGGGCGGCCGCCACTCCGTCGCTCTCGTTGGCGAGCCGCTGCGCGGCGGGCTGCTGGATCGCCGCCTGCTTCGCGGTCCCGCCGCAGGCCGCGAGGAGCAGGCAGGCGATCGCGATCGCGGGTATGCGAAACCGCTCCACGTGAGGTGGAACGAATAGCGAACGGGTTCCGGTCCTGCGCCGCTTAAGCGGGCACGTTCAAGCTGCCGCAGGGACCGCCTGCTCGCTCATCTCCGCGCGTTGGCGCCAGAGCTGCCGGGAGAGATACCCGAGCAGCCCGAGCACTAGGAACGCGTTCAGCGGATGGAACATCCCGCTCCACCGCCCGGCCCAGGCCAGCGGCGCTTGGAGGAAGATCAGGAAGGGCAGCGCGATCGAGAGGCGCCGCAGCCTCCGGTCCGGAAGCCAGGCGAGCAACGCGCAGATCAGCAGGAGGAACGCCGCCGGCTCGGTGAGGATGAAGCCGAGAGCGCGGTGAGGGTCGAGAGTCTTCTGGTCGTCGAGCTTCGGCCCTTCCTTGATGCCGAAGATCCCCTCGCCCGCGAGCAAGATCTGAGCGATCACCGCGATGAACAACAGCGGGACGTAGTAGCGGAGCACCGCCCTCGCACCGTTTCGAACACCCGCCAACCCGAGCCTCCTTCGTCGCCACAGCAGAGAAGGCACGAGCTTACAGATGCGGCCAGACGGAATGGCCGCCGGATGACTCAAGATTCAACCTGGGCTTGAGGTCGAGCCTCCCGACTGCCTCACGCGCGCACGCGTGAAACTAAGGCACGCGCCAGCCGCGCCTCCGCCGCCGAGATCGAGCGTGCGGCCGAGGCCGGCCCCGCCGCATTCAGCGTGATCTCCGTGCGGCTGCGGAACGTGATAACGATGTCGGTGACCAGGCGCGTGGTCCTGCCGAGCACGTCGATGCGGATCACGCCTCGAAAGCGCGCCGAGCGGGTGCCGACGTGGGGGAACGGGACCCTCGCGAACGAGACGATCCTCGCTCCCGCGGGGAGCCCGTTGGCGAGCGTCCGGCGCAGACATGGCACGGCTGCGCGTGGAACCACCGATCGCCGCCAGTCCAGGCGAACCATCCGCCTCGTCTCGAGTACCTCGGCGACGCTGCTGAACTCGAGGCTGCTGCGGTTGAATGCCGTCTCGGCGGCGCCGGTGACCACGAGGTCTGAGACCTTGGGCTGGAAGTGTGGACAGTTCGGCGTGGACGACAGGTCGGGCTTGACGGAGCCGCCCTGCCAGCCGCTCGAGCCCAGGTCGGTGCGGCGAAGCACCGCGACGCGCGCGGCGGCCTGGTCGCGCTTATTGAGCTTGACCTGCTGCTTGCCGTCGCCGGCGAAGACGCCGGGTGCCGACACAAGAACTACAGCCGAAGCCGCCAGCGCCGATGTCATCCCGCGGGTCATCCTGAGAACCCCTTTCCCCGGCAAGAGAAACCGAATGCGAGCTTAGTCCGTTGGATTGGAAGTCAAAGAGGTTTTTTTGTAGGTTCGTGCGGGAGAAACAAACACCTCGTTGCCGTCATGCGGGGGAAAGAGGAGGGAGAAACGATGGAGGGGTTGTCAGCTCGAGAGAATCGGGTCGTGCACGCCGTCACCGGGAGGGTGACCCGCGTGCTCGCCGCAACAGCATTCCTGATCGCAATCGTCTTGGCCGCACCGGCGCTCGCACGGGCGGCGAACCCTGGCGCGGACATCAACCAATGCCGGAACGGAACCTTCGCCGCTCCCGTGCAGTGCGCGGGAGCCGCCTGGCAGAACGGGAACCTCGGCGCGGAGAACTCGCACTACCGCGAGGGGGATTCGGTGCCGTTCCGGGCGATCCTGACGAACCTCGACACTTCGGCCGGGAACACGCACACGCTCGTCATTCAGTACGACACGTTGCAGCAGGGCAAGCATGCGTACGACTACCTCACGTCGTACAACCGGACCGAGACGACCGCCGACGCGACGACGGACGTCTCCCCCGCGAACGCCGGCAACTGTTTCCCGATCCCGATCGACCTGACGCTCCTGTTCGCGAACCCGAGCTCGACTCAGGCGCCGGGATGCATTCAGATCTGGAACGGCACGATCACCGACGTCCAGTACGGGACGATGGACGCGACCGGACAGCGCTCCGTCACCGTCACGTTCACCGCCGCCAATTCGACCGTGCTGCTCGCATGGGGTGGCCACGTCGCCTCCCAGATCGATTGGGGCGCTGGGAACAGCGCAGGCGCGATCCCCGGCTCGCCCTACCACATGCGTTTGCTCACGCTCGACGGCGCGTCGCTCGGCAACATGGACCGCTCGATGAAGACCGTCGCGGCGGTGCCCACCATCACCACGACCGCCCAGTTCGGCCAGATCACGCTGGGACAGTCCGTCACCGACACGGCTACGTTTACCGGAGCTAGCGGTCCCGTCACCGGCACCGTCAAGTTCTTCGTCTGCGGGCCGGCAAACGCGAATCCGGACTGCAGCTTCCTAGGAACCCAGGTCGGTGGCACGGTGACCATCGCCGCCGGGCAGGCGGTGTCGGATCCGTTCACACCGGCAGCGGTCGGGAACTACTGCTTCCGCGCCGAGTACACGCCTGCTCAGTCCGCGCCCTACTCGCCGGGCAACGAAACGAATACGACCACCGAGTGCTTCACCGTGAACGAGCAGACCGCGTTGAACACCAACGCAGGCGGCCCATTCACGCTCGGCGTAGACGGCACGGTCGCGCTGTCCGACGCTGCAACGCTCTCCGGGGTGACGCCCGATGCGACCGGCACGATCACCTTCCACCTCTACTTCGGCGCCGACTGCTCGGCGGCGAACGAGGTCGCTGGCAGCCCGGTCACGAGTACGACCACCGTTAACGGCCCGGGCACCTACAACTCGGCGTCAATCACCGTCAGCGCAGCGGGCACGTACCACTGGATCGCGAGCTTCATCAGCAACGACACCGAGACCAACCCCAGCACCACGACGGACTGCGGCGCCCCGAACGAGAACCCGATCGTCAACGCGCTCGCGACCTCGCTGACGACCAACGCGGGCGGGCCGTACCTCCTTGGAGCCGACGGCACCTTCGCGCTCAGCGACGTCGCCACTCTGACCGGCGGCACCAGCAACGCGGGCGGCCACATCACCTTCATGCTGTTCAGCGACAATGCCTGCTCGACCCAGGTCGGCAGCGATGTAACCACCGCCGTCAACGGAGCCGACGGCAAGGACTACACCTCGCCGTCGATCACCGTCAACGCACCGGGCACCTACTACTGGATCGCCAACTACAGCGGCGATACCAACAACGCCGCTTCGAGCACGGTCTGCGGCGACGTGAACGAGAGCCCGCTCGTGATTAAGCCGCATATCTCGATCTCGAAGTCGCCCGACGCGCAGACGATCCTGATCGGCCAGACGGCGACCTTCTCGATCACGGTCACCAACGACGGCAACTCGGACCTGACCAACGTCGTCGTCACCGACGCGCTCGCACCCGGCTGCGCACGCACCCAGGCCGACATCCCGGCCCTGGCACTGATGCATCCAGGCGCGACGGTCACGTACAGCTGCACGCTCGCGAACGTGACGAGCAGCTTCACCAACGTGGCGATCGCAACCGGAACGCCGCCGCTCGGTCCACCCGTGACCGCTCAGGACACCGCCGCGGTCACGGTCGTGCCGCCGGCGGCGCACCCGGCGATCACGATCGTCAAGAACCCGAAGTCGCAGACGGTCACGAGCGGTGGGACGGCGACCTTCACCATCACGGTCACCAACACCGGCGACGTCGCCCTCACGAATGTGACAGTGAGCGACGCACTGTCGCCGAACTGCGACAAGACGATTGGAACGCTCAACCCGGGCCAGTCGACCAGCTACACCTGCACGAAGGCGAACGTGACGGCGAGCTTCAACAACGTCGCGGTCGCCACCGGCCATGCCGGCGGCACCACGGTCACGGCCCAGGACACGGCGCCTGTGACGGCCAAGGCTGCCCCTCTCAAGCCGAAGAAGGTTGTGAGGGCCAAGCCGAAGGTCGTCTCGCACAAGAAGCCGAAGGCGACCGGCTAACAGGCAAGGAAGAGTGAACACGCGAGAGGGCGGCCGCCGGCCGCCCTCTCCTTTATCCGCGTCAAATCACATTTGTCGGGTCCTTCACCGGAAAGGCCTGTCGGGACCTAGCCCTTCGGTCTAGGAAAACTTGCGCAAATCTGCTTAGCTTGCCTTGGGGAAACACGTAGGGCGAAGAGGGAGAGGGATTGATCGGGGTGCTGTCAGTTGGTCGGGCAACGTTCGCGCGCACGTGCGCGCACGAGTCCGTCTGCACGCTGCGGGTCATCTCCCTAGCCTCGAAAGCGAACCATCGGGTGCCACGGGCACGGGGAGGGACCAAGTGAAAGTTTTCCGAGGAACAGGACAGCCGTCCGCGCATTCGGATGGCACACGAGCTACAAGCCGCGGGCTGCTGGTCGCCGCAATGGTTGCGGCGCTGGCGGCAGCGTCGGTGTTCCTGCTGACAGGCGCTCAGGTCGCGCGCGGCCTGCCTCTGTGCAACACCTCGAGCGTTCTCGACGGCAGCAATTTCGAGATCGACACCGACGCGAATCTGAAGGTCGATGGAGGCGGCACCTGCATCGACTGGCTTGCCGGCGGCTCGGGCAGCGCGATGCGTAGCGGCGTGCTGGTGAAGGATGACGTGCCGAGCGGAGTGAACGACGATTCCTTCGGCCAGGGCTCGAAAGAAGACGACCCGAACCCGACGATCGTCACCGGCTCGATCCCGAACAACAAGAGCGACCTCACCCACTTCGGCCTCTACGCGGAGACCGCCCCGAACGGAAAGTTCCTCGACCTGTTCTGGACGCGTGTGCAGAGCCCGCAGGGCACGACCAACATGGACTTCGAGCTGAACCAGAAGTTCTGCGACCCGAGCGCGCCGACTGCCACAACGTGCTCGACCAACAACGTGACGCCGGCGAGGACGGTCGGAGACAAGCTGATCACCTACGACCTCGCGAACGGCGGCACGGTGCCCGTGATCTCGATCCGCACGTGGGGCGGATCTGCGTGGGGCGCGCCCACGGACTTGACGGCCTCCGGCGGCGCGATCGGCTCGATCAACAGCTCGGCGATCGCCGCCACCGACAGCGGCGGTCTCGGTGCGCTGGATGTGCTCACGTTCGGCGAGGCGGCGATCTCGTTCGACGCGCTCTTCCCGAACTTGCAGCCCGGCCAGTGCGGTGCGCTCGGCTCGGCCTTCGTCAAGAGCCGCTCGTCAGACGCCTTCACGGCCGAGCTCAAGGACTTCATCGCGCCCGAGCAGATCAGCATCAGCAACTGCACGTCGCTGACCACGACCGCGACCTCCTCCGCGACGATCGGTTCGGCGATTCACGACGTCGCGCACCTGACCGGGGGGACCGGCGATGCGGGCGGCACGATCACCTTCAAGGCCTTCGGGCCGAACGACCCGACCTGTGGGAACGCGCCGGCGTTCACCTCGGCTCCTGTTGTGGTGAACGGCAACGGCGACTACAACTCCGGCGACTTCACGCCGAGCGCCGTCGGCACGTACTTATGGACGGCCGACTACACCGGCGACGACCACAACAGCCCGTCGTCGACCGCATGTGGCGACGCCAACGAGAGCTCGACCGTCAACAAGGCGACGCCGACGCTGACGACCACGGCCTCGGGGCCGGTGATCGTGGGTAGCAACATCCACGACGTCGCCCACCTGTCGGCCGGCTTCGGCACGCTCTCGGGCACGGTCACCTTCCAGGTCTTCGCACCTGGTGACACGACCTGCTCGACGCCGATCTCGGTGCCACCGGCGAAGACTGTGGCAGGAGCCGGCGACTACCAGTCGGGTGACTTCACGACCTCGGCTGTCGGCACCTACCGCTGGATCGCCCACTACTCGGGTGACTCCAACAACAACGCCGTCGACACGGCCTGCAACGACGCCAAC
>JBQCGP010000064.1:0-51091 GCA_051955535.1 Gaiellaceae bacterium | reverse complement strand
GGTCGGATCCTCGAGACGATCGAAACGGTCACCGCCAAGACCCTGATCGAGGACGCGTTCGCGGCGTAGCTCTCAGCGCCCCTGATGATCGCGACCGCCATCGCAATCCGCGACCTCCGGCCGGCCGACTGGCCGGAGGTCTCTCGCATCTACGCCGAAGGCATCGCGACGCGGAACGCGACCTTCGAGACCGAGGTGCCGAGCTGGGAGGAGTGGGATGCAGCCCATCTCGCCGACCACCGCCTCGTCGCGGTCGCGGAGGACGAGGTCGTCGGCTGGATCGCGCTGGTCCCCGTCTCGAAGCGCGCGTGCTATCGAGGCGTCGCCGAAGTCAGCGCCTACGTCGCCGAGGAGGCGCGCGGACAGGGCGTCGGGACAACGCTGCTCGACCGGCTCGTCGCCGACAGTGAGGCAGGCGGCATCTGGACGCTCGAGACCGGCGTCTTCCCCGAGAACGAGACGAGCCTGGCGCTTCTGAAGCGCTGCGGCTTCCGCGAGGTCGGCCTCCGCGAGCGGATCGCGAAGCTGGACGGAGCCTGGAGGGACGTGGTGCTACTGGAGAGGAGAGCCCGTTGATCAAGATCGAGGCAGTCGTAATTCGCGAGCGCGTCGAGACGGTGATCGACGCCGTCGAGGACGAGACGCAGCATGTCGGGGTCACGGTCGTGGAGGCGATCGGGCACGGGCGCCAACGCGGCGTCACGCACGAGTACCGGGGACGCGTCTTCGAGTCGCGCTTCCTGCCCAAAGCGCTGCTGACCTTCATCGTCGACGACGAGATCGCGGATGCGGTCGTCGACGCGATTACGGACTCGGCGCGCAGCGGCAGCGAATCGGGCGATGGGCTCGTCTGGACGAGCCGCGTCGAGAACGTCACCCACAACCGCACCGGCCGCGCGCTCGACGCCGTGGAGTCGAGATGAGCAACGCCAACCTCCTGATCGCCGCCAACACGATCTGGGTCGTCGTCGCGGCCGTCCTTGTCATGTTCATGCAGGCCGGCTTTGCCTTCCTCGAAGCGGGGCTGACCCGCATGAAGAACGCCGCCCACATCGCCGGCAAGAACGTCCTGATCTTCGGGATCTGCTCGCTCGTCTACTGGGCAGTCGGATTCGGACTGGCCTTCGGTGACGGGAACGGCCTCGTCGGCCTGCACGGTTTTGCGCCCTCCTCCGATGCCCTGCTCGCTGTCGGAAAAGCCCCGTACTCGTTCTTCTCGACGATCCCGGGCGCGAGCGCGTACCTGTTCGAGGTCGTGTTCGCGGGCGTCTCGCTCGCCATCGTCTGGGGCGCGAGGGCCGAGCGCGCCAAGCTCTGGGTCTACTTCGTCTTCGGCGTGGCCTTCACGTTGATCTACAGCGTCACCTCGCACTGGATCTGGCACTCGGGCGGCTGGCTGTTCGGGCTCGGGATGCAGGACTTCGCCGGCTCGACCGTCGTCCACTACCAGGGCGCCCTCGCGGCGCTCGCGGGCGCGATCCTGCTCGGGCCGCGCATCGGCAAGTTCGGCCACGACGGCCGCGCGAACCCGATTCCGGGGCACAACATGCCCTACGCCGTCCTGGGGACGCTGATCCTCTGGTTCGGCTGGTTCGGCTTCAACCCGGGATCGACGCTGGCGGTCGTGACCGGCAACAAGATCGGCTACTTCGGCTACGTCGCACTGACCACCAACGTGGCGGCCGCGGCGGGCGCGCTCGGCGGCATCGCGACAGCCTGGGTGGTGCTGAAGAAGCCGGACGTCTCGATGATGCTGAACGGGGTCATCGCCGCTCTCGTCGCCATCACCGCGGCGTCGGGATTCGTGGCGCCCTGGGCCGCGGTCGTGATCGGGTTCGTGGCAGCCGGGATCGCCGTCGTCGCCGTCCCGCTGGTCGAGCGAATCGGCATCGACGACCCGATCGGCGCGGTCGCGGTGCACGGCCTCGCCGGCGTCTGGGGAACGCTCGCCACCGGTCTGTTCGCGGTGCCGGCGCTTGCCGCGAACCTTGCAACCGGACGCGGTGGGCTCGTCTACACGGGCTCGTTCCACCAGCTCGGCGTCCAGGCACTCGGCCTCGTCGCCGTCGGCGCCTTCACCTTCACGGCTTCGTTCGGCTGTCTCTGGACGCTGAAGCGGCTCTGGGGGATCCGGGTCGAGGAGCACGTCGAGACGGCCGGGCTGGATGTGTCCGAGCACGGCATGTGGGGCTATCCCGAGTTCTACATCCCGGTCCCGGGCGGCTATGGAACCGAGTCGCACGGCCACCTCGGCATGCCGCACGCGCACCGTCCGGCGCCGCCGCCAGAGTCGATACCGATCGCTCAACCGGCTGAGGAGGCCGCATGAAGCCAGAGCCGAAATGCACGTGTGAACGGCCCATCCTGCGTGAGCACGCAGAACAGAAAGGCGCGTCCGAGAGCTTCTGCGGTCGCTGCAAGCGGCCGATCGGTCTGCGTCTCGCAGCGGTCCGAGTCTGAGCCCACCCCAAATGTGGCTGCGAGGTGAACGGCTGGTGACGATATAGGCGCCTCGGTCGCGCGAGCCTGCGCGCCGCAGTAGCGTCGCGCCGTGGTCGACCCGTCGCTCGTCGAGTCCGTGCCGTGCTTCGCGCCCTTGCCGCCGGAAACCAAGGCTGCCCTGGCCAACGCTTTCGAGGAGGTCTCGGCCGACGCCGGTAAGAGCATCGTCAGCCAGGGAGACTTCGCCTACGAGCTGTTCGCGATCATCGACGGGACGGCGCGGGTCGAGCAGGACGGTGAGATCGTCGCGACTCTCGGCCCGGGCGAGCTGTGCGGCGAGATCGGCATGCTGCTGACGGGACGCCGCACGGCTGCCATCGTCGCCGACACCCCGATGAGGCTGCTCGCGCTCTTCGACCAGAGCTTCAGGCGGCTCTCGCAGGAGTATCCGGAGTTCGCCGAGCTGGTCCACGGCCAGAGTCGGGGCCGCTTCACCAGGGTTTCGTAGAACACCGCGCGACTACAGTCGCCGGGTGCGCTACCAGTTCGTCGACTGCCGCTGGGAGCTCGGCAAGCTCGGCCGCGGCCGTGAGCTGTACCTCGAAGGACACATACCGGGCGCATCGTTCCTCGACGTCGAGGGCGACCTGTCCTCGCCGCCCGGGCCGGGTGGACGGCATCCGCTCCCGAGCCAGGAGCAGTTCGCCGAAGCGGCAGGCCGTGCCGGCATCGGCGACGGCGTCTTTGTCGTCGCCTACGGATCGATGGGCGGAGCGGAACGGCTCTGGTGGCTGCTGCGCCACTTCGGCCACGACGACTGCGCGGTACTCGAGCTCACCGGTTGGCTCGGGGAGCTGCGCGGCGGCGAGGAGGAGGTCGTGGCGGCCGAGTTCACGCCCCGGCCGCGAACCGGCGACGCGATCGAGGCGGATGAGCTCCAGCGGCGCCTCGACGAGCTCGTCCTCGTCGACGCCCGCGTGCCGGAGCGTTACCACGGCGACGTCGAGCCGATCGACCCCGTGGCGGGCCACATCCCGGGCGCGCGGAACGCGCCCTGGAACGAAGACCTGCCCGAGATCCCGCGAGGCGATGTGGTCGCGTACTGCGGATCCGGCGTCACCGCCTGCGTGACCGTTCATCGCCTCGCGCTGGCCGGCCGTGCGGCGAAGCTCTACCCGGGGTCGTGGAGCGAGTGGTCCGGCCTCGGCCTACCCGGCGAAAAAGGCTAGGCGGTCGACAGCCCGGTCAGGTAGGGCTGCCAGCCGTCCGGGATCTTCGGCGCTGCCAGGCGGATGAACAGCACCGGCGCGGGCGGCCGCGGCTTGCGGCGCAGTTCCATCGCGACCTCGTGGAGAAGGCGGTCGCCCTTGCGCAGGTTGCACGGCGCGCACGAGGTGACGACGTTCTCCCAGATGGACTCCCCGCCTCGGCTCTTCGGGACGACGTGGTCGAGCGTCAGTCGGCCGCCCGAGGTGCCGCAGTAGACGCAACGCCAGTCGTCGCGCGCGAAGAGCGCCCGCCTCGAGATCTTGCGCTGCACTGTCCGCGGCACGCTGACGTACTGGACAAGCCGGATCACGTGCGGCCACGGGAACGAGGTCGTCGCGGAGTGGAGCGCCCGGTCGAGCTCCTCGATCACCTCCGCCTTGCCTTTGAACACGAGGACGTGCGCGCGCCGAACCGTCGTCACGTTGAGCGGCTCATAGCTCGCGTTCAACACCAAGACCTGCTGCAAGACAGGCAAAAAATAGCAGCGGGCCAGGCGCTCTCAGCGCGACATTGCGCGCGCTACAGCCTCTTCTTCTTCGGGCGAGAGCGCGATCGAGGCGCGCCCGTGCTCGAGCTCCTTGAGGTAGATGCGCGCGTAGTCACGGCCCTGGATCGCGCTCAGCACGATCCCGCTGCGCGCGCCGTCGAGCACCGCGACGGAGGCGGACTGGTGACCGCCCGTCCCCTCGTAGGCGTCGTAGCGGACGATCGAAGTCTTCGTGAGCGCCTCGTCGACTCGGCGGTCGACCCGCGCGAGGCCGGCGGCGACCTCGTCCACCGCGCGGTGGAGGTCGTCTATCCGTGCCTGAAGCGAGACCGCGAAGTCGACGAGGTCGTCCTTCCCGCCGCCGAGCAGCACCTGCTGGGAGGAGCGGACGCGCCTCAGCGTCCGAAAAGCCATCAGCGCGGCAACCAACGCGAGCAGCGCGACAGCGCCGGCCGCGATCGCGATTGCCGCAGCGACGGTCGAGCTCACTGAGGCAACGTAAAGATGACCGGGTACTCGGCGCTGTTATTCGAGACGTTGTGCTCGTTCGGGACCGGGGTGACCCTCACCTTCACCGAGGTCGATTGGGATCCGAAGAAGGACGGGTCGAGCTGGACGTTCCGGAAGGTGATGGTCTTCTGCTCCTTGGGGCTGATCAGGTCGATCACCTGTGTCTTCACGATCGGCTTCGTGCCGCCGGTGATCGTCAGCGTGACCGGGATGTGCACCTCGACCGAGCCGCCGGAGTCCTCGACCGTGACCGCGAAGCCGAGGTCGGTTCCAGCGACAACGGGCAGCCGCGAGGTCGTCGAGAGCTCGGTGCCCTTCGGCAGCGCCTTGGTCGAGACGATGTTCGTGCCATGCAGGCCGCCCGCTGTCGGCGAGACGCTGACGCCGCGGAGCCGCGTCACCACCGCCGCGAGGCCGTTTGCCGTGTAGAAGTCCGGGTTCTGGACAAATGTCGAGCTCGGGACGCGCACGTCTCCGACGCCCTGGCCCGCCAACACCTGCTTCGAAGGGTCGCGGAAGCTGTCGTCCCAGACGACGTCGCTCGCGATCAGGCGCTGAGACGGGGTCACGAGCAGGGCACCGGCCTGCGCGGCCGCGAGATTCTTCCTGGCGAGAACCTGGCGGAGCGAGTCGGAGATCCCGACGATGCCGCTGTAGCGGTACTGCAGCGCATCGATGAGCCGGGAGTGCTCGTCGCGCAGGCGGCCCGGCGGGTCGATCGCGCTCGCAGCGTCGACGTTCTGCTGCTCGTCGCGCGCCAGGCCTGCGAGCTTCGTCTGCACGTCGGCCGCTTTCAGGCCGGGCTGGCCGAGCAGCGAGGTGAGGCGGGTGCCGATCGAGTGCGAGCTCGAAGCGATCTGCGAGACCTTGGTCATGTAGTTGTTGTACTTCGCGTGCTTGCTCGAGGATTGGCAGCCCTCGATCGCGTAGACGAGCAGGAGCACGATCACGATCGCGAATGCGATCAATCCGACCAGGCGAAGCAGCGGCGTGATGCCCTGTGGCGTGCGGATCGGCGGCCGCGGACCGCGCGGCTTCGTCCCCGGCGGCCGCTCCGGACGGGCGGCTTCCCTGGTCTCCGGCTCCTCGAAGAAGTCGAACTCGATATCGGTGTCGCGCTCGGTCACGGCTGCTAGCAGGGAAAAGGGGCCGAGAAACTGTAACCGCTGCGTCAGCCGGAAAGGCATTCGGCCTTCTGCGGCGAACGTGCGCAGGTGTCAGAAGCGGCTCTCGCCGTCACGCAAAGCGAGCTGGTCCTCGGCCGCTACCGCCCGCTGGAGCCGCTCGGCAGCGGCGGCAACGGCTCGGTCTGGCTCGCCCGTGACGAACCGACCGGCGTCGAGGTGGCGCTCAAGATCGTCCCGCGCGAAGGCAAGGCCGCCTCCCGCGCCGAGCGCGAGGCCTCGGCGGCCGCGCGGCTGCGGCATCCGGGCTGCCAACGCGCCTACGCGCTCGCACGCGACGCGCGCCACGTCTACATCGCCTACGAGTACATCCCGGGGCGCACGCTGCGCCAGGCGCTGCGTGACGGCGACGTCGACGACGCCGTCGCGCTCGAAGCGGCCGCGCAGATCTGCGAAGCGCTCGCGCACGCGCACGCGCACCGGATCGTGCACCGCGACGTGAAGCCGTCGAACATCCTGCTCGCCGAGGGAAACGGGGTGTCGATCCGACTGCTCGATTTCGGGCTCGCGCGGATGGACGGAGAGGAGACGCTGACGGCCGCCGGGGACGTGCCCGGAACGCTCGCTTACATCCCGCCCGAGCGCCTGCGCGGCCAGGAATCAGGCGCGCCGGCGGACGTCTGGGCGGTCGGCGTCCTGCTCTGGGAGGCGCTCGCGGGCTGGCATCCGTTCTGGCAGGGCTCCCTACTCGATACGGCGCGCCGGATCGAGTCCGGCGCTGTCTCGCTCGCCACCGCGCGACCCGATCTTCCGCGTCCACTCATCGCGCTCGTCGACCGCGCCTTGTCGGTCGACCCGGCGAAACGGCCTTCGGCGGCGCGGCTCGCGGTCGCGTTGCGGGCAACCCGCCACCGACGCGAGCGGAGCAGGCGGGCCCTCCCGGCACTCGCGACACCTACTCCGGAGCGCTTCGCACCGACCGCAGCCGCGGCGCTCGTCTCCGGAGCCGCCGCGGCCTTGCTCCCGTTCTACCCGTCCGGATGGCCGCTCCTTCTCGCCGCGCTCGCCGCAGCAGTGACCCTCTTCCGCGAACGCGCAGGGCTCGCGTTCGCGCTGGCGGTGCCGATCCTGCCGCTTGGCAACCTCTCTGCCGGTCTCGCCTGGGCCTATGCGGCGCTCGCCCTCGCGTGGCTGGCGATGACGTGGAGGACGCCGCGCTCGGGCCTCTTCTTCGCGGCGGGCCCGGTTCTCGCGCCGCTGTCGCTGCTTGGACTGCTGCCGCTCGCTGCGCAGCGCCTCCGCGGGAGCTTCCTACGGGGCCTCCAGGTCTTCGCAGCCGTCCTCGTCGCGGCGGTCGTGGCCGGACTGCGAGGCGCAACGATCCCCTTTGCCGGCGTGTCCGCACCGCCGATCCAGCTCGACCGCACCTCCGATCCGTTCACCGCAGCGGGCGCCGTGTGGCACGCACTTGCGGCGCAGCCAGTCCTATTCTTCGAGGCGCTGGTCCTGGCCACAGCCGCAGCCGTCCTCCCACACGTCAGCCGACGCTGGATCGCTCCGTTCGGTCTCGCCCTCCTCGCGGGGCTCGTAGCCCCCGATCCGGCCCTCCCCGACGCCGCTGTTGTGGCCACAATTCTCGCCACTTGCCTGGGGATAGCAGTCAAACGCGAAAGCTAGACTCGCAGGCGGGGTAAGGCCCTGCAATGACCGTGCTCAGGAACATCGAAGCCAAGATCGAATCCCTGTTCGAAGGCGTCTTCGGACGGGCCTTCCGGACGAACGTTCAGCCGGTCGAGCTGGCCCGCAAGCTGGTGAAGGAGATGGAGGACCACCGGGTCATCTCCGTCTCCCGCCTGTACGTGCCGAATGAATACACGCTCTACCTTTCGCCGGCCGATCGTGCGCAATTTGCGGATTACGAAGAGTCGCTGCTCTCGGAGTTGCAGGACTACCTGGCCGAGAACGCGCGCCGCGAGAAGTACGTGATGCTCTCGGCGCCGCGGGTCCTGATGGAGACCGATCCCGATCTCGACATCGGCGAGTTCGGGATCGCGACGAGGATGGCGCAGGGCGGGCCCGAGCCGCCCCCACCGGAGGCGCCGGCACCCGACGTCGCGCCCGGCGCGACGATGGTCTACAAGCCGAAGCAGCCGGTCACAGAGGCGGTTTCGCCGGAGGAGCTCGGCCTCCAGCGCGAGATCGTGACCCTCTCTTGGGACAGCAAGCAGCACGAGATCGACAAGCGACGCGTCGTGATCGGACGCTCGAAGGACTGCGACATCCAGGTCGCCGACCCGAACGTCTCCCGCCGCCATGCCGAGATCCGGCAAGAGGGCTCTGCATACTGGGTGGTCGACCTCGACTCCACCAACGGCACCGAGGTCAACGGCCGCCGCCTCAAACGGGCCAAGCTGCGCTCGGGCGACACGATCACCGTCGGCTCGACGCAGGTCGTCTTCCAGCGGGAGACCAGGGACTGACATGACCATCGCCTCGATCGCGGTCGAGGAGCTGCTGCTCATCCTCAAGATCGCGTTCGTCGTCGTCCTCTACCTGTTCATCTGGAGGATCGTGCGGACGGCGAGCAAGGATCTGCGCGTCCCGCAGGAGAGCTTCATCCTCGCGCCATCCCAGGCGAACGAGCTGCGCGCCGTCCGCGACGCAGGACCGAACGGCGGCGGCCGTCTCGTCGTCGTCTCGAGCCCTTCGCTCCAGCCGGGCGAAGGCCGGATGCTCAATTCGGCGCCGCTGACGGTCGGGCGCGGCCCCCAGAACGACCTCGCGCTCGACGGCGACGACTACGCCTCGGCGAAGCACGCCCGAATCGAGTCGCGTCGTGACGGCGTCTGGGTCGAGGACATCGGCTCGACCAACGGCACGTTCCTGAACGGGATCAGGCTGACGCGCGCACGCAAGCTCACGCCCGGAGACGTCGTGCGCGTTGGCGAGACCGAGCTGAGGTTCGAGACGTGATTGCACAGGTCGGGCACGGCACCGACACAGGCAAGAGGCGGCGCCGGAACGAGGACGAGTACGTCGTCGCGCCACCGCTCTTCGCGATCGCCGACGGCATGGGCGGCGCGCAGGCCGGCGAGCTCGCCTCCAGCCTCGCAGCGGGCGCGGTCCGGGACGACGAGAGCGTCTCGGGCAGCGGCGAGCGTCGCGTTGCCGACCTGATCCAGGAGGCGAACCGCCGCGTCTACCAGCGTTCCAGCCAGGACGCATCCGCCTCGGGCATGGGGACGACGATGACGGTCGCTCTCGTCGAGGACGGCGCGGTCGTCTTCGGCCACGTCGGCGACTCGCGTGCGTACCTGATCCGGGACGGGCGTCTCGAGCAGCTCACCGAGGATCACTCCCTCGTCGCCGAGCTCGTCCGCAGCGGCAAGCTCTCGCCCGAAGAGGCCGAGACGCACCCGCAGCGGTCGGTCATCACGCGCGCGCTCGGAACCGATCCGGACGTCGACGTCGACACCTTCTCGATCCCGACACACGCGGGCGACCTGTTCATGCTCTGCTCCGACGGCCTCACCTCGATGGTCGACGGCGAGACGATCCTCGAGGCGACTGGGAAGCACCGGGACGACCTCCAGGCGGCCGTGAAGGCGCTGATCCGCGCCGCGAACAAGGGTGGCGGCGAGGACAACATCACGGTCGTCCTCTTCGAGATCGGCGCCGGCGAGCCGCTCGAGAAGACCGCCCAGTACCCGGTACTCGGCACCGACGGCAACGGCGAGGTCGACGAGGACACAATCGACGAGCTCGACCGCGTCCCGGCCGTGGAAACGAGGGTCGTCCTGCCGGGAGACGCCGATCAGCCACAAACCGATCGTGGACGCACTCTCCGGAACCGCCTCCTCGCCTTCGCGTTGATCGTGATCGGGCTGGCGGCGGTCGTAATCGTGGTCCTGACGATCCGCGGGAGATGAGCGGATGACCCTTCGGAACCGCGAGCTCCTCAACCTGATCGTCGTCGGGATGCTGACCGCGCTCGGCTTCGCGAGCGTCTACATCGCCCGCCAGTCCGTTGTCTCGACCGCTTCGCTCTCCTACGCGGCCTTCTTCTTCGGGCTCTACCTCGTCGCGCACCTCGTCGGGCGCTACGCGGTGCCGTACGCCGACCCGTACCTGCTGCCGCTGGCCGCGCTGCTGACGGCGGTCGGGATCACCGAGATCTACCGGATCAACCCCGACGACGCGTTCCGGCAGGGGGTCTGGATCATCATCGCCGTCGCCGTCTTCGCCGGGACGCTGCTGGCGCTGCGGCGCGACTACCGGCGCCTGGAGAGCTACAAGTACATCTTCGGCCTGACGGCGATCGGCCTGCTCGCGCTCCCGGTGCTGCCGGGGCTCGGCCAGACGGTGAACGGCGCCCGCCTCTGGATCCACTTCGGCTCGCTCCAGTTCCAGCCGGGAGAGATCGCCAAGCTCTGCCTGATCGTCTTCCTCGCCGGCTACCTGCGCGAGAAACGCGAGGTGCTGGCGCAGGGGAGGCTCAAGGACTTCGGCCCGCTGCTCGTGATCTGGGGCGGCGCGATGCTCGTCCTCGTCGAGACGAACGACCTCGGCTCCGCGCTTCTCTACTACGGGATCTTCCTGGCGATGCTCTACGTCGCGACGGGGCGGGTCCTCTACACGACGATCGGCCTCGCGCTCTTCCTCGGCGGCTCCTATTTCGTCTACACGCAGATCGCCCACGTCCACGAGCGCGTCACGATCTGGCTCCACCCGTGGACCGACCACAAGGTCTACTGCGCCCTGAACGGCAAGATGACGCTTCGCCAGGACTGCGCGAGCTACCAGCTCGTGAAGTCGCTCTACTCGATCGCCGCCGGCGGCTTCGGCGGCACGGGGCTCGGCAAGGAGACGGTTTCGGTCTCCGGTGGCCACCAGCTGATCCCCGGCCTGAACACTGACTTCATCTACTCCGCCCTGGCGCAGGGCCTCGGCCTGATCGGCATCTCGGCGGTCATCCTCGTCTTCATGGTCTTCGTCCTGCGCGGGATGCGGACCGCGCTGCTCGCCGATGACGGCTTCTCGAAACTGCTCGCCGCCGGGCTCACATTCGGCTTCGCCCTGCAGACGTTCATCATCGTCGGCGGCGTTCTGCGGATCATCCCGCTGACCGGGATCACGTTCCCGTTCGTCTCCTACGGCGGCTCCAGCGTCGTCGCGAACTTCGTGCTGCTCGCCGGCCTGCTCCTGGTCTCCAACCGCGCCAACGCGCCGAAGGAAACATGAACCGGCAGATCACCAAGCTCGCCGTCGCCTCGCTGATCCTGCTCGCTGCGCTGATCGTCGGGACGACGTACTGGCAGACGTGGGCCTCTGCCGGCCTGGCCGAGAAGCAGGACAACGCGATCCAGCGGGTAGCGCAGTTCCGGATCAAGCGCGGCGTCATCCGCGCGGCGGACGGGACGCTGCTCGCGACGAACGTGCGCCGCAAGGTCGGCGGGCAGACGCTCTATTTCCGCCGCTACCCGACCGGCGGGCTCTTCGCGCAGCTCGTCGGCTACTCGACCCAGGCGCGCTCGCGCGCGGGGCTCGAGGAGTCCCAGAACGCCTACCTGACCGCCTCGAACGCAAACCTGGGCACCTTGCTCAACAAGGCGATCGACAAGCTGAAGGGCGTCACGATCACGGGCAACGACCTGATCCTGAGCGTCCGGCCCAACATCCAGCGGATCGCGATGGCGCAGCTGGCCGGCAAGTGCGGTGCAGCCGTGGTCATGAACCCGAAGACCGGCAAGGTCTATGCGCTCGCCTCGCAGCCGACCTACGACCCGAACCTGGTCGAGCGCCACTTCAACAAGATCCAGGCGATCCGGGGCCCCTGCCAGCCGGCGGCTCCGCTCCTGAACAGGGCGACGAATGGGCTCTTCACGCCGGGCTCGACGTTCAAGGTCGTCACGGCGACCGCGGCGCTCAACGCCCACAAGTTCACCCCGGACTCGACGTTCAACGACCCCGGCTACTGCATCGAGTACGGCAAGAAGGTCTCGAACGCCGCCAGCCCGGACGGGCCCGTCGAGACCTTCGGGACCGTCACCTTCGCGGAAGGCCTCCAGCACTCGATCAACTCGGTCTTCTGCAACATCGGCAAGTCGATCGGAGCCGGTCTGATCCTGAACTACATGAAGAGGTTCGGCTTCTACGCGGACCCGCCGCTGGAGACGCCGAACAACGAGAAGTCGCCGAGCGGGCTCTACAACAACGGCAGGCTCTTCTTCCCGAGCCATCCGTCGACGCAGGTCGACCCGGGCCGGATGGCCTTCGGGCAGGAGCGCCTCGCGGTCACGCCGCTGCAGATGGCGATGGTCGCTTCCACGGTCGCGAACGGCGGCGTGGCGATGCAGCCCTCGGTGCTGAACCGTGTTGTCGACTCTCATGGCAAGACGATCGTGCGCGTCGCGCCCAAGAAGCTGGGCCGCGTCATGTCGCCGACGACGGCGCACGAGATCAACTCGATGATGGTCTCGGCCGTGCAGTCCGGCACCGGCACCGCCGCCCAGATCCCGGGGATCCTCGTCGCGGGCAAGACCGGCACCGCGGAGACGGGCAACAGCGGCATCAACACGACCTGGTTCATCACGTTCGCGCCCGCGGACAATCCGAAGGTCGCCGTCGCGGTGACGCTCGAGAACCAGCACGGCTTCGGCGGCACGACGGCGGCGCCCATCGCGAAGGTGCTGTTGCAGGCAGTCCTCAACCAGGGGTCGAAAAAGAAATAACGCCATGGCTGTAACAGGCGACACACTCATCGATTCCGTCTTCGACGGCCGCTACCGGATCATCCGGAAGCTCGGCGCGGGCGGGATGGCCAACGTCTACCTCGCCGAGGACCAGGAGCTCGGCCGCAGCGTGGCGATCAAGATCCTCGACGGGCGCCACGCCGCCGACAACTCCTTTATCGAACGGTTCCGGCGCGAGGCGAAGAACGCCGCCGGCCTCTCCCACCCAAACATCGTCTCGATCTACGACCGCGGCGAGGCCGAGGGCACCTACTACATCGCGATGGAGTACCTGTCGGGGCGCTCGCTGAAGGAGCTGATGGTCAGCCGTGGGCCGACGCCGATCAAGATCGCCGTCGAGTACACCCGCCAGATCCTCGCCGCGCTCGGCTTCGCGCACCGCAACGGGATCGTCCACCGCGACATCAAGCCGCACAACGTCGTCGTCGATCCTGACGGCCGGCTGAAGGTGACGGACTTCGGGATCGCCCGCTCCGGCGGGACGAGCCAGATGACCGAGGTCGGCTCGATCATCGGCACCGCGCAGTACCTCTCGCCGGAGCAGGCGCGCGGCGCGCCGGTCGACCAGCGCTCGGACGTCTACTCGGTTGGGGTCGTCCTCTACGAGATGCTGACCGGCAAGGTGCCGTTCACCGGCGACACGCCGCTCGAGATCGCCATGAAGCACCTCTCCGAGGTGCCGGTGCCGCCGTCCGAGAAGCGGCCGGACGTGCCGGAGGACCTCGACTCCATCGTCCTGCGCGCGCTCGCGAAGGATCCGGAGGACCGCTACCAGACCGCCCAGGAGATGGACGCCGACCTCTCGCGCATCCAGCGCGGCCTCGCGGTGTCGAGCGAGACCGCGGATGCGGCGACGGCCGTGCTAGCCGGTGCGGGGATCTCGGGTGCCCCGACGATCATCGCACCCCGGCCCGCCGCGCCGCCGACGGCGCCGCCGCCGACGCCGCCCGCGGGCTACTACGGCTACGAAGGGCCGCCACGACGCTCCCGTTCGGTCTGGCCGTGGATCCTCGTCGCGATCCTGCTGGCCGCCGCCGGAGCGGCGGCCTGGTTCGCCTACGGGAAGATCACGCACGAGCTGAACGCGAACAAGCCCGTCGCCGTCCCCTACGTCGAAGGCCTCGCGCAGGCGCAGGCGGTCAAGAAGATCGAGGACAAGGGCCTGAAGGCCCACATCTCCCCCGGGTTCAGCCAGACGTTCCCGGCCGGAACCGTGATGAGGCAGGACCCACAGGGCGGCGAGAAGACGGACAAGGGCAACATCGTGACCCTGACCATCTCCCATGGACGGCCCAAGGTGAGCGTTCCCGACGTTCGCGGGAAGTCCCAAAGCGACGCGGTGGCGACGCTGACCTCTGCCCACCTGAAGGTGTCCGTCTTCCATGTCTACTCGTCCGCGCCCACCGACACGGTGACGGCTCAGGATCCGCCCCCCTCCAGCCGCGTCTTCTACAACACGACCGTTCACATCAACATCTCGCAGGGCGCCAAGCAGATTGCGATCCCCGACGTGGTCGGGCAGTCGTATGCGAGCGCACGCTCGGCACTGCTCGGGGCGGGGCTGCAGGTCGCCCGCAGCGATGTCGATTCGACTCAGCCCAAGGACACCGTGGTCGGAGAATCGCCGAGCGCAGGTACGAAGGTCGGTGCCGGGACGACGGTGACGCTCAGCGTCTCGCGCGGCTCGACCGCGCAGACGCCCGTGCCCGACGTCACGAACCAGGACGAGCCGACCGCGAAATCGATCCTGACCGGGTCGGGCTTCAAGGTGAAGGTGACCCAGCAGCCGGTGACCGATCCCAGTGAGCAAGGCATCGTCCTGGTGCAGACGCCGATGGGCGGGACGAACGCGCCCGCGGGCTCGACGGTGACGATCACGGTCGGGAACTACAGCGGCACGACAACGGGCCCGGTCCCGTGAGCCCGCGCGTCCGTGTCGCAGTCCTGATGGCCGGCCGTCGCGAGCCTTCGGCTCGCTCCCGTGGGGGAAACCATGTTTCCCCCACGAGCCCTCTTCTTCTTCTGAGTAGGGCGCGCTGCGCGCGCATTCCCGGTGGGAAACCTCCCGGTTTCCCAGACCCTTCCCCACGCCCGCCCATCGTTTCGAGGTGAGAGATCGATGACCAAACCCATTCGCGTTGCAGTAGTCATGGGCGGGCGCTCGAGCGAGCACGAGATCTCGGTGGCCTCGGCGCGCTCCGTGCTGGATTCGCTCGACCCCGAGCGCTACGAGCCGGTCACGGTCGAGATCGACCGCGAGGGGAAGTGGCAGCTCGAGCCGGGCGAGTCGCGGGCGCTCGACCAGGGAGCGGCGGGCGAGCTCGACGAGGGCGAGGGCCGCACGGCGGTCGAGACGCTGCCGGTGCCCACCGAGAGCGTGCCCGCCACGCTGGCCGACGTGGACGTGGTCATCCCCGTCCTGCACGGCCCGTTCGGCGAGGACGGCACCGTCCAGGGCCTGCTCGAGCTTGCGAACGTCCCCTACGTCGGCGCGGGCGTGCTCGGCTCGTCGCTCGCGATGGACAAGGACTTGTTCAAGGCCGTTAGGCGCGACGCTGCCACCCCGGTCCGGCGAAACATCACGCTGCGGCTCGGCGACGAGCCGCGCAACCCGTTCGGGTACCCCGTCTTCGTCAAGCCGGCACGCCTCGGCTCTTCGGTCGGCGTCTCGAAGGTGCGGTCGGAGGAGGAGCTCGCGCCGGCCGTCGAGCTCGCGTTTGGACACGACGAGAAGGTGCTCGTCGAGGAGTTCGTCTCGGGCGTGGAGGTGGAGTGCGGCGTGCTCGGCTCGAACCGCAGCCCGATCGCTTCGCTGCCGGGCGAGATCGTCTCGCACGGGTTCGAGGCCCCCGACTGGTACGACTACTCGGCCAAGTACGACGAGGGCGGCATGGACCTGATCGTGCCGCCGCGCATCCCCCAGGAGCAGATCGACCGCGTCCAACGCCTGGCCGTCGAGAGCTTTGTCGTCGCCGAGTGCGACGGGATGGCCCGCGTCGACTTCTTCGTCCGCGACGACGGCGAGGTGCTGGTCAACGAGCTGAACACGATCCCGGGGTTCACCGCCACGAGCGTCTACGCAAAGCTGTTCGAGGCTTCCGGGATCCCCTATCCCGAGCTACTCGACCGCCTGGTCGAGCTCGCGATCGAGCGCCACGAGCGGCGCTCACGTCTCCAGTTCTAACCAGCTTTGACTTCGTTGACGTGGGCGGAGGAGTTGCCGCCGAGGTCGGTGATCCAAACGACGAAGTAACGCCCCCCGCTGTCGAGGTGGAAGGTCGCCGTCGTTCCGACGGTCTGCGAGCCTGAGATACGGTGGAACGGCCCGCCCGATGAGTCGCCCGCCATGATGTTTGCGGTGAAGCCGGGCGTGTCGGTCGTGACCGTCATGCTCTTCGGGGATACCGTTCGGCCGGCATCCAGGACGACGCCGACGCCGCTCTTGTTGAGGTCGGCACCGTTGTAGTGCTCGGTTGCCCAAAAGGTTGCCTGGTCACCGTCGGCGGCGTACTTCGCGTCAGCGTTGTGCTCCTGCCCGGGCGGGCTTCCCTGCGGGTCGAAGGCGGTCACACCGACCAAGTGGATCGGCTGCGAGCCACCGCCACCCGCAGGGGGAGAAGAGCTGTTCAAGCTTCCGTTGTTGTGTAGGAGGAGCGCGCCCGCGAGCCCGCCGATGAGCGCGGCCAACCCGACGCCGAGCAGAACGAACGGCAGGGCGCGCGACCGGCGGCGCTGCTCCCGCCGGTCGCGGCGCGGGCGTGGCGGTCGCCGCGGCGGGACGACCACCGTCGCCCCTTCCGCTCCGTCGAGCTCGGCGTGGCAGGCCTCGAGCTCGGCCGCGAACTCGGACATCGAGGCGAACCGCTCGTCGTTGTCCTTCGCCATCGCCCGCTCCACGGTCCAGTCGAGATGCGGCGGGACGTCGCGCCGCACCTCGCCGACCGTCGGAACCGGGTCGTTCACGTGCCGCATCGCGACCGCGACGAAGTTGTCGCCGTCGAACGGCACCTCGCCTGTCAGCAGCTCGTAGAGGACGCAGCCGAGCGAATAGATGTCGGACTGCTCGTCGACCTGCTCACCGCGCGCCTGCTCGGGCGCGATGTAGTTGCTCGACCCCATGATCGTCCCGGTGATGGTCATCCCGTCCACGTCGAGCGCGTGGGCGATACCGAAGTCCGTCACCTTCGCGCGCCCGTCGCCGTCGATCAGGACGTTCTGGGGTTTGACGTCGCGGTGGACGAGCCCGTTCTCGTGCGCGAACGCGAGCCCACGGGCGACCTGAAGCGAGAGCTCTATCGCCTCGCGCGGCTCGAGCGGGCCCTCCTGGTCGAGGAGCTCCTTCAGGTTCATGCCGTCGACGTACTCGAAGACGATGAACTGCCGTCCGTCCTGCTCGCCGCGGTCGATCACGGTGACGATGTTCGGGTGAGCGAGCTGCGCGACTGCGCGCGCCTCGCGGCGGAAGCGCTCGACGTAGGCGTCGTCGCGCGTGAACTGCTCGTGCAGGATCTTCAGCGCGACGGTGCGCTCGAGCAGCTTGTCGTGCGCCCGATAGACGCTCGACATGCCGCCTGAGCCGACGAGCTCCTCGAGCTCGTACCGGCCCGCGATCAGTTCCCCGACCACGAGCTGAAGGATGCCCGGACCGGCGGCTCTACAGTCCCAAAGGCCGCCACGTGCGGCCGCCGTCGCGGGTGATCTTGGGCTTGCCGCGAAAGTCGGATGCCACGGCGACTCTCGCATTCAGCGCCGTCGGCGCGTAGAGCCTGTACGCGAGGCGGTGGGCCTTCCAATGCCGGCCGCCGTCGACGGTGACGTTCGCGGTGGGCCTCGCCCCTGCGGTGAGCAGCCAGACGGTCGTTGCCGAGACCGCGCTCACCGTGAACTGCGGGTAGATGTACGGCTGGGAGCCCGGCAACCTCGCGAGGAGGTGCCAGCTCCGGCCCGCGTCCCTCGTACGGTAGAAGCCGATCACGTGGCGGCGCCCGTAGTACTCGCCCGCGACGATCCCGGTGCGCCCGAAGAAGCGCACCTTGGAGAGCAGGAGCAGCCGGCCGGTGTAGCCGCGCGGCGCCGGCAACGGGGCGCGTTTCCAGTGCCGACCGCCGTCGACCGTGTGAAAGAGGCGCCCGCCTGCGAGCCAGCCGTGGGCGTTGCCGACGAACGTGACCGCTCCGATATCGGGCAGATTCTCATCGACGAGGCGCCAAGTCCGGCCCCCGTCGGCCGTCCGGTAGAGGCTTGCGAACGACCCGGCCGGCTCGTTCCGGACCACCCAGGCTCGCCGAGCGTCGAGCGCGTCGAGCAGGAAGTTCGAGCCCGCGTTGCACGTGTGGGCGAAGTCGAATGCGTGCTTCGTCCAGGTCCGGCCGGCGTCGTTCGTGCGGTACGCGAACCCGTTCGCGCCGCAGACGCTCGCGAGCAACCAGCCGTCGCCCGCTCCCTCGAAAGCGACGTTGTCGATCGACGTCGGCGGCGCGATCTCCCGCGGCGTGACGTTTCGCCAGGCCTTCCCGTTCGTCGTGACGAAGACCTTGCTCCCGAGCCACAGCGCGAACGTCCGGCGCGGCGCCGCGGCCGCGCCGGCGGCAAGCACGGCGCAGGCCGTGGCCACGGCGGCCATGCGAGTCAACATGAGCGACGTTCTAGCTGAGAACCGAGTCGAGCGCCTCTTCCCAGACCGCCAGAGCTTCGTCCAGCTCTGCGTCGGTGAGGATGAGCGGCGCCAGCACGCGGATGCAGTTCGCGTAGATGCCCGACTTGAGGAGCAGCAGGCCCCGGGCCGCGGCCGCCTCGACGACGGCGCTCGCGGTATCCGCGTCGGGCTCCTTCGTCGCGGGATCGGCAACGAGCTCGATCGCGAGCATCGCGCCAAGCCCGCGGACGTCGCCGATGCGCGGCCAGCGCTCCTGCCACGACTCCATGCGCGCCCGAATCGCCTCTCCGACCCGCGCGGCACGCTCGCAGACGCCCTCGTCCTCGATCACGTCGAGGACAGCCAGCCCTGCGGCCTGAGCGACGGGATTGCCGACGTAGGTGCCGCCGATCGCGGAATCCGGCGGCGCGTCCATGATCTCGGCCTTGCCGATCACGCCCGAGAGCGGCAGTCCCGCCGCGATCGACTTGGCGATGGTGATCAGGTCGGGCTCGATCCCGTAGTGCTCGATCGCGAACAGCTTGCCGGTGCGCCCGAACCCCGTCTGGACCTCGTCGACCACCATGACTATCCCGTGCTCGTCGCAGATCCGGCGCACGTCTTCGATGAACGCCTTCGGCGCGACCACGAAGCCGCCCTCGCCCTGGACGGGCTCGATCACGATCGCGGCGACCGTCTCGGCGGCGACCTGGGTGATCAACGCTCGCTCGAGCGCCGCGAGCGCTTCTTCGGCGCTCGGCCCGCGGTACTCGTTCGGGAACGGGACGCGGTAGACCTCGGGCGCGAACGGCCCGAGACCGGCCTTGTACGGGTGCGTCTTCGATGTCAGCGAGAGCGAGAGAAGCGTCCGGCCGTGGAAGCCGCCCTCGAAGCCGATCACCGCAGGACGGCCGGTGTACGAGCGCGCGAACTTGATGGCGTTCTCGACAGCCTCGGTGCCCGCGTTGAAGAACGCCGCCTTGGCGGGGGAGCGGAACGGCGCCAGGGCGATCAGCCGCTCGGCCAGGGTCACGTAGACCTCGTAAGGGACGATCGTGAAGTCGGTGTGGGAGAACCTCGTGAGCTGCTCCTGCGCCGCCTCGACGACCCGCGGGTGCGAGTGGCCGACGTTCAGGCAGCCAACGCCGCCGGTGAAGTCGATGAACGTGTTGCCGTCGACGTCGGTGAGCGTCGCACCGTGCGCCTCCTCGATCACAACCGGGAGAAAGACCGAGAGCGGGTCGGCGATGACCCGTTCCTTCCGGGCCAGAATCTCTGTCGATTTCGGCCCGGGGACGGCCGTCTTCAGCTCGATCGTCCGCGTCATCGCCATGGGCCCGACGATACCGCAGCGGCCGGTCGCCGTGAATAGCTGAATAAGCGCAATTCAGTGGGAATAGCCCTTGCGCGCAGCCGTTGGGAATCCGTATGGTGGCCGGCTCATGACCACCCTCGCTCGTTTCGTGATGCGACACAAGATGGCGATCGTCGTCGCGTGGATCGCGCTGACACTCCTCGGCGCGTGGTCCGCGAGCGCGGTGTCGAACCGCTGGCTCGAGCAGTTCTCGATCCCGGGTTATTCGGCTTACGAGACCAACCAGCTGACGCTGAAGACGTTCGGGACCGGCGAGAACGCTCCCCTCGTGGCGGTCTTCCACTCGAACGGCGACGTCACGAAGGAGACGGCGATCAAAGGCGCGATCGCGGCTGCAGCGGGACAGAACCCCGGCTCGCGAATCAGCTCCTACTTCTCGACCGGCAGCGACGCATACGTGTCACGAGACCGGCATACGACCTTCGCCCTGCTCTACCCGCCCGGCAACCAGGGCTTCAACGGCGTCGTCAAGATCGGCGAGGCGCGCGCGGCATTGCATAGGGCGACTCCAGCCGGTGTCCAGTCCTACCTGACCGGTCGCGACGCGCTCCAGGAGGCCGCGAGCGGAGGCAACAACAGCGGCCCGAGCGTGCTCACCGAGGCGCTGATCGGCGGCGCGGGCGCGCTCGTGATCTTGCTCTTTGTCTTCGGAACGCTGCCTGCGGTCGCAATGCCGATCGCCGTAGCGATCGCCTCGATCCTCAACACGTTCACGCTCATCTACGTACTGACGTACATCACGTCGGTCTCGCTGATCGTCCAGTTCCTCGTCGCGCTGGTCGGCCTCGGAGTCGCGATCGACTACTCCCTGCTGATGATCTTCCGGTTCCGCGAGGAGCTCGCCCTGGGCGAAGACAACGAGACGGCGATCATCGAGACGATGAGGCACGCGGGGCGCTCGGTGATCGTCTCGGGGTCCACGGTCGCGATTGGCCTGCTCTCGCTGGTGATCCTGCCGATCCCGGTGATCAGGTCGATCGGCATCGGCGGCTTGCTGATCCCGGCCGTGTCCGTGTTGACGTCGATCACACTGCTGCCGGCCCTGCTTGCGAGCCTCGGGCACCGCATCAATCGCGTCCGCGTAATGCCGAAGCGGATCGTCGAACGCCAGGATCCGACGAAGGGGTTCTGGCACCGCTGGGCGGTTTTCGTGACCGCCCATCCGATCCCGGTCGCTCTGTCCGGCCTGGCGATCGTCGCCGTCCTGCTCGTGGCCGGGCTGCAGATCAACCCCGCGGAGGCGCAGCTCAAGGACTACCCGGGCAAGGGCGACGCGATCAATGGACGCCAGGCTCTTGGGGACGCCGGCATCTCGCCCGGCGTCATGAAGCCCTACGTCGTGCTCGTCGAGCACGCGACACCGGGCGCAATCCGCGAGGTCGTCTCGGCCCTCGAGCAGACGCCCGGAGTAGCAGCCGCCGTCGCGCCGCCGCAGTGGCGCAGCGGCAGCAATGCCCTGGTCGAGGCGTTTCCGACCTCCGACTCCGCGTCGAGCGCATCTTCGCGAACGATCTCCAGGATCCAGCACGACGTCCTGCCCCCGCTCAACGCGACGGCGACGCTCGGCGGCGTCTCACCCGAGGACCGCGACTTCGTCCACGCGGTCTACGGGAAGTTCCCGTACGTGCTCGCTTTCGTGATCCTGCTGACGTTCGTGCTGCTGATGCGCGCGTTCCGGTCGATCGTCCTGCCGCTCAAAGCGGTGATCTTGAACCTGATCTCCCTGGGCGCCGCCTACGGGATCATCGTCTTCATCTTCCAGTGGGGCCACGGCTCCGATGCAATCTGGGGCGTGCCGGCGACCGGGGTGATCATCTCCTGGATCCCGCTGATGATCTTCGCGTTCCTGTACGGGCTCTCGATGGACTACGAGGTCTTCATGCTCACGCGGATGCGCGAGGAGTACGACGAGTACGGCGACACGCGGAAGGCGGTCGAGTACGGCCTGGCGCGGACCGGCAAGCTGATCACGAGCGCGGCGCTGGTGCTCATGTTCGCGTTCTTCGTGCTTTCGAGCAGCCCCGGCGTCGACATCAAGCAGTTCGGGATCGGGCTCGCAGCTGGGATCATCTTCGACGCGACGGTGATCAGGACGCTGCTCGTGCCCTCGCTCGTCGTGCTGTTCGGCCGGTGGAACTGGTGGCTGCCGCACCCGATCGCGCGGGTGCTGCGCGTCCCGGCTGGGCCCTTGCGCCCCGCGCTGCCGCCGGCGGCCGCTGATCCGTCTTAGTCTCGGCGCACTTCCAGCGCAGCTGGACCCTTGACGAACCCCGGTGTCGAACACCGGGTTTACGCCCCATAGAATCGCGCCCGTGGTTCTCTCCGACCGGACGATCGCGCGGCTGCTCGACGAAGGCCGGATCCTCATCGACCCGTACGACGAGTCGCTCCTCCAGCCGTCGAGTGTCGACGTTCGCGTCGATCGGTTCTTCCGCGTCTTCCACAACGCGCGTTATCCCTTCATCGACGTCAGGGAGCCGCAGGAAGACTTGACGGAGCTCGTCGAGATCGACGACGAGCGGCCGTTCATTCTGCACCCGGGCGAGTTCGTGCTCGGCTCGACGCTCGAGCGGATCGTACTGCCGGACGATCTCGTCGCCCGCCTGGAAGGGAAGTCGAGCCTGGGCCGCCTCGGCCTGCTGATCCACTCGACAGCCGGCTTCATCGACCCCGGCTGGGACGGCCACGTGACGCTCGAGCTCTCGAACGTCGCCAACCTCCCGATCACGATCTACCACGGGATGAAGATCGGCCAGATCTCGTTCGTGCAGCTCTCGGAGCCCGCCGAGAGGCCGTATGGCAGCGGCGAGCTGGGCTCGAAGTACCAGGGCCAGATGGGCCCGACGCCCAGCCGCTACTGGCAAAACTTCGAGCGCGAGCCGACGAAATGAAAGTCCTCGTCACGGGCGGCACCGGGTTCGTCGGGCCCCATGTCGTTCGCGCGCTCGCGGCGGCGGGCCACGACCTGAAGCTGCTCGTCCGCGACGCGACCCGTTCCCGCGAGCTGCCAGGACAGCCGGTCGTCGGCGAGATGACGAACGCGGTCAGCATTGCAACCGCGGTCGAGGGCGTCGACGCAGTCGTCCACCTCGTCGCGATCCGCCAGGGCCGCGACGAGGAGTTCGAGCGGGTCATGGAGCAGGGAACGCGCGACCTCGTGGAGGCCGCCGAGCAGGCAGGTGTCAGCCGCTTCGTGCTGATGAGCGCGCTCGGCACAGGCCCTGACACCAAGGACCTCGTCCCCTACTACCACGCCAAGTGGGCGATGGAGCAGACGGTCAAGGGCTCGGGGCTCAACCACGTCATCTTCCGCCCCAGCTTCGTCTTCGGCACGGAGGGCGGCCTTCTTCCGACCTTCCGAAAGCTGGCCAAGCTGACGCCCGTGACGCCGATCGTCGGCTCCGGAGACCAACGAATCCAGCCGATCTGGGACGGCGACGTCGGCGCCTACTTCGCCGCGGCGGTCGACACGCCGGCCGCGACAAACCGCACCTTCGAGCTCGGCGGACCGGACGCCGTCTCCTGGAACGAGCTCTGGCGACGCTTGCGCGCCGCACTCGGGATCAAGCGGCGTCCCACCATGCACGTCCCGATCCGGCTGATGCGGGCGAACGCACTCTTGACCGAGCGTCTGCCCGGGAACATCCCGCTCACGCGCGACCTGCTGACGATGCTCGAGCACGGCGACAACGTCGTCTCGAACGACGACGCGGTCCAGGTCTTCCAGATCCCGTTGGTCCCGCTCGACGAACAACTTCGTCGAGCGGCTTAGCCCGGGCGCACGGGCAAAGCCCGAGCGCCCTCCAAACGGCACCGCAAGGGGTGCCTCGGACGAGCAGTTGCGCCGAGCGGCCTAGAGCGAGACACTCGCAGCATGACCGAACGGCTCGCCGGAGCGTGCAGCCGGCACCCGTGGCGCACGATCGGCGCTTGGGTCGGAGCGCTCGTACTCGCGTTCGCCTGCATCGCGCTGCTCCTGCCCGGCAACCTGACCTCGAACGGAAGCGCAGCGGGCAACCCGGAGTTCCGACAGGCAGAGCGCCTCGAGGCACGTTCGTTCCCGTTCGACCCAGCGCGGGACTACAACAACGTCGTAATCGTCCACTCGGCCCGTTACACGGTCACCGACCCGCAGTTCCAAGCCTTCGTCAAGAACCTCGCGGAGCAAGGAAAGGCCACCGGCAAGGTGCACGACGCGCGGCTCTTCTACACGACCGGTGATGCGTCGCTCGTCTCGCCCGACCGCCACGCGACCCTCATCACCTTCAACGTCTTCAACACGAGCGACATCAAGGACGTCAACAAGGTCGTCGAGCGGGCGGACGGCCGCGCCGGCTTCCAGGTCGGAGTCACCGGCAACGACGTGCGCGACCAGGACTTCACGGATCTCTCCCAGCACGACCTGAAGAGCGGCGAGCTCGAGTTCGGCCTCCCGGCGGCGCTGATCATCCTCGTGCTCGTCTTCGGCTCGGTGGTCGCAGGGTTTGTGCCGATCCTGCTTGCGATCGTTGCGATCATCGCCGGGCTTGGCCTGGTCGCGATCGTCGCGCAGGCCTGGGAGCTCTCCATCTTCGTGATCAACATGCTCACCGGGATGGGGCTCGCCCTCGGGATCGACTACTCGCTTTTCATCGTCTCGCGCTACCGCGAGGAGCGTGGCTACGACCGTGCTCCACCCGACGCAATCACGATGGCCGGCGCGACGGCCAGCCGCGCGGTGCTCTTCAGCGGCAGCGCTTTCGTGATCGCGATGCTCGGAATGCTGATCGTTCCGAACACCGTCATGCGCAGCCTCGCCACTGGGGCGATTCTCGTTGGCGTGACCTCGGTCCTCGGCGCGCTGACGCTGCTTCCGGCCGTCCTCGGGCTGCTCGGCGATCGTGTCAATGCGCTACGGCTTCCGTTCGTCGGGCGCTCAGCGACCGAGCACGCCAATCCCGAGGGACGCTTCTGGAGCGCGATCATCCGCCGGGTGCTGCGACATCCGGTCATATGCCTCGTGGTGTCGTGCGGGCTACTGCTGGCGCTCGCCATCCCGGTCCTCTCGCTGAAGATCGGCGCGAATGGCATCAGCACATTGCCGGACCGGTTCGTCTCGAAGCGCGGCTACCTACTCCTCCAGCAAAGCTTCCCGGGCGCCACCACCGACCCCGTCCAGATCGTCGTGGCCGACCACGCGTCGGAGCCGCACGTCCGAAGGGCGCTGGTTCTGCTGCGAAACCGGCTTGCTGTGGAGCCACTGTTCGGGCGGGGTCAAATCCGGTACGCGCCGAACGGGACGGTCGCCGCCCTGACCGTGCCGATTCGCGGCGACGACACAAGCACGCGCGCCGTGGCGGCCGTCCGGGAGCTGCGATCGACGACGATTCCCGATTTCTTCAAGGCGACGGACGCCCGCGTCCTCGTCGGCGGCCGGACGGCCGAAAACATCGACTACTTCGACTCGGTGAGCAACCCGACGCCATTCGTTTTTGCCTTCGTCCTTGGGTTGACGCTTGTTCTGCTCACGATCGCCTTCCGTTCGATTGTCATTGCGTTGACCTCGATCGCGCTCAACCTGCTCTCGGTCGGCGCGGCCTACGGGCTGCTCGTGCTCGTCTTCCTGAAGGGCCACGGCAACAGTCTCTTCGGTTTCCAGCACGTGTCCGTAATCGAGGCCTGGGTGCCGCTCTTCCTCTTCTCGGTCCTGTTCGGCCTCTCGATGGACTACCAGGTCTTCCTGTTAAGCCGAATCAAGGAGCGCTACGACCAGGTGCCTGACACGACCGCGGCCGTCACCTGGGGCGTCGGCTCGACCGCGAGGATCATCACCGGAGCGGCGCTGATCATCGTCGCCGTCTTCGCCGGCTTCGCCAAGGGCGACCTGGTCATGTTCCAGCAGATGGGCTTCGGCGTCGCGGTCGCCCTCCTGATCGACGCGACGATCATCCGCTCGGTGATCCTGCCGTCCGCGATGAAACTCCTGGGCCGCTGGAACTGGTACCTACCGAGCTGGCTGAGCTGGCTACCGCGGATTCAAATCGAGCGGGCGCCGACCGAGCCCGCGCCGCTCGAGCCCGCTTAGCGCTTCGCTGCAACCGCGCGTTTTCGGCGGAGGCGGGCTCCGCCCGCCGGAGCCTTAACTGCGCGGGAAGCGCGTCAACAAAACGAGGGGGTTCATGGGGGAAAGCGGCTTTCCCCCGTGTTTAAGAGTTGGGGCCACCGCCTCCGCGATGGCCCCAATCCGGTTACCAGCGTTGAACTAGTAGAGGCGTTTCCGGCCGAAACGGCGGCGCGTAACGCGAGCCCCCTACGCTGGCTAGGCGATTCCCCGTAGGTCCCGGGGACACGCCTCTACCCGCTGGTACCTCCACTGCCCGTACTTGAAGATTTCACTCTCGGACCACCTCCTTTCCGCGGTATGCGAAAAGTAGCAGGTGTCTAGGTCGCTACCCGCCTCTCCCCAATGGCCGGGTTAACGGCCGCCCGGCAAAGCCGGTCGGCCGTTTAGGCGGCATCGCAAGCGACGCCTCGGAGTAGCAGGGTTACCGGAGTACGACGGAGAGCTCGAGGCCGCGATCGAGCATGACCGTCGTGGTCAGCAACGTCTCATCGGCCTGGCGCTCCTCGACGTACGACCGCAGCGTGTCCGCGTGCAGGACGACGTCGTCTGCGATCACGAGCGCACCCGGCTCGAGCTTCTCGCGCGCGAGCTGGAACAGCTCCTCGTACATCTTGTTGGCGGCGTCGAGGAAGACTACGTCGAAGACGTCGTCGATCATCGGCAGGGTCTCGCGGGCATCGCCCTCGACGAGCTCCGCCGTCTCCTCGAGCCCCGCCTCCGCGATGTTCCGGTGCCACGCGGCGATGCACTCGTGGTCGCGCTCGAGAGACAAGACTCGACCGCCGAGGTTGCGCACGCCGGCGGCGAGCCAGATCGTCGAATAGCCGTGGCCGGCACCGATCTCGAGTACCTCGCAGTCGGCCTGCGGAGCGACGACCGAGAAGAGAAAGCGCCCCGTTGCCGGAGCGACCGCTACCCCCGGCGGCCGCTGCTCTTCGGCCTCGAGCCGCTCGCGCACGGTGCGGACGCGGTCGTCGAGCATCAGCTGATGTCGACCTGGAGGATCCCGTCGTCGACACGGACCGGGAACGTCTCGACGGGGAACACCGCCGGCAACGTCAGCGGGCGCCCGCTGCGGATGTCGATGTGCGCTCCATGGCGCGGGCAGATCGCGAAGCCCTCCTCGGGGTCGAAGTCGCCCTCGCAGAGCGGCCCGTCGTCGTGGGAGCAGCGATCCTCGATCGCGAAGAACTCACCGTCCAGGTTGTAGACGCCGACGGAGATCGACCCTGCGACCACGATCTTGACCGACCCGGGCGGAAGCTCCTCGGCCGGGCCGACGTCGAGCCACGCCAACGCTACTTCAGCTCGAGCTCGTCGAGGCCCGCCCACTCCTGGGGGAGCGGCGTGCCCTTCGCGCGGTGCAGCGCGACCTTCAGGACGCCGAGCCCCAGCAGCGCGCACTTGAGCCGGATCGGCGTCAGCGGGATCCCGATCTCTTCGAGGAGGTCGTCCTTGGGCATGTCGGCCAGCTCCTGAGCCTTGCGACCTTTCGCCATGTCGACCAGCATCGAGGTCGCGGCCTGGCTGATCGCGCAACCGCGGCCGGAGAACTTGACGTCGTCGATCGTCTCGCCGTCCTCGGCGAACGAGACGTAGATCGAGACCTCGTCGCCGCAGAGGGGGTTGAAGCCCTCGGCCTCCGCGTCGGCGTCCTCGATCGTCCCGTGCCCGCGGGGGTTCTTGTAGTGATCCAGGATCACTTCTCTGTACATCTGGTCGCTCATCGGCTCTAGCTAAGGATTTTACGGACCTTGTGTAACCCGTCGACGAGCCGGTCAATCTCCTCGCGCACCGTGTAGAGGTAGAAACTCGCCCGATTCGTGGCGGCCACGCCCAGCTTGGCCATCAGCGGCTGGCAGCAGTGGTGACCCGCACGGATCGCGACGCCTTCCCCGTCCAGGATCTGCGCGACGTCGTGCGGGTGAATGTCCTCGACGTTGAACGAGACGATCCCGGCACGCCGGTCGGCGGGCGGACCGTAGGTCCTGACCCACGGCAGCTCGGCGAGGCGCTCGAGCGCGTAGGCGGCCAGCTCGTGCTCGTGCTGCTCGATCGCGTCGAGACCGATCTCGCTGATGTAGTCGATCGCGGCGCCGAACCCGACGGCCTCGGCGATGGCCTGCGTGCCGGCCTCGAACTTGGCCGGCACCTCGCCCCAACTCGTGTCCTCGAGCCGGACGCGGCTGATCATGTGCCCGCCGAGATTGAACGGCTCCATCGCTTCGAGGAGCTCCATGCGGCCCCAGAGGGCGCCGATGCCGCTCGGCCCGCAGAGCTTGTGCGCGGTGATCGCGACGAAGTCGGCGCCGAGCGCCTGCACGTCGACGACGCGGTGAGGCGCACCCTGTGCCGCGTCGCAGACCATGATCGCGCCGCGTTCGTGCGCCCAGGCCGCCAGCTTGTCGACCGGGTTCACAGTGCCCAGGGAGTTCGAGACCAGTCCGGCGGCGACCACCTTGACTTGATCGGTCCCGGCAACCTCGTCGAGCTCGTCGAGCCGCAGCTCGCCCTCCTCGTCCAGCGCGAGCATCCGGAAGTCCGCGCCGGTGCGGTGGGCGATGTACTGCCAGGGCACGAAGTTCGAGTGGTGCTCGAGCTGCGTCACCACCACGACGTCGCCCGGACCCAGATTGTTCAGCCCCCAGGCGTAGGCGACGAGGTTGATCCCTTCAGTCGCATTGCGGGTGAAGACGACCTCGCGGGCGGAGGGCGCATTCAGGAACCGAGCGACGGTCTCGCGCGCCCCCTCGTAGCCTGCGGTAGCGCGCTCGGCCAGCTCGTAGACCCCGCGGTGGACGTTCGCGTACGACGTCTCGTAGAACGTTCGGATCGCGTCGAGCACCTGCCTCGGCTTCTGCGAGCTCGCCGCCGAGTCGAGGAACGAGAGCGGCTTGCCGTGAATCAGCTGCTCGAAGATCGGAAAGTCGGCGCGGAGCTTCTGCGCGTCCAGCTTCCTGGTCTCCGTCATGGCCACATCGGCCATCGTAGTCAGGAGCTTAGGGCACGCGGAACGAGGTGCCGACGAAGCCGGCTTTCGTCACCTTCACGAGCGCATGGCGTTTGAAGCCCTTCAGCGAGGCAACGCCTTTCGCGTTCGTGTGCGCGACCTTGCCGCCGCCGCGGACCGTGGCTCCCTTGACCGGCGCGATGTCGTCGCGCACCTTGACGGTCGGCTTCGGCTTCTGAGAGGCGTGCGCGGCCAGCCCAGGGATCAGGCTCGTCTGCCAGAGCGTGTTGCCCGGCGAGCCGCTCAGGTTCACGACCGGTTCGACGCGGCCTGCGAGGGCGACCGCCTCCATCGCGTACGCCGTCCGCCCCGCCGGCAGCGGCGTCCGGACGACGATCGGCGACGACGCGTGAGCCGCGTCACGTAGCCGTGTCGCCCACAGATACTTGCCCTGCGTCCATACGACCCACAGCTTGCCGCCGTCCGGCTCGACGGCGAGCGCGAGCTGGCCCGGCGCGCCCGCGGTGCGGATCGCGAACTTGCGGCGTCCCTTCCCGGCGCCGAGCGCGGCGATCGTGACGTGGCGCTCGCCGGGCCAGGCCATGAAGGTGTTGCCGGCGCCGTCCGCCACGAGCGGAACGCGGTTGAAGCCCGGTTGCGCCTGAGCGTCAGTGCCCGAGGCAAGGTTCACCGGTGCCGCGGTCGCGCCGCCGGAGTTGTCCAGGGCTTCGTACATGTAGCCCGATTTCCCGGTCGCGTTCGACCAGAAGCCGAGTTGGGCCAGGCCGGCGGTGTCCACCGCAAGCGACTCGTAGTAGCCGCAGCAGAGGTTGAAATCGTTGTGCAGAGTGGCCCCGTTGTCGCCCTGATAGACGTTGATGAAGCCCGTTCCGTCCTGCGAGAAGAGCGGGGTGAAATCTCGGCGCAGCACCGCAGCCTGGACATCCCCGATCGTCGACGCGGGGTTGGTCTTGACCGGGCCGCTCCAGGTGACGCCCCCGTCGATCGACGCGAAGCGCAACGCGCCCTGGGTCTTCAAATCCGGTGTCGAGCCTCCGAAGTACACGTAGAGCGTCCCGTCCGGTTTCTGGACGAGCTGCGGGTCGGAGACCCCGGGCCAGCCGCTGACGACCGTGTGCGTAACGGTGCCGTCCGTCACGATCACCGAGCCTTTCGCCTCGACGGCGTAGGCGGCAAGGACGCCGCCGCTCTTCGTGCGTAGGACGGACGGGTCGGCGTGATTCGAGAGCTGGTCCGGCGTCAGGAAGGCGCCGCTCCCCGCCGAGGCCGCGGGAACGAAGGCGACTGCGGCGAGGGCGAGCGCGAGTCGTCGCATCGCTGCAAACTTAGCGACGGCGTCGGACCGAATCGCCGTCGCGGGGCCTACCCTGTGTTCGTGCGCAAGGGGTTCCTCGTTGTGCTGGGGGCGGCCGCACTGGCGTCTGGCTGCGGCGGCGGCAAGAGCGGGACGAACGGCGCGGGTGCGAAGCTCTTCGCATCGGCCGGCTGCGGCGGCTGCCACACGCTCTCGGCTGCCAAGTCCACGGGTCAGACCGGCCCGAACCTCGACCAGCTCAAGCCGAGCTACGACGCGGTCGTCCGACAGGTCTCGAACGGAGGCGGCGGCATGCCCTCATTCACCAGCCGGCTCACCACGAGCCAGATCCGCAACGTCGCGAGCTTTGTCGCTGCGTCGACGAAGAACAACTCCGTCGCGCTCATCGCGTTTCAACCGAACAAGGAGAAGCTCTCCGACTGCCACGGCGACTACGCCTGCTACAAGCAGGCCTTCGGCAACCTCGCCTACGACCAGTCGCCGGAGACCGCGCTCTCGACCCTGGCGCAGTACATGCGGACGAACAAGACGGTCGACAGCGGCTGTCACCAGATCGCGCACGAGATCGGCCACGCGGCGTACGTGAAGTACCACGACAACGCCGCCGTGGCGCTGGCGAACGGCTCGATGACGTGCTGGTCGGGCTATTACCACGGCGTCATCGAGCGCGCCTTCGGCGGCGTCCCGCGTTCGAGGGTGGCCGCGATCGCACGCAGTCTCTGCACCGGAAGGGCGATCACGAAGACGTACTTCCTGCTCTACCAGTGCGTCCACGGCCTCGGGCACGGGCTGATGATCTACAGCCTCAACGATCTGCCCTACTCGCTCCGTGTCTGCGACCAGCTCGCGACCAGCTGGGACCAGACCTCCTGCACCGGCGGGGTCTTCATGCAGAACTTCCTGCCCGGGCCGATGCAGATCACGCCGACCAAGTGGGTGAGCAACAAGGATCTGCTCTACCCCTGCGACAAGGTGCAGGCGCGCGACAAGCTCTACTGCTACCTGATGGTCACCTCGCGGATCCTGCCCGCGGTCGGCTACGACTTCCGCAAGGCGGCTGCGTGGTGCCGGCGGGCGGAGGCCGGCTGGGTCGCGACCTGCTTCCAGTCCTTCGGACGCGACGCCTCCGGCTACAGCGTCCAGAACCCTCGCAGGATCGTCCAGCTGTGCGGGCTGGCCGGATCGATGGAGCGCGAGTGCATCTACGGCGGCTCGCGCGACCTGACCTCGAACGACGCAGGCCCGACCCGCGCGATTCAGATGTGCCTGTTGGCGCCGAGCTCCACGCGCTCCCACTGCTTCTACGGGGTCGGCACGATCCTCGGCGGCTTCGCGAACGATGCGGTAGGGCGGCGGGAACGGTGCAACCCTGTGCCCGCCGCCTACCGTGACGACTGCCTTCGTGGAGCGCGCGCCTAGCCCGTCGCGTCCGCGTTCACCAGTGCCCACTCGTCTGGCGTCAGCGACGCGAGCAGATCGTCGCCGCTCAGCTGCTCGTCGGCCGACAGCGGCGCGTCGAGAAGCGAGCTCTGGTCTGCGGAGAAGCTCGGCAGGCCGCCTGGCGGATTCGTGCCGCCGTTGTCGCCGGCGTACGTCCACAGGTTCCCGGGCCCTTTCACCTGCACGCGGATGTTGTCGACGTAGACGTGGCCGACCGCATGGTCGAAGACGAGCGCGACGCCCGAAACCTGACCGTTCAGTGCATCGCCCCCACCCTTTCGCAGTACTTCCGCGCGTATGAGGGGCTGAGTGGCGGTCTTCCGCAGCCAGCCGGCCTCCGCCCCGGACGTGGTGACCGAGGTCTTGCAGCCGAGATTGACGACGTACTGGCGTCCGCTCTGGCCGGTGACGAAGAGCGCCCAGCGCGGGTCGGTGACACCACAAACGCCGTCCTTCACGCGATAGTCGTAGGAGAACGATCCCAGCAGCGGGACCCGCAGACCTTCGAGCCCCACGACGTGTGCGGCGGCCGACGTGTCTGCAGCACTCGTGTCCTTCTCGAGCAGAATCGCCTGGTTCGCCCCGCCCTGAGCGTCGGCTTCGCCCTGCTGTGCCCGCCAAGCGGCGATCGTGCCGGCGCCGTGCGAGGCGGGGAACAGCCACAGGCCGTCGTCGGTGGCGCCGGCCGCCGTCACGAGCACGAGTGCGCACGCGGCGGCGAGCGCCAAGGTGATGCGTCTCAAGAGTTGACCCCCTTTAGTTGCCTACCTAACGCAGGGAAAGTAGCCGAGATTGGCTGCGCTCGCGGCCGGCTGCGGGTAAAGCTCTAGAGCTTCGGAATCCGGGCTTCGAGCGCCTCGGTGACGGCCTCGCGGACCGGCTCTAGCTCAATCCGGTTCAGCACGTCCGTAAAGAAGCCGCGCACGATGAGGCGCTCCGCCTCGCCGCGCGAGATACCGCGCGCCATGGCGTAGAAGAGCTCGTCTCGGTTGACCGGGCTGATCGTTGCGCCGTGCGTGCAGCGGACGTCGTTCGCCTCGATCTCGAGGCCGGGGATCGAGTCGGCATGCGCCTGCTCGGAGAGGATCAGGTTCCGGTTCTCCTGGTAGGCGTTCGTCTTCTGAGCGTCTTTCTCGACCTTGATCATCCCTCGCCAGACCGCGGTCGCGTGGTCGCGCAGCGCGCCCTTGAAGGCGAAGTCGGAGGTCGTGTTCGGGGCGATGTGCTCCTGGAAGGTGTCGTAGTCGAGGTGCTGCTCACCGTCGGCGAAGTAGGCGCCGGTGACGCGCGAGGTCGCGCCGGGACCGGCCAGGTCGTTCTGGATGCGGGTCTTGCCCTTCTTCGAGCCGAAGCCGCCGGCGACCCAGTCGAGCTCGGCGTCGCGATCGACGCGCGCTCGGTGCGCCGCAAAGTGCCAGGTCTTCGAGGACAGGTTCTGGAGCGACACGTATTCGACCTTCGCGCCGTCGCCGACGAAAAGCTCCGAGACCACGTTCGAGTAGCCGCTCAGCTCGGGTGACCGCGAAACGAACTCCTCGACGACGCTGAAGCGGCTCTCGGGCTCGGCAACAACGAGCAGACGCCAAAAGAGCGCGCCGTCCTCGTGTGTGTTCGCGATCCTCACGTAGAGCGGCTTCTCGAGGACGAGCCCGCGCGGGACGTGCACGAGCAGGCCGTGCTCCCAGAGGGCGGCGTTGTGCGCGGCGAACTTCTCGTCGGCCCCAACCAGGGTGGCGAGCAACTCGTGATCGTGGAGTGCCTCGAAGGTGACGCCGTCCGGGGCGCGCTCGACCTCGATCCCGTCCTCGGTCGCCGTCGCAAAGCCGGCCACGTCCAGCTCCAGCATGCTCGCTCCGGCCTCGGCCGGGGTCTGACCCCCGAGATGGCCGTTAGAGACGAAGGCGTCTGGGTCGAAGCCCTTCAGGTCGGTGAATCGCCACGGCTCGTCGGTCGTGGTCGGGAACGGCAGCGCGCGGTAGCGCTCGAGGAGCTCAGCTCGCATGGCTGCCTGTTTCGGACCCGTCCGGGGTCTGACCCCAAACAGGGCCGTTCGTGCCGCGAAAGCGCCGGGATCGCAACGGGAGTCCGGAGCTAGCCGACGGAGCCTTCCATCTGAAGCTGGATCAGTCGGTTCATCTCGACTGCGTACTCCAGTGGAAGCTCCTTCGTGATCGGCTCGACGAAGCCGGAGACGATCATCGCCGTCGCCTCGGCCTCGGAGAGACCGCGCGACATCAGGTAGAAGAGCTGCTCCTCGCCGATCTTCGAAACGGTTGCCTCGTGGCCGATGTCGACGTTGTTCTCGTCGATCCGGATGTACGGATAGGTGTCCGTGCGCGACTCCTCGTCGAGGATCAGCGCATCGCAGACGACCTTCGACTTCGCGCCCTCGGCGCCCTTCGCCACCTCGAGCAGGCCGCGGTAGGACGAGCGGCCGCCGTTCTTCGAGATCGACTTCGACGTGATCGTCGAGGTCGTCTTCGGCGCCACGTGCACCGCCTTACCGCCGGCGTCCTGGTGCTGCCCCTGGTTCGCGAACGCGATCGACAGCACCTCGCCGTGTGCGCGCTCCCCGAGCAGCCAGATCGCCGGGTACTTCATCGTCAGCTTCGAGCCGAGGTTGCCGTCGACCCACTCCATCGTCGCGTCCTTGTAGGCCACGGCCCGCTTGGTGACCAGATTGTAGACGTTGGTCGACCAGTTCTGGATCGTCGTGTAGCGACAGCGGCCGCCTTCCTTGACGATGATCTCCACCACCGCCGAATGCAGCGAGTCGGTCGTGTAGATCGGCGCCGTGCAGCCCTCGACGTAATGCACGTAGGCGCCCTCGTCGACGATGATCAGCGTCCGCTCGAACTGGCCCATGTTCTCGGCGTTGATCCGGAAGTAGGCCTGGAGCGGCTGCTCGACCCGGACGCCCGGCGGGACGTAGATAAACGAGCCGCCCGACCAGACGGACGAGTTCAGCGCCGCAAACTTGTTGTCGTTCTGCGGGATCACGGTCCCGAAGTACTGCTTGACGAGCTCCTCGTGCTCGCGGAGGCCCGAGTCCATGTCGAGGAAGATCACGCCCTGCGACTCGAGCTGCTCCTGCAGCTTGTGGTAGACGACCTCGGACTCGTACTGCGCGCCGACGCCGGCGAGGAACTTGCGTTCCGCCTCCGGGATCCCGAGCCGATCCCAGGTGTTCTTGATGTCCGGCGGCAGGTCTTCCCAGGACTGGGCCTGCTTCTCGGTCGGCTTGATGTAGTAGTAGATGTTGTCGAAGTCGATCTGGCTCAGATCGCCGCCCCACGTTGGCAGCGGCCGCGCCTGGAAGTACTCGAGCGACTTGAGGCGGAACTTCCGCATCCACTCCGGCTCGCTCTTGTGCTCGGAGATCGCCTCGACGACCTGCTGCGAGAGGCCGCGCTCGGACTTGAAGACGTAGTTCTCGGGATCGTGGAAGCCGTACTTGTAGTCGTTGCCGATCCCGGCAACGATCTCGGTCTCTGGCGTGGCTGCCATTACTTCACCGCCTCGGGCATGAATGCCTCGTACCCCTCGGCCTCGAGCTTATGCGCGAGCTCCGGTCCGCCTTCCTCGACGATCCGGCCGTCCACGAACACATGCACATAGTCGGGCTCGATGTAGTTGAGGATCCGCTGGTAGTGGGTGATCACGACTGCACCCATGTTAGGCCCGACGAGCTCCTTGACGCCGCCTGCGACGATCTTCAGGGCGTCGATGTCGAGGCCTGAGTCGGTCTCGTCGAGCACGGCGATCCGTGGCTTCAGCATCGCCATCTGCAGGATCTCGACCCGCTTCTTCTCGCCACCCGAAAAGCCCTCATTGAGGTAGCGGCTCGCCATCTCGCGCGGGACCTTGAGGCGCTCCATCGCCGCCACCAGTTCCGTGCGGAACTCCGGGATCGGGATCGGGTCGTCCTCGCCGGCCCTAGCCTTCCGGATCGAGTTGATCGCGGAGCGCAGGAAGCTCGTGACCGTCACGCCTGGAACGGCGTGCGGGTACTGGAAGGCGAGGAAGAGGCCCTTCTGGGCGCGCTCGTCCGCCTCCATCTCGGTCACGTCCTGGCCGTCGAGCATGATCTCGCCCTCGCTGATCTCGTAGGCCGGGTGCCCCATCAGGGCGTAGGCGAGCGTCGACTTGCCTGAGCCGTTCGGGCCCATGATCGCGTGGGTCTCGTTCGTGTTCACGGCGAGGTCGACACCCTTGACGATCTCGGTGCCGTCCTCCAGCGCAACGTGCAGATTCTTCAGTTCGAGTAGTGCCATTGGTCAGGGTGCGGGTGCGACTCGCATGCCCGCACGGCCCATGCTAGCGAGTCCACACATTCATCCGGTCGAGGGATGCAGAACAGCCGCCATACCGCCGAATCACGCTGCGAACGAGTGCATGGCGGTGCGGCCACGCCCGAAGGAGGAATCATGGCCGACACCAGCCAGCCAAGCTTTCCAATCGCACTAACGGCAGTGCTCGCCGGCGGTGCGATCAGCTTCTGGATATCCGCGGCGTTTCTAGGTCCTGCCCCGACGACGAGCGTCGAGGCCTTGACGATCCTGACGAGCATCGTCGGAGCCGTGTTCGTGAAGTTCGTCCTGCGGACGCTGAAGTACGACATCCCTCTCGCATTTGCGGCCGGCGCGTTGATGGCGGGGCGTCTCGCCGGGCTCGCGTTGGTGCAGGCATTCCCGGACCTCCAGGGCCACGCGATTCCGGGCCTCTCCGCGTACGGCCTCTTCACGACCTTCCCGACGCTCATCCTGTCCGCCTGGCTCGTCCAGATCAGCGCCGGTCGGATGCGCCGAATCGTCTACTAGCTAGCCCTTCGGAATCAACAGGCGGAGCCTCGTCCATAGGGTCGAGGCCTTCGCCTGCCCGTCGAAGCGGCCATGGGCGCCGGGGTCGCCAGGGATCGTCTCGTAGAGGTTGTCCGGCGAGTCGACCGGCTTGGCCTGGTCGGTGTGCTGGTTCTTCCAGCCGATCCGCCGAAGCATCCAGTCGCCCGCGCGCGGCGAAAGCTTCTGGCCCCAGAGCAGCTTCTGCGCGCCCCAGGAAACCGGCAGCTCCCGGATCGGCTTCTCGGCACAGCGCAGCACCGCCTCGGCGTACGGCTCCGGCTCGTAGATCGGCGGAACCGGCTGCGGCTGCCTGCCGATCTTCTGCCGGTCGCGGTCGAACTGCGGCGTGTTGATCGCGCCGGGGAGGACGAGCGAGACCGCGACGTCGTGGCCGTGCTTCTGGAGCTCGACCCGAGCCGACTCCAGGAATGTGCGAGCAGCCGCCTTGGACGAGCAGTACGCCGCCTGCAGCGGGATACCCCGGTAGGCGAGCGCCGAGGAGACGTGCAGGAAGGTGCCGTGGCTCTTCTTCAGCGCCGGCAGCGCAGCCCAGTACCCGTACGCGACGCCGAAGAAGTTGACGTCCAGCACCCGGCGCAGCTCGTCCGGCTCGAGCTGCTCGACCTCCGCGTAGACGGTCACGATCGCGTTGGCGACGAAGGTGTCGATCCTCCCGAAGCGCTCGAGCGCTCGGGCTACGAGCTCCTCGTTGTATTTCCGCTCCGCGACGTCGCCGGCAACAGCGAGCGCCTCGGAGCCGGCGCGCTCGATCTCCTCGACAGCCGCGTTCAGCCCGTCTTCGCCGCGTGCGCCGACCACCACCTTCGCGCCGCGTTGTCCCGCCAAGCGCGCAACCGCCCGGCCGACGCCGCTCGAGGCGCCGGTGACGACCACGACTTGTGCGTGCAGCGGTTTTTTGCGCATGACCGGCTCATACCCAGTCGGCGACGCGCTACGCTTCGCATATGCCCGAAGTCGGTATCGCCGGGTTGATCGTGATCCTGATCGTCGCGCTGCTCGTATTCGGGCCGAAGCGGCTGCCCGAGATCGGCCGCTCGCTGGGGCGCGGCATGCGCGAGTTCAAGGACTCGATCGCGGGCGAGGAAGAGAAGCCCGAGCTGCCGCAGCGGTCGGAGAACGAGCCTCCGCCGTCGTCGTCCTCGACCTAAGGCGCTGACGTGGCGCGGATTCCGCGGCGCCTTCGCCACGGCGAGGAGGCCACGCTCGTCGAGCACCTGGGCGAGCTACGCGCGCGGCTGATCATCGCGCTGGCCGCAATCGCCGTCGCGTTCGTGGTCACCTACGCCTTCCACGGGCACATCCTCAACTGGCTGAACCGGCCGCTTCCGGACAATCTCAGGAAGCCGACGACCTTCAGCCCGATCGAGCCGTTCACGACGTCGATCTGGGTCGCACTCTGGGCCGCCCTTTTGCTCGCGCTGCCGGTCGTCCTCTGGCAGTTCTGGGCCTTCATCGCCCCGGCCTTCGAGGAGCACCGCCAGCGTTCGATCGCGCTCGTCGTCGCTTTCGCGACCGTGCTCGGCCTCGGCGGGATCGCATTCGGCTACTGGGTCGTGCTGCCACCGGCGATTCACTTCCTGACGAACTACGACTCCGCCCACTACCAGATCCTTGTGAGGGCACGCGACTACTACAGATTCGTGTCCTTCGTGCTGCTCGGGGTCGCGCTCGCGTTCGAGGTGCCCGTTTTCGTGCTGGCGCTCGTGCGACTGCGGATCCTGACTGCGGCGAAGCTGCGCAGTACGTGGCGGGTCGGCGTCTTCACGATGACCGTGATCGGCGTCCTTCTGCCGGGCGTCGATCCTGTCTCGACCATCCTCTCCGTGATACCGCTCGTCGCGCTGTATCTGCTCTCGATCGGGCTTGCCTCGTTCCTGGAGCCCCGCTGGCGATCTGAAGCCGGCACGGCCCCGCTGCCAGAGTGACGTACCCGAAGATCGAGCTCCACGTCCACCTCGAGGGGACGGTGCGACCGAAGACGCTGCTCGCGATAGCGCAACGAAACGGCTACGCGCTGCCGGTGGAAACCGAGGAGGAGGTCGAGGCCCTTTACGAGTACAGCGACTTCGCGCGCTTTATCGAGGTCTTCATGCTCACTTCGGCCGCGCTCGAGCACGAGGACGACTTCCGGCAGATCGTCGTCGAGTACGCCGAGGAGGCGGTCGGCCACGGCGCCGTCTACCTCGAGGCGATCTTCTCACTCGGGCTCTGGCGCGGCCTTGACAGCGACGTCGTCTTCACCGGCGTCTGCGACGGCGCCGACGAGGCGCGCGAACGGTTCGGGATCGAAATCCGGCTCACGCCCGACATCGCGCGCGTCTACACGCTGGACGAAGCGCTCCACGTCGTCCGCTACGCGGTCAAGTACCGCGACCGCGGCGTGGTCGGCGTCGGCCTCGGCGGGCCGGAGGCCGAGCACCCGCCGGAGCCGTACGGGCCGGCGTTCGACCGCGCGCGCTCCGAAGGGCTCGCCTCGGTGCCGCACGCCGGCGAGCACGCCGGGCCGAGCTCGATCCGCGGCGCGCTCGACGCGCTCGGCGCGAGACGGATCCGCCACGGGATACGCGCGATCGAAGACCCAGACCTGCTGCGCGAGCTCGCCGAGCGGCGCGTCGTCCTCGACGTCTGCCCGATCTCTAACGTCCGGACGAGGGCCGTGCCGTCGCTCGAGGCGCATCCGCTGCCGCAACTCGTCGGTGCAGGCGTCGTCTGCACGGTCTCCACCGACGACCCGGCGATGTTCGGCACAGACCTGTCGACCGAGTACGCGGCCGCCGCGTCGCTCGGCCTCGAGGCCGGCAGCCTCTACGACGCGGGCGTCGAGGGCGCGCTTTGCGATGCGGACACCCGTGCGCGACTGCGGAGCGTCGGCAATGAGTTCAATTGGACTACTGTCCGTGGCGCCGAGGTCGAGGTACCCTAGACAGCCGTGGCCCGAGGAGCTGCACAAGCGCGGCGCAAGACCGCCAAGACTGCCCAGCCGGGCAGGCGGCGGCAAGCCGACCGAAGACCGCCGACCGTCGAGCAGACGATGTTCTTCCCGCGCCTGCGGCGCCAGGCGAAGTGGGTCTTCGTCTTCCTCGCGTTCGTCTTCGCCGCCGGCTTCGTCTTCTTCGGCGTCGGCTCAGGCTCGACCGGGCTCGGCGACCTGCTCCGCGGCAACTTCAACATCTTCGGCTCGAGCGGCGGCTCGACGACGAGCACGGCCGTCAAGAACGCGCTGAAGCAGACCCAGGCGCATCCGAAGGATCCGGCGGCATGGCAAGCACTCGCGACCGCTTACTCGGGGGACGGCAAGGTCGACCAGGCGAACAAGGCGAACGAGCAGCTGCTCAAGCTGACCCCGAACGACACGAGCGCGCTCCAGAGCGTCGCCGGCTTCTACGAGACGCAGGCCCAGAACAAGGCCAACGAGGCCTCAAGGCTGCAGGCAGAGATGCCGGTCTCGATCGGAACCATCCTCGGCGTTTCGAGCACGAGCCAGCTAGGCCAGGCGCTGACCAGCGACCCGACGACGCAGCAGCTCCAGCAGAAGGCGAGCGCCGCCGTCACCGCCGAGACGACGGCGCTGCAGAAGGACGCAGCGATGTACAAGCGGCTCGCCAAGCTGCAGCCCGACGACGTCAACACCCAGTTCCACTACGCGCAGCTCGCCGATCTCACCGGCGACGCGGCGTCCGCGGTCAAGGCGTACCAGAAGGTCGTCAAGCTCGCGCCGACAGATCCGGCTGCGCAGCAGGCGAGGCAGCGCATCGCCGCACTGGGGGCTGTGGCGACGACGCACCGGTAGACTCAGCCGTCCACGACCGCGGGGGATCTATGAACTTCGACATCAAGACCGAACAGGTCGACGGCGCATACGTGATCGCACTGGCAGGTGAGGTCGACCTCTATACGGCGCCGGAGTTCAAGCAGCAGCTACTCGACGTGATCGGGAAGGGCGGCAAGCAGGTGATCGTCGACTTCACGGACACGACCTTCATCGACTCGACGACGCTTGGCGTGCTCGTCGGAGGCGTCAAACGGCTGCGGACGAACGACGGCCAGCTCTCACTCGTCTGCAGCGACCGGAACATCACCAAGATCTTCGAGATCACCGGCCTCGACCGCGTCTTCACGATCTACCCGACGCGCGACGAGGCGATCGCGAAGGTCGGGACGGCGAGTCAGCCGCCCGCATAGCTGAGTTGCGGTCGCTCGCGGCGCCACTGATTCTCCTGGGGGTCGCGGCACTGCTGTCCGCGGGCTGCGGCGGCGTCGGCCAGACCGGCCTCACCAAGGGCAGCGGCGCGGACGTCGGGCACGGCAAGCAGCTGTTCATCAGCAAGTGTGGGAGCTGCCACAAGCTCGCGGACGCGGGCACGAGTGGGACGATCGGCCCCGACCTCGACGGCGCGTTTGCGGGCGACAGGGCGCAACACTTCAAGGAGAGCGCGATCAGGCAGGTCATCTACGACCAGATCTACCACGCGGCCCCGGGAGGCATCATGCCGGCCAAGATCGTCACCGGAGTGGACGCGAGCGACGTCGCCGCCTACGTCGCCTCGGTCGCGGGCACCGGCTCGGCGAGCCAAGGGGCACCGCCAACTCTCTCGGCTCCTCCTCCGTCAGGAGGCGGGGGCGGAGCCGCAGCGGCCGCAGGCGCGGGGCTCTTCGACAGCCTCGGCTGTTCGGGTTGCCACTCGCTCACCGGCGGGACCCTCGTCGGGCCGACGTTCAAGGGGCTGTACGGGTCGAGGGTCATACTCTCGACCGGCCAGACGGTGACGGCGAACGACGCCTACCTGCTCCAGTCGATCGAGGACCCGGACGCGAAGATCGTGAAGGGCTTCCCGAAAGGCGTCATGAGCGCGACGATCCGCCCCGGCTCGGTGCCGCCGGCGAAGGCAAAGCAGCTGATCGCGTTCATCAAGACAAAGCGATGAAGTCCGGCTCGCGCTTCGCGCGAGCCATGACGACTTCATAGCTGACGCCTTTGACCCGAAGCGCAGAGTGTCGCGCCGGGCAGAGCCCGCCGCTCCGCTATCTCTAGCGCACTTCTTCGCGTTCGCGCTCCAGGTCTACGACCACGTGTGTGATCGGGACCACGAAGCGCTCGCGCGCGCCTGAGACGACGCCGCGCTCGAGCCAGTTCGAGCGTCCTTCGGGATGCGTCGAGATGATGATTTCGTCCGCGCCGAAGGTCCGCAGCGCATCTTCGATTGCCTGCAACGGCTCGCCGTCGCCGATCTCGCCGCGGGCGTCGATGCCGGCCTCGCGCAGGCGCGCGAGGCTCCGGTCAAGGCGCTCTTGCGCATCCGCACGTGCCTGATCCTCGTCGGACACCCAGTGCTTGAGGGGCGAGTTCAAGGCCGGCGTCACGACCAGCACCTGTGCGCGGTAACCCCAGCTCCGCTCGCGGATCGTGTTGCGGAGCGTCTCACCGCCGACCGTCTCGTTCGCGACGACGAGAATGCGTCGCTCGTCGTCGCCGCCGCGATGCCGTGGTTCCACAGTCCGCCTTCGGCGCTCGCCGCCGTGGAAATAGAAGAAGACGACGATCGCGCTCAGGACGATGAAGACGGCGAGACCGAGCCAGCGGTTGATCAGGGCGCCGGCCACGATCAGCCCGAAGTACCCGATCGTCAGCCAGACGAAGCGATACGCCTCGGCCTCACTGCGAAACGGGTTCAGCGGCACCCCCCGAACCTCCTGTTTAGAGGATGTACACCGTCGTGAACACGACGATCCACATTACGTCCACGAAGTGCCAGTAGATTCCGCCGATCTCGACGCCGTGGTGCGCCTCCGGCGAGAAGTGCCCGCGGAAAGCGCGCGTCGTCATCGCGGCCAGGATCGTCAGGCCGACGAAGACGTGGGCGCCGTGTAGGCCGGTCAGGGAGAAGAAGACTGTCCCGAAAGCGGTGTCGTGTGGTGTGAACCCGATCCGGGCGTACTCGAGCAGCTGCGTGAGCAGGAACGTGAGACCCATCAGGAACGTCAGCGACAACCCCGCCTGCATGCCCGCTCGGTTGCCGCGCTTGATCGACTGCAGAGCCCAGTGCATCGTGAAGCTCGACGTCACGAGGATGCAGGTGTTCACGAAGGCGACGAAGACCGGCAGGTGGAACGGCTTCGGCGGCCACGGCTCGTGATTCACGACCCTGATGAAGAAGTAGGCCGTGAAGAACGAGCCGAACAGCATCACCTCGGAGGCGATGAAGAGGAACATCCCGAGCGTGCGCGCATCGACGCGCGAGCTCTGGTGGGCCGCGGGTGGGTGGGCGGCGTGCGCGTCGGCTTCGGCGTGCGCACTCATGTGACCGGAGCACCCTCCTCCTCTAGCACCACGTGCTCGACGGGCAGGTTGGTCGCCTTGTGCAGGCGCTGAATCAGGTCGCGCCGCAGCCACGGCGACTTGGACGGCGCGAACGTCGAGACGATGATCTCGTCGACTCGTTCGTCCTCGACGGCATGCATGGCCGCGGTGAACGGGTCGGGATGGGCCACCTGTCCGTGCACGTCGATCCCCTCGGCGCGCAGCATCGTCAAGGCGCGGCGCAACCGGCGCTCGGCCTCTGGGTGCTCCGCCTGCGTCGGATCGCTCTGCGGGGCGATTATCAGGAAGCTCGCAGGCCCACGAGCGACGCGCTCGCGGATCCTCGCCAGCAGCGGCTCGCCGATCACCGTTTCGTTGGCGATCACGAGCACGTTCTTCGGCCCGCCCTCAGCCTCCATGTCGACCACCACGTGCTCGACCGGGATCGAGCCCGCGGCGTCTCGGATCTGCTCGACGACGTGCTTGCGAAGCCAGCCGGACTTCTCTTCGGGATGGGTCGAGACGACGACCTTGTCGGGCTTCGGGTCGAGCTGGGCTAGCGCGTCCTTGACGGTGTCGACCGGCGAGGTGTCGACGACCAGACCATGCGCGGGGATCCCGGCCTCGCGCAGAGCGCCGAGCGTCCGGTCGAGACGGCGGCCGGCCGCGGCGCGCCGCGTGTCCTCGTAGACGACGTACCCGCCGGAAGGGGCGTTCACGGGGGCGAGCACCGTGACGAGGTCGATGCCGTCCCTGGTCTCTCCGAGCACGGCGTCGAGCAGCTGCTTGCTTGCCACCGTCTCGTTCGCGATCACGAGCACGTGGCTCACGCTCGCACCTCCTCCTCTTCTTGCTCGACGACCCGGTCGCCGTTGAAGACTGCGTGCCGCGCGCCTGGGACGCCGTACTCGTACGGGCCGCCCACGACCTGCGGGATCTCGTCGAAGTTGAAGACCGGCGGCGGCGAGGAGACCTGCCACTCGATCGTCAGCGCCCGCCACGGGTTCGCGGGCGCCGGCTCACCTCGCGCCCAGGAGACGATCATGTTGTAGAGGAACACGAGCGTCGAGGCGCCGAGGAAGAACGACGCGATCGAGATGAAGAAGTTCAGGTCGGCGAAGCGAGGCGCGTAGTCGGAGACCCGCCGCGGCATCCCCTGGATCCCGAGGTAGTGCATCGGGAAGAAGGTCGCGTTGAAGCCGATGAACGTCAGCCAGAAGTGCAGCTTCCCGAGCTTCTCGTTGTACATCCGGCCCGTCATCTTCGGGAACCAGTAGTAGATGCCGGCGAAGATCGTGAAGAGCGAACCGCCGAAGAGCACGTAGTGAATGTGCGCGACGACGAAGTACGTGTCGGAGACGTGGATGTCGATCGGCACCGCGGCCAGATAGATCCCGGAGAGGCCGCCGATCACGAACATCGAGACGAAACCGAGGGCAAACAACATCGGCGTCGCGAAGTGGAGCTTTCCCTCCCATAAGGTCGCGAGCCACGAAAAGACCTTGATGCCGGTCGGCACCGCGATCACGACCGAGGTCACCATCATCGGGACGCGGAGCCAGGGCGCCATGCCGGAGACGAACATGTGGTGCGCCCAGACCGAGAAGCCGAGCACCAGAATCGCCATCAGGCTCAGAGCCATGAGCCGGTAGCCGAAGATCGGCTTGCGGGCGAACGTCGAGATCACCTCCGAGGCGATCCCGAACCCGGGCAGCATCATGATGTAGACGGCCGGGTGCGAGTAGAACCAGAAGATGTGCTGGTACCCGAGCACGTAGCCGCCCTGCTCGTACTGGAAGAAGTTCGTGTGCAGGACGTGGTCGAACATCGTCATGAACTGCGAGCCGGCGATGAACGGCGTCGCGATCACGACCAGCAGTGAGGTGGTGAAGTTCGCCCAGACGAGCAGCGGCATCCGCCAGAAGGTCATCCCCGGCGCGCGCATCGTGATGATCGTGACCAGGAAGTTGAGCGCCGTCATGATCGAGCTGGCGCCCGCCCACTGGACGCCCATGTTGAAGAAGACAGCGCCGAGCTCCTGGTGCGTCGAGCAGAGGGGCGCGTAGCCGGTCCAGCCGCAGCCGAAACCGGGGACGAGGAAGCTCGAGAGCATCATCAGGCCGGCGATCGGCAGCAGCCAGAACGAGAGCGCATTCAGGCGCGGGAACGCCATGTCCGGGGCGCCGATCATCAGCGGGATCACGAAGTTCCCGAGGCCGGCGAAAGCCGGGATGATGAAGAGGAAGATCATCAGCGCGGCATGCACCGAGAACAGCTCGTTGAAGACCTGGTTGCCGACGAACTGCATGCCGGGCCGCGCGAGCTCGGCGCGCATGATCATCGCCGTCAGGCCGGCCGCGACGAAGAAGAAGATCGTCGTGACGACGTACTGGATCCCGATCACCTTGTGGTCGGTGTTGACGCGGAAGTAGTCGCGCCAGCTGTACGCGCCGTGACCGGAGTGGTCGTCCGGCCTCGTCGGCTGGCCGATCGCGTAGCCGGCCCAGTAGTCGAAGCCTCCCAGCCCAACCAGGAAGCCGAACCCGATCGTCGCCAGCGAGACGGTCGTTATCACCTGGCCGTCCCAGTAGGGCTTCCAGCCTTCGGCCCAGCGGATCAGGACGACGAGGCCGACGCCGATTCCGAAGAAGAGCGCGGTCGCCCACGGGACACGCAGCCAACCGGGGGCGATCAGCCGCCGCCAGCCGTGAGGCGGAGGCGCCGGGCCCGCGTGGAGCTCGTCGTGCGTAACGGCGGCGGTCGTCACTTCTTGCCCTGGCTCAGGAACTGGACCAGCGCGTCGAGCTGGTCCTTGGGCAGCGACTTGAAGGTGGTCGGCATGATCCCCGGCTGATACCCCTTCTCGATGTACTTGTTCGGATCGACAATCGACTGCTCGATGAAGGCGGCGAGCGGCTTCCCGGCCCGCCGCGCGTAGGTCGCGAGATTATCGAGGTCGGGCCCCGTAGTTCCGGTCGAACCGGCGGGCTTGAACGTGTGACAGGCAGAGCAGCCGTTGCTGTTGAACGCGGCGAGGCCGGGGCCGCCGCCGGCGCCGCCCTGTGCCTGTTCCGCGAGCTTCTCCTGGGCCTTCACCCAGGCAGCGAACGCGCTCGGGGTCTGCACCACCGCGGTGCTCCGCATGAGCGCGTGGCCCTCGCCGCACAGCTCGGTGCAGACGACCGGGTAGGTGCCCAGCCGTGTCGGCGTGATCACAAGTCGCGTGGTGATTCCCGGCACGACGTCCTGCTTCTGGCTGAACTGCGGCACCCAGAACGAGTGGATCACGTCCTTGCTGCGCATCTTCAGCTCGACCGCCTCGTGGATGGGCAAGTGGAGCACGGACACCGTCAGTCCCTTTTCCTCCGGGTACGTGAACGACCAGGCGAACTGCTGCGCCGTCACGCTCACACGCATGTGGTGCTTCGGCAGATGGTCGTTCTCCGCGAGAGCCACGGCGCTGACGACCGCGATCGCGGTCACGAGGGCCGCGGGCACCGCCGTCCAGACGATCTCGAGGCCCGTGTGCCCGTGGATCGGCGCGCCGTCTGAGTCGTCGTCCGGCCGGGCGCGGAAGCGCACCACCGCGTAGACGATCACACCCGCGACGAGCGAGAAGATCGCGATGCAGATCCCCGTGACGAACCAGAAGACGAAATCAATCCGGTCCGCCTGCTTCGAGGCCGACGTCGGCAGCCAGGGAACGAGAAGCGCAACCGCGACCGCCACTGCGGCGGCGGCAAGCCCGACCGCGACAACGCGCACGAGCACTCCCCTGCGCACGGCAGCGAGCCTACTCAATCCGGGTGCCGGACGCCTCTTACGAACAAGCGTCACAAGCGCGTATCGATCTGGAGGCGTACGGCGTTTTACAACTGCTTACGAACGGCAGTTTCCACCGAAGTAAGCGTGGGTACACCGTCCGCTGCGGGCCACGAGAGGAAGGCCCGGAAAGGAGAACCAATGGGTGTCGGAGTAAGCCTGATTCTGGTCGCTGCAGGTGCAATCCTGGTCTGGGGCGTCACCGGTAGCGTCGGCGGCGTCAACGAAGACGCGATCGGCTGGATCCTGATGATCGTCGGGGCCGTCGGCCTCGTGATCTCGATGGTCTTCTGGTCGTCGTGGGCGGGCCCCGGCTACTGGTCGCGCCGCCGCGGCGGGTATGCCGAAGAGCCACCGCCGGGCCCGGGCTACTAGGAATCGGCAAGCGACGGAATCGGACGGGGCGGCCAGAGCCGCCCCGTTCTCATTTCGGTGTAGCACGGTAGTCATCTGGAAGCTCGCGATCGAGCCGCACCGCGGCAAGACCGCCCGCGATGCACACCGCCGCCGCGGGCAGCCAGAGCGCCGCACCGCCGGCGGTCAGCAGCAAACCGCCGAGGCCTGGCCCGGCGATAAAGCCAAGCTGCCAGGCGAAACCGCCGACCGCCATGTAGCGGCCGCGCGCCGCTTCCGGTGCGAGGTCGGAGACGAGGGGTCCGAAAACCGTGTCGTAGAGACACTCGCCCAGGCCAAAGACGAGCACGGCGAGCACGAGGACAGCGATTGCCGCGATCGGGCCGAGGGAGGCGCTGCCGAGCACGAGTAGCCAGGTCGACGCGAAGAGCGCAGCCGTCGCCGCCAGCCCCATCGCTCGACGATGGCCCTCGTGCGCCTTCGCGATCGGGAGCTGCGCGACGACGATCAACAGCGAGTTCAAGAGGAAGAGCAGGCCGATCACCCGCTCGCTCGCGTGTGCGTGGTTGTGCGCGAAGACCGGGAAGAGCGACGGGAGCAGCGAGACTCCTCCGGCCACGAGCAGAAAGTGCACATGCGTCAGCCGCCGGAACGGCCGATCGGCCAATGCGGCTCGGTAGCCGACGGCTTTCGCGGCGCCCGGCTCTGCGCGTGTCTGTGGGAGGCGAAGGGCAAAGCCGATGTACAAAAGAAACGTGGCGGCGTTGAACAGGAACAGTCGAGTAAAGGTCGCCGGGTCGGTAGCGCTGACGAGAAGACCTCCAGCGAAGCCCCCGAGGCCGAGCCCGAGGTTCGCCACCACGCGCTGCTGGGCGAAGGCCGTGTGCCGCAGCTCGCGCGGGACGATCGCCGCAAGGAAGCTCGACTGCATCGTCAGCCACGTGCCGCTGCCGGCACCGGCGACGACGGCAAGTGCCAGGGCTTCCCAAGCCTGACGGACCAGGGGATAGAGGAGATAAGCGGTCGACGACAGCAGCAACCCGCCGACCATGGTCGGGCGCGCGCCGACTCGGTCGCCAACCGAGCCTGCGGCGAGTGAGCTCACGAGCGCGCTGCAAGCGCCAGTCGCGCCCACCAGGCCGGAGAGCGCAAGCGAGATCCCACGCACGTCGTGGAGGTAGATCACGAGGAAGGGAGCCGCAGCACCGTTGCCGAGCGCGTTCAGCACGAGCCCCGCTTGGAGCACGTAGACGGCGCGCGGAAGCCGGAGGCCGTGCGTCCGTCGATGTGTTTCTGTAACCACGGTTACGTTGACGTAACCATGGTTTCGCTACGCTGTCAAACACATGCCGACCCAAGGAGAGTGGATGCTGCTCGCCTATCGGATGCCGCGTGAGCCTTCGACGCCGCGGATCTCGGTCTGGCGCAGGCTGAAGCGACTCGGCGTCGCTCAGCTTGGGGACGGCCTGGTCGCGCTGCCCGCCCGCCCTGACACCCGCGAGCACCTCGAGTGGGCAGCCGAGGAAGTCACCGACGCCGGTGGCGAAGCGACCCTCTGGCTCGCCCGGCCGAGCTCACGACGCGAGGAGCATGCGCTGCAGGAGCGGCTCGCCGCAGCGGTCGCGGCCGACTACCGCTTGGTCATCGAGGCGGCCCATGCAGCGCCGATGGACGCTGTCGCACGGCGACGGACCCTCCGGCGGCTGAGGCGGACTCTGCATGCCATCGTCGCGCGTGACTTCTTTCCACCCCCTGAGCGCGAGGACGCACACGCGGCCGTCGAGCGCCTGGCCAAACTGGTCGAGGTCGTTGAGTGATTTGGGCGACGCGGGCACACTGTCACGTCGACCGCGCAGCGTGCGCGTGGCTGATCGGGCGCTTCCTTGACAGCGCCGCAGAATTTGTCTTTGTCGACGATCCAGATGAGGTTCCCGCCGGCGCGATCCCGTTCGACATCCGTGGCGCAGACCTCGGCCATCACAACGGCTCGTGCAGCTTCGAGACGATCCTCCAGCGCTACGACCTCCATGACGATGCGTTGCACGAGATCGGAAAGATCGTCCACGAAGCCGATCTGAACGACGAGCTATTCGACGCTCCTGAAGCCAGGGGTTTGGACGTCCTGATCAGGGGCTTATCGGAAGTAAGGAGCGACGAGGACCTCCTCGCAATCACCGACCCCCTGTTCGACGGGCTCTACGCGGTGAACGCACGCCGAACGCGATAACGGGCGCTGTGCGGCGCATACGGGGATACGCGCCGCACAGCGGTCCAACCCCCCATCGGTCATGAAGAGGCTTAGTCACTTATACAAGCGGGGTCCGAAGCAAAACAATGGACGAAGGTCAAGGCCTGCCTAGCCGTGCCCACCCCGCCCACAGTCGTCGTCGCAGCCGACCTGTGCGGCCGCGACTCACGAGCGTGTGCCGGCTTGCAAGCGGTGTCGACCGGCACTGGACGAGAGCCCGCCATCGCCCTGGGCGGGCTCGTCCAGCGCTGAGCCTACGGGTGGTACTGCTCATCGATCGAGCGGACGGTGTCGATCCGGACCTGGATCCAGAAGCGACGGCTCCGGGTCGTTGACTTCGCCAGCCTCGCGATCGTCGTTCGCGTCGAGCAGGTTGCATGGGCCAGGACGGTGACCCGCGCGCCCGCGGGGACGAGGAAGGTGAGCAGCTTGTGCGTCTCGTCCCGCGTGTAGGTGTCGTTGGGCACGTCGGCCGAGCCGGTGTCTGCGAGTGACGCACGGCTCGCGGTCAGACCGCTGAGAAGCAACGCGGGGTCGAAGCGGAGGAGATAATGAGTCCCCCGACGGGTGAGCGAGTTGATGTGCCCGTAGATCGACTGTTGGCCGGCCGCAGTAGCCCGCGGGAGCGTTGCGAACGTGCAGGCGCGCTTGGCCGTAGGAGCGAGCGTCGGTCGCGAGGTTGCCGATGCCGCCGAGACGCCGACGACAACAGCGACGGCCGTGGCCAGCATGATGAGCGATGACTTCATGACGACTCCTTTCGTTTGGGGTCGCCGAAGCATCGGTCGCCGCGGTCAAGCCACGCCCAAGCGCCGGTAAAACGCGCGAATGTTGCTACTCAGTAGTCAGGCCAGAGAGGTAGGAGGCGCGGCGGCCGAGGCGAACTCGGCGCAGGTGGAGGACGAGACCCGCGTCGAGCGTTGGCTCGACCGCGCCATTGATCGTGCCGCAACCCCCCGAGGCGGGGCCACGGTCATCGCCGCGATCACGACCACCGCGACGGTTGTCTGCGGCCTGCTCATGACAGCGATCGACCCCAAGAACTTCACAACGGTCGGCCTGGGGCTCTGGTGGGCCGTCCAGACGGTCACCACCGTCGGCTACGGCGATCACGTCCCGACGAGCACCGCGGGGAGGCTCGTGGCGGCGTTAGTGATGCTGCTCGGCCTCGCCTTCCTGTCCGTGGTCACGGCGGCGATCACGAGCTCGTTCGTAGCACAGGCCGACGAGCGGACGAGGCGCACTGGCGGTGGCGCCGCCCCGGCCACAGAGCATGACGTGCGCAGCATCAACGAGCGGCTCGACCGCTTGGAAGCTCTACTGCGCGAAAGTCGGGGGTAGTCGCAACTCTGTAGTCACACGGCCGATGTGCGTCGAGCTCAGCGGTCGGCTCGTCGTGGGGAAGGGTGCCCGCGTTGTGCTGTGGTACTGCGAGGCGTGCGGCCGCGCCGAGCACGAGGTTCGCCCGGCGTTCCAACTGCGGACAGACGTCGATCGCAGTCGCCGCTGCAAAGAACCGACGCGCCGCGTTACTCGCTCCTTAGGAGCTTTTTAGGCGGCTCACAGCGTTCTCACATGTGGCGCCAGTTGACTGGAGGACGGCGAACAACCGAAGGAGGTGATTGATGGTCACGAGGATGCAGAAGGTGCTCGCAGCGGTCGTACTCGTCGGCGCGATGGCGTTCGGCGGCGCCGCGATCGCCAACGCAGCGAGCGGAAACTCGTCGTCTTCGTCCGGATCAGGTGGCTCGTCAACGACGACGACGCCGTCCCAGTCGCAGTCGAACTCGAGCCCGAACTCGAACTCGCACTCGCACCACTGTCCGAACATGTGACGACGGCAGGGCGGCTGCCCCCGCACCAGCGTGCCAACGGGGAAGCCGCCGGAGCAGTGAGAGCCCCGCCGAAGCGGGGCTCTCGTTCATTCGGGCATCGAAACCGGCGGGGGCACGGATGGGGGCACGATCTCGCTCACGTCACCCGTTTCGCCGACCTCACCCCTCGGACGAGTGCGGGTTCCCGCTTCCCACCATCGGTCGGAATGGGCCGTGAAGGATTCGAACCTTCGACCTTGGGATTAAGAG